>JBBRBJ010000113.1:0-2613 GCA_038205925.1 Rhodobacterales bacterium | reverse complement strand
GGGTTTGCCATCGGCGGCGGCAAGGCCCGTCACATCGTGGTAATACTGGCCCATCGGAATCTCGCCAGTCTCCAGCGCCTGCTGAAACTGACCTTCGTCGCGATACCACAGGCGGACGTTCGGTTTGACCTCGGCCAGCTTGCCCATCACCTCCAGCACGCCTTCATCGGTCGCCAGAATATCCGAGCCACCAAAGTAGGTCGTCGCCGTGATTTCCAGCAGGAACGAATTTGAAGCGAGTGCTAGCAGGCCCAGTTTGTTTTCGTTCGCCGGCTCCCAGAACGCCGTCCATGATGTCGGGGCTTGGGGGTAAACGTCGGTATTGGTCACCAGACTAATGTACCAACTGACCGCGCCGGTGCCATAAAACGCGCCGTTTGCGGAACTGTGTTGAAAGAAGTCGGGCAGGTTGTCGGTCTGCGGCATCGCGCTGCGGTCAAGCGGGGCCCAAAGCTCGGCAATCTCGCCGCGCAGACGGGCGACCTGCGCCATCATCGACACGTCTGCGGGGGCCTGACCGGCCCGTGCAGCCTGCTGCAACTGAACCAGCCACGCCTCGCCCGTGGGTTCGGCGATGGATTCGACCTCGATCCCGGTCGCTGCGGTGAAATCCGGAAAGATGTGCTGCTTGAAACTTTCCTCGAAATAGCCGCCGTAGGTGCCGACCTTAAGGGGGACACCCTGTGCGCGCAGCAGCGCCGGGGTCGCAAGCGTGCCAAGGGTGACAATACCCGTGGTCGCAAGAAATGTGCGTCTTTTCATCATTGTCAGAACTCCAGCTTGGGGTGAATATTTGGGTTGCGCGGCACGCCCGGCAGGGCGCACAGCATTTCATACAACAGGTTGGCCCCGATCAGCGCGGTATTGCCGGTCGTATCGTAGGGTGGCGACACCTCGACCAGATCGCCGCCGACGATGTTCAGCCCGGCGCAGCCGCGCACGATCTCGAACGCCTGCCATGTCGACAATCCGCCGGGTTCGACCGTGCCGGTGCCGGGGGCGAACCCGGGGTCAAGCGCGTCGATGTCAAAGCTGATGTAGACCGGTGCATCGCCCACAACCTTGCGCACCCTATCCATCAGGGGAACAAGCGAGCGGTGCCAGCACGCCTCGGCCTGCACCACGTTCCAACCCCGGTCGCGGCTCCAGTCGAAATCCTGCGGCGCATAACCGGTGCCGCGCAAGCCGATCTGGAACACCCGGTCGTTGCGGATGCAATCGTCTTCCCAGGCGCGGCGGAACGGGCAGCCATGCGCCACGGTTTCTCCGAACATGTGGTCGCTGACGTCGGCGTGGGCGTCGACATGGATCAACGCGACGGGGCCGTGAACCTTGCGCATCGCCTTCAGAATAGGCCAGGTCAGCGTATGATCGCCGCCCAGCGTCAGAGGAATGGCGCCGGTCGCAAGGACGCCGTCATAAAACGTTTCAATGATGCCAACCGATTTCTTCAGATCGAAGGTGTTGATCGGCACATCGCCAATGTCTGCGACCTGAAGGTGTTCGAACGGGGCCGCACCTGTGGCCATGTTGAAGGGCCGCAGCATCCTGCTTTCGTCGCGTATCTGGCGCGGACCCAGCCGTGTTCCCGGGCGATTTGACGTGCCGATATCCATCGGAACGCCGACGAAACACGCGTCCAGCCCTGCCGCCGTCGGCTGCGTGGGCAGGCGCATCATCGTCGCCGGTCCGGCAAAGCGCGGCATCTCGTTTCCGCCAAGCGGTTGGTGGAAGGTGTCGGTCACGTCCGGGCTCCTTTGGCCAATAGGCAGACAGAACTTCAGCCATGTTAACCGAGCGGCCCATCGGGACAATATCAAAAGCGTCAATCGGAAGATTGATCTTCCTCAATGCAATCTGCGGATGTGTCAGCGTCTTGCGCCAATTCGTAAGCGGCGAGAAGGTCGGCCAGAAAAGCATCCGCAAGGGCGCCGCGTGACGAGGGCGGTAGCGTCACAACGTCGAACGGGCATGTGGAATTGAGGGCACCTCTATAAATTGTCCCGCCCCCCGCACTGCGGTATGGTGAGACAGTGAACCGGCAGTGGGGATGCAGCGATGGCGCAGATGGGTTTCTTCGATCTTTCGGACCGTTACGCGAGCCTGGATGCGAAGAAGGACCCGCTGGTTGAGATCGACACCGTCGTTCCGTGGGAGGAGTTTCGCCCGGCTCTTGAGCGGGTTTGGCGAAAGCAGGATGCGGATCGCAAGTCTCGCGCGGGGCGCAAGCCGATGGACGCCGTGCTGATGTTCAAGACGCTGGCTCTGAGCGCGCTTTACAACCTTTCAGAC
This sequence comes from Rhodobacterales bacterium, assembly GCA_038205925.1. Lineage (GTDB taxonomy): Bacteria > Pseudomonadota > Alphaproteobacteria > Rhodobacterales > Rhodobacteraceae > Pseudotabrizicola. Next base: position 321 of record JBBRBJ010000113.1, on the reverse strand, counting down.
GACCAGATCGAGTATCAAGTTCGCGACCGGCTGTCCTTCATGCGGTTTCTGGGGCTTGGCCTTGGCGACCGTGTGCCCGATGCCAAGACGGTCTGGCTTTATCGCGACGCGCTGGCGCAGGCAGGCAAGGTGGAGGAACTGTTCAGGCTGTTCGACGGGTATCTTGCTCGGCGGGGCTATATCGCCCGCGGCGGGCAGATACTCGACGCTTCCATCGTGCCGGTGCCGCGCAATAACAACACGCGCGACGAAAACACAACGATCAAGAAGGGTGAGGTTCCCGAGGATTGGGAAAACAAGCCTGCCAAGCGATGCCAGAAA
>JBBRBJ010000112.1:0-3098 GCA_038205925.1 Rhodobacterales bacterium | reverse complement strand
TTCACGATTTTCACGCGGCCGGCGTATTCGGTGGCCAGTTCTTCAAGTGCCGGGCCAATCTGGCGGCACGGGCCGCACCATTCGGCCCAGAAATCCACCACAACCGGAAGCGCCGATTTACGGACTTCCGCGTCAAAGGTGGCGTCGGTGACGGCAACTGTCGCAGCGCCCATGATCATATCTCCTGATAGGAATGTGTCAGGCCATGAAGCTAAGGGTGCGGTGCGGCAGCGTCAAGATATGGTGGTGCGCGAAAGGGCCCGCGTCACGATATCGGGATCAAGCATCATCAGATTCGGGCCAAAGGTCCAAAGCACGGCCACATCCACGCGTTTGTCAGGGTAGATCTGCCGCAGTCCCTGCAAATACGCCCCCATCTGCCGCAAGATCCCCTCGGGCACGGCGTCTGCGGTCTGCGGCACAACCCGGTTTGTCTTGAAATCCACAGCCAGAACCCGGTCGGGCCAGATGATCAGCCGGTCGATCACCCCCAACATCCGCGTGCCGCCCAGATCGGCAGCGAGCGTCACTTCGGCCATGCTGTCGGGTCCGAACAAAAGCCCAAGGTCGGGCGCACTCAAAACCCCGGCAGCCTCGGCCAGCAGGCCCGCGGGATCCATTCCGGCAGGCGCGACAGTAGATGCAAAGTCGGCCCAATCGGTGGGCTCCAGCGCGGCGAGTGTCTCTAGCAAGGCGTGAATAGCGGTTCCGCGCGCCTTGGCAACCTCGGTCTCATCGCCGTCGCCAGCGAGGGCCTTTGCCCCGCCAAGATCTGATGGTGACAAAAGCTTTGGCGGTCTTGCGGCATCGGGCGGGGGAGTCATCACCCAATCAGGCGCGAAAACAGGTTCGGGTGCAACATCAGTACGCTGCCTGGCATCTGACCAGTCCCCGAACTGATGACGCAGGCGCAGACCATCTGTTACTGCACCCACACGGTGCATTCCGGCCTCGACCAACCGATACCAGCACCATTCAGCACGCGGTTTGGGCCTTTTGCTGACCTCAACTTTCGCATCCCCCGCCCCCGCCACGATCAACCAGCATCGCGCGCGCGTCAGGGCCACATACAAAAGCCGATGGCTTTCTTCCCGCGTCTTCTTCTTTCGCAGGGCGCGCGCGGTCTCGATTTCGGCAGGGCTGCTGTCCGAGGGTGTTTTCCACACCGGAAAGCCGCCGTTCAGCATATAGATCTCGTCCCGGTCCTGTGGGTTCCGGTCGGCGGTGTCGGGCAGGATGACAATGGGCGCCTCCAGCCCCTTTGCGCCATGCACCGTCATCACGCGGATCCGCCGGCCCTCACCCTCGGTCTGGCGCTTGACCTGAACCTCGTCATTCTCCAGCCAGATCAGAAAGCCCGTCAGACTGGGCACGTCGGCCTGTTCATAAATCAGCGATTGCGTCAGCAACTCGTCAATCGCATCTTCGGCTTCGGGGCCCAGCCGGGTCAGCAGGCGCTGGCGGCCATTGTGGCGGGTCAGAATTCGATCCAGCATTTCGTAGGGGCGCAGAAAATCGGCCTGATTGCGCAGATCCTGCAAGATGGCCAGTGTATCAGGTGCATCTGCATCACGTAGTACCGCCCAGAGGTGCCCCTTGCGGCCGTGCGCCAGCCGGTAAAGCGCATCTTCCGACCAGCCGAACAGCGGCGAGCGCAGGACAGCCGCCAGCGAAAGGCTGTCCTCTGGCGTGACCATAAACGCCAGCAGCGCCTTCAGGTCCTTGACGGCCACTTCCTCGCCCAGCTTTAGCCGATCTGCCCCGGCAATGGCGAGATTGCGCTGTTTGCACGCCCGAATGATGTGCGAAAACAGAGGGCCGCGGCGCTGCACGAGGATCAGAAAATCTCCCTCGTGCACCGGATGGAAGGCGCCGCCGGGGTCGGGCACCTGAACCCCGCCATCCACCATGGCCCGGATCTCGTCGGCGATCCGGGCGGCAAGCTGCACTGTATGGTGGTCTTCGGAAATCAGATCAACCGGCGACCAGCCGTCCTGATCCTTCACCGTCTCAGCCTTCGGGATCAGTGGCCAGAGGTCAACCCGCCCCGGCAGCGCATCCTTGAACGCCAGATGCCGCGGCGGATCGCCCAAAGCCTCGGGGAAATCGCCGCCAAAGGTGGCATCAACCACGTCGAGCACCGCGCGCGAGGACCGGAACGAATAGTCCAGTGCGCGGTCCTGCATCGGCTGGCTGACGGCGGCGAAACGGGCGCGAAAATCGTCGCGCTGAGCGTCAAAGGCGGTCAGATCAGCGCCCTGAAACGAATATATCGACTGCTTCTTGTCCCCCACCACGAACAGGCTGCGCGGCTTGTTACTGGCGCCTTCACCAGCGGTAAACTCGGCTGCCAGGCGTTCAATCACCTTCCATTGTGTGGGCGAGGTGTCCTGCGCCTCATCCACCAGAATGTGATCTATCCCGCCATCCAGGCGAAACAGAACCCAAGCGGCCAGTCCGGGATCGTTCAGCAGGCGCGCGGCACGGGTGATCAGATCGTCGAAATCCAGCAAGCCCCGCGCATCCTTGCGCTGGGTGTAAAGACGCAGAAAGGGGCGGGCGAACGTGTGCAGCGCATAAGTCTTTTCGGCCGCGAGCAGACACACACGCCGCACTCGCGCCGCCTCGACACGGCCCATAAGCGCCTCAAGCGGTTCCAGTAGGGGGCCAAGGGAATTGCGCAGGTCCTTCGTCGGGAACTTGCCGATCTTCGCTTCGCCCGCCTTTGTCAGGAAGATGCCTTCCAGCACCTCAAGGAAGGCCGCCGACGGCGAATAAGGCGCGAACACGGCCAATTTTTCTGCCTGACGGATGTCGGTGACAAGACCTGTGCCCAGCCGCGCCACCAGTTCGGCCAGACTGTCCGCCTCGGCCCCCAGAAAAACATCTGCAAGGACCGAGTCGAGCGTGTCACCAGGATCAAGGCCGAACAGCATCAGTGCCTGCGCGTGCGACAGCGGCGCTGCAAAGGCATCGGTCTTGCCGCAGATCTGCAACAGCAACTGGTCCAGATCCTCCGCTGTATAGTGTCGTGCAAGCCCCGCAACTTCGGCAACTGCCAGCCTGTCGGCCATGTCCTGCACAATGTCGTCGCGCAT
>JBBRBJ010000111.1:0-3247 GCA_038205925.1 Rhodobacterales bacterium | reverse complement strand
TCGCCCTATGGCCCATCGCATCGCAGACGCCCTTTTGTGGCCCGGAACGATGATCTGCCGCAGGATGGGCGTGGACCCGGAAAGCGATCAGGGTCTGATCCGGTCGATGTTCAACATGCTGGTCTATCTTGTGCTGATCCTTACCGTGATGTGGATCGTGCTGTAATGGCGGGTCTGGCGCGGTTCGAAATCACCCAAGATCAGATCGCCCAAGTCGTTGCAGCGTTTTACGCGCAGGTCCGCGTCGACCCGACGCTTGGCCCGGTGTTTGCCGCCCATGTGACCGACTGGCCCGCGCACGAGGCCAAGATCGTGCGGTTCTGGCGTAATGCGATCCTGTCCGAACGGGTTTATGAGGGCAATCCGATGGCGGTGCATATGGCCGCGCATGAGGTCAAAGGCGGCCATTTCGACATCTGGCTGACGCTGTTCGACAGGGTCGTGACGGCAGAACTGCCACATGGGGTCGCCGCACGTTGGTCGCACCTTGCCCACCGGATCGGGCGCGGGCTGCGCATGGGGGTGGAGGATCTGCGCACCCCAAGCGGTGTGCCGTCGCTGCATCAGGGGTGCCCGTGTCAGCCTTCCGTCAATCAGATCGCCTGCCCATCGCCATTGCCGGGGCCGGGATCGATGGGCTGACCACCGCGGCGCTGCTGGCCGATCAGGGCCATGACGTGACATTGTTCGATCAGTTCGATGCGCCGCGCCCGGTCGGGTCGGGCTGGTCACTCAGCTTGTTGGCCAAGCGGTGCCGGGGCGGATCGGGGCGCTGGACGCGGCGGCTGCTTGACTTTTGCCGATGGCAGTCGCACCGGGCAGTTCGATCTGATCCGTGGATGCCTGCGGCGCCGGATCGCCGCTGTCGCCACTGATCGCCCGGCCCCTGCCCTACGGCGCGCCCTGGGGGACGATGCCGCGGCTGCTGACCGCCCAAGTCTTCGGCACGATGATCCCGACACTGGGGTCGCTGCGGGCGCCTTGGCGCACATAACAGCTACGACCCCCGGATCGCGACACGTTTGCGCCCGCCCCGTCAATCGCGGGGGCGGGCGCTGTTGGCGACGGAACTGCCGGGGTTCAGTAGACGTCGTAGTCGCTGACCGTCATCGCCGATGCGAAGTTTTCCAGCGTAACGACAAGTTCGCGGCCCGCGAGGGTCGACCAGTCGTCATCGTAGTAGATGGCGGTGCTGACGCCGTCGTTAGCGGCGATGTAGGCCTCGACCGCCGCTGCGGTGCCGGTCTCGAGTTCGGCGGTGCCACCAAAGCTGAACACGACCTGCTGATCGTTGCCAGCGTCAAGTCCGACAAGCGACAAGACAGTGTCAAAGTCGGCAGCGTTCAGGTCGCTGTCGCCGCGCACTGCATCGGTTGTCGAGTTGGCGAACTGGATCGAACTTGTCTCGGTATCGAGGAACGAAATGACGTCTTCGCCCTGCACGTAGTCGCGGATCGTGTCGCTGCCCGTGCCGCCATTAAAGTGGAATTCGTCAGCTCCGCCACCGCCGAAGATGATGTCGTTGCCGCCAAGACCACCGATGATGTCCAGCCCGGCGCCGCCGCGCAACACGTCCGCCCCGTCGCCGCCGACCAGAAGGTCGTCGCCGCCGCCGCCCGAAAGCACGTCGTCGCCATCGCCGCCGAACAGACTGTCGTCGTCGGCACCGCCTGCCAGCACGTCGTTGCCGGCGTCCCCGTTCAGGATGTCGTCGCCGGAGCCGCCCAGCAGGACATCATCATCGGCACCGCCGCTGATCGAATCCGCACCGCCAGCGCCGTTCAGGTAGTCGTTGCCTGCATCGCCAAGGATAAGGTCGGCCCCGGCACCGCCGTTGACGACGTCGTCGCCGTCGCCGCCACTGATGTTGTCGTCACCGCCCTGACCAAGCAGAAGGTCAGCGCCGGTACCGCCGCTGATGACGTCGGTGCTGTTGCCACCCTTGATGACATCGTCGCCGCCGTCGCCGTTCAACGTATCCGCCCCGGTGCCGCCGACCAGCGTATCGTCGCCGTCGCCACCTGACAGCGTGTCGGCCCCGCCCTGCCCGAACAGCAGATCGTTGTCGCCACCGCCGCTGATTACATCGTTGCCGTTTCCGGCAATCACCGTATCGTCGCCCGGACCGGCATCGAAGGTGTCATTGCCCCCCGTGAGTGCGGTGGTGCTGCTGGCATCGGCGCGCTGAATCGTCAAAAGACGCATCGCCTCGGTCAGGTCGATCTGTTCGAATTCGCCGGCCGCGGCGGGCAGGATCGGGGTGAAGCCGTTGACGCCGCCGTCAGCCTCGCCGCCGGTTCCCGCGCCGATACCGTCCGGCAGAACGACGCCGTGGATCACGTATTCGCGCAGCGCCACATCCATGACGTCCTGAAACGAATACTGCGTGCCGGTGACAGGGCTGATGAAATTAGCCATGTTCTCGATCTGGAACGTCTGCACAAAAGCAAGATCGCCATTCGCGTCCGAGGTCGGCGCAGTGCCGTCGGGCCGCTGCACCGGCATCAGGATGTCGCCGTAACGCGGCAGCCCTTCCAGCACCTCGACGATGCCGTCGCCATCAGCGTCGTCGGCGATGGTCGGCGTCACCGCGTCAGTGGGGTTGCCGTCGGCGTCAAAGGTGCCGTGGACGTGCTGAACGTTGGTCTGATTGGGCGCCAGATTTTCCGCAGTGACCGCGACGTTGACGTAACCCGTTCCATCGTCGTTCGTCTGCACGGCGAAAATGACCGTGCCCGTAACGCCGGAACTGTTCAGCGCGTTCAGCCTGGTGGAATATATCTGATCGGCGCCGTTCAGAAAGTCGGCATAAGATGTGAATGACGAACCAAGATGTGGCATGCAATTTCTCCTGTTGCGGTGTGATAGCCTGTCTTAGAAACGTCATCCGTCGTCAAAGGTTTCACCGACGCGCGAGGCGGTGCCGACAGTGCGCTTTCAAAGCCGTGTTACATATGGGTTTTTTTCGCCATGACAAAGCCGTGATGGGGTGAACCCATAGTCCGGGAAAGGCGGACGGCACCTTGGCAGAGCCGCAAACCTGTCCGAAAAGCGGGGTGCGCACCATCGTGGTAAGGTCGTCGGCGAGGGATTCCATGTGGATTACTCCTTTGGCGCACCAAATAGTCCGGTCAGCGATCTTTGCACGAGGCCTGTGACGGATGGCCGTTTCAGTGCGTGAAATGGCAGCGGGCGGCAGACCTCGATTGCCGCCACGCCGACCCGTGCGGTCAGCGCGCCGTTGATG
>JBBRBJ010000110.1:0-3320 GCA_038205925.1 Rhodobacterales bacterium | reverse complement strand
TGTCCGCCCTGACCCATTTCGCGTTTCTGGCGCTGGTGGTGATGAACCTTGTCGCCGGGTTTCAAGCACTTGGCACGTTGATGTCGGTGGGCCTGATGATCCTGCCCGCGGCCGCCGCGCGGTTCTGGGCCCAAGGCATCGGGGCGATGATTGGTGTCGCAGTACTGGTGGCGGTCGCGTCCAGCATCACCGGGCTGCTTTTGTCCTACCATTTCTCGCTGCCCTCTGGCCCTGCGATCATTCTGGTTGCAGGCGGGCTTTACGCGCTGTCGCTGATCTTCGGATCGCAAGGCAGCCTGACCGCGCGCTATCTGCCGCGCCCGCATCTGCAATCCTGAAAGGATACCCGATGAACCGCCGCATTTTCCTTGGCCTGACCACCGCCATTGCCATCCTGCCACTGTCAGCCTTTGCCCAGGACAAGCTGCCCGTCGTCGCAAGCTTCTCGATCCTTGGTGACATGGTGTCCGAAGTGGGCGGCGACCGGGTTGCCGTCAGCACACTGGTCGGCCCCGACGGCGACGCGCATGTATATTCCCCGACCCCCGCTGACGCGCAGTTGGTCGCCGCGGCGCAGGTGGTGTTCGTGAATGGCCTTGGTTTCGAGGGCTGGCTGGATCGGCTGATCGAGGCGTCGGAATACAAGGGTGCGGTGGTGGTGGCCACAACGGGTGTGACGGCAATGGAAATGGCAGAGGAAGGCCACGACGCACATGCCGAAGGCGAGGCACATGCCGAAGGTGAGGTGAAGGCCGAGGGCGAGGGTGCGGCACATGATCACGACGATCATGCTGGCCACGATCACGGCGCTTTCGACCCGCATGCCTGGCAAAGCCTTGCCAACGCGCGCCTTTACGTCGCCAATATCGAGGCGGGCCTGACCGCCGCCGACCCCGAGGGTACAACCATTTACGCTGCCAACGCCGCCGCCTACCTGGCCGAAATCGATGCGGTTGAGACCGAAATCAAGGCCGCCGTTGCCGCCCTGCCGGAAAACCGCCGCGCGGTCGTCACCTCGCACGATGCCTTCGGCTACTTCGCCGCCGCCTATGGCATGACCTTCCATGCGCCCGAAGGCCTTAGTACCGAATCCGAAGTCTCGGCCGCCGATGTCGCGGCCCTGATCACCCAGATGAAGGCCGAAGCGATCCCGGCAGTGTTCATCGAAAACATCACCGACGGCCGTTTGCTGGAACAGATCACCTCGGAAACCGGGGCAAAGATCGGCGGCACGCTGCTTTCCGACGCACTGTCCGGCCCGGATGGCCCGGCCAGCACGTACCTCAACATGATGCGCCACAATATCACCACCCTCACCACCGCTTTGGGAGACTAGACAATGGCTGACCAGATCCCCGTCACCGTGCTGACCGGCTTTTGATCAGTTGAAGCTGTGCAGGACCATTTCCTGCAAGGCAGATGACAGTGCTGCTACAGGGACCGCGTGCCCCGTCCCACCCTTCCGACAGGGCGTCAACGGCAAGTGCGTTCATCAGCCGCCATGTGACGAAGTGCGGCACGGGGTCGTCCCCTGCAAGGCTGCAAGCGCGGGGCGGGGTCGTTTTAGAGGCAAGCCGTCAGGAAGGCGACGGGCGCGAGTGTCCAGATCACGGCCACAAGGCTGACGGTCGCAAGCGCCAGGCTGACCCAGCGGACGAAGCCCGCGCGGGCGCCGAACCTTTCCGTTGACAGCATGACCAAGGGGACCACTTGCAGTGCCACGACAAACAGCCAAGCGGCGACAAGAAGCGTGCGGTCCCAGCTTCCAGCGCAAAGCACACCTTGCAGTCCGTAGATCGCGCTGAACGACGCGAGCCACAGAACAAGGGGGCCAAAGAGACGGATGACATCGGTCATGCCAGTAGCCCTGGCGCGAAGGCAGCGGCGAGGGCGGCAAGCGTGACAAGGGCGGCGTAATCGACCCAGAGCCGGACAATCCGCGCCTCGCCCAGCCTCCAGGCGGACAGAAAGCCTGCCGTTGACCGGGCGACAAGGAAACCCGTCATGAGCGCGGCAATGGCCGCGTGGAACAAGGCATAGCCGCTGATCACCCACAGGGTCGCGTCATAGGCGTGCCGGGTCGGGTCGGGCAGGGACAGCGGGATCATGGCTGCTCCTGCAAACAGCGCGCCCACGGCGATCAGCGTGGCAACAAGGCCGGGCAGGGCGCTGCGATCCCGGCTGAGGTTGACAGTCGCCCAGCGGATGCCGAGCGGTCCGATCACTGCACCCGCAAGCGCCAAGCCAAGCCAGAGCACATCAACGACGGCCCATTCTGGTGGCGGCCAGTTTGGCGCGACTGTCCAGAGAAAGGCGTAGCCAAAGATAAGGCAACCAAAGAAGGTGGCATTGGCGATCAGCAGGAACACCGAGCCCCACCAACCGGGAGGATCGGCAGTCTCGGACGCGAACGGCAGCATCAGACCGCGCCCGGCATCTTGCAGGCCCCGGTCATAGCGGTGGCCAAGGCCCCACACCCAGCGCAGCGCAATGGCTACAACCCCGACCCCCGCCAGCGGCACCAGCCAGTAGGCCTTGATCAGCATCCCAAGAAAGATCCCGCCGGTAACAAAGGCCATCAGGATCGGCAGCGCGGTGTTCTTGGGGAACACGACGATGCCGTTCGGTCGCCCGGTCGCGGTATCGACGGTCAGCGTTTCGCGCAGGCCATCGCGGGGCGTGCCGAGATAGCCTTCGCCCTTTGCCAGATGCAGCGCCAGATCCGGGGTTTCGGCCAAGGCATCGCGCGAGGTGACCTCGGGCAGACTGGCAAAGTTGTAGGCCGGCGGCGGGATCGGCATCGCCCATTCCAGACTGCCCGCCCCCCACGGGTTGCGGGGACCGCGCGAACGGATGACCGCGTGGATGATGACGTCGATCAGGATCAGCGCAAAGCCGATCGCCATCACAAAGCTGAAGACCGAGGAGATCAGGTTGATCACCTCCCACCCCGAACCGACATCGTAGGTGTCGATCCGCCGGCGTTGCCCCAGAAGGCCGACCCAGTGCATCAGAAGGAAGGTGCCGTGAAAGCCGATAAACACCAGCCAGAACGCCGTCTCGCCCAGCTTGAAGAACCGCTTGCGCCCGGTCATGTGCGGCATCCAGTAGTACAGTGCGGCAAGCATCGGAAACACAAAGCCGCCAACAAGCACGTAGTGCAGGTGAGCCGTGATGAACGCTGTGTCATGCACCTGCCAGTCGAACGGCACGACGGCCACCATCACGCCGGTCAGCCCGCCGATGACGAAGGTTGCGAAAAAGCCGACGATCCACAGCATCGGCAGATGCATCTGCGGGCGGCCCTTCCAGATCGTGCC
>JBBRBJ010000109.1:0-3445 GCA_038205925.1 Rhodobacterales bacterium | reverse complement strand
GACGGCGGGCATTCAGGCCGAACTCAAAACCTATGACACCGACGCCAACGGCACGCTTTCGCTGGAAGAGTTTGCCGTGATGCACGCGGCCCATACCCGGCCAATGACCGTGCGCGCCTTCCAGATGCACGACGCCGACGGTGATGCGCAGGTGACGGACGCTGAAATGGCGGCAATGGCCACGATGATGCAAGACCACATGGGCGGTGAGCGCGGCGGCATGCATGGCATGGGCCAAGGCGTGATGGGCAACAACTGAAGCATCTTTTTTCCCCGCCAGTCGGATCAAATACCGATTGGCGGGCGTTACACCAACATGGGTCAGGAGGACGCGATGATGAATAGTTACGGTATGGGTTTGGGCATGGGTTTTGGTTGGCTTTGGATGATTGTCATCCTTGTGCTGGTCGGCCTCGCCATTGCGGCGCTGGTGAAATACCTGCGCAAATGAACCGAAAGGGATTACAATGGATTACACGATCAACCGCCTGATAGCGGACGCTGAATTTGACGCCGTCGATGCGCGCACCCGTGCCGCATTGACCGACAAGGGTTTCGGCATCCTGACCGTGATCGACGTCAAGGCGACGATGAAAAAGAAACTGGATGTCGAGATGCCGGCCTACCGCATCCTCGGCGCGTGCAGCCCGAAAATGGCCCATGAGGCCATCGGGATAGAGCCGCGTGTGGGCGCGATGCTGCCCTGCAATGTGATCCTGCGCGAGGTGACGGGCGGCGTCGAGGTCAGTGCCATCGATCCGGTAGCCTCGATGCAGGCGATCGATAATGCCGAACTGCATGCCGTCGCCGGTCAGGTGCGCGATCTCCTGAAAAAGGCGGTCGAGGCGATCTGAGATGCGCTTGCGCACTGGCACCTACGCGATACGGGCGTTTGGCGGCGATCCGGACAGTTTTCTTGTCCCTGTCATCGGCGTTGCGCTGATCGTCGTTGCCTATCTTGTCAACGTCGCCGGCAGCCGCTCGGTCGGACTTCTGTCCATCATCATGGCCGTGATCAAGGTCGGCGGCATTGCGCTGCTCGGGGTGGCGGGCCCATCTGCAGCCGGTGTTATCTGGCAAGCGGCTGTGCAGACGCCCGCTACAGCGCAAGTTGTCAGTTCCATGGCCCGCACGCATTTGGTCAGGATGTCGGAGGGGTCGCAGAAGGTTGGGCGCTGATCGCTACCTTCCGCGCTGCATCACGTCAGAGACCCGATGAGAGCGGCACCGATCCGAGTACGCACTTCCGGTGGCTCTTGCTCCACGGCACGCGCGATTGCGCGAAGGTCCCGACGGGCAGCATGGAGTTGGTCGATCAACGAGATGATCACACCAAGCGCTGCCTCGTCCAGTTCAAGATCGTCTGCCAAATCGCAGAGCAGTTGCAGGCGGGCAAGGTCGATCTGACGAAAAACATGGACCGTGTGAACACCTGTATCCCGGCGCAGAGGGATCACGACCTCGGTCTCGATGAAGGCGACAAGACGGGTGCGGGTCAGGCCCGGGATTGCGGCGAGGACGTCATCTTCGGTCAGATGGTCGGTCATGATACAGCCTCGTTCAGCAGCCCCGCCCGCGGGTCGTGGGCATGGTTCTTGCGCCATTCGGTCAGGAAATCACGCAAAGTCTCATCGATTTCGCGGGGTGCGACGATCCGAAGTTCGACAAGCTCGTCGCCTGCGACGTTGCCCCCCGGTCGTGTCACGCCGCGCCCGCGCATACGCAGCACGCGACCGGAACTGACGCCCATGGGAATGGTCAGGCTGACTGGACCAGTGATCGTGGGGGCTGTAACCTTGGCCCCCAGCACGGCCTCGTCAATTGTGATGGGGAGGGTCACGAGGATATCGTCACCCTCGCGGCGGAACACAGGATGCTGCCGAACGGCCACGGTAATAAGCGCGTCACCGGGCGCGCCACCGCCATGGCCTGGTCCGCCTTTACCGCGCAGCCGCAAGGTCTGGCCATCGCGGGCGCCCTGCGGAATCCTGACGGCGATACTGTCGCCGTCCTGAAGACTGATGCGCACTTCCCCGCCGACAGCGGCCTCCAGAAACGGCACCTCAAGCGCGTAGTGCAAATCCTGCCCAGACGCCGCAAACCCCCGACCGCTAAAGCCATCGCCGCCTCCCTGTGCCCGCTGACGCAGAATTTCGGCAAAGATATCAGCCGGATCGCCCTGAGTTCCGAAGCCGCGTCCCTGCTGGTAGGGATTGCCCTGCGCCTCTGCAAAGTCGCGGTAGTACTGGCGCTGCGGGCGTTCGGCACCCGAGGCGTCAATCTCACCAGCATCGAACTTTGCCCTTGTTTCGGGGTCTTTCAGCAGATCATAGGCGGCAGAGATAACCTTGAAGCGCGCCTCGGCCGCCGAGTCATCGGGGTGCAGGTCGGGGTGGCTGGTGCGCGCCAGTTTGCGATAGGCCTTCTTGATCTCTTCCGGCGTGGCATGTTTGGTCAGGCCGAGGGCGTCATAAGGATCGGTGGTCATTCGCCGGTTTTAAACCTTCTGGTCATTGATCGAACAGATATCCATCTTGTCGGTATCATCCTTCGTGTCCCTGATCCAGATCAACCCACCCTGAAACGCGAACAGATAAGGTGGCAGGCATGGGCCAACCGTCTGCTGTCCCGTCAGGACAATTCGCGGGCACGCAGCAGGATACGGGCATGTCAACACCACAGCGGGACTCGGCCGTTGCTGACCCGACCGCGGCAAGCGCCTTGCAGTCCGAAGTACATCGTTGGCCAGTGGTTCGGGATCCCCCTGCAGCCCCGCCGCGTTTCGGCGCATCAGGTGGGCTTCGTCTGAAACGCCGCATCTGTCGCGACGCCACCGTGCGGAAAATGCGGTTTTACAGCTGCCAAGCGGTCAGGGGCCGCTGGCCTTACGTTTCGCCAAGTCCTGAACGTGTTCAGTTGTCATACTAATAATCCGGCTTTTACTCTGCGTTAGCTGGGGACCTTTAGCATAGCAACGGCGCCAGTGAACTCGCGCTGGTGATAGCTCCGCTCGTCTTCGCCCAAGTCCGCGCCGCGACCCAATGCATGCGCCTGCTGGTGAAACCCCTTGGCCGCTTCTCCGTCCCCGAGCCTGCCAACCACAAGAGCGGCCAGAAACGGCGCGCCGGTTTCGGCATCCTCGACCATGGTCGCCTCAAGCGCCTGCGTGACCCTGCCAATGGACCCGGGCATATAGAGGCCCAATGCCCGGGCAAGCTGGCCGTAGGTTACCGGCACATCTGCCGGAGACAGGCCCGCAAGATGCACCCGGATGCGGTCCCGCAACGCGTTGCCTGCAGTTGCGGCCTTTGTCGCGGCGCGTGGCGCCGGAATTTCATGGGCGCTGCCATCGGCGGCGATTTCAGCCGCCCAGACCCGCTGGCTGGAGCGCATGATCAGCCGTGTCTTGCCCGCATCCGCCCCGGTGCCGGATTCGGATTGGCTG
>JBBRBJ010000108.1:0-3499 GCA_038205925.1 Rhodobacterales bacterium | reverse complement strand
GACATTGCGGGTGCCGTACAGATGCAAATCGCACTTGCGTTCGGCTATACGGCGCTTGCCATCGGGATCGCCCGGGTAACGCGCCCGCAGGTGCACGATCTCACCTGAAAAGCAGGGCAGATGCCTTGCCAACGCCCTTTCGCAGAGCGTTGTAGGGCGCTGATGCCAGCAGTTCGGGCTTCTGATGGACCGGAAGACGGCGCTGGCGGCGGCGCTCGGTAACCTCACCCTGCGCCGCGAGGATCCGACACATCGTGCGGATCGAGCAAAGATACCTTGGCCCCGCCAACCGCGCTCAGCTTCAAGCTCTGACCACCAACCGCAACACTGCGCGCAAGCTCGTCTGGCGGGCCGAGATCGTGCTGGCGACGTCAGTCGGCTGCGGCACCGTCGAGATCATGCGGCGCGCGAAGACGTCCAAGCCCACCGTTTGGCGCTGGCAGGCGCGTTACCTGGACGACGGCGTGGCCGGGCTCCGGGGTGACAAGACGCGACCGTCGCGCGTGCCGCCGCTGCCGCGGGAAACGCGCCTCAGGGTGATTGTAAATACTGTGCAGGAGACCCCGCCAAATGCCACCCAGGCGTTCGCAACCAGACCCTTCCGGTTTAGATGAATAAGGGGGGCTCAATCGGGTTGATAGCCGACAATAAGCTGGCGCAATCCCAAAAGCGCCCCCGCCACGATAGCGGCCAGGGTCACCGGACCCGACCAGGCAAGCGCTGCAAACGCTGTGACGCCCTGGCCAATCGAGCAGCCCATCGCGACCACGCCGCCGATACCCATCAGCACTGCACCCCCGACTTGACGGCCCAGTTCACGCGGATCCTCGCAGGCTTCCCACTTGAACAAACCGCGGATAACCGACCCCCCGAGCGCCCCGAGCATGACCCCCACAACGGCCCCGACCGAAAACGTCACGCCCCCGGCCGTGCTGGTCATCAGGAAGATCAGGGTTCGACCGACCGGGGCCGTAAAAGACGGACCTTCGACAATGACGGCCCCAAGGCTGGCTTCGGCCAGCCATGTAGTGCCGGCAAAACACCAGACCACCGCCAGACCCGCCGCGACGCCCCACGCCAGCATCCGCGGCGCCGCGCGCAAGGGCGCATAGGCCAGCGCCCAGACAAAGAACGCCAATGCCAGCACAATCGCCGTCCAAACGCCCGGAACGCCGGTCAGGGTGCTGATGTCTTGCGCAATGCCCGATGGCCCCGAGGCATCGGGTTGTGGAAACAAAAGGGTGCGCAAAGGGGCCAGCGGACCGGACAAGGCAATAAAGCCGAAGATCCCCATCACCACCACCACAACCAGCGACCGCAGATCGCCGCCCCCGAACCGAACCAATGCGCCGAAGCCGCAATTACCCGCCAGGGCCATGCCGTACCCGAACGTCAACCCGCCAAAGATCGAGGCCAGGGGGTTCCACGCAACGAGTTGGTAAATCGTCCCCGACAGATCAATCACACCGGTCAGCGCCCCGATCTGGGTGCCCAGAATGGCTGTCCCCAACACAATGCCCCACAGGCGCAGACGCGTTTGGTCGCCCCCCCAGGCGGCGGCCTCGATGGCCCCAAGGGAACAGAAGTCACCCAAACGCGCCGCAAGGCCCAGCACGACCCCGCCAACCAACCCGACCAGCGCAGCCAAGGCGCCGTAAGGAATATTTTCCAACTGGTTCCCCTCCCCGTGTTGCGCAGGGCCGGCCTGCGGATAGCCTTCAACCCTGGTCTTTGCCAGGTCCACAGAAAAGACCGCCGAGCAGTTGCAAGATGTCGCGTACCTTGGGGTCGAGGATGGAATAGTAAATCGCCTGACCTTGACGGCGCGCACTGACCATTCCTTCAAAACGCAGGCGCGCAAGTTGCTGGCTGACGACAGCCTGCCGCGAGGACAGAAGATTTTCAAGTTCGGTGACGCTTTTGGGGCCAGATACAAGGTGACACAGGATCATCAGCCGCCCGTCATGACCCAGTGCCTTGAGAAATGTCGCGGCCGAGGCGGCATGAACGGCCAAAGCGGCCGCATCTTCACTCGTATCCTTTGGTTCGCCCAAGGGCATGGCTTCAGGTTCCTCGCGATCGAGGCAACCGCCCCCGTGTCTGGATATAACAGACTTCTGCCAGCCGCCAAGTCGTTGGGACACTGGCCCATATTCTAGTTGTCATTCTGGCCGGTTTGCCGAGCCCCGATCATCTCGCCCAGCAAGGCCCAGAAGAAATCCTCACCCGGATAGCCTTCGATGCGCCCCACTTCGATCCCGTCCTCCAGCAACACGAACGTCGGTGTAAACGCGGCGGGGCGGGCAAACTGCATGCCATCGGGCAGCGGCCCTCGCAACTGGACGCGGGTCAGCGGGGCGGCCTTGCCTTCGTCGGTCAACGGGTAGATCGCCGATATCTCGTCGTTCCAGGCGCGGCAATAGATGCAGCCGGGCTGTTCGACCATCACGAGCCGCATCTCTGCCAAAGCCGTAAGCGGGATCATCAGCAAGGCGATGGACAGAAGCGCTGAACGGATGATCCGCATGGTTGACGCCTCCCGCCTCATACATATAGATATTCCTATATTCTTTGCCCCTTGGCAAGGTTCGGTTTCGATCAGGGAGGATCGCATGCTGGACATGTCTTATGGCGGTGCGGCACTGGCGGGGCTTTTGTCCTTTTTGTCGCCCTGCATCCTGCCGATGGTTCCCTTCTATTTGTGCTACATGGCCGGCCTGTCGATGCAGGAACTGCGCGCGACCGGCGGCATTGCGCCGGGGGCGCAGCGGCGTCTGGTGGTGCAGGCAGTGGCTTTTGCAATCGGCGTGACCACGATCTTTGTGCTGTTGGGGTTGGGGGCAACCGCCTTGGGCAAGGTGTTTCTGCAATGGAAGGAAACCCTGTCCTGGGTGGCTGCGGGCGTGCTGATCGTGTTCGGTCTGCATTTTCTGGGCGTGTTCCGCATCGGCTTTCTGTACCGCGAAGCGCGGATCGAGACGCAATCGAAGCCCACGACGCTGCTCGGGGCCTATGTCATGGGTCTGGCCTTTGGCTTTGGCTGGACGCCTTGCGTCGGCCCGCCCCTGGCTGCCATTCTGATGGTGGCGTCGGGAATGGGCGATCTGTGGCGCGGTGGGACCTTGTTGTTGGTTTACGGTCTTGCGATGACTTTGCCCTTCGTCCTGGCCGCGCTGTTTGCCGGACCGTTCCTCGGCTGGGTCGCCCGCCACCGCGCCCTGCTTGGCTATGTCGAAAAAGCGATGGGTGTCATGCTGATCGTGTTCGGCCTGCTGATCGCAACCAATTCCGTCAATCGGATCGCCGACTGGCTGATCCGCAATTTCGACTTTTCCGCTACACTGAGTTGATCAAAAACGGAGATATCCGATGCGTCGTATCCTGCCCCTCGCCCTTGCCGCTGTGACCGCCCTGCCATTGTGGGCGGCAGAGCTTGGCGATGACGGTCTGCACAAACCCGACTGGCTGCGTGACACGTTCAAGGACATGCGCGAGGATC
>JBBRBJ010000107.1:0-3544 GCA_038205925.1 Rhodobacterales bacterium | reverse complement strand
CAACGACGAAGTGCGCCAACTGCTGCACACCAAACGGCCCTTGATCGTCATGGGGTCGATCAACGAAAAGATGTATATGGCTGAAATGAAGGGCGGGTTCGGACCCGCGCCGCATTTCATCCCCGCCAGTTTCCCCGGCGCGGCGATCCGCCGCGCCACTGGGACGCCGTTCATGGGCTACGCAGGTGCCACTTATGTGTTGCAGGAGGTCTGCAACGGGCTGTTCGACGCGCTGTTCCATATCCTGCCGCTGGGCACCGAGATGGACAAGGCGCCGTCAACCCTGACACCGCTGCGCCGCGATTTCCCGTGGGATGCGGATGCGCAGGCAGCCCTTGACCGGATCGTCGCGACGCATCCGATCCTGACCCGCATTTCTGCCGCCAAGGCCCTGCGCGACAGCGCCGAACGCGCCGCCCTTGATGCGGGCGCCGACCGGGTCGTGCTGGAAACCGTTCAAACCCTTGATCCCATGTCCAAAGGAGTGACCCAATGACCGACATGACCGATCTGCATGTGGCCGACACGCGGCGCAGCCAGCCGCTGCCGCGCGGCGAATACATGGCCTATTTCGCGCTGATCTTTCTGGCGACGCTGGTGCCCGCAACACTGGCTTGGGCGCTGACCACGGTGCGCCACATGTCGCTGCCCGCCAAAGGGCCAATTGCGCGGGCCTGGACGCAGGCCCGGATCATCACGCCGTGCATTTTCAACGCATGACTGTGTGTCAACATTCCGCCCCGGCGCAGATCGCTGCGGGCAACATGTTTCGGCAGTCCGAAAGGATTGGCGGAGTAGGGCGGGGGACAAGCCCCCGTCGTGGCCCGGCCGCGGGGGAAGCGCGGTTTCAGTTCAATTTTCCGGAGGAAAACCATGGCTGATAGAAACGACCTGTCTTTTACGGGTCTCACAGACGAGCAAGCGCAGGAATTGCACTCGGTCTACATGAGCGGCTTTGCGATCTTTACGATGATCGCCGTCGTCGCCCATGTGCTGACGTACATCAAACTGCCCTGGTTCAGCTGGTAAGGAGCAAACAAAATGGCAAAGTTCTACAAGATCTGGCTCATTTTCGATCCGCGCCGCGTTTTCGTGGCACAGGGCGTGTTTCTTTTTGCGCTGGCGGCGATGATTCATCTCGTCCTGCTCAGCAATCCAGAAACCAACTGGTTCACCCGCGCCTTCGGGCCGGACGCCGTTGTTGTCGTCCAGTAAAAAACACCGCTGCGGGCGGAACGCCCTTTCGCCCGCGGCAAACTGAACAACAGCGACCGACAGGCCGATGTGCCCCCGTCAGGGGCACGCCCCTGTCCCTGCATGGAGATGGAAGATGGCACTGCTCAGCTTCGAAAAGAAATATCGCGTCCCCGGCGGGACGCTGGTCGGCGGTGATCTGTTCGACTTTTGGGTTGGCCCGTTCTATGTGGGCTTTTTCGGGGTTATGACGTTCTTTTTCGCCGCCCTTGGCACGATTCTGATTTTCTACGGGGCCAGTCAGGGCCCGACATGGAATCCCTGGCTGATTTCAATTAATCCGCCACCGCTGGAATACGGTCTTGGCGCGGCGCCGCTGCTGGATGGCGGGCTGTGGCAGATCATCACGATCTGCGCCACCGCGTCATTCATCAGTTGGGCCCTGCGCGAAGTCGAGATTTGCCGCAAGCTGGGCATTGGCATACACGTGCCGGTTGCATTTGGCGTGGCGATCCTCGCTTACGTGACGCTTGTCATCATCCGTCCGGTGCTGATGGGGGCATGGGGCCATGCGTTTCCCTACGGCATCTTCAGTCACCTCGATTGGGTGAATAACGTCGGCTACGCCTACGGCAATTTTCACTATAATCCGGCCCATATGGTCGCCATCAGTTTCTTCTGGATGACGACGCTTGCGCTGGCCCTGCACGGATCGCTGATCCTGTCGGCGGCCAACCCCGGCAAAGGCCGAACGATGAAATCGCCAGACCACGAAGACACCTATTTCCGCGACCTGATCGGCTATTCGATCGGGCCACTGGGTATCCACCGGCTGGGTCTGTTCCTGGCGCTGGCGGCGGTGTTCTTCAGCGCCATCTGCATCGTCATTTCGGGGACCATCTGGTTCGATGAATGGATCGTCTGGTGGGACTGGTATGCCGATCTGCCGTTCTGGGCAAACCTTTAGGGAGGATGTGAAAAATGGCTGAGTATCTCAATATCTTTACCCAAGTGCAGGTGCAGGGGCCTGCCGAACTGGGCCTCGCCAGCGATCCGTCGACGAACCGGGACCGCACGACCAGAACCCGTTTCTCGGCTTTGGCCGGCACCTTTGGCAACGCCCAGATCGGGCCGGTGCACCTGGGTGCCTACGGGTTGGTGGCTGTCATCAGCTTTGCCGCGTGGTTCGTCATTATCGGGCTCAACTTCTGGGCGCAGGTCGACTACAGTCCCGCACTGTTCCTGCGCGAGTTGCCGTGGATGGCGCTGGAACCGCCGGGACCGGAATACGGTCTGGGCTTTGCCCCGCTGAACGACGGCGGAGCGTGGCTGATCGCCAGCTTCTTCTTCCTGGTCGGCTGCTGCACCTGGTGGGTGCGCACCTACAACCGCGCCACAGCGCTTGGCATGGGGTATCACGTGTCCTGGGCCTTTGCCGCGCTGCTGTGGCTGATCTTTGTCCTTGGCCTGATCCGGCCGATCCTGATGGGCAGTTGGTCAGAGGCGGTGCCCTACGGCATCTTCCCGCACCTCGACTGGACCAACCTGTTCTCGATCACTTACGGCAACCTGTTCTACAACCCGTTCCACGCCCTTTCGATTGCCTTCCTCTATGGTTCTGCTCTGCTGTTTGCGATGCATGGCGCGACCATTCTGGCTGTCAGCCGGTTTGGCGGCGACCGCGAGTTGGAACAGATCGCCGACCGGGGCACCGCAGCCGAACGCGCCGCACTGTTCTGGCGCTGGACGATGGGGTTCAACGCGACGATGGAAGGCATCCACCGCTGGGCGTGGTGGTTCGCAGTGCTGACCCCGCTGGTTGGCGGTATCGGTATCCTGCTGACAGGCACAGTTGTTGATAACTGGTATGTCTGGGCCCAAGACCACGGCTATGCGCCGCTCAATTAACGGGGGAACCTTACTATGAACGATCACAACATCACAGGTCTCGGCCATAAATCCCAACTTTTCGCCGGGGTGACGTGGCTGATGCTTAAGGGGGCGGGATATGCGGCGATAACGATCATCGGCGTCTGGCTGATCATCGCCGTGATCGCGGGGATCGGGCGGCTGTTGCCGGCCGAAAGCCGCGATACGCCTGATCCGACCCCGACATCTTTCCTGATGATCACGACACCGGACACCGGGATCGCGTAAAGAACGGGGGCAGGCGGGCGCGACGCCAACGCCTGACCCTTTGCCAATGGCTGGGCAATAGACCGCCGGGCCGTTATTGGGGTTTCGGCCCCGTTCCCATCCTGTTGGCTACAGGAGAATGGCGTCGCAGCGGGCCTGCCCCCTGCGACGCTTTTTCTTTTTCTCAGCGGAGGCTGCCATGTCGACCACCCCC
>JBBRBJ010000106.1:0-3889 GCA_038205925.1 Rhodobacterales bacterium | reverse complement strand
TGGTGCCCAAGGTCGGACTCGAACCGACAAGCCTTGCGGCGGCGGATTTTGAATCCGCTGCGTCTACCATTCCACCACTTGGGCCACGATGCGCGATGTAACGCCGCGCAACGCTGACGTCAACGCCCTGAAGGTGTCCCTAAAGGTTGTCGGTCGAAAAAGTGTCGCAATCTGCCACTTGCCCCGATTGCAGTCCGGTTGTGAACCACCGCGCGCGCTGCTCGGACGTGCCATGGGTAAAGGTATGCGGCTGCGGCACCTGCCCGGCCGATGATTGCAGCGTGTCATCCCCGATCTGGCGTGCGGCATTCACTGCCTCTTCGAAATCGCCCGGTGCTATCGCACCAAAGGTCCGCGACGCCTCGCGCGCCCAGATGCCCGACAGGCAATCGGCCTGCAATTCGACCCGCACGGAAATGGCGTTGCTGTCGGCCTCGCTGACTTGGGCACGCTGGGTGTTGGCTTGCGCGAGTATCCCCAACTCATCCTGCACATGGTGCCCGATCTCATGCGCCACGACATAGGCCGCGGCGAAATCGCCCTTGGCGCCAAGGCGGTTTTCAAGCGTTACGAAGAAATCGGTGTCGAGATAGACCTTTCCGTCGCCCGGGCAGTAGAACGGCCCCGTCGCCCCCGAGGCGCCACCACAGGGGCTTTGCGTCACCCCTTTGAACAGCACCAGCGTCGCGGGCGTATAGGTACGGCCCAACTGGTCGCGGAACACGGCGGCCCAGACCTCTTCCGTGTCGGCCAGCGTGACCGAGACGAACTGCCCCGCTGCCTGATCGGCCTCGGTAATCTCGACCGGTGCCCCCGTCTGGCCGCCGTTGGTGCCTTGCAGCAGCGGCGTCACGTCAATGCCGAGGAAGTAGCCGATTACGACCACGGCGATCAGTCCCACGCCACCAATCCCCCCGACCGTTGCGCCCCTGCCACCGCCCTGTCGGCGCCGGTCCTCGATGTTCTTGCTGCCTCTGCGTCCGCGCCATTCCATGGTCGTTGCTCCTTGCGTGCCTGATCCAAACCCCAGCGCTGCGTCATGACGGCGGGAAGCGTACTTGACGCCGCCCAAGGCGCATGATGCAAGCGCGAAACCATAACGCCAGAGGGCCCGAAAATGATCCGCGCGCTGTATGACTGGACCTTCCGGCTGGCCGAGCATCCGCGCGCACTGTGGGCGCTGGCCATCGTGGCGTTCATTGAATCGTCGTTTTTTCCCATTCCGCCCGACATCCTGATGATCCCGATGATCCTCGCCACGCCGCGCCGCGCCTTTCTGATCGCGGGGGTAGCCACGGCTGCATCCGTGCTGGGGGGAATGTTCGGCTATTGGATCGGCGCGTTTCTGTTCGAGCAGGTTGGTCTGCCGGTGCTGGAGTTCTATGGCAAGACCGGAAACTTTGATGCCTTCCGCGCGAACTATAACGCCTGGGGTGCCTGGGCCGTGCTGATTGCCGGGGTCACACCCTTTCCCTACAAGGTGGTGACGATCCTTTCAGGCTCGACCGGTCTGGATATCTGGGTGTTCACCTTCGCCTCGGTCCTGGCCCGGGGATTGCGGTTTTTCGTGGTGGCCGCCCTTTTGTGGAAATTCGGCGCCCCGATCCGCGATTTCATCGAGCGCAGGCTTGGGCTGATGTTCACCATCCTGGTCGTCGCCTTGATCGGCGGCTTTTTCCTGTTGAGGTATCTTTGAATGACGCGCACCCAACTGATCGCCTTGGCAGGCTTTGGCTCGGCCGCCCTTTTGGCGGGGGCCTTCGCATTTCAGCATATCGGGGGGATGGCGCCGTGCCAGCTGTGCCTGTGGCAACGCTGGCCGCATGCGGCGGCGGTCGTGATCATGGGTCTGGCCCTGATGTTTCCCGGGCGGATCCTGCCCCTGTTGGGCATGGTTGCGGCGCTGAGCACCGCCGGGATCGGAATGTTTCATGTGGGGGTCGAGCAAGGCTGGTGGCAGGGGCTTGCCTCGTGCACCGCAGGCTCGATCTCGGGGGTCAGCATGGCTGACCTGTTGAACCCCGACGTCACCGTGGCCGCGCCCGTGCGCTGCGATGCGATCGCCTGGGCGATGCTGGGCATCTCGATGGCCGGGTGGAACGCCATCGCCTCGGTCGTTCTGGCGGGCATCTGGGGCGTTGCCGCCAGCCGTCAGGTGTGAAACGCAGGCCCGGGATGGGTGTCAATGCCCGCGCCACCGCACAGGCGCGCATGTTCCTGAATGGCGAATCGGTCGGTCATGCCGGCTACATAATCGGCAACCACACGGGCAAGGGCAGTCTGCCCATCGGCCCCTGCCAGCGCTGTCTGCCATTCCTCGGGCAGCAGCGATTGGTCCGACAGAAAGGCGGCAAACAGATCTTGCACCACCTGCGTCACCTTGGTGCGCACCTCCATCACCGATGGGGCGCGGTACATGCGATGAAACAGGAACGCGCGGATAACCTTCAACTCTTGATACAATGGCTTGGAAAAGCGGATGATCGTGGTGCCCATAAGGCGGATATCGTCCACCGACTGCGGTTTGGCCGCATCAAGCCGCCCTTGTGCAACAGCGATCACATCTTCGACCATGCGGCCGAAAACACGGCGCAGCGCCTCATGCCGGCGGCGCATCTTGTCGAGGCCCGGGTAGAGGGCATCCACCTCGGACAGGGCCGGCCCGGTGACGGGCAGGTCCATCAGGTCGGCTTCGGTAAACAGACCCGATCGCAAACCGTCGTGCAGATCGTGGTGTGAATAGGCCACGTCATCGGCAATCGCCGCCACCTGCGCCTCGGCCGACGCGTGCGTGTGCAGCGCCAGATCCCAACCGGCATTCACCTCGGCCATCGCATAGGGCAAGGGGCCCGCATGCTTGGCATCGGCATTCGGGCCGGTGACGGGGCCGTTGTGCTTGGCAATGCCTTCGAGCGATTCCCATGTCAGGTTCAGACCGTCGAAATCTGCATAGTGCCGCTCAAGCCGGGTCACGATGCGCAGCGCCTGCGCATTGTGATCAAACCCGCCAAAAGGCGCCATCAGGGCCGACAGCGCATCTTCGCCGGTGTGGCCAAAGGGTGTGTGGCCAAGGTCATGGGCCAGCGCAATCGCCTCGGCCAGATCGGTGTTCAGGTTCAGAACCCCAGCAATCGTGCGCGCAACCTGCGCCACCTCGATCGAATGGGTCAGCCGCGTGCGGTAGTAGTCGCCCTCATGTTCCACGAACACTTGCGTCTTGTGCTTCAGTCGCCGGAAGGCCGAGGAATGGATGATACGGTCCCGGTCGCGCTGAAACGGCGAGCGGAACGACGACATCCGTTCGGGATGAAGGCGCCCGTGCGAGGCGTCGGGGTGGGCCGCGAAAGGGGCGAGCATCTGAGAGGCGTCCTTTGATTTGCTCCTGATATAGCCGTTGGGCACCGTCTCTGCCACCCGTTGCACAATCTGCCCGGGCATCCTATCTTTGCACGGTAACAGGAGTCGCCCAATGGATCTGACCCTTCCCCCCCGCGTGACCGACCGTGCCTTTGCCCGGTTGGCTGAGATTGCAAGAATGACCGGCGCCCGCCGCAGTCTGCGCGTGGCAGTCGAAGGGGGCGGATGTTCGGGCTTTCAGTATGAGATCAAGCTGGACGATCCGGTTGCCGACGATCTGGTGCTGGAAAAGGATGGACAGCAGGTTCTGGTCGATCAGATCTCGCTGCCTTTCCTGTCAAATGCCGTGATCGATTTTACGGATGAGCTTATCGGTGCGCGCTTTGTGATCGAAAATCCCAACGCTTCAAGCAGTTGCGGCTGTGGTACGTCGTTCTCGATGTAGACCTGCCCGACGGTGGTGGGGGCCCGACTAAGGGGCGCCCCCCGGGGGTGTTGACCCGCCGATTTCGCCGGGATTTAAGGGGGCGGG
>JBBRBJ010000105.1:0-3900 GCA_038205925.1 Rhodobacterales bacterium | reverse complement strand
TCAGGCGGGCCAACCGGCTGCACGACATCGGCCAGCAGCAGCGCCGAAACCGGCCCACGCCCCGGCAAGCCGTCGTGCGCCAGCCTGTCGGCCAGCCTGCGGCCGATCATCCCCGCAGCCCCGAGTATCAGAACACGCATCACGCCCACCCTTTCGGCCGCCAAACGGGGCGACGACCTGATGTTGCGCGCCCAACCGCGCAATGCCAAGGCGCATCGTGTCGCCAACCTTCAGATACCGCTCGGGCACCATGCCAAGGCCAACGCCGGGTGGCCATCAGCCCCCGCAGAACGGTCGCAAACTCGGCCATCGGAGCCTGGACGGGAATAAGCATGGCAGACGATGCGAACCACGAACATGACCGGCAGGATCGACAGCGTCGGCAGCACCAAGTCGCCCACCGAAATTACATACGTTTCAAGGAATTCCTGCATGGCGTTCACGTCGTCCCGTAGCCGCGACATCCTACGTTGACGTCTTCAATTCAGCCCCACGAGTCCTTCCGTCAGATCCCAAAGGTCCCGGGACCGCGCCGCATCCGTCGCCTTGGGGGACAACCCTTGCGAGAATGCCTCGCGCCCTTCACGCTGTCGATTGCCCCAACTCCAATGCACGCCGGACAGCGAAAACGCCGGGTCCGCTACGACCTGTGCGACGCGTTCACCCGACAGCGGCTGCGAGACATAGCCCTTGGTGATGTTCTTTTGAAACCACGGGAAAACCTTCTGGAACAGCGGCGGCGCGTTGCGGAACAGCGGCGTGTCGGCCACGCAGCCGGGATAAAGCGTGCTGAACACGATGCCCGTTTCATCGTGGAACCGCGTGTGCAACTCGCGGCTCATCATCATGGTGCAGAGTTTGCTGTCCTTGTAGGCCTTGCCCGCCTTGAACGGCTTGCCGTCGATCATCGCGACAGGGGCCTTGAACCCGGCTTTCAATCCCTGAAACTCGCCAAGATCGGCGGGTGCCGGAATGGGAACCTTGCCGCCGAACTCTTCGGAATTGGCGGTGACCGTGCCAAGCGTGATCAGGCGCGGGGCGGCGGATTTCTGCAAATCCGCCAGCATCAGGTTGGCCAGCAGGAAATGCCCGAAATAGTTGGTCGCCACGCTGATCTCATAACCCTCGGGCGAGCGCGCCGGTGCCTTGAGCAGCGGCAGGTAGACCGCGGCGTTGCACACCAGCGCATCCAGCGGGCGGTTCCGGGCGCGAAAAGCCGTATGGAAACCGCGCACACTGTCCAGCGATCCAAGGTCGATATGGGCGATCTCATACGACCCAGACGCCATATTCAGCGCGCGTGCCGCCGCTTCGGCCTTGGCTACGTCGCGGCACGCCATGATGACATGCCAGCCGCGCCCGATCAGAGCATTGGTCGTGTGCAGCCCGACGCCCGATGAGGCGCCGGTCACGATGGCAAGGGGTTGGTTGGCTTGGGGCACGTTTTGCAATCTCGACTGTTGACCGAAGGACGCTAGGTGCTTCAGCTGGGGACCGTTTCGGGAGACATCGTTTTGGAAAGTAGCTGGATCAGACCGGTACTCATCTTGGGGGCTGTCGTTATTTTGATAGTATTGAATGTTCTGGAGTTCAGAGGCAAGCGCCGACAGGACCGCTCAGATCTGGCCGCCCTCGAGTCAGACGACCGCCCGGAGATATTGCTGGCCCGAAAGCAATACCTTCAGACCCAGAACATTGAACAGGTCTTGCACATCCTGAATACCGTCCTGATTGCGATTCTGATCGCTGTGTTGACCGCATGAGGATCGCCCTGTTCGGCGCTACAGGCGGCACCGGACGCGCCGTCATCGACCGGGCCCTTCAGGCGGGTCATCAGGTGAAAGCCCTCGCCAGGCACGCGGGCAAGCTTGCGCCAAGGGACGGCCTGACCGTATTGCAGGGCGATGCGATGGTGGCTGAGGATGTCGCGCGCACGATGGCCAGCACCGACGCGGTTGTTGTGGCCCTTGGCAACTCGCAAAACGCCTTTGCCCTGCTGTTCGGGGCGCGCCGCACGACGCCGCGCGACATTTGCGAGGCCGGAACCCGCAACATTCTTGCAGCACTTGGTGACGGGGATGATCGGCCGGTCGTCGTTGTCAGCGCTTTTGGCGTCGGTGCCACGCGGGACAAACTGCCCCTCATGTTCAAGCTGTTTTATCGCCTTCTTTTGCGCGAGCAGATCGCAGACAAGGAACGGCAAGAGGCGTTGTTAAGGGCTTCGAACGCAAACCACGTTGTGATCCAGCCCGTTGCCCTGACCGACAAGCCTGCGTCGGGCAAATGGACGGCGACACTCGACGGCGCATTGGGTGGACCAGAGGTGTCGCGCCACGATCTTGCGGCGGTCGTTCTGGCTGAGTTGACGGCAAAGACCCACACGCGAAAGACCATATCCCTTTCGGGTTGAACCAGTGTGTGCGGGAAGTCCGACACTGAGAGCACCTGTCTTGCAGTAAAACGAGGCGCAGACGTCAAAATACCGCGTGATCGCCCCGGTCGTCAGCGATGTCTTCCGTCGCAAGCCGCTTGTAGTGATCGGCAAGCGTTTCGGTGCCGAATTCCGGGGTGGCATCAGCATCGTACCGGCCGGCGGCGCTATCCCAGACCAACATCGACTCGGTTGCGTAATAGCGGCCTATGCGGGCCAATTCGGCCTTGTCGCGCAGACGCGGAGAGACTTTGCCAAGAAATGAAAGACCGGCGACGATGGCCGACATCATCGCAACCGGCACGTGCTTGTATCGTGGCGTCAGACCCATAGCGTGAAACAGCATCTCGCCCTGCGCGCGCGGTGTGATGGCCGGGCCGGGTCCGCCGATTTGCAAAATGCGGTTCTGGAGGTCCGGATCGGTGAGGCAAAGTACCAGATAGCGGGCCAGATCGTCGTTGCTGATCGGTTTGCACGCGGTCAGTTCGCCATCGCCAAAAAGCAAAAACGGCTTTCCTGCGCGCAAACGGTTCAGCTGGCCCGACAGCGATTTGAAGTAGGCGGTCGGATGCACGATGGACCAGATGATGGGGGCGGCTTGAAGTTCAGCCTCGAAAGCGAGCTTGGCATGCTGGAAAGCCAGCTTGGGTTTTTGGACACAAATCGCTGACAAAAGCACAAACTGCTTCACTCCCGCGCCGGTTGCGGCCCGCAGCAAAGCACTGTTGAGGTCGCGATCAATGGCGCAGGCTTCTGCCGGGACGCCGCTGCGCGAAGCCACGCAAGAGATCACGGCATCGCATGCATGCTCGCGCAGCAAGGCTGAAAGCGCGGGCCCGGTCAACGTGCATGGGATCGCAGATGGCAGGGCGCTGGTGTCAGAGCCCGGGCGCACCGGTGCGGTGACCTTGTGCCCGGCCGCGATCAGCGCCTTGGCAGTGGCGCGGCCGATCGTACCGGTGGCGCCAAGCAACAAGACAGATTTGGGTGAGGGTGTCATGCCTGCGAAGCTACATCAGGCCTTATGCACGCGGAAAGCGGATTTTTATCCCAAGCGCTCAAACTACCACTCGCCGCATTTCAATGGTGCCAAAGTCGGCTCCTTGCGTCGGGCAGCACCTTGGGTGTCGGGAGTAACGCACCCGGCCGAGGCTGTCGTTCGGTTTTGGCGGCGTGCCGTCGTGTATTTTGACCGAACCGGCAATTCGCACGCCGCGCCGCAAGGTTTCCAGTTCGCGCCGCCCATGCCCTGCACAAGTGCTTGTTTATGTCTTTGCTATAGAACGGACATTTCTCCATTCCTCCATTGGAGGCGCGAACGATGGTTCGGCGACAATTGTCATACCGGACCATCGATGCCGTCGGTGAGGACCAAGCCGATCAGGTGGTCGCCTTCTCCCAAGTCTGCCAAGTCGTCCCGCTTGACACAGAAATTGCACTGACCGCCGCCGATGCGTGCCGGGTCCACA
>JBBRBJ010000104.1:0-3986 GCA_038205925.1 Rhodobacterales bacterium | reverse complement strand
TGCAAATTCTCTGGCCAGAGCCAACCCGCAATCACCTGATCCTTGTGGCACCTTTGCCTGACGCCACAATATAAACTCAAAGGACAAAGCCATGGTGACGCAACGGGTTTCCCAAGACATCCTTGATGCCCTGACCGACGTTGACATGCCCCGACTCGGCGCCGAACCGGAAATATCCGAGAGCATTCGGATGGGTGCACACACAGTGCCTGTTCACCGCAGTGGCTGTGTCGTGATGGGCAGTGGCGCTGCGGGGTTACGGGCGGCGGTGGAACTGAAGCGTCGGGGCGGCAATGTGACGGTGATCAGCCAAAGCGCCTGGGGTGGCACGTCGGCCTGTTCCGGGTCTGACAAGCAAACGATCCACACAGCAAACACCGCAGATCAGGGTGACAACTTCAAGGACATGGCCCGCGCAATTCGTGCCGGTGGGGCGATGGACGAAGACACTGCCTATATCGAGGCCGTGGGGTCGGTCCGCGCCATGGCATCGCTGCAATTTCTGGGTCTGCCCTTGCCGCAAGATCCGCTAGGCGGCACCCTGCGCTACCAGACTGACCATGATGATGTGGGCCGCGCCACCAGTTGTGGGCCGCGCACCTCGCGTCTGATGGTCAAGGTTCTGGCTGCCGAGGCGATCCGGCTGGGGATACCCTTGTTCAACCAGACCACCGGCGTACGGATTGTGACGGCGGGTGCGCCAAGCCGTATTGTGGGTGTTCTGGCCATTCGTCCCAAGGCGCAAACCGAGGCCAACCCGCTGGGGCTGGTGTTCTTCCAATGCGCGGCTATGGTTATTGCGGCGGGCGGGCCGGGGGAGTTGTACCGCGACAGCGTGTTTCCGAACGGATGTTTCGGCAGCCTTGGCCTCGCCTTGGAGGCCGGGCTTGATCTGGTCAACCTGACCGAAAGCCAGTTCGGCATCGGCACAAGGCGCGAGGGGTTTCCGTGGAACCTGTCGGGCACCTATGTGCAAGCGATGCCGCATATCCATTCGGTGGATGGCGCGGGTGCGGAACATCACTTTTTGGCCGAATATTACCGCACCACGCAGGAAATGGCGTCGAACGTGTTCCGCAAGGGCTATCAATGGCCGTTCCATGCCAGCCGGATGCTGGATTTCGGCTCCAGCCTAGTGGACCTTGCGATCTGGCGTGAAGGGCAGGCGGGGCGGCGGGTTTTCATGGATTTCAACCGCAATCCGGTGGCGGTGGATCAGACCTTCAGCCTTGACCGGCTGGACCCGGATGTCAGCGCCTATCTGCAAAAGGCGGGTGCCGTACAGACCCTGCCCATCGACCGTCTGCGGCACATGAACCCGCTGTCGATCGAGCTTTATCGCCGCTACAAGGTTGATATCGCAGCCGAACCCTTGGAATTTGCGGTGAACAACCAGCATATGAACGGCGGTATTGCGGTTGATGGATGGGGGCGCAGTTCGGTGGCCGGCATCTATGCGGTGGGCGAGGCTGCGGGCACCCATGGCGTGACGCGCCCCGGAGGGGCTGCGCTGAATGCGGGGCAGGTGTTTGGCACGCGGGTGGCCGAACATATTGCTGCCAGCGGTGTGGCGGAGGCGCGGCCCGTGACGGAACCTGCGGCGGCGCTGCGAGATGCCCTAGAGCGGGTGGGCTCGGTCGTGCGCGCCGACAGCCGGCTCACCCTGCGGGCCCTGCGCGATGAAATTCAGGCCAGGATGAGCGACAGCGCCGGTATCCTTTGCACCGAAGGTGCAGTGGCGCGCGCATTGCAGGATGCGCGTGCGCTGAATGCACGGATTACCCGCGAGGGGATCGCGCCTGCGCGAGCGTCTGAAACGGCGCGCGTTATCCAGTGGCAACAAATGGCGCTGGCGTCCGAGGCGGTGCTGGCGGCGCTCGATCATTACATCCGCCACGGTGGCGGCAGTCGCGGCGCGCGCGCGATCTGTGATCCGGCAGGGGAAGCTTTGCCGATGGCCCGGACCGGTCCGCTGCAAGATTTCCGTTTTCGCAATGAAAACCCGCGCGATCGGCAAGCGCAACTCGTTGTGCGGTTGCAAAAGGACAGGATAAACGTCACCGTGCGCCCTGTTCGCAGCTTTGACGAGGCCGCCAAACCGTTCTTTGAACGAGATTGGCCCGCATGGTTGACCGGCGCAATCTTTGATCTGGAGACGGCGCAATCGTGATTAAATTCAACAGCCAGAACACAGTCGCCATCGGCGAGGCGATGGTGGAGTTGGCCCCGGTCGGGGGTGGGCATTACCGTCGTGGCTATGCCGGCGACACGTTCAACACCGCCTGGCATATGGCGCTGGCCCTGGCCGGGCGCGCCCGGGTCGGCTTTGTCAGCCGCGTGGGACAAGACGCGTTGTCGGATGCGTTTGTGGCCGGTTTGGTGGCGGATGGCCTGGATGTGTCGGGCATCGGGCGCGAGCCTGCGCGCAGCATGGGGCTTTACCTGATTGAGCTGGACGGCGTCGAGCGCAGCTTTCACTACTGGCGCAGCACATCTGCCGCGCGTTTGCTTGCCAGCGACCCCGCCGCGCTGACGGCGTCTCTGACGGGGGCCGGGTTGATCCACCTGTCGGGGATTACCGTGGCCATTCTGGCGCCCGACGATCGCGCAAAGCTGATCGCGGCCCTGAAGGTGGCGCGTGCGGCGGGGGCAAAGGTGTCGTTCGACCCCAATATCCGCCCCAGACTGTGGTCTTCGCCCGATGAGATCCGTGAGACCATTCCGCGCTTTCTGGCAGTCACCGACATTGCCTTGCCCAGCTTTGACGATGAGGTGGCCATCTGGGCCGACCTTTCGCCCGATGCCACCCTTTCCCGGTTTGCAGCGGCAGGGGTGACCGAGGTTGCGGTCAAGAACGGTGCGGGACCGGTGGCCGTGCTGTCGGATGGGGTGATCACGCATTGCCAGACACCCGAGGCTGCGGGCATTGTTGACACGACCGGGGCGGGGGATGCGTTCAACGCGGGCTATCTGGCGGCGCGGCTGCTCGGGCACGCGCCCGTTCGGGCGGTTGCCAGTGGTCAGGCATTTGCGCGGCAGGTCATCCAACACTTTGGCGCAAGGATCCCGAAAGCCTCAATCCCCGCGGTCAGCAGCCCCGGTTGAGCGCGCAGTGCCGCTGGATTGCCGGATCGACAGGCTGACAGGCATCCGCGTCTCTGGCATCGGTGCCGTGCCGTTCTCGACCCATTCGAGCACGGTTCTGGCCGCCGCAGCGCCGATCCCTGCGATGTCGCAGTGAACCGAGGACAAGGTGGGATAGGTGTGGGCCGCATCCTCGATATCATCAAAGCCGACGATCAGAAAATCAGTCCCGACCCGCCAGCCGCCCTCGTGAAAGCCCGACAGCATCCCCATCGCCACAAGATCGTTGAAGCAGACTGCCGCGTCGACATCGGGATGGTCACGCTGCATAGCCTTGGCCGCGTTGCGCCCGAATTCCTGACTGGGCCGCCCTGCGATGATCACCGGTGCCGCACCCTGCTGTGCCAGCGCCTCAAGATAACCAGCCTTGCGTTCTTCGGTCACGGCGCGGCCTTCCAACCCCCCGACAAAGGCGATCCTGCGCGCACCCGCGTCGATAAGGGCCTGGGTCGCAAGGCGGCTTCCCTCCAGATAATCGGGCGCGATAAAGGGGAAGATATCCAGCCGGTCATCAACCCGCCGCAGCATCTGCATTGTCGGGATACCCCCGCGCGCAAGGGAGTCGAACGTGGCCTGCGTGTCGCCGTAAGCCGGGCAGATGATCAGCGCCGACACCCCATGTTCGATCATCGAGCCGACGACCTGATCTTGCAGTTCTGCACTCTCGTCGGTGTTCGCGATGACGGTGGCATAGCCACGCGCGGCCAGCGCCATCTGCAAAGAGGTGGCGAATTCGGTAAAGAACGGGTTGCGCAGGTCGTTGATCACCAGCCCGATAAGCCCCGCATTCGACATCCGCATATTGGCCGCAGCGCGGTTGTAGACATAGCCGATTTCCGCCA
>JBBRBJ010000103.1:0-4065 GCA_038205925.1 Rhodobacterales bacterium | reverse complement strand
TGCATCGCATTGGCCACCACATTCACCGCATTGGCCACGCCGGGGCCAAGTGTTGCCACCAGAACCGGCAGCGCGCCGGTGGTGTGCCACAGACCTTCGGCCATGAAGCCGCCGCTGTTTTCATGCTTGACCAGAACAAAGCGCAAGCCCGCCCCGTCAAGGCCCTGCATCAGCGCCAGCACCTCGCCCCCCGGAATGCCAAAGGCATGGGTGGCCCCGGCCTGTGCCAGTGCCTGCCCGATGATATCTGCGCCGGTGGTCATCTGCTGTCTCCGATCGTGCCCTGTGCGGTCAGGGTATCAAGGGTGTCGTCCGTCAGGTTCAATACGCGGGCCAGCACTGCGCGGGTGTCCTGACCCAGCGTCGGCGGGGCCTTTGCATAGGTCACCGGCGTGTCGCTGAGTTTGAGGGGATTGCCGATAAGCGAAACCGTACCACCTGCCGCAACCGGATGCGGCAGGCTCACCACCATTTCGCGCGCGGCTACTTGCGGGCTGGCAAACACCTGCGACAGATCGTGGATCGGGCCAGCCGGGACGCCCAGACGGCCCATCGCGGCAAGCCAGTCGGCGGCAGGGCGCTGCACCGTCAGCGCCTCCAGCAGCGGTATCAGGGTGTCGCGGTTCTGGACGCGGGCCTTGTTGGTGGCAAAGCGCGGGTCGGCGGCAAGCCCCGGTTGCCCCGCCTCGGCCACCAGCCTGGCAAACTGCGCATCATTGCCGACCGCAAGGATGATCGTGCCATCGGACGTAGGAAAGCTGCCATAGGGCACGATGGTGGGATGATCATTGCCGCGCCGGGGCGGGATCACGCCATCGGTCAGATAGCCCACGCCCTGATTGATCAGCACCGCGATCTGCGCGTCCAGCAAGCCTACGTCGATATGCTGCCCCCGCCCGGTCGCATGCCGTGCCTGCACCGCCGCCAGAATCCCGTTGCAGGCATAAAGCCCGCAGACCACGTCGATGATCCCGACCCCGGCCTTCAACGGCGGGCCGTCGGCCATTCCGGTCAGCGACATCAGCCCGCCTTCGCCCTGCGCCAGAAAGTCATAGCCCGCGCGGTGGGCATTCGGCCCGGTCTGCCCGAACCCGCTGATCGAGCAATAGATGAGCCGGGGGTTCAGCACCGACAGCGTCGGATAGTCCAGACCATAGCGTGCCAGATCGCCGACCTTGAAATTCTCGACCAGAATATCCGACTGCAGCGCCAGCGCCCGGATCAGCGCCTGACCTTCGGGGACCGCGATATTCACCGCAACAGAGTGTTTGCCGCGATTGGCCGACAGGTAGTAGGCGCTCTCAGTGGTGTCGTGGCCCGCGGCGTCCTTTACGAATGGTGGCCCCCAGCCCCGGGTGTCGTCGCCGGTTTCGGGGCGTTCGATCTTGATGATCTCGGCCCCGAGGTCGGCCAATAACTGGGTCGCAGTCGGCCCGGCAAGAATGCGAGAAAGGTCAAGCACACGCAGGCCCGCAAGGGCGGTTCGGGTTCGTTCTGTCACAACTTGTCCTGTCTGGGGACCGGGCGGGTTTGCCCGGTCCTGTCTTGGGGTATCAGTTCTGAATCGGGGCCTTGGATGAGAAATTCGGGATCTTGTCGCCCGAAGCTTTCTGCGGCTCAAGACCGACCCAGTTTTTCCCGGAGGTATTAAGGTTGCCTGGAATATCGGCTTCCCAGAAGCCTACCACATTCTTGGTGATGTTGAGGTAAAGCTTGCCATCCACGATGCGCCACAGCGTCGGGTTGCCTGGCACCTTGCCCCCCTGAGCCACGCCATAGGCGCAGTGGCCATCATACTGCGGCGCAAAGGCCGCGGGATTGGTGACGAAGCGGGCGCGGTTTTCAGCGGTAGAAAAAGCAAAGGTGGCACCGTTGTAGTCGGCGGTAATACCGGCCTTGCCGGGTGCGGGTGCGGTCTGGGGCTTGCCGACCTTGGATTGATCAAGATCGAAATACGACACCACGTCATAGCCCGATATGGCAAAACCGGTCTTGTCGACATATTGCTCGCCTGCAAAGGCGGCACTGATCATGGCGGTCGAGAGGGCGAGGGCGAGTGTGGTCAAGCGAAACATTCGGGTGATCCTTTCGGTGCTGGCTGCAGGTGTCCTTACGTGGCGGGCGTGACGCCCGTTACGTTCGTGTCAGCGCCCTCGCGCCGTCGTGAACAGGATGGTCAGTTCATCATCAACTGTTTTGAGATCGCATCGCACAGTGCAGCCTTGCGCAGGCCCAGAAAGCGACGCGCGGCGGCCTCGGTCGGGTGAAACGGGTCCTTGACCTTGCCCGTCGACGTGCGCCGGAAGTTCTGCGCATTGCCCTGATTTTCGGCGATCGTGGCCGGGGTAAAGCCGGGGACAAAGCTGCAGCGATTGCCGTTGGCGGCAAAGGCGCTGGCCAGATTGTCTTGTGCCTTCTGGCGCAAGCTAACCGCCTTTTTGCCGTAAGGTGGGGCTGTGGTCATGAAAACGCAGGGCATTTCCGGCGGAAGGTCGGCGGTCAGGGCGATGACATCCGCGGCTGCCGCCGATGGGTTTTCAGCCCAGCGGTCGGCGGCATTGCCCATCATGAAAAGGATCAGAAGTTTGGGCGAATAATATCTGTCATGGAACAGAGCCTGCAGCGGCGAGCGGTCGGGTGAGCACAGTTGAAACTGTTCCCCGCGCCCGATTTGCACGTAGGGGTTTTCGCCCTGCGAAAGCGTGCCATAGGCGGCCGCGTTGACCCTCCACTTGGGGTCCACGTCACAGATTGCACTTTTGGCTTTTTTGGTCTGCCCGGTCCATGAGGTTATCGCAGAGGACCGCACGCCGATCACGCCCACGGTGCTGCCGCGCTCCAGCCCGCAGGTGCCCGCCATAGTGCGCAATGTATCGACAAAAGCCGCGCCCGCGCCAAAGGTTAACTGCGAGTCGCCGATTGCAAGGATGTCGGGCGAGCCCCTGACCTCGGCATTGCCGGCAGAGGCCAGGCTCAACGCAAGCAGAAGGGGCAGGGCCCAGCGGGCAAATGGCATGAACGATCCTTTGAGGGCGCTGTTTCGCGTCCGTTCGTTTACGGGGCCCATTCTGTTACAGCGCACTGCGGTCGCGGTGACGCGGCAGCCGCCGCGTTCCGTCCGCACCCGAGGGCGGCTCGCGATCGCGACCGATTCAGGGCCGTGGCCTAGAACTTCAATTAACGGCTCAAAGACCGTTCGACCTGAAATCGACAGGACCCCGCCCTTGCCTCGCGCGAACAAGAATTTTGCGGTCCGGGGTGTCATCGGCTATCCGTTTTATTGCCTTCGCGACAGCCTCGGCTCGGATTTGACTCGACGCGAAGAATCCGATCACGCGGCCTTCACCGGCGATTGATCAGCGGGAAGGTCCTGCATGGTGCAATCTGTCCGTGGTATTGATGGCGTGCGGCGCCTTGGTGCGATGATGGTGCGCTGTTCCTGCTCAGGCGGAGCTGAGCCTGCGCGCCGCCAGCCAGCTTGCGAGCGCCATGACTCCGGCGGTGGCAAGGCACAGCGGCAGGCCGCCGAACTGGTAGCTGATGCCCGACAGCAAGGTGCCGATCAGGCGGCCTGCGGCGTTGGCCATGTAATAAAAGCCCACATCGCGGGTGATCCGTTCGGCGTTGCCGAAGGCGAGGATCAGGTAGGAATGGACCGAGGAATTGACCGCGAAGACAAAGCCGAACAGCAACAATCCCGCCATCAGGGTCGCGGTGAGCCAGTCGGCGGGCCCTCCGGCTGCCCATGCGGCCAGCGCGAGGGCAAACGGAATGGGCACCAGAAGCCCGGCCCACAGGATCGCCTTGTGGGTAATCGCCGCCTCAGACTGGCCCTTGCCGCCAAGGATGCGCGGGGCTGCGGCTTGAACCGCACCGTAAGCGATGATCCAGAGGGCCAGAAAACTGCCGATCAGAAAGAAGGCTGCGCGCCGTCCCTCAGCCGTCCCATCCGACAGGATCATCTGGAAATAGACTGGCACGCCCACAACGAACCAAACGTCGCGCGCGCCGAACAGGAACATCCGCGCGAGGGAAAGCCGGTTCACCCGGGCATCCTTTGACCGC
>JBBRBJ010000102.1:0-4118 GCA_038205925.1 Rhodobacterales bacterium | reverse complement strand
GTAGATCACCGACTGATGGTCTTCGGTCCGCGTTTCATAAACCGCCAGCGAGGTGCGCGTTTCACCCGTGATTGCCTTCACGTAGCGGCGGTCGATGCCGTACTGGTCAAGCTGATTGAGGCAATACCGGCCAACGGAATCATCCGACACCACCGTCAGCAGAGCGGCCTTGCAGCCCAGTTTGCACAGGCCCGCCGCGATATTGGCCGAAGACCCGCCCATCGCCACCATCATCAGGGTAGCCTCTTCGGTGCGAGCGTTGATCGGGGTCGGCGTCAGGTCCATCCCGACCCGCCCGATCACCAGAAAAGCTTTTTTGGTGATCCCTTCCAGTGCCATCAGACGCCCTTGCGCTGCATGTGGCGCGACGCTTCCCAACCTTGATGCGCCTCAGTCACTTTTGGATCATCAGATATCTGGGGCGTGCCGCATTCCCGCCAAGTGCGACCTTCGGTTGTCCAACCGACATAAGGATCAACCTGCATGAAGATCACGCTGGTTTTCGTGGCCGCCTTGGCGCGCTTGAACGCCTCTGCCAGCTCGGACGGGTTGGTCACTGTTTCGGCAATCACCCATGCTTTGCTCATTCTGGCGGCGATAGAGCGGCAGTTCCATTTTGACCCCGTAAAGTGCTTCGCCAAGGCAGGTGACATTCCCGTGGCCAAAGATACCGAACCCGCCGCCGCAAAGACGCATTTCCTGAGCGGCGATCACGATGAACTGGTTGGTCAGGTAGCGGATGATGGCCTGCGCGGTGGTCAGGCGCATTGTCTGATCGCTCACGTCCGAAATTCCCCTTTGGCAACACCCACAGCACTATTTTGCTGCGATTCCGGCTTGTCATTTATCAACCCCTAGGATACTGAATTTGCAACCGGTTGCAAACGTAAAGTGATCTGAGAACAAAAATGGCAGAGATAGGAATCGGGATCCTTGGTGGGGGCTATATGGGCAAGGCCCATGCTGTCGCCATGCTGGCGGTTGGGGCGGTTTTCAACACCGCACTGCGGCCTCGTCTGGAAATGGTTTGTGCCACTACCACCGACAACGCCGAGACGTATCGCAAGGCGTTCGGCTTTGCGCGGGCCACGGCGGATTGGCAGATCTTGGTCAGTGATCCGAAGGTTGAGGCTATCGTGATAGCCTCGCCACAAAGCACACACCGCGCGGTGGCCGAAGCGGCCTTTGTTCTGGGTAAACCTGTGTTTTGCGAAAAGCCGATGGGGGCGTCGCTGGACGACAGTCGCGCCATGGTGGCTGCCGCCGAAGCCAGTGGATGCGTCAATATGGTGGGGTTCAACTATATCCGCACTCCTGCCAGCCAATTTGCCCGCCAGTTGATCAAGTCGGGCGAAATCGGCGACGTGACCTGGTTTCGGGGCGAGCATACCGAGGATTTTCTGGCCGATCCGCAATCGCCCGCCACCTGGCGCACCACGGGCATGGCAAATGGCACGATGGGCGATCTGGCCCCGCATATGATCAACGCGGCACTTGCCTTGCTGGGGCCGATCGACCGACTGATTGCCGAAGTGGAAACCGTACATAAGGCGCGGCCCGGCGGCACGGTCAGCAACGACGATCACGCGCAGATGATGTGCCGTTTCGCCAGTGGCGCGATGGGGCAGATGTATTTCAGCCGCATCTCGACCGGGCGCAAGATGGGGTACGCCTATGAAGTCACCGGAACCAAGGGGGCTATCCGGTTTGATCAGGAAGATCAAAATGCGCTCTGGCTCTATCGCGCGACTGGCCCCGATGCCAACCGCGGTTTCACCAAGATTCTGACAGGCCCGGCGCACCCGGACTACCTGCCGTTCTGTCAGGGGCCTGGGCATGGCACCGGCTACCAAGACCAGATCATCATCGAGGCCAAGGATTTTCTGGAGGCCATTCACAGCGGCAAATCCATCTGGCCCACCTTCCGCGACGGAATGATGGTCAACCAGATCGTCGCTGCAGCGATTGCCTCTTCCACCACGAAAACATGGGCGGACGTTGCCGCGTTCTGATGCCCTGAAAGGACCAAACATGACCATCCGTATCGGCAATGCGCCTTGCTCCTGGGGCATAGAATTCGCAAGCGACCCTTCCTACCCAAGCTGGCAAAGCATTCTCGATCAATGTGCGGGCGCTGGCTACAAAGGAATTGAGCTTGGTCCCATCGGATATATGCCCGAAGATCCGGCTATTCTTGCCCCCGCGCTGGCCGCGCGCGATCTGGTGATCATTGGCGGGGTAGTGTTTCGCCCTTTCCACGATGCGACCAAATGGGATGAGGTGCTGGACGCCTCACATCGCACCTGCAAGGCGTTGGTTGCGCATGGCGCGCAGCATCTGGTGCTGATCGACAGCATATCGCCGCGCCGTGCACCGACCGCTGGCCGCGCCGCTGAGGCCGAGCAGATGGACCGCGCCGAATGGACAGCGTTTCGCGACCGTATCGCAACCGTCGCCAGGATCGGCAGCGAAGAATATGGCCTGACGGTCGGCATCCACGCCCATGCGGCGGGCTTCATGGATTTTGAGCCAGAGTTGGAACGGCTGCTGGCCGAGGTGGATGAAAGCATCCTGAAGATCTGCTTTGATACCGGCCATCACTCTTATGCCGGATATGATCCGATTGCCTTTATGGACCGGAATATGGCGCGGATTTCCTATATGCATTTCAAGGATATCGACCCGGAAGTGAAGGCCCGCGTCGTGGCCAACCGGACCGACTTTTACGCGGCCTGCGGGCAGGGTATCTTTTGCAATCTGGGCAAGGGCGATGTCGACTTTCCCGCGGTGCGCCGGCGCCTTCTGGACGCCGGATTTGAGGGCTGGTGCACGGTCGAGCAAGACTGCGACCCAAGGGTTCCCGGCACGCCGTTTGAAGACGCGCGGGCCAACCGCGAGTATCTGCAATCCATTGGGTTCTAAGGGAATCTGAAAATGACAAAGCTGAAATGGGGCATGATTGGCGGCGGGATGGGCAGTCAGATCGGGCCGGCGCACCGCTTGGGGGCCTTGGCGGACGGGCATTTTGAATTTGCCGCGGGCGCGCTGGATCATCGGCCCGATGAGGGGCGCGACTATGCCAAGCGGCTGGGTATTGCGGCAGACCGCGCCTATGGCGATTGGACAGAAATGCTGGTGGGCGAAAAGGGTCGCGCGGACCGGGTCGATCTGGTCACTGTGGCCACCCCCAACGCCACGCATTTTGAAATCACCAAGGCTTTCCTTGAGGCCGGATTCAACGTTCTGTGCGAAAAGCCGATGACAATGACGGTGGAAGAAGGCGAAGAGATCGTGCGCGTGGCAGCGGCCACCGGCAAAATCTGCGCTGTGAATTATTGCTACTCTGCCTACCCGATGGTGCGCCAAGCCCGCGCGATGGTCCGGGCCGGAGAGTTGGGCAAGATCCGTCTGGTGGTGACAAATTTCAGCCATGGCCACCATGGCGACGGTGCCAATGCCGACAATCCACGCGTGCGCTGGCGCTATGATCCTGCGATGGCGGGGGTGTCGGGGCAGTTTGCCGATTGTGGCATTCATGCGCTGCATATGGCCAGTTTCATCTGTGACGATCAGGTTGAAAAGCTGTCTGCCGACTTTGCCTCGACCATTGCCAGCCGGGTGCTTGAAGACGACGCGATGGTGAATTTTCGCATGGCGGGCGGCACGGTTGGGCGGCTCTGGACATCTTCCGTTGCAATCGGGCGCCAGCACGGGTTTGAAATTCAGGTCTTTGGTGAAACGGGCGGGTTTCGCTGGGCATCGGAACAGCCCAACCAGTTGATCTACACCCCCGTCAATGGGCGCACACAGATCATCGAAAAGGGCGAAGGCGGCTTGCATGCCGATGCACAGCGGCTGTCGCGCGTGTCCATAGCACATCCCGAAGGCTTCCCGCTGGCGGTTGCGAACATCTATTGCGATCTGGCCGATTCAATTCGGGGCCAGTCGCGCGACGGTCTGCCGACTGCGGCCGATGGTCTGCGTTCGATGGCGGCGGTTCATGCGGCGGTAGCCTCGGCAGCGACGGACGGCGCATGGACCGATGCCCGCCCGCCGATGTTCCGCTGACACAATCAGGCTGCGCCCGTTGCAGGCAAAGGGCGCAGCGTGCCGCGTTC
>JBBRBJ010000101.1:0-4169 GCA_038205925.1 Rhodobacterales bacterium | reverse complement strand
TCAGGCGGCCAACCCGCTGGCCGCGCGCAAGGCTGACCGTGCGCAGATGATCATGCTGGCAGGCACCATGCAGCCCTATGTCTGGACCATCGACGGTCAGACCTGGGACACGCACATCCCCATCACCGCGATCAGCGGCGAGCGGCTTTGGGCTGATACAGGTTAATGCGATTCTTATTGCGTAAGGCGATCTTGCGATCATCGCGATGGAAGGTGTCCGGCTGAGCGAAGATGAGGTTTTTTTATATATCCTGCGGCAAGGCAGAAGCAACAAACCGGGCGCAACGCGCTGCTGCAAAACACATCAAAGCCTCAGCGCGTTCACTTCCCTCAGGGCGACCATCATCCGATCTGGATGAAGCCAACAAACCATCTTCAAGGACGCAAAGTATTGTTCGTGTTCCGCGTAAAGGAAACGGAACGAAAAACAGACCAATGCGTTAACGGACTAGGTCATCACTTCGGCAAATGGGAAAGGGTGATCGCAATGAACACTACCGCGAAAGGCATCATTGCCGGTTTTTGGCGAAGGGAGCGATGGGTCTGATGCCCGCGCTGGACCCGATTGGCATGATCGCAGAGATGATGGGGGTTTCCGCAGCTATCGCATGGGGCGTGCACCTCATGATAGGCACTGTAATGTGGGGAGGCGCATTCGCACTGCCGGAGGCACGCGTAGTGTCGTAGCGTGTTCCACGATCAATTCAGCCGGGTTGTTGTGCCTGCCGTCGCGAAAATTCAACATGTAGTAGGCAAAAGACGCGAGCCCCGTTTCCGGCCTCCCGACGAGATGTGACAATCAACAACGGCAAAGAGGGCTGCTGTGTTGTGCGACACCGGCGCCAGAGAACAGCTAGTCGTCAATGAGAAGCCCGCGCATTCCGTACAGCGAACTCAACATGGAGATGACGATGACCGAACAACCCAAATCCGGCGAGCGGCTTCCTGAAGTTACCGTTTCACGCCTCGGCGGCGGGCATCTGCTACTTGGCAAGCCGGCAGACGATCATGACTGGCAGATGGTCGTGGTTTATCGCGGCAAGCACTGCCCGATCTGCAAGACCTACCTTTCGGAACTCGAGCAACGCGCGCCCGAATTCGCCCAGGCGGGCGTCGGCGTCATCGCGGTTTCCGGCGATCCTGAGGATCGGGCCCGCGCCTTCGCTGACGAGATCGGCGTGACATTTCCTGTCGGTTACGGCCTGACCGTGGATCAGATGAGGAGCCTCGGGCTTTATGTCTCGGAGCCGCGCTCGGAAAAGGAAACAGACCGCCCCTTCGCGGAACCCGGAGTGTTCGTGATCAACGCTGATGGGCTGCTTCAGGTCCTGGACATCTCAAACGCGCCCTTCTCCCGTCCGGATCTTGCGAGCCTCGCCAAGGGGCTGAAGTTCGTCCGCGACAACAACTATCCGATCCGAGGCCGACTGGCCGCCTGAAGGTTAAACCCACAAACCGATGCGATCAGAGGCGGGCAATCGCCGGTGACGGGATCCGCCCATTCCGGGACCGACCCGCGCTAAAAGGGCAGAGCGGGTTTTCGTTAAGCAAGCGAGGCAAAACAACAATGAAACGTCCTGGCAAAATCTGCGTCATCAGCGGGCGGATGGCTTGATGCCCCAAAGCGAGGTCGACGTCGCCATCATCGGCGCGGGAACGGCGGGCATGGGGGCATATCGGGCCGCACGCAAACACACCAATAATCTGGTGCTGATCGAAGGCGGGCCCTATGGCACCACCTGCGCGCGGGTCGGCTGTATGCCGTCCAAGCTGCTGATCGCTGCGGCCGGGGCCGCCGAGGATGTACGCAATGCTGCTGGCTTCGGTATTCACGTTGTCGCACCGCGCATCGACGGCGCCGAGGTGATGGCAAGGGTCGCGCGCGAGCGCGACCGTTTCGTAGGCTTTGTGCTTGAGGCGGTAGCGGCCATTGATCCTGCGCACCGCCTGACGGGCGGCGCCCAGTTCGCGGACCCGCATACCCTGCGTCTTGACACGGGCGAGGTGGTGCGCGCCGCGCGTATCGTTGTTGCCACCGGTGCGGTTCCGGTGCGCCCGAAGA
Source organism: Rhodobacterales bacterium (assembly GCA_038205925.1). GTDB lineage: Bacteria > Pseudomonadota > Alphaproteobacteria > Rhodobacterales > Rhodobacteraceae > Pseudotabrizicola. Next base: position 2,107 of record JBBRBJ010000101.1, on the reverse strand, counting down.
TCTTCGCCGCGGTGGGCGACCGGCTGATTGTCAACGACGACGTGTTCGGGTGGACCGATCTGCCAAAGGCTGTCGCGGTGTTCGGTGGCGGCGTACTGGGTCTGGAGTTGGCACAAGCGCTGCACCGGCTTGGCGTGCGGGTGCGGCTGTTCGGCAAGGGCGGCAGCGTGGGACAGTTGAGTGACCCTGCGGTGCGCAAAGTTGCCGCAGCCGCAATCGGCGCAGATCTGCCGTTCGACCCGGACGCAGACGTGCGGGATATCGCGCGGGAGGGCGACGAAGTGATCGTGCGGTTCAGCGAAGAAGGCAAAAGTCGCGAAGAGCGATTCGAGTGGCTTCTGGCCGCGACCGGGCGCGAGCCCGCAATCGACGGCCTGAACCTTGCCGCATCGGGGCTCACCCTCAATGATCGCGGTCTGCCAAAGGTTGATCCGCTGACGATGCAGACCGAAGCAGGACATATCTTCTTCGCGGGCGATGTTGCCGCCCGCATTCCGTTGCTGCACGAGGTGGCGGACGACGGTCGCATCGCGGGCGACAACGCCGGGCGTTTCCCCGAAGTCACAATGCATCCGCGTCGCACGCCGCTCGCGATAGCGTTCACTGATCCGAACATTGCCACTGTGGGCGCATCTTTCGCCGAACTGTCAGATGCCTCCTGCGATTTTGCCATCGGCGAGGTAGATTTTGCCGATCAGGGTCGGGCCCGCGTGTTGCGCCAGAACCGTGGGCTTTTGCGGGTTTACGGCGAGCGCGGCACCGGCCTTTTGCTGGGCGCCGAAATGGTCGCACCGGGGGGAGAGCATCTGGCGCATCTGCTGGCTTGGGCGGTGCAGGCCGGAATGGATGTGGACACTGCGCTTGCCATGCCATTTTACCACCCGGTGATCGAGGAAGGCCTGCGCACCGCTTTACGCGACCTGAGCCTGAATTTGGGCCGCAGATCCGAAATTCCTCCGCGCAGCATCGATTGCGGACCGGGCGCGTGACGCCATCCAGAATTGGATGCAACGCCATGAACCCATGGCAAAATCCTGTTCCTCGCGGGGATGTTACCCGAAATGAGGACGTGGGGACGGGCACCGCTTCGAACAATAACTCTTTGGCCCGATGCCAGAAGATAAAAGGACATAACCGATGACACAATCCAGCACCCGCAATCGTAAATTTGTTTTGGCTGAGCGGCCCAAGGGTGCGCCAGATGACAACACCTTGCGCTTCGAAACCGAAGATCTCCCAAAGCCGGGGAAGGGTCAGATGTTGCTGCGCAACGAATACCTCTCGCTTGATCCCTACATGCGCGGCCGGATGAGCGACGCGCCCTCCTACGCCGCTCCGGTTCAGATTGGCGCGGTCATGGTGGGCGGCACGGTCGCGCAGGTCGTGACCTCGGATGTGGGTGGCTTTGAGAAAGGCGATTGGGTTCAGGCGTTCGGCGGCTGGCAGGATTATGCGTTGTCGGATGGCACCGGCGTGATCAACATGGGAAAGTCCCCCGAACACCCGTCCTGGGCGCTTGGCGTCCTTGGGATGCCCGGCCTGACCGCCTGGGCTGGGCTGACGCAGATCGGCCAGCCCAAATCTGGTGAGACGCTGGTCGTGGCCGGGGCCAGCGGACCCGTGGGTGCGACCGTCGGTCAGATCGGCAAGATCCTTGGTCTGCGCGTTGTGGGCATCGCTGGCGGACCCGAGAAAGGCGCCCATGTCGTTGACACCCTTGGGTTCGACGCCTGCGTTGACTACAAGGCCGACGGCTTTGCGGCAGCGTTGAAAAAGGCTGTGTCCGGCGGCATCGACATCTACTTTGAAAACGTCGGCGGCGCGGTCTTTGACGCGGTGATGCCGCTGCTAAACCCTTGCGCTCGCATCCCGGTCTGCGGCCTGATCTCGCAATACAACGCCACGTCGCTGCCCGACGGCCCGGACCGGTTGAGCCTGCTGTTGGGCATGGTTCTGCGCAAGCGGATGATCCTGCGCGGCTTTATCGTCTTCGACGATTTCGGGCACCTTTACCCGAATTTTGCCAAGCAGATGGGTGACTGGGTTCGCGATGGAAAGATTCAGTATCGCGAGGAAATGATCGACGGGCTGGAACAGGCGCCCGCCG
>JBBRBJ010000100.1:0-4272 GCA_038205925.1 Rhodobacterales bacterium | reverse complement strand
GGCATGCTGCTGTTCTTTGGCCTCGACCTGCCCAAAGGCACGCGCGGCACCGTGCCGCTGGCCAATCCGCCCCGCGTGCGCACCCGGCTGGAGCTGCTGCGCGAACCGCGCATTCTGGTCGCGGTGATCTGCGCGATGGTGTCCTATGCGCTGATGAACCTCGTGATGACCTCGACCCCATTGGCCGTTGTCGGCTGCGGGTTCACCAAAGACAACGCCAACGATATCGTGTCGGCGCATGTGCTGGCGATGTATATCCCTTCCTTCTTTACCGGCCACCTGATCGCCCGGTTCGGCGTGGAAAAGATCATGGGGCTGGGGCTGGTCATTCTTGCCTGCGCCGGGGTTGTCGGGCTGACCGACGTCGCGCTCCCCCATTTTTTCGGGGCGCTGGTCCTACTGGGGATCGGCTGGAATTTCGGCTTTATCGGCGCGACGACAATGCTGGCCGGGGCCCATGCGCCACATGAACGCGGTGCGGTGCAGGGGATGAACGACTTCATGGTATTCGGTTGTGTCACCTTCGCCTCGCTCGCCTCTGGCGGGTTGATGAACTGTTCGGGCGGCACCCCTGTCGAGGGGTGGCATGCCGTCAATCTGGCGATGGTGCCATTCCTGACGCTGGCGGGCACCGCGTTGATTTGGCTAACGCGGCGGCCCCGGACGACGTGATTACCAACGCCCGGTCAGGTATTTGATCAGCAGACTGCCCTTGCGCCTGAAATCCGAGGTGCCAAGGGTCTCATCACCGACGCGTCGCGGATCGCTGACCACCTGGCGCAGGATTGTCGCGGCCTGCCATGCGGGCAAAAGCGCCGGAACCGCCGCACCAAACCTGACGCCGCGCACCCGCGTCAGCCGGTCAAGCCCGCGTTGCGCCAGCGCCGCAACGCCTGCATCGGTCCCATCCAGCAAGGGGAACCGCCCCTGCGCCGCCAAGGCAGGAACCGCCCGCAGCCAGTTGGCGACACCAAGGCCATAGCCGACAGCGCGCACGGCAGGTTCCATTCCCGCTGCCGCCCCACAGGTCAGTGCCGCCAGCCACATCAAGGTGCCGCTTGTCGCATCGAGGTAGGTATCGAGCGCCGTTGCATCCGCGAAGGCCTCGCTGGAAATCTCCCACCGTCGCGCGGCGATCATCACGTCGATCTGATCGACCGGCAGGTCATGGGTGGCGATCACATCGGCCAAGGGCCCTGCCACCTCATGCGCCCGCGCGCGTTTGCCCGCTGCGATCTCGTCCACCGCGTCGCGCCACCATTGCAGGCGCATCTCGGCAATCATCGGCTCGGCAGTGACCCAAGGGGCGCGGGCAATTTCAAGGTTGAAGGCATATAACGCGAACATCGCCCCCCGCCGTGCAGGCGGTGCCGCCATCGTCGCCAGAAACCTGTCCGGGTCGCCGCGCTGCACCAGCGCCGCGCAGGCGGCAAGACTCACAGGGGTTCGACAGGCGCGATGGCCGCGTTGACGGCGCGGATCAGGGCACTGACATCCGCGTCCGGGCAGCCGACCGACACGCCCGTCTTGCCGTTGATCGGCGGAGAAATCTTGACTGAATCGGTGCCATAGTCGGGGCAAAGCTCTGAATCAACGCCGTCGATGGCGGCAGGTAGCAGGCGGCGGACCTCGGCCAAGGCACGTCCGTAGGCACCGTCAATCACCGTTTCACGCGGCACGTTGTCTTCGGCAAAGGGTCCGGCTGTGACCACGCGCACCCGGTCGTCGGCAAAAATGGTCGTCGACTGGCTGCCGCCAAACGCACCGCCGGTAGTCGTTGTGATCGCGGTCGCGGTCGTCCCGGTTGTGGTTTGCGCACATCCGGCCAACGCCAACCCGACCCCGAATATCATCCAAGCCTTCATCTGCCCGCCACATCCTGCACCAGTTTCCACGTGATCGCATCCAACAACGCATCGAACGAGGCGTCAACGATATTGGCGCTGACCCCGACCGTGGCCCAGCGCCGCCCCTGCCCGTCCTCGCTGTCGATGATGACGCGGGTCACGGCCTCGGTGCCGCCATCGGTGATTCGGACCTTGAAATCGACCAGCTTCATGTCGTCGATCACTGCCTGATAGGGCCCAAGGTCTTTGCCCAACGCCAGCGCGAGGGCGTTCACCGGCCCCTGATCGCTGCCGTCCGGGCCGATGCTTTCGGACACGTTCAGCACCTTCTGGCCGTTGATCTTGACCACCACGACTGCCTCGGACAGCGATACCATGCGACCGCGCTTGTTGCGCCGCCGCTCGACCGTGACGCGGTAGCGTTTGACTTCGAAAAACTGCGGCAGGCGACCCAGTTCGCGCAAGGCCAGCAATTCGAATGACGCCTGCGCGGTGTCATAGGAATAGCCCCGCGATTCCTGCTCCTTGATCCGGTCAAGGATCCGGTGCAGCGCCGGATCGTCCTTTTCCACCACTATTCCCGCCTGCGCCAGCCGTTCGCGCAGGTTGCTTTGCCCGGCCTGATTGGACATCGGCACGACGCGAGCATTGCCGACCAGCGCGGGATCGACGTGTTCATAGGTCGTCGGATCCTTGGCGATGGCGCTGGCATGCAGCCCGGCCTTGTGGGCAAAGGCGGACGCGCCGACATAGGGCGCCTGTTTAGTCGACACCCGGTTCAGGATGTCGTCGAGCATCCGGCTGGCGATGCGCAGGCCTTGCAGCGCCTCGCGCGTCACCCCGGTTTCCAGCTTGCTGGCATAAGGTTCTTTCAGCAGCAAGGTCGGGATGATCGAGGTCAGGTTGGCATTGCCGCAGCGTTCACCCAACCCGTTCAACGTGCCTTGGATCTGGCGCACGCCCGCATCCACCGCCGCCAGCGAATTGGCGACGGCATGGCCGGTGTCGTCGTGGGTGTGGATGCCAAGGTTCACGCCGGGGATGCCAGAGGCGATCACGTCCGTTACCATTCGGCGCACCTGATCGGGAAGCGTCCCACCGTTGGTGTCGCACAGCACGATCCAGCGCGCCCCGGCGTCGTGGGCGGCATGAATCGCCTCCAGCGCGTAGGTGGGGTTTGCCTTGTAGCCATCAAAGAAATGCTCGGCATCGAACAGCGCCTCGCGCCCAGCGGCGACCAGATGGGCGATCGAGGCGCGGATGTTGTCGGTGTTTTCTTCCAATGTGATGCCCAACGCGGTTTTCACATGGAAATCATGCGTCTTGCCCACCAGACAAACCGCAGGCGTGCCCGCGTTCAGCACCGCCGCCAGAACATCGTCGTTCTCCGCCGACCGCCCGCTGCGTTTGGTCATGCCAAAGGCGGTCATGGTCGCGCGGGTCTTTGGGGTATTGTCGAAAAAGTCGCTGTCGGTCGGGTTCGCGCCCGGCCACCCACCTTCGATATAATCGACGCCAAGGCGGTCAAGAACCCCGGCGATCCGCTGCTTTTCCGCAGTGGAAAACTGCACCCCTTGGGTCTGCTGCCCATCGCGCAGGGTGGTATCGTAGAGGTAAAGACGTTCTTTGGTCATGCCGCACCGCCCGCCCCGCAAACGGCCGAGCCTGCGGCATGGCCAGCGCCCGAACCGCCCCCCCGGAGCGGGCGCCTGGCACTCACCCTGGCGGTTCGGGCGCTGGGGATTGTGGCAAGGGCGGTCATTTCAGGGATTCTAAGATTTCGAGTTCGACGTCAACCTCTGCGCGCAAATTCACACTTTCCGAGTTCATCATCACGCTGACGTTTGCGCGCTCCAACAAGTTCTTCCATCGATCCACATCCGAGAAGTCCTTGGTTAGTTTTGCATTAACACGCTTCTCTTGGAGTTGTGTCTCAAGCCGATTTAACAACTCTCGAACCGAATTCAATTTCTCGATTCGGACGGTAAGTTCTTCCCAAGTCAATAGGCCAAGAAACACTAAGTTTGCCGCTAAGGCATTTGCCTCCGGCCCATCTCTCAACCTGTCAAGCCGCGCCAGAGCCTCGTGTGTATTAAGATCATTGCCAAGCGCAGAAATTAACTCTGGATCAGGCACCAGCTCTTTTGCATCTGCCAAGTTCCCAAGTTGCGAGACAATCTCGATAAAACCGTTGATCTTGTATAAAGCTGAAACTGCTTTGTCGGCAGTCCAATCCATCGGCTTCCTGTAATGCGTCGACAGCATCACGAACCTTATCACCTCTCCCGGCACCCCCTGATCCAGCAGATCGCGGACGGTAAAGAAGTTGCCCAGCGACTTGGACATCTTCTTGCCCTCGACCTGCAGCATCTCGTTGTGCAGCCAGACCTGCGCCATCCGCTCGGCCCCGTTTGCGCAGCAGCTT
>JBBRBJ010000099.1:0-4881 GCA_038205925.1 Rhodobacterales bacterium | reverse complement strand
CTCCTGTGGCTACCCGAGAATGAATAATTATTAGCACGGCGCCAGGTCGCCTGCAACACTGCTCGATCTGAAGGACCGCTGCACCTGCGTTACAAACGCGCTGCCCCAACCCGGCCTTTTTCGCGTGCCGCCGACGATTGCACGGGGGAGTGGATTAAGACCGAGGCTTAAACGAAAGCGTTTTGGGTCTATTCGGGATCGCAATTCCCTGCTTCTCCCTCAGGTTGATCGCGAATTGCGATACCTCTGTTTCAGATAGAACGCAGAACGCGTTATGGAACTTTTTTAACCGGGACGCGTTCTGTAGATCACCTGCTTGGCATCACTTTTGGTTTTGCGCTACTGTACCAAGCCAGAATGACTATTGAAATGTCGGGCGGCTACAGCGAAGATACTTGATTAAATCAAGCGGCAAGTTGAGGGTCATGATGAAAGATGCTGCACAGGTGCACGACGCAGAGATCGAACTCGAGCGCGACTTTTTTCTGCGCGTCATGCTGCGCGAGCTTTCCGGAACACTTCAGGATGTCGTGGGCATGGCTGAAGCGTCGGGTTACGTCAGTATTGTCGGTTCCGCGATCGGCGATCGGATCGATGCGGATTATCGGCGCGCGTTGGCGGTGGATCGGCTGACACGGGATCAGGTCCTGGACGTGCTTGTCGATCTCAAGCGCAGAATTCAGGGAGATTTCTCTATTCTGGAAGAGCACGAGGACCGGATCGTTCTGGGAAACCGCGTCTGCCCATTCGGCAACATGGTCGAGGGCCGACCGTCGCTGTGCATGATGACGTCCAATGTCTTTGGCGCCATCACGGCGCAGAACCTCGGATATGCACGGGTGAGATCGAAGAGGCGATTGCGCTCGGGCACGCAGGGTGCCGGATTGTCGTGCATCTTGTGCCGGAAAATGCGCCCGCCGGGAATGCCCGAGAATACTTCAGGATCGAGGAATGACCGGCGAAGTGCAGCAGCGCGAAACGGCGCATGGTTTCGATTTTCTTGATGACCCGGTTCTTGTCGTGACGCAAGATGGTGGCGTTCTTGAGGCCAACGCGTCGGCCAGAGCTTTTTTCGGATCGAGGCTGGCTGCAGGCAAGCTAAGCGTGCTTTTGGCGGACGCAAACGAGGACTGCGCGGCTTACATGCGTCTTGCCAGTCGCTCGACTGCGCCAGTGCCGGGGAAATTTTCCTTTGAGGGTGAGAAAGGGGGCGTGCCGTTCCGGACGCAGGCCGCACGCTCGCGGCAGGGCAGGGAACAGGCGCAGGTTATTCTGCGTCTTGTGCCCTTGGGTTTGGATCGCTTTGCCATGCTTGATCGGCGGGTCAAGGATCTTGATGCGCAACTGCACAAAAGGTTGCGGGAGAATGCAGCACTCCAGGAAGCCCTTCGTCACAACCAGACCCTTCTTCGCGAGTTGCAGCACCGGGTAAAGAACAACATCCAGATCATGCTGTCCCTGATCAAGATGGCGGCCCGGGGGCGCGACACGCCCGAAGTGGCCGCAGTCGTCCACACCTCTCATGGGCGCTTGCAGGCCATGGCCGCGGTGCAGGAGGCCCTCTATCAGGCCGACACGATAGAATTCGTTCCGGCGCGCGACTTTCTGACAGATGTCGTCCGAACCGCCGCCCGCGCCAACGGCGCCCTTGATGCCCTGCGGCTGTCGCTTGAGGACGCCGAACTGACCAGCGACGAAGCGCATTGCCTTGCGCTCATTGCCAATGAACTTATCAGTAACGCGGCCCGATACGGTTTGCCTGACGGTCAGGGGACCATTGCGGTCACTTTCGCGCACGATGGTGACAAGTACATATTTGAAGTCGAAGACGCGGGGCCGGGCATCCCGGTTGAAGCTGCGGGCTCTGCATCAGGCCTTGCCCTGGTGCGCGGGCTTTGTCGTCAGATCGGTGGTCGGCTTGAAATGGGTGGCGGCAAGGGCACAAGATGCGCGGTTCAATTTCGCGCCGACAATAGGCAAAGGAAGCAAGCATGACGCCAGCCGGTGATGGGGCGTCCCCGATGCGGCAGGCCAACCGTCCTTTGCAGATGCACGTCTTGTCAACGGAAAGCAGAAAAAGAAGAGGCCATGCAACAGAACGATGTTGAGAGCGCGACCGAATTAGCTGGCGGCGCGGCCCGTGAATTGCCACGCCGACCGCTGCGCGTCGTGATCGTTGAGGACGAGGTTATCATCTCGATGGACTTGCAGATGCTTCTTGAGGAGCTGCAGGCCGAGGTGGTCGGGACCGCGACGAGTGCCGACGAGGCCGACGCGCTGGTCGCCGCCGCGTGGCCTGACGTCGTCACCATGGACATCAACATCAAGGGCGATCGTGACGGTGTCACCGCAGCGAACGAAATCTTCGAGAAGTACGGTGTCCGGTCGATATTTGTCTCGGCCTACGGCGATCCCGCAACAAGGGCGCGGGCCGAACCCGCCAAGCCGTTCGGCTGGGTGATGAAGCCGATCGACAAAGCCGATCTGGATCAAGTCCTGCGTCTGGTGCAACGGCGCTGATGACGGTGATCATATTCATCAACAGACCCGACGTCATAATCATTTGTCCCCGGTTATCTTGAGATTTAATCGAGGAGAACGATCAATTCATCCGCCGAGCCGACATTCCTCTGGTGGAAAGAAATTCGGGTATAGTTATGCCTGAATCAGCGACGTGATCAAGAATGTTTCTACCTGTGCGAGTGTTTCAGAATCACACCGGTTTTTCATCGAGATCTAACTGACCTGAATACCGAGTTTTGCGGCTTGAGCTGAGTCAAGGGGGCTGCGACCCACGTTGTCGTCTTGCCGATTGCGCGACTGGACTTCAGCCGGACGCTGTCCTAGCCCGTCATCGGCCCCAGTGTCACGACCAGATCATGTGACCCGTCCAGCAGCGGCAAGGTTATGCCGTCTTGGCTGACGGACAACGCGGTACCATCCAGTTCTGCACTTGCAACGCCGTGCCCCGTGCCGTCGGGATTAAGGATGGTGATCGCGATCCGGGCGCGGTCAAGGCTGATCGTTGCCGACATCTTTGGCCATGCTTTTGGAAAACACGGGTTCAGCATGAGGCTGGTTCCGGCCCGGTTCAGGCCCAGCAAGCCTTCGATACCTGCGCGGTACATCCAGCCTGCCGACCCGGTGTACCACGTCCAGCCGCCACGCCCCGCGTGCGGTGCGGTCGAATAAACATCGGCGGCGATCACATAGGGTTCCACCTTGTAGCGGTCGGCGGCGTCCGGTGTCAGCGCGTGATTGATCGGGTTCAGCATGGCGAAAAGCGCGCCCGCCGCGTCGCCATTCCCCAGCCGGGTCTGCGCCAGAATGGTCCACATCGCCGCATGGCTGTATTGCCCGCCGTTTTCGCGCAGGCCGGGCGGATAGCCCTTGATATAGCCCGGATCGACGGGCGCGCGGTCGAACGGCGGGGTGAACAGCAGCGCAAGACCGGGATCGGGGCGCACCAGATGTTCAGTCATCGACGCCATCGCAGTTTGGGCGCGGTCGGGGTCGCCAGCCCCCGACAGCACGGCCCAGGATTGCGCGATGCTGTCGATCCGGCATTCTTCGGATGCGGCAGAGCCGAGGATCGTGCCGTCGTCGAAGGTGCCGCGCCGATACCACGCCCCGTCCCAACCCTTTGTTTCGATCGCGTCACGCACCGCCTGCGCATGGTGCCGCCACCGCGCCGCACGCGCCGGATCGCGGCTATCGGCAAGCGGGGCCATCATGTCGATCGTGGCGATCAGCAGCCAGCCCAGCCAGACGCTGGTGCCCGCCCCACCTTCGCCGACGCGGTTCATCCCGTCGTTCCAATCACCCGTGCCGATCAGCGGCATCCCGTTCTCGCCCGTCAGGTCGATGGCCTGATCCAGACCACGGGCGCAATGTTCGAAAAGGCTCGCGCTGATGTCCGACACGGTTGGTTGAAAGAAATCGTCATGCGCACCGGGCGGGACGGCTGGCCCCTGCAAGAACGGCAATTCCTCATCCAGAATGTCCACATCGCCTGACACGGCAACATAACGGGCCACGCCGTAGCCAAGCCAGACGCGGTCGTCCGAAATGCGGGTGCGCACCCCTTGGCCGGAGTGCGGCAGCCACCAGTGCTGCACGTCCCCTTCGGGAAACTGGCGGCTGGCGGCGCGCAGCAGGTGCGCCCGCGTCATCTCGGGGCGGCTGAAGGTCAGCGCCATGCCGTCCTGCAACTGATCGCGGAATCCATAGGCGCCACTGGCCTGATAGAACCCGGCCCGCGCCCAGATCCGGCAGGCCAGTGTCTGATACAGCAACCAGCCGTTCAGCATGATATCCATCGCCCGGTCGGGCGACGTGACCTGCACCGTGGTCAGCAGGTCGGCCCAATGGCGTTTCACCGCCTGCAATGTCGCGTCAAGATCGGCATCCCGCATCCGCTGGATCAGCGTGCTGGCGGCGGCTTCGCTGGTGGCCTGACCGATCTGAAAAATGATTTCGACCACCTCGCCCGGCTGCAATGTCACCCGGCGCTGAAGCGCGGCGCAGGGGTCGAGTGCGGGGCCGGTGCGACCGGACAGTGGCCCGCCATTGATCGCCGCCGGGGCCGCAAGCGTGCCGCCGGGGCCAATGAACTCGGCCCGGTCGGCGGTCACGCTGCTTGTATCTGCGCCAAGATCGGCAAATGCGACGCGGCCGGGAAATGCGGTACTGAACGTGTTTTGTGCCAGAATCGCGCCGGTTGCGGGATCTGTCCTGGTCGTCACGAAAGCGGCGGTCGCGCTGCGCGACGGGCCAAGCACCCATTCGGCATAGGCCGTGACCGACAGTTTGCGCACGGTCGTGTTGGTGTTGCGCAAGGTCAGGCGGCTGATTTTGACCGACGCATCCAGCGGCACGAAC
>JBBRBJ010000098.1:0-5065 GCA_038205925.1 Rhodobacterales bacterium | reverse complement strand
ACTGGGCGGCAAGAATCCGCAAGTGATTTTCCCCGATGCCGATCTGGAAGGTGCCGCCGATGCCGTGGCCTTTGGCGTGTATTTCAATGTGGGCCAGTGCTGCAATTCCTCCAGCCGGATCATCGTGCACGAAGACATCGCTGACGCCTTCGTCGCCCGTGTGGTGGCGTTGTCGCGGCAGGTGCGGTTCGGCAATCCTTTGCACCCGGATACCCAGGTTGGCGCGATTGTCACCAAAGATCACAGCGCCAAAATTGATGCCTATGTACGCGCCGCTGTCGCCGCTGGGGCAGAGTTGTGCCTTGGCGGTGCCCCCCTGACCGTGCCCGGCGTGGGCCATCAGTTCTATCAGCCGACCGTGCTGCGCGGGGTTACCCCCGACATGGCAATCGCCCGCGAAGAAGTGTTCGGCCCCGTTCTGTCGGTGCTGACCTTCCGCACGCTGGATCAGGCCATCACCCTGGCGAATGACGCAAGCTATGGTCTGTCTGCGGGCGTATGGAGCGAGAATATCCATACCTGTCTTGAATTCAGCCGTCGTGTGCAGGCGGGCACCGTGTGGACCAACACCTGGATGGACGGTTTTCCCGAAGTGACCTTTGGCGGCGTCAAGCAGTCGGGTCAGGGGCGCGAAATCGGCAGCTACGGCTTTGATGAATTCCTTGAGGTGAAATCGCTGGTGATGCGCGTTGGCCGCACCCGCACGCCCTGGGTGACAACGGCATGAGCCTGAAATCGGGCCATGAGGACGACAGAAACGCATCAACGGGAGGATGTTTCCATGCGTAACTATCCGGGAAGAAAGACGACCATTCTGGTGGCTTTGCTGGCCACGACAAGCATCGCACACGCCGAGGATGTCGAGGTGCTGCACTGGTGGACATCAGGCGGCGAGGCGGCTGCCCTGAACGTGTTGAAAACCGATCTGGGCGCCGAGAATATCGGCTGGATCGACATGCCGGTCGCGGGTGGCGGCGGCGAGGCTGCGATGACCACCCTGCGCGCCCGCGTCACGGCGGATGATGCGCCGACGGCCGTGCAGATGCTGGGTTTCGACATTCAGGATTGGGCGGTCGAAGGCAAACTGGCCAACCTGGATGACGTGGCGGCCGCCGAAGGGTGGGATGCCGTCGTGCCAGCGGCCCTTCAGGCTTTTTCGAAATACGATGGCAAGTGGGTGGCTGCACCCGTGAACATCCATTCGACCAACTGGGTCTGGGCCAACAAGGCGGTCCTGGACGAGCTTGGCATCGCCCAGCCCGCCACTTGGGAAGACTTTGTGGCCGCGCTGCAAAAGGTCAAGGACAGCGGCAAGACCGCACTCGCCCATGGCGGTCAGGCCTGGCAGGACGCGACCATTTTTGACGGGGTTGTGCTGTCGGTCGGCGGAGTGGAGTTCTACAAGAAGGCTCTGGTCGATCTCGACCCCGAGGCGCTTGGTTCTGATCAAATGGTCGAGGCGTTCAACCGGATGGCCACGCTGCGCGGCTTTGTCGATGACAACTTCTCTGGTCGCGACTGGAACCTGGCCTCGGCCATGGTGATCAGCGGCGATGCGGCGTTTCAGATCATGGGCGACTGGGCCAAGGGTGAGTTCCTGAATGCCGGCAAGGCACCGGGCACAGACTTCCTGTGCTTCCGCCTGCCGGGCACCCAAGGCGACGTTTCCTTCAACGCTGACCAGTTCGCAATGTTTGCCCAGACCGATCCTGCTAGCCAAGCCGCTCAGGCCGAGATGGCAAAGGCGATCATGTCGCCCACCTTCCAGTCGGCGTTCAACGTGGTCAAAGGCTCGGTCCCGGCGCGCACCGATGTGCCGAACGATGCGTTTGACGCTTGCGGCAAGCAGGGCATGGTAGAGTTGGCCGAGGCTGCCAAGAACGGCACGCTGATCGGTTCCATGGCGCATGGGCACGCCAACCGCGCCGCAGTGAAGAACGCGATGTATGACGTGGTGACCGCACATTTCAACGGCGAGTATGATGCTAAAACCGCTGCGGAAAATCTGGTCAACGCGGTCGCAGCCGCCGAGTAGCCCCATGACCAAGGGGGGGGCGCCATCGCCCCCCCTCTGCCCCGATACCAAAACCCATCAAGGAAAAGCCATGGCGCACCACTCGTCCGACGCGGATTTCCGCACGCGGTTGCAGGACTGGCTTCCCAAACTGGTGCTGTCGCCATCCTTGGCCGCGATGCTGATCTTTGTTTACGGCTTTATCGCCTTCACGATTTACCTGAGTTTTTCCGACTCGAAAATGTTGCCCAGCTATGATCTGGTCGGCTTTGAAAACTACGCCAAGCTGTGGAACCTGTCGGCCTGGTGGACGGCCGTTATCAACCTTGCAATCTTTGCATCGCTCTACATCGTCATCTGTACGGTGATCGGCCTGACACTGGCCATTCTGCTGGATCAGAAAATTCGCGGCGAAGGGGTTTTGCGCCCGATCTATCTTTACCCGATGGCGCTCAGCTTCATCGTGACGGGCACTGCGTGGAAATGGATCATGGACCCGGGCATCGGGCTGGAAAACACGATGCATCTGTGGGGCTGGACCAGTTTTCAGTTCAACTGGATCAAGGACCGCGAAATGGCGATCTACACCGTCGTGATCGCGGCAGTCTGGCAGACAAGCGGTTTCGTGATGGCGATGTTTCTGGCGGGACTGCGCGGCATCGACAATGAGATTCTGAAGGCCGCGCAGATTGACGGGGCGTCAAACTGGAGCCTGTATCGCCGTATTGTGATCCCATTGCTGCGGCCCGCTTTCCTGTCAGCCTTCGTCATCCTCGCCCATCTGGCGGTCAAGTCCTATGACCTGATCATCGCGCTGACGGGTGGGGGGCCGGGGCGGGCGACCGAACTGCCCGCGACCTTCATGTATTCCTACACCTTTACCCGCAATTCGATGGGGATTGGTGCGGCCTCGGCTGTGATCATGCTGATGACCATTGCCGCCATCATGACGCCCTATCTTTACGCCGAGTTGAAGGAGAAGACGTGATGGCCGTCGCCGAACAAGACACCGCCGTTCGCACGGGGCGCGTCACACGCATCTTCATCTACGGCATTTTGCTGGTGTTCATGGCGTTCTACCTGATGCCGCTGTTCGTGATGCTGGCGAATTCCTTGAAGCCACTGTCCGAAATCACCGGCGGCAACATGATGGCTCTGCCCCATGTCTGGACGTTCGAGCCATGGCGTCAGGCCTGGTCCGCCGCCCAGATCGGGGTCGAGCCTACCGGGTTGAAGCCCTATTTCATGAACTCGATCCTGATGGTGGTGCCTGCGGTCGTGATCTCGACCATCCTTGGCGCGCTGAACGGCTATGTGCTGACAAAGTGGAGCTTTCGGGGCGACAAGATCATCTTTGGCCTGCTGCTGTTTTCGTGCTTTATCCCGTTTCAGATCGTGTTGATCCCGATGGCCACGGTCTTGGGCAAGCTGGGGCTGGCGGGTTCGATCCCCGGGCTGGTGCTGGTGCATGTTGTTTACGGCATAGGGTTTTCCACCCTGTATTTCCGCAACTATTATTCATCCTTCCCGACCGAGTTGGTGCGCGCCGCCATGATCGACGGGGCAGGGTTTTTCCGCATATTCTGGCGGATCATGCTGCCGGTGTCTGGCCCGATCATCGTGGTGACGGTGATCTGGCAGTTCACCAACATCTGGAATGATTTCCTGTTCGGCGCCTCGTTCGGCGGGCAAAGCCAGCCGATGACGGTGGCGTTGAACAACCTTGTGCAGTCTTCCACGGGCGTCAAGGAATACAACGTGCATTTCGCAGGTGCGATCCTCGCTGCCCTGCCCACCCTTGTGGTGTACATCGTCGCTGGCCGTTTTTTCGTGCGCGGCCTGATGGCCGGCTCTGTGAAGGGATAAATCATGGGCTTTCTGGATATCCGCAATGTCACCAAATCCTACGGGTCAGTCAAAGTCCTGCACAACGTTGATATCGAGGTGCAACAGGGCGAGTTTCTGGTGCTGGTCGGCCCCTCGGGCTGTGGTAAATCCACGCTTTTGAACATGATTGCCGGGTTGGAAAGCATCACCACCGGCGATATCGCCATCAAGGGCCGCGTGATGAACGGCGTGCACCCGTCAAAGCGCAATATCGCGATGGTGTTCCAAAGCTATGCGCTTTACCCCAATATGACCGTGGGGCAAAACATGACCTTCGGGCTTGAAATGCACGGCGTGCCAAAGCCGGAACGTGACCGCGCGCTGGCAGATGTGGGCAAGCTTTTACAAATTGAAAACCTGCTGGACCGCAAGCCGGGGCAGCTTTCGGGCGGGCAGCGGCAGCGGGTGGCCATGGGCCGCGCGCTGGTGCGCAACCCCGATGTGTTCCTGTTCGACGAGCCGCTTTCCAACCTGGACGCCAAGCTCCGCGTCGACATGCGGACCGAGATCAAGAAGCTGCACGAAAAGCTGAAGACAACCATCGTCTATGTGACCCATGACCAGATCGAGGCGATGACCCTGTCGACCCGGATTGCCGTGATGTATCAGGGCTATGTGCAGCAGCTTGGCACGCCATCGGAAATCTACAACACCCCGGCCAATGTCTATGTGGCAACCTTCATGGGCAGTCCGGCGATGAATGTGGTGCCCGCGCGCGTGGTTTTGCAAGGCGGGGTGCCCTATGCCGCCGTAAAGGCGCATGACGGTGCCGAGCAGATGTTGCGCTTTGCCCAAGCCAATATGGCCGCGTGGGACGGGCGCGAAATCCTTTTGGGCATCCGCCCGGAATCGATAACCGATCCCGAGGGGGCCGACCGCAATTCCGGCACCATCGTCAGCCTGAGCAACCGCATCACCGTGACCGAACCTGCGGGCGCGGACACGTTTGTGACGATGGAGTTGGGCGGCAGGGACATCGTGGCGCGGATGCGCGCCGATGTGAACGTGCGTGGGGGCGACGACTACACCTTTGCGGTGAATATGGAAAAGGCCGTGGCGTTTGACCCGAAAACCGAAGACCGCATCATGCCATGACCACGCCGGATGTGATTATCATCGGCTCGGGCATCGGGGGGGCCACCATGGCGGCTGCCCTTGCCCCAA
>JBBRBJ010000097.1:0-5069 GCA_038205925.1 Rhodobacterales bacterium | reverse complement strand
GGTCCATGTACACCACGGCAGGTTATCCCCAGTTCGACAAGTTTCTTGGGGAATGATGCGTGCCGCTTGACCGTCCGGTAACGCGGCAAAAAGCAACCGACGCTGGCCTGCAGGTGATCGACCTGCAGGCCAGCGGCCTTTCCAAATGCTTTGGCAAGGCCGCACCGGTGTTTTCGGGTGTCGATTTCAGCATCCGGCAGGGCGATTGTGTCGCACTGGTCGGGGCCAACGGCACTGGCAAGTCCACATTGCTGCGCTGCTGCCTTGGCTTGATCGCCCCCGATTCAGGCCGGGTTTCGCTGTTGGGCGTGACCATGGCCGATCTTGGCGGTGCGGCCCGGCGGGATCTGCGGGCCCGTACCGGGCTGGTCGCCCAAAAGCACAATCTTGTGCCGCGGTTGTCGGTGTTGTCCAATGTCATTCACGGGCTTCTGGGGCGCCATTCCGGGCCGCGCTACTGGGTTCAGGGCCTCGCCCCGGCAATGGCTCGGGCGGCGGCAATGACCGCGTTGGAAAAGGTCGGTCTGGCCGATCTGGCCCTGCGCCGGGCCGATCAACTGTCGGGCGGGCAAAGCCAGCGTGTCGCAATTGCCCGCGCTTTGGTTGCCGGCCCGCGCTTTCTGGTGGCCGATGAACCCTGCGCTTCGCTCGACCCGCAAGCGGGCGAAGAGGTGATGGCCCTTTTCATGTCACTTGTTCGGCGTGAGGGTGTAACGGTGTTGTTCACCTCGCACAACGTACAGCACGCGCTCAGCTTTGGTGACCGGATACTGGGCCTGCAAGGTGGCCGGATTGCCATTGACGCACCCTCGGCCGAAGTCACCACTTTGGACATGGCCAAGCTTTATGGATAGTCCCGCGCGCACTCTTCCACACCGCTTCAACCGGCCCGGCGGCTTGAGCTTTGTCAGCTACGTCATCTTGGCCTTTGTCATCTTGTGGTCGCTTGAAGGCGCGGGCTGGTCACTCGACCGGCTGCTTTCTTCACCGCCAAAGCTGGCCGATTTCTTTTCGCGCGCCTGGCCGCCGTCAACCCACAACCTTGACCGGCTGGCCTGGAAAATGGTCGAGACCCTGCAGATCGCGGTGGCCGGGGCGGCGATTGGCATCGTGCTGTCGCTGCCGATCGCCCTTCTGGCGGCGCGTGGTGTTCTTGTCGGGCGGGGCGTCAATCTGGTCGTGCGCGTGATACTGGGCTTTATCCGCGCTGTGCCGGACCTTGCCTGGGCGCTGGTGTTTGTCGTGGCCGTGGGCTTGGGGCCATTCGCGGGGATGCTGGCCATTGCGATTGACACCATCGGCTTTTGCGGCCGCTTCTTTGCCGATGACATGGAAAACACCGACCCGGGCCCGGCCGAGGCGCTGACCGCCACGGGTGCGCGGCGCATCGACATCGCCGCAAGTGCAGTGATCCCCGCGGCCCTTCCGGCCTTTGTATCAACCTCACTTTTCGGGTTGGAAAAGGCCGTACGGGCATCGACAATCCTAGGCCTCGTCGGCGCCGGGGGGATCGGGATCGAGCTGAAGGTGGGCTTTGACCTTTTCGACTATCCGACCGCCCTTACCGTGATCCTGATGATCGCTGTGGTGGTGATCGGGGTAGAGCAAATCGGCGCCGTGTTGCGCCAGAAGATCATAGGACCGGGCAGATGAAGACAGATACAGCGCATCAGTATTGGG
The DNA here is from genome assembly GCA_038205925.1 of Rhodobacterales bacterium. Classification (GTDB taxonomy): domain Bacteria; phylum Pseudomonadota; class Alphaproteobacteria; order Rhodobacterales; family Rhodobacteraceae; genus Pseudotabrizicola. Next base: position 3,389 of record JBBRBJ010000097.1, on the reverse strand, counting down.
GAACGGAATGGGCGCGGGCAGACGGCACCTCGAAATGGGAACTCCCCGAGCCCGAGGTGATGGCGTTCGCGAAAACCCTGCCTGCCGGGGCCGCCGTGCTCGATCTGGGAGCGGGCGTCGGTCGGCATGCGCTGGCCCTTGCCCGGCAGGGCTTTGCCGTGGCGGCCCTTGATGCCGCGCCCGAAGGCATCGCCGAGATTGACCGCATCGCCGCAGCCGAGGGTCTGACCGTTGACGCGCGGACCGGCATGATGACCGAGCTGCCCTTTGACGACGGGGCTTTTGACCATGTTCTGTCATGGAACGTGATCTATCACGGCGATGAGGCGGTGCTGCGTGCGACCATTGCCGAAATTACCCGCGTGCTGAAACCCGGCGGTACCTTCCTTGGCACCATGCTCTCGGCCCGGCGTGTGCCGATCGAACGCGCGAAGGCTCCGGGGCGCGAGATTTCGCGTAACACCTGGGTGTTCGATGGTCCGGACGACAAGATGCACCCGCATTACTTCTGCAACGGGCGCGATCTGTTGGCGTTGTTCTCGGCCTTCGAGGTCTGCCGGCTTGAGGACCGCGAACACGAAACCCCCGGATCGTGGCACTGGCATCTGGTGCTGGAGCGGCTGTGATGAAGAGCTTCGTCATCGAAGGTGCCTCGGTCATCCTGCCCGACCGGGTAGCGCAGGTTACGGTGCGGGTCGAAGGCGGCGTGATTGCGGCGCTGGATGGTCCGCGCGACGGGGCGCGGGTGATCGACGGACGCGGCATGACCCTTGCCCCGGCGATGGTGGATATCCACGGCGACGCGTTCGAGCGGCAGTTGATGCCGCGCCCCGGCGTGATGATCCCGACCGAAGCGGCCCTGCTGGAAACGGACCGGCAGCTGGCGGCCAACGGCATCGGCACCGCCTATCACGCCCTGACCCTCAGCTGGGAGCCGGGACTCCGTTCGGTCGCCATCGGACAGCAAGTGGTGGAGACGCTTGCCGCCCTTGCCCCCCGGCTGACGGTCGAAAATCGCGTACAGTTGCGGTGGGAAACCTTCTGCTTCGAGGCCCTGCCGCTGATCGACGCCGCTCTTGCCGGGCCACTCCTTCCCGCGCTGGCATTCAACGACCATACGACGATGGGTGTGCTGCACCCTTCCGTGTCACTGCAGGACCGCCCGTTCGACCACGACAGTGATTTTCCGGTGGCCGACATGGACAGCCCGGCCTTTGCCGCGAAAATGGAGTCGCGGGCCAAGCGGTCAGGGATGGACGTGGCCGATTTCATCGCGCTGATGCGTGAGATGTGGCAGCGAAGGCCCGAGGTTCCGGCTGTGATCACCAAGGCTGGGAAAAGCGCGCAAGCTGTGGGCGCGCCGATGCTCAGCCATGACGACAGCCAGCCCGAAACGCGCGATTTCTATCGCGGTCATGGTGCCCGGATCTCGGAATTTCCGATGAACGGTGCGGTGACCCGCGCCGCGCGTGAGGCGGGCGACTGGATCGTCTTTGGCGCCCCCAATGCGGCGCGCGGGGGCAGCCATCTTGGCTCGCCGGGGGCTGCGGATATGGTCGCGGCGGGTCTGTGCGATATCCTCGCGTCCGATTACTACTACCCCGCCATGCTGGCCGCCGTGGCGCGGTTGCAGGCGGATGGAATCGGCCGCCTGCCTGACCTGTGGAAGCTTGTCTCCGCCAATCCGGCAACAGCGCTTGGTCTGGCCGACCGCGGCGAGATTGCTCTTGGCCACCGCGCCGATCTGATCCTCATGGACTGGCCCGAGAGCGGCACCCCGGTGGTGCGCCAGTGCCTTGTCAGCGGCCGGGCCGCCTATGGCGCCATTGCGGCGGGCTAGGCCATGACGGATGCGGCAGACCGCCTTGACGGGTTGGCCGAGGCCTATGAAATGCATCGCCCCGGCTATCCCGCCGCCGCGCTTCAAACTCTGCTTGCGGACCTGACGGCAGGGTCAGGGCCTTTACCCTTGTCGTTGCGGTCTGGCGCGAAAGACGCCGGGTGTAGTCGGCGGTCGGACGTGCATGGATCGCACCCCCTGTCACCAGTAATCGGTAGGCAATCTAATTTCGATATGTGGTAGCAGGTCTCGGGTATAGTGTTGCGCAAGCCCACCGGGCATTGGCAGACCACCGGCTGGAGAAATGTCATGTCATCGCTTCGTCCTACTGATGGTCTGCGGCGCGTTTGGTGGTTCTACGCGATCACGCTCGGACTTGCTTCGCTGGCGGCTCTCGCGGCTCCCTGGATAGGAAACTTTACCCTTATGCTGACGATGCTCACGCCGACGGTTGGCGCGGCGCTCATGCTTGGCGTTATCGCACCAGAGGGCGGACTGCGTCAGGCTCTCGTCGGCCTGGGCCTTACGACTCCCGGCTGGCGCGGCTGGCTCCCGGCGATCGTGCTCCCGACCGGGCTTCTCGTCGGCGGGACGCTGTTCATGGGTGCCGTGGGCTTGACCTTGCTTGGCCCGTCGGCGACCTATCTGTCGGTTGCCGACACGGCTCTGAACCTCTTCGCGGCGCTTCTCATCGGCACTGTGCTGGCCCTGGGCGAGGAGGTCGGCTGGCGAGGCTATATGTTGCCGAGAACGAGCAGCATCGGCATCATCGCTGGCATGCTCCTCGTCGGATTCCTTCATGGAATCTGGCATCTACCGCTTCTGTTGGGAACCGACCTCTACCACAGCGGCGGTTCCCGGATCGTGGTCGTGCCGATGTTTCTCGCGACATTGACGCTCGCCGGCGTGCTCTATGGCTGGCTCAGAATCTGGAGCGGGAGCATATGGCCCGTTGCACTCGCTCATGGGGCGGTGAACACGGCGTGGGAATTCTCCGACTCGATAGTCCGGACACGGACGCCGCTTGTGATGGAGTATGTCGGAGGCGAGAGCGGCGGTCTCATGATCCTCGGCCTCGTGATATTGGACATCTTCTTGATCCGATCCATCCTTCGGAAACTGGTTATGGCGCCGAAGGCGACGTAGCGTCAGCATGCCTCGCTTCGGCGAGTTATAGCCATCTGTTGGTGCCCGTCCTCGACCTGCGTCAAACCGTGACAAGACCACAGCGCCCTGTGACGCATTGGTAGAGAACGGCAGCTTCGTCCACATCGCGACGCGCAGGGGGGCGGCCGAGTCGTGGACTGGGCCCTGATGGCAGGCCACGGTCACCTGTGGCCTTGCTGCGTGGCCTCAGGCCGCTACTGCCAGAACGACCGAGCCGTCGGAATAGATCTTGCGGCCCGCGCGCAGGGTGGCGCGGACGTGGCCGATGCCGCTGTCGTCGGCGATGATCAGATCGGCCAGCATCCCCGCTGCAATCGCCCCGCGATCGTTCAGCCCCAGCGCACGGGCCGGGTTCAGCGTGGCTAGGCGGGTTGACCCTGCA
>JBBRBJ010000096.1:0-5133 GCA_038205925.1 Rhodobacterales bacterium | reverse complement strand
ACATCATCGCGCGAAAGTACGCGCTGTATTCAAACAGCTTTTGCAACTGCTTGATGCTCGTCGGGTCGTTGCGGTCTTCGCAATAGACCTGCTCGGGTAGCATGTGCGGCACCCCTTCGACAAGGAACCTGGCGACTTCGGCGTTGATCTCAGTCATCTCGTCGGGGCCGAAAAGCGGGTTTACGGCGACGAAGCCGTCACGGTCAAAGTCGGCTTTAAGCGTTGGCGCCGAAGTGTTGTCGTGGTTCATGTCGTCCTCCCTGAGTTGCTTTAACGATAGGGCCCCGACGGCGCTTGCACGACCGGGATGTTCGGTGCAGAAATAGGAAATCCGATGAAGAGGTTCCGGACATGCTTCCGACGGACGGCCTGGATCTCATTCGCCAGGATAGCGGGCGCTTTGATCGCCGCTTTCCGATCGGGCCTGTAGAATGGCCGCATTTTGATCTTCTCTGGATCCATGAAGGTCAGGTAGCGCTTTCAATTGCAGGTGCTGCGACCGAGCTGGCCGTCACTGCGCCGGGAGGTGTTCTGTTGTTGCCTGCCACAACGTTCGAAGGCCGCGCGAGTAAGGCCCATGCCGAAGCGTCGATCTGTCATTTCCGATTGCCGGGCGACTGGCCGACGGGCCACCTTCTTCCCCGGCCCCAAGAGGCACTGACCTTGCAGACGATGGTGGCCCTGTCGCTGCGTCTGGCCGGGCAAGGCGCCCCTTTGGCCCGCCGCATTCGCCTTGTTGCCGCGATCATCGACGGTTTTGGCGCGCCCCATGACGGGCCCGCAACCAACACCCCGGTTGACCGGGCCTGGCGGCAGGCCGCCGAAAGGCTGGATCGTATCCGCGGGCTTGTCGACGTGGCCGCCCAGGTCGGTCAGTCGGAAAGCGCCTTTCGCGCCGCCCACCGTGCGCAGCGCGGTACTTCTGCCGGGGCGGAACTGATATCGCTGCGACTGGCAACGGCCGAACGGTTGCTGGTGACCACCGCGCTGCCATTGGCCGACATTGCCCAAGCGGTCGGATATGGCCATGCCGAAACCTTCTCGCATGCCTTCCTGCGGGGTCGTGGCATCAGACCCGGCGCTTGGCGACGGGCGCAGCGGCCCTTTGCCTGATCAGCCGCTGTGCATTCGCCGCTTGCGTTCCCGGATACGCGCCGTCCCCTCTTCGCTGCCATCGTGAAAGGTACCGAACCAGGCGTCCCAAGGGACCTCGGTCGTGCCGTAATTGCATTCGTAATAGCGGTGGTGCAGTTGATGGTGGAAATCACCCGCGTCGATCACTTTGGTATCGCTCTGGCCGTCACCGGTCAGCACCGCCTCGAATCCGGCATGTGAAAACGCCGGGCCGATCGCCTTGAGGTACATGTGCAGCAAGAAAATCACCGGATGTGACGGGATGATCATGTGGATCAGCGGTGCAGACAGGTAAAGCGCGCTTTCGATTGGATGCATCGCCAGGCCGGACCAAGGGCCGATATTGACCGATCGGTGATGCAACGCATGGAACCGGCGATACAGCGGCGGCCAGTGCAGAAGCCGGTGAACCCAATAGAAATGCGCCGAGGTGAAGATGGGCAATACCAGAATCCACAGCACCAGCCAGTGCCAGTTCCCCGCCAGAGCAAAGGTGGGCACGACGCCGTTGGCGACACCCCAGAAATAGAGCACCTCGAACAGCGTCCAGAAGGTGACACCGCTTGCCAGCGTCCAGAACATGTTGTCGCGGACCTGATCGCGGAACGTGAAGGTGGCGTTGCAGCGCATCAGCGGGCGCGCATCGTATTTCAGGCGGTCGCCCTGCCGGTGCCACGCATAAAGCCACAGGTGCAGGCCGCCCGCAAACAGGACCATAAGCCCCAGATTGCGCAGCCAGATCGTCAGGATCCAACCGGGCGCAAGCGCGCGCATGCTGTCGGGCGGCGGTTGCAGAAAATTCCAGACCAGCACAGCCGACAGCAGGAACAGCGTTCCACCGGTCAGCCCGGTCCAGCGCGCAAAGAGCCGGGTCAGAGCCGCCCGCGGTCGTGGCGGCCAGACAAAGATCGCCGAATTGCGGATCGGAAGCGCGGGGGTGTGGTTCCAGACGCGGGGGCCGGGTTTTGGGACTTTATCGGGGTTCATGGATGCGCCATCATGATTTGCCGGCGGCTGCAAAGAACTCTGGCAGCATCGCCCGCGCGGCGGCGGCAACGGCTGTGACCGCCTCGGGCGGGGCGCTGACGTGGGGCCACATCAGACGCTCGGACACCGGACCCCAGCCACCGGCCGCTGCCATCAACTTGTCCAGTGCCGCATGCGACAACCCGTGGCTGGCGACAAGAGGGACGACGTAAGTCTGCATGAAGGACTGGATGCGCCCTTCCAGTTCGGCCGCCCGGGCTGGGTCGCTGGCCGCAAGGTCCCAGTGCAGCAACGCGCCCTGCGGCGACAGGCAAGCCACATTGGAATAGGCGCCATCCGCACCAAGCGGGCGGCCAAAGGCCACTGTGTGCCCGGCGACGAAGACCGAAAAACCGGGCAGCAGGCGGCGGCGGTCTGCATACCAATCCGCATCGCCGCCTGGCAGCTTCGCGCCCGCCAGCCCCGGCGCGCGGGCGCGCAGGGCCGCGATCCGGTCAAGCGGCAGCCGAACCTTGGCGTGGGGCGGGTTGTACAGGATCAGCGGCAAGTCACCCGCCGCCTCCTGCATACCGTCGATAAAGCGGCCGACCTCGGGGGCAGATGGGGGCCACCAGTCGGGAAGGATGAACTGGGCCCCGCTGGCGCCGATCCCACCGATGCGCGCCAGACGCGCCCGGGAGACACGGGGATTGGTATGGCAGACGCCGATCTGGAACGGTATCCGCGCCGCGCACGCGCGTTCGGCCACCAACGCGGTCAGGCGATCGAATTCATCCTCGGTCTGGGTATGGAACTCTCCCGCCGTGCCATTGGTGTAAAGCCCAGCCAGACCACTTTCCAAAAGGATGCAAAGTTCCTCATCCAGCGCGTGCCAGTCGATCTCTCCGGCACGGTCGACCGGCAGCAGGATGGCACCCCAGATGCCCGCAGGGCCGGTCATCTCCGTGCGGCCCGCCATTCAATGACGGGCTGCGCGACAACTGCCAAACGGTCGCGGTCAGCCGGGGTCAGCTTGCGGAAGGGGCGGCGCGAATGGCCCATCGGGACGCCCATGATCTCCATCAGTCCCTTGGACCCCGGCATGACGCCCACCTCGACCAGCACATCGATCACCCGGTTCGCCATCACCTGCAAGGGCAACGCCGCCCCGGTCTGTTGGGCGCGCACCAGCCGCTCGATCTCGACAAAAACGTCGCCCATGAAATTGTATGTGGTCCCGATCGCACCATCCGCGCCGGACACAAGTCCCGCCAGGCACATCTCGTCATAGCCGTTGTAGATCAGCGCGTCCGGACAGCGGCGGCGGATGCGTTCCAGCATGTACATGTCCGTCGAGGTATGTTTGACGCCGATGATGTTGCGGTGGTCCAACAGCGTCGCCAGTTCGGCCAGCGAAAACCCTGCGGTGATGGCCGGAAAATTGTAGATGATCAGCGGCAGCGCAGCACTGTCAGCGACCTCGGTGTAGTGCGCCATCACCTCACCCCGCGAGAAGGGGTAATAGAACGGCGTGATGGCAGAGATCGCGTCATAGCCCGCATCGGCGGCCACTGCCGCCAGCGACAGCACGTCATCGGTCGCCACCGCGCCGACATGGGCGATCAGACGCAGACGGCCACCGGCCAGTTGCGCGACATGGCGCAGATAGACGGCGCGCTCCGCGACTGACTGGGTCATCGCCTCGCCTGACGATCCGCCGACATAAAGCCCGGCAATGCCGAGACCGGCCTGAAACGCGACAAGCCGTTCGGTCGCGGCGGGGTCGATGGCGCCCGTGATGTCAAAGGGGGTCAGAAGTGCGGCATGGATGCCAGAAAGCGATCGCATGGGATTTCCTTGGACTAGTTCATGAGGGTTTGCGGCAGGAACGTTACAAGCGGCGGGAACAGGATCAGCAAGATGAGAATGATGACAAGCGGGATCAGGAAGGGGATGATCCCGGTGGCCAGGTCTTTGAACGGAATCTTGCCGACAGACGAAATCACGAACAGGGCCACCCCCATCGGCGGGGTCAGGATTCCGATCATCAGGTTCATGATGACGACGATGCCGAAATGCACCGGATCGATTCCAAAGGAATGCGCGATCGGCACCAAGACCGGCACCACCAGCAGCAAGATCGCCAGACTTTCGATGAAAGTTCCCAGGATCAACAGCATGACGCTAACCAGAAACAAGAACTGCAACGGCGTCGAGGCCCATCCCAGAAAGAATTCGGCCGCCTGTTGAGGCACCTGCTCGCGGGCGATGATATAGCCAAAGATCGACACCCCCATTATGAGAAGGCCGACGGCGGCCGTGTGCTTCATCGTCTCGCGCAGGACGTCGATCAGAACCGACAGAGTCAGTTGCCGGTAGACGACAAACCCCAGAAACAGCGCATAGCTGGCCGCGACCACTGCCGCTTCGGTTGGAGAGAAGAAGCCGCTGAAGATGCCGCCGACGATAATCACCGGCGTCAACAGCGGAACCAGCGCCTGGCCGAACGTGGTCCAGACCAGGCGCGCAGAGGCCCGGGGCTCGCGCGGATAACCGCGGCGGATAGCCAAAATGTAGACCGTAACCATCAGCGCCGCCGAACACAGAAGACCGGGCACGATGCCGCCAAGGAAAAGCCCACCGATCGAGGTATTCGCGATCACGCCATAGATCACCATCGGGATAGAAGGCGGCACCAATGGCCCGATGATGGCGGACGCCGCCGACAGCGAACCGGCAAAGCGCTTGTCATAGCCCGCATCATGCATCGCCTTGATCTCGAGCTGGCCAAGCCTGGCCGCATCCGCCACCGCCGATCCCGACATGCCCGAAAACAGCAGCGATGCCAGAACGTTCACATGGCCCAGACCACCGGCGATGTGGCCAACCAGTGCCTTGGCAAATGCAAAAAGACGCTCGGTCACGCCTGACGCATTCATCAGTTGCGCGGTCAGAATAAAGAACGGAATCGCCAGAAGCGGAAAAGAATTCAGCCCAGCAACCATCCGCTGCGCGGCAAAATTGATGCCCTGA
>JBBRBJ010000095.1:0-5141 GCA_038205925.1 Rhodobacterales bacterium | reverse complement strand
GAAACACCTGTTGATCCTGAACGACCCGCTCTCTCGAACGGATCGCTGCTGTAATGGCCTGTGCATCGCCCCGGACTGTTGATTTCTACCCGGAGCTGACCCTTCAATAGAGAGAGGAGAGGCCGGGCGGCATCAAAGATGCGAGTACGCGCACACTCACACCGTGCCGCACCCGGCCATGAAGGTCGATTGCATCCTGATCCAGCAGACGGATGCAGCCCGACGACACCGCTTTCCCTAGATATTCCGGCTCGCAAGCGCCATGAATCCGGTAAAGCGTGTCTTCGCCGTTCTGAAAAAGATAAAGGGCCCGCGCGCCAAGCGGGTTGCCCGGTCCCGGATCCATACCGCCATTTGCCACCGAATAGGGCTCCAGTTCAGGTCGGCGCGCGATCATCGTTTCCGGAACTTTCCAGCGGGGCCAGCTGCGGCAGAACTGAAGCCTTGCAATACCCTGCCATTGAAACGCGGCAGCGCCGGTACCAGCACCATAGCGCATCGCCCGGCCATTTTCGCCGATCAGGTGCAGGAAGCCTGCATCAGGGTCTACGACGATTGTCCCCGGCTCATCTTCGGGAAAGGGATTGTCAACGTCCTGACGCCAGAGCGCGGGCGGCACGACACCTTCGGGCACTGCGGGAATCGGATAGGGTTCGCCGGTGACGGCACCGTAGTGCGCGGGAAGGGTTGGAATAATGGCTGGCTCCGGTGCCGGTTTGGTTGGCGCAATGGCTTGCGGGGTCATTGCGCAAGCAGAGAGTGTAGCCGCAGAACTTGCGGCCATGAAGGCGCGACGGTTGATCATGAATCTGGTCCTCAGTTGCTGAAAATCGTTGATGGCCGTGGATTTCACACGGCCGCGATGATCAGCGGGATCTGGGAGGGTCGCGCGGCCCGGATGGCTCGACGCCTGCAAGCCATCCTGCCGGATCACGAAAAACAGCTTGGCGAGACGACGGTTTGCCGAAAACAACCTTGGTGGCAGACAGGGTCACATCCGGTCCACACGGCGATCCAAACAGCGCCGCTGTGCGACAACGCTTTTTCGCTGGTGCCACGATTGCAAGATGCGGATCCCGGCTTCCGACATCCGCTTTGTCGGTCAGATTGACTAATTGCGCGACAGCGATCATTTCGAGTCTGTCCACTGACGGCGAGGTGCTGGCAGCGCTGTAGGCACCCCACGGCAGAACTGCCAAAACCAGAAGAAACTTTGTTATCCGACCAAGAAGTGCCATGAAATGTCGGTGCAAGCCCAGACCCTGAATGTCAAGCAAGCCAAATTCGCTCTGCAATCAATTTGTCGGGATACGCCTTCACAATGCCCACCCACGGCGAAACCATCCTCCCGTTGCGCGCACTACAAGCGGCGAACCGCACAGAGTTGCCTGACAGGAAGTTTGATTTGCCAGGCGAAGGCAGCCGGCCTGAAAACCAGCCGCAACACAAGGCCGGAGACGCTGAATGACGCAAGAATGGATCACGCAATTCCCGGGGCTGTCCCGCCTGGAGCCCGGGATCAGGGATATCCTGACCCGGAAAAGCGCTGTTCTGTCGGTGCCCGAAGGAACGGTGATCTTTGGCCCCGGCAAACCGGCCGAGAATTTGTTGTTGTTGCTGGAGGGCCGGGTGCGCGTGCAACAACTGTCCGAGGCAGGGCGCGAGATCGTATTGTACCGGGTCGAGGCCGGGCAAAGCTGCGTGATGACCACCGCCTGCATGCTGGCGCACGAGGATTATTCCGCCGAAGGCATTGCCGAAACCGGCGTGCGTGCCGTCGCCATCCCGCGCGCGGTGTTCGACGAACTGGTTTCAAACTCACTTGCGTTCCGCAACTTCATTTTCAGCGCCTATTCCCGGCGCATCACTGACCTGTTCCGGGTGATCGAGGATATCGCCTTTCAGCGGGTCGATATCCGCCTGGCGCAAAAGCTGCTGGAACTGGCGCGCGGGACGGATCAGATCAAGGCGACCCATCAGCAGTTGTCGGTGGAACTCGGCACCGCCCGCGAGGTGATCTCGCGCCAGTTGGGCGAGTTTCAGCGGCGCGGCTGGATCGGGCAATCGCGCGGTGCGGTCGATCTGCTGGACCGGGCGGGGTTGGAAAAACTGGCCGCCCTCGACGCAGGCCATATCCCGTCCGCGATCATGCAAGTCGCCGCCACAGGAAAAGACCCAGCAAGACGGTGACGCTGCCTGCCGTAACAATCCCCGACAGATTGCCTGCCAGTTCGGCCAGCCAGACAATGTTGCTGGCAAACAGATAGCCAGGGCCGACTGGGATCGTGACCCAGACCGCCTTTTCTGCCCAAACGAAGGCCGCAAAGCGCAGCCGTCTCATTCCCAAGGCCCCGGCCAGTGGGTTCACATAGGGACCAAGCGGGCTTATGGCCGCAGCGGGTCAGGAACACCGCCCAGCCGCCGCAGCGGTCGATCAGTCCGCGCAACCGCGAACATCGACAGAACGATGCGGTGCCTGTTCCGCAGATGTCGCAACTTCTGTGCCAATCAGCTTCTCCGTCAGCAAAGGACACCAGCAGCATCAGACGATGCTGATCTTTTCGTTTAACCTGTGCAAGCACGCGGGGCGCGTTCGCCATGTAGCCTCGTCGCAAGCTATGAAACCTGAAACCTGTTCGTTCGGTGACATCATCACTGAACTACGAGTCGCAATGGAATAGTGAGGGTCATCATTCAACAGGAGAACGTGCGATGATTGCGAATGTGGGAACTTTGGATCGGGCGCTGCGGCTGGCCGTCGGCGCAGCACTGATCGCGCTGGCGCTGTTCAGCGGTGCCGGACTGTTCAGCGTGGCGGCGTGGAAATATGGCGCCGTTGCCGTTGGCATGGTGATGATCGCCACCGGGGCTTTGCGGTTCTGCCCGCTGTACACGCTGCTTGGCATCCGGACCTGCCGGACATGATGGTGATCGACACAGTATTTACCCCCTGGCCATCGCTGGCCGGGGGCGGGCTGATCGGTGTGGCCACGGTGCTGCTGATGCTGACCATTGGTCGTATCTTGGGGGCCACCGGCATTCTGGCCGGGGTTCTGACGCCGACCACCCATCCAGACACCGGCTGGCGTCTGGCGGTGCTCGCGGGAATGGTCAGCGGGCCCTTGGCGGTGCTGGCGATAACCGGGCAGATGCCTGTCGTTCAGGTGCCCGTCTCGCTGCCGATGCTGCTGGTCGGTGGGGTGCTGGTGGGCATCGGCGTCACCTACGGGTCGGGCTGCACATCTGGCCATGGCGTTTGCGGCATGGCGCGGCTGTCGCGCCGTTCCATTGCGGCGACGGCGACTTTCATGGTCACTACGGGGATCACCGTTTTCCTTGTCCGTCACATTCTGGGGGCCTGAGCCATGCGGTACGTCTCAAGCTATCTGATCGGGCTGATTTTCGGCATCGGCATCTCGATCTCTGGCATGGCCAATCCGGCCAAGGTGCTGAACTTTTTCGATGTTGCGGGCAACTGGGACCCCAGTCTGGCGTTTGTCATGGGCGGCGCGCTGGTCGTGACGTTTTTCGGCTACCGCCTTGTCCTGCGTCGTCCTGTCCCGATGATCGACTCCACATTCCACCTGCCTGAAAACCGGCATCTCGACGCCCGGTTGCTGGGCGGTGCGGCGGTGTTCGGCGTAGGCTGGGGGATCGCGGGCTTTTGTCCCGGTGGGGCCTTGCCCGCACTAGGCACCGGCCAGGTCGAGGTGGTGGCCTTTGTCGTCGCCCTGATCGCCGGAATCTTTGTCGCCAAGGGCCTGATGGCCCTGACCGGCGCCCGTGCAGCCCGCGTGCTGCGCCGTGAAACCTGACCATAAAGGAGAAAGTCATGACCGACTATCCGATGAAGATGTCTGTAAAGCCAAAGGTCGAGGCGTTCTTTGACCCCGACACCAATACCATCAGCTATGTGGTCCAGGACCCGGCCTCCAACGCCTGCGCGGTCATCGATTCCGTGATGGACATCGACTATGCCGCAGGCCGCATCACCCATGACCACGCCGACGCGATGATCGCCTATATCCGCGAGCACGGCCTGACGCTGGAATGGATCATCGAGACCCATGTCCATGCCGACCACCTGTCCGCCGCGCCCTATATTCAAGCCGCTCTGGGCGGCAAGATCGGCATCGGCGACCAGATCATGGTGGTGCAGGATACCTTTGGCAAAGTGTTCAACGAAGGGACCGAGTTCCAGCGCGACGGGTCGCAGTTCGACGCGTTGTTCAAGGATGGCGACACCTACAAGGTCGGCACCATGGACGCCGTGGCAATCTACACCCCCGGCCACACGCCTGCCTGCATGGTCCATGTGATGGGCGACGCGGCCTTTGTCGGCGACACGCTGTTCATGCCCGATGGCGGATCGGCCCGCGCGGATTTTCCGGGCGGCGATGCGGGCACGCTCTATGACAGCATCCAGAAGGTGCTGACCCTGCCCGACGACATGCGCCTGTTCATGTGCCACGACTACGGCCCGAACGGTCGCGACATCCAGTGGGAAACCTCGGTGGCCGAGGAAAAGGCACACAACATTCACGTGGGCCATGGTGCGACGAAAGAGCAGTTCGTGGCCTTTCGCACCAAACTCGATGCGACGCTGGCCATGCCCCGCCTTATCATCCCGTCGCTGCAGGTGAACATGCGCGCAGGCGAAGTGCCTCGGGACAAAGATGGCCGCGCGATGCTGAAAGTACCCGTCAACGGGCTTTGACCCGTGCAGGCTTACCCCCCGATCAAGGAATACCGACATGCACAATGTGAAACACATCACACCCGATTTCGCGGTCAGCCCGCAGATCACGGCGGCCCAGTTGGCGCAGCTCAGGGCCGCGGGCTTTACCACCGTGATCTGCAACCGCCCCGATCACGAGGATGCGGGTCAGCCGACCTTTGCCCAGATCAAGGCGGCGGCCGAAGCGGCCGGGCTGAAGGCGCATCATATCCCGATCACCCCCGGTCAGGCGACGCAGAATGATGTCGCGGCCTTTGACACCGCCGTGACCTCGGCCACGGGCAAGGTGCTGGCCTATTGCCGGTCAGGCGGGCGGGCGCAAAGCCTGTTTGACGCCACACGGCACTGACACCGCGCGTTTGCCAATCGCGCCCCCCTGACCCGGAAATGACCGCACTCATGA
>JBBRBJ010000094.1:0-5837 GCA_038205925.1 Rhodobacterales bacterium | reverse complement strand
CAGGTGGGTTTGCGCCCGGAAAAGCTGTCATTTGCTCCCGTCAGTGGCGCGATGCTGAAAGCGCGTTTCGATTTTGCCGAAGAACTGGGGGCAGGGCGGATTTACCACATGAAGATCGAAGATGTGTCGATCAGTCTGATTTCCCCGGACAAGCACAGTTTTACCGAAGGCGCCGATATCGGTCTGGGGTTCTTGACTCAGTCGGTCCACCTGTTTGACGGGATGGGTGGCTTGCGGCTGGAAGCCACTGCTGCGCAGAGCGCAGTTCTGGTGACGGTGTGATCCACGAAGAACCTGGCCTGCGCCGTGACAGCCTGGCCTACCTGACAGGTGCGGGGTCCGAGGGCCGCCGCCCCTCGGCCGTCGGTCAGAAATTCGATACGGCGGGCGATGTCTTGCCCTATGCGGGCAACACCTTCATTTGCCACGTGCCACATGCGTCGCCCGCCCATGACGCGCTGACCGAGGCAAGCCTTGCGCTGCAAGCGGGCCCTGTGGCGGGGGCGTTCAGCTATCTTCCCCCCTCCAGCTTTCACATGACGGTGTTCGAGGGGGTCTGCGACGCGGACAGGAACGGCGACACCGACCGCTGGCCCGTCGGCATCAGTCGCGACGCATCCGTGCCCGAAATCAGCCACGGCTTCGAGACGGCCTGTCAGACATTGGTGTTGCCGAAAGCACAGCATATTCGCCCGACAGGCATCTTCGGCGGATTTTCTGTGGCCATCAGCGGTGAGACACCCGAAGCCGAGGAAAGCCTGCGCCGCACCCGCCGTTTGCTGCGCGATGCGACGGGTATCCAAAGAGCGGATTTCGAGGCCTATGACTTTCACATCACCCTTTCCTACCCGCTGCGGTGGCTGACCGAGGGGGAAGCGATGGCCGTGGTGGACCTGTCAGACCGCGTCCTTACCCGGCTGTTGGAACAGGTTCCGCACATCACGCTTGGCCCTGTCGAGTTTTGCACCTTTGATGACATGCATGCCTTTTCCCCACTTGTTGTGCTTGACAGGCAGGCAGGCACAAAACTTCGTGGTGCTGTCGAAAAATCGTCACGGAACCGTTGCCCCACGAGCGGATAGATTGTTGGAAAATTGCAATTTCGGGGGCTCAATGTGACCGAACGCATGCGTTACCACCAGACCTTGTTCCTGTCGGATCTGCACCTTGGCGCTTTGGGGGGCAGATCGGATCTGATCCTGGCGTTCTTGCAGCAAAACCATGCGGAAACGTACTTTTTGGTCGGCGATATCCTTGATCTGTGGCAGCCACTTTTGCCGCATTGGAGCGGCGACGATCAGAAAGTCCTGGATCACCTGAAGGCGCGGCAAATGGCAGGTTCGGTGCTGCACTACCTGCGCGGCAATCATGACCCTGACCCACAGCGGGCCCCGCCCGACAAGCGGCTCGATGGGGCGGTTCTGGATGAGATGGTGCACATCGCCCGCGACGGTCGGCGCTATCTCGTGCTGCACGGCGATGTCGTGGATGGGCGCCTGATCCGGTCGCATCTGATGACGCGCATCGGCAGCCGGATCGACCACGGGTTTCGCGTGCTGGACCGGTGGCTTTCGGTTCTGTCGCGGCGCACATCCACCCAGACGCGCACAAGTATCGAAGCGCTTTTGGCTTTCGTGAGCGCTCTTTCCTATCGCAGCCGCCAGCACGAGGCGCGGCTGATCGCGCTGGCGCGCAAAAAAGGGGTTGATGGTGTGATCTGCGGTCACTTCCATATCTCGGGCCTGCACCGCGACCATGGCCTTATCTATGCCAACTGCGGCGACTGGCTGGACAGCATGACTGCCGTGGCCGAGGCGCATGACGGCGCGTTGCACCTGCTGAGTGCGCGCGCGACGACCGCTGCGACCGCTGCGACCGCGCAGACTACCCCCTCGTTCAACCTGGAGTCTGCCTGATGTTTGCCACTGGCTTGACGTCTCTTGCCGCCGTGTTGTTGATCGCCCATCTGGCAGCGGCGCGTTGCTTTCGTCGTTCCTGAGTCTGATGGGAGATACCGATTGCAACCTCACGCAGCCAGATCATTGCCTGGTCCCGATCCGACCGGGTGTGCCAAAGAAGGGAATACGGATAGTCGGGCACGTCCAGCGGCAGGTCGAACTGGATGAGGTCCGCGCGCATTGTGTTTGTAGCAACTCGGGAGGAGAGAGACATGATCAGGTCGGTGCTCCTGATCGAGGCGATATTGCTGGCAAAATTCGGCGTCGTTACGGCGATTGAGCGCTTTCTTCCCAACTCCGCCAGACGGGCGTCGATCGGGCTTTGCCGCGGGTCGCGGAACGATACCATCACGTGCGGGAACGCCAGATAGTCGTCCATCTACACGGCGTTTTGCCCGGCCTTGACCGCAAGGGGGTGACGGGCACACAGCAGTCCGGTGAACCGTTCGCGAAACAGCTCCTGAGATTTCAGGGTGCCGACCCAGTTGCCGAGCACAAACACAGCAGTAGTCAACACGGCAGAATTTGGCATGCGCGCGCAAGAACGGTTGCCTGCGCGCGCCTTTGCATCAGGCTGCGGCGAGCGCGGTGTCCAACAGTGCCTTGATGTCCGCCTTCGAGGTGCCCGCAACGATGCGCGCCAGTTCTTTGCGCCCCTTCAGAGCAACAAGGGTAGAGCGACGGGGGATCTTCAGGCCTTTGGACAGCGGGCCCTTGGCGTGCTGGTCCCAATCGACCTGAAAGAACATGATATTCGCCTCATAGGCCGGGTTCTCGGCTTTGAGTGCGGTCAGCACGCGTTCCTGAGCGGCGCAGGTCGTGCACCAGCTGGCCCAGAAATCCAGAACGACGATCTTGCCCGCATCCATGGCTGCCTCGGCAGCCCCTTGGGTATACAGGATCGGCGCTGCGGCGAAGGCAGCCGGAGAAAGCAGGCTAACGGCACCAAGGCTGGCGGTGCTGGTCAGAAAGGTGCGGCGGGTCAGGTTCATTTGGAGGGGTCCTTTTGGGTCAGAGGATGACAGAGAAATCAATCAGCCAGGCGGGCAGGGTTTCCACCAGCCACTGCTCGATCACATGATTTAGGCCGAACCACAGCATGGTTCCGACGAGCACAAAGGCGATGCCCATGGCGGGCTTCGCCTTTTCGGCCAGCGCGCGAAGCGTGGCCTGACGACGGCGCAGCGCGGATTTCGCCCCGTACGCCAGGCCGAGAATAAGGGTCGAAACGCCTAGCGCGAAAGCAACCATGATCACTCCCGCCCGCCCCAGGCTTTCCCCGGTTGAGGCCAGCGCAATGGCAGCACCCAGAGTCGGTCCGATACACGGGCTCCAAACAGCGCCCAGAAGGGCACCTGAGGCGAACTGTCCGCCAAGACCCGCATCTGCCGTCCGGTCGATCTGAGCGTCGGCGCGGGCGGCAAATCCTGCTGTGGCGGTGGAAAACCGTGCTGACAGGCTGGGGATCAGCATGACCGCTCCAAACATGATCATCAATAGGGCGGCTGTGCGGGTGACACTATCAATGTCGAGGCCGAGGGCAGGACCTACGGCGGTCACGCCCAGGCCGAGCGCTACGAAAGACACGCTCATCCCGGCCGCCAAGGCCAGTGGCGCGCGTCGATCCCGGTGCAGGCTGGACGCCAATACGATGGGCAGAACCGGCAGGACACATGGGTTGATCAGAGTCAGGATGCCCGCGAGATAGGCGAAAACGATTTCCATGGCTCTAACGCCCCGCCGGTGGAGCAGAGGCTGCGCCGCCAGTGGTTTGCGCGCTTACCCCGTCCGTCAACGCGGTGGACCGGCGATTGGGAAACCGGGGGAAACTAGCGTGTCGGTTCATCTGCGACGTGTCTTTCTTGTGGGCGCGGGGCGCGGGTGGCTCTTTGGCTGTTCGCACAGTTTGAGGGGTTTGTTACAGGCATCACGAAACAGTGTGTCGAGACCCCAGCGCGCCGCCCGGCATTGGCGCCGTTGGTCCATTCGACCCGGCCCGGCGCGAAACAGTTTGCAGAAAAACCTCCCAAGGCGCCGGTGCTGAAGGCGCAATCCCCTGCCACCGTCGCCGCCGATCCGCTGACGGAATAGCTGGCGGCTTCAAGATCGACCCCACAACGCGCGTCCCCAAGCTTGGCATCACAATGACACTGGTGGGTCCGGCCCATCGGCTGCTTGAGAAAATGCGTCATCGCGCGCACTTCAGCCACGAAAACCTGCTTGTCGCTTCAGAAATCGGCGCTGGCGCGGATCTCGGAGGCGGCAAAGCCAGTGTCGGAGCTTGTAGCTGCTGCCTGCGATGTTGCCCATCTGCTGTGCAAACTCCGGGCAGAGGTGTCCGAAATCGTCAAAGGGAATAAAGCCGCGCAACATCAAACGTTTGCGCAGAATTTCTGCGCACGGACAGGCTCATGCGATCCGTGCCGTTGTGCAGGGATGTGGCATGGTCAGCGATAGACGATCCCGCCGTCGGAAATGATGGCCTGTCCGGTCACGTAATCAGAATCCGGGCCCGCGAGGTATGACACCAAGGCGGCTACGTCTTCAGGAGTCTGTGCCCGCCCCAGGGCGATCCCGTCCACATATTTCTTGTACGTCTCACCGACGGGGGCACCGGTCAGTTCCGCGAACCGTTTGTCGATTTCAACCCACATATCGGTACCGACGATACCGGGACAGTAGGCATTCACGGTAATGCCGATGCTGGCATATTCCTTCGCCGCGGCTTGCGTCAGGGCGCGGACGGCAAACTTTGTGGCCGAGTAGACACCAAGCATCTCAAACCCGTCGTGCCCGGCTATTGATGACGCGTTGATGATTTTGCCCTTGCGGTTCAGGGCTTTGAACTTGGCAGCGGCGGCCTGAATACCCCAGAGAACGCCTTCGATGTTGATTTTCAGGATGCGCTCGACATCTTCCGGTGTGACGTCTGCGATCGGGTCGACCTGCGCTATGCCTGCGTTGTTCACCATGATGTCGAGCCCGCCAAGCGTCTTTTCGGTATGTTCCACCGCCGCATAGACCTCTGCACGGTTGCCGACATCAGCGTTGAACGTCGTCACCTTGCGGCCAAGCCCTTTGATTTCGGCAGCGACTTCGGCCATCTTGTCGGCGTTGATGTCGATAATCGCGATATCGGCACCATCCTTTGCCAAGCGCAACGCAATGCCACGTCCGATCCCCTGACCGGCACCGGTTACGGCGGCCACTTTTCCCGCGATCGTCATTCTCGAATTCCTTTTGCCGGGGGCATCAGACTACCCCTCAAACGCCCGTCGTGCGCGTAGGGTTCCGTTCCGTCGGTGGAAAAGAGGAGGAGAGTGCTGATCTGTAAGCGATGGGGTGGACGCCCCCCGGCGGCATCGAATGTGCCAGGGTAGTGGGTGTTGAATCACCGCTACGAGTAGAGCGTCCATGAATGAGGTTAGCATCATCGGCCTGGATTTGGCCAAGAACGTATTTCAGGCGCACGGTGCCGGGGCCAACGGGTCAGTGGTATTCCGCCGCAAGCTGTCACGCGCGGGGAGTGGACAAAACATGGGGGTGTTCGTCGTTTCTCTGGCCCGTGCTAAGGTAGGTTCTTTGCGAGGGAGGCCGCCATGGACGTCCGGATTACGGTTGAAACGACCTTCGACAATGGGGAGAAGCGCACTCACCAGCTTGACGGAATATCTCGACCGTACAGGATCACCTGCCCAGAGGGGTTCGGGCTGCGCCTCGAGGAAGGGAAGAGGATCGTCGGGCAAATCCAGAGGGCAATCCTTAGCGACCAGATCGAGGAGATCACCCGAGAGAGCCGCGTCTGTCCCACTTGCGCCTCGGTTCGCGCGGTCCATGACTATCGCACGCGCGTTCTCGACACGCTCTTCGGCCGGCTTC
>JBBRBJ010000093.1:0-5888 GCA_038205925.1 Rhodobacterales bacterium | reverse complement strand
GCCAGACGCGCCGCCAGCCGCAGCGACGACGACCGCATCAACCGGATGAGGGGCGAATCCGTCATGCCTTCAACATATACCCTGCGCCGCGCACGGTATGCAGCAGCGGCTTGTCGAAGGGCCGGTCGATCTTGGCACGCAGTCGGCTGATGTGGGTTTCCACCACGCTGCTGTTGGGGTCAAAGTGGAAATCCCAGACCGCTTCCAGCAGCATGGTGCGGGTCTGCACCCGTCCGGCGCTGCGCATCAGATGTTCCAGCAGCCGGAACTCGCGGGGCTGAAGGTCGATCTCGGTGTCGCCGCGTGTGACGGCGCGGCGCACCGTATCCATCGACAGATCGGCGACCCGCACCTGATCGCGGCTGCCCTCAAGCAGCGCGGGCCGGCGGGCGAGTGCACCAAGCCGCGCGGACAGCTCGGAAAAGGCAAAGGGCTTCACCAGATAATCGTCCGCCCCGGCCTGCAATCCCTCAACCCGGTCATTGACCCCGCCCATCGCCGTCAGGAACAGGATCGGCACCTTGACCTGTGCCGAACGCAGCGCCTTGACCAGCGACAGGCCATCCAGACCGGGCATCATCCGGTCGATCACCATCATGTCGTAGGGCTGCATCGTGGCGCGCACCAAAGCATCGCGCCCGTTGGGAACATGATCGACGCTGTAGCCTTCGGCCATCAGTCCCTGCCGCAGAAATTCTGCAGTCTGGATGTCGTCTTCGGCAAGCAGGATCTTCATGTCGGGTTCCATCTTGACAGGCAGGCTAGCAGTGCGGGCTTTCCGCCACCTTTCCGCTTTCTCACTGTTCGGTAAGGTAGCGTCTCTGATCGCGCGCCGCACCCCCCCGATCACGACCGCGCGAGGTTACGGAATCGTAAGGCAACGGTAAACGGGACTACAGGCATAGGCCCCATGTTCACTGCCAAGGCCCGATCGGCCTTCACATCCAGGAGACCACAGATGTTGCACCCCTACATACGTTCCTCGTTGAAAGCTGCGCTGCTGGCCAGCACGATCGCCACGGCAGGCATCACCACGGCGGCGCCGGTTATGGCCGCACCCTTTGAAGGCTACGCCGACCTTGTCGAGCAAGTGTCGCCCGCTGTCGTATTCATCGAAGTTACCGCCAAGTCGAGCGAGCCGGAAGCCCCTGCAGCGGGATCGCAAAGAGAAGAGTTCATGCGCCGCTTTGGCGAATTGAACCCACAGTTCCGCATGCCCGAAGCGCCGCAGAATGATGGCGTGACGCGCGGGCTGGGCTCGGGCTTCCTGATCTCGAAGGACGGGACGATCGTGACCAACAACCACGTCGTCGAGAATGCGACCTCGATGAAGGTAAAGCTTCAGGACGGGCGCGAGTATACAGCCGAACTGGTCGGCTCCGATCCGATGACGGATATTGCCGTCATCCGGCTGAAGGATGCGAAAGATCTGCCTTTCGTGGCGCTTGATGACGCGAATGACCTGCGGGTGGGCGATGCTGTCGTGGCTGTCGGCAACCCGTTCGGGCTGGGCGGCACTGTCACCTCGGGCATCGTGTCAGCAGTCGGGCGGAACATCAACGCCGGTCCCTATGACAGCTACATCCAGACCGATGCCGCCATCAACCGTGGCAACTCTGGTGGGCCGCTGTTCAACACCGATGGCGCGGTCGTCGGCATGAACACCGCCATCTTCAGCCCGAGCGGCGGCTCGGTCGGCATCGGTTTCTCGATCCCCTCTGCGACGATCATGAATGTGGTGTCCCAGTTGCAGGAGACAGGGACAGTCTCGCGCGGCTGGCTTGGGGTGCAGGTTCAGAAGATAACGCCGGAACTGGTGCAGGCTCTTGGCCTGAAATCTCAGGACGGCGCACTGGTGGCTGAAGTGCAGCCTGACAGCCCGGCTTCGGCCACTGACCTGCAAAGCGGCGATGTCATCACGGCAGTCAATGGCACGGCCGTGACTGACAAGAGCGGCCTGCCCACGCTGATCGCCGCCATCCAGGCAGGCGAGACAGCCAAGCTGACGGTCCTGCGTGCAGGCTCTGATCTGTCGATCGATGTGAAGATCGGCCAGTTGTCACCTGAAGAGCCGCAGATGGCTTCGGTCCGTAATGACGACGATACGCCATCCGCACGGCTGGGTGTGACGGTCGAGCCGCTGGTGCCCGAACTGGCAAAGCAGCTTGGCATGTCACCCGAGACGAAAGGCGTCGTGATCAGCGACGTCGCATCAGACAGTCCAAACGCCGACCGGCTGAGCGCGGGCGACGTGATCGAAGAAGTTGCGGGCAGGCCCGTCACCACACCGCAAGAGCTGGCCTTGGCTGTTCGCGACGCAAAGGATGGCATTTTGCTGCTGAAACTGAACCGGCAGGGCTCGGTGGTCTTCGTCGGAGCCGAGGTTGCGACCTCCTGACCGCTTACGCGCAGTCTCTGGCGGCCGCATCCCCTTCGGATGCGGCCGCTTTCGCGTGTCTGGCACCCCGGCGTTGTCAGTGTCTCCATGCCCAATTCCGAGTTTGTCGGAACCATAATGCGCCACGCACGTTTCAAGAGCACCGGCGCTCGCAGGATTCACATAACATGGCCCTGACCAACTCTCACGATACCGCAGTCGCCTCGCTTCCGGGCCTTGCAACCTTTTCGTATTTCGCGGCGGCCTTTTTCGCCCTGACCCTGATTACGGATTTCGCCTATATTCAGACAGAGGTGCTGATGTGGCAGGATTTCTCGTCCTGGCTGCTGCTATTCGGGTTGATCGCAGGCGGTTTGGCGACGCTTCTTTGGTTGATCACCCTTGCCGTTCACAGGCACCACCCGGTGTGGGGCGTGGTCATCCTCAATGCGCTGGTCCTGATAGCCGCCGTTTTCAACAGCCTGATCCATGCGGGTGACGGGTGGACGGCGGTTGTTCCATGGGGGATCGGGCTTTCCGCCCTGACGTGTCTGCTGATGCTCGGCTCGGCCGCCCTGCGACGGCGCGTTTTGGTTGACCGCCCCTTGTACAGTACCTGAGTAAGGACATCTAAAATGATGACATCGGCCCCATTCCTGCACCGGGCACTGCTGCTGTCCAGCAGTGCTGCCGTGTGCGTTCTTGTCCTGACCCATACGGGCCACGCGCAAGACGCAAGCACCGACGACTTCGACATCACCAGCCAGATCGGGCCGGACCCTTTTCTTCCCGAGCCGAACTTCGTCAACCTGCTTCCCAGTGTGAATGTGGCCGAGGTTGTGGGCTGGGCCGAGGGTCAGACGCCGGTTGTGCCCGAGGGGCTGACAATCACCGCCTACGCCACCGACCTCGTCAATCCGCGCACCGTGCACACGCTGCCCAACGGCGATGTTCTGGTGGTCCAGTCGCGCGGGCCAGCGGGCAAGCCGAAGTATCGGCCCAAGGATTTCATCCGCGGCTGGATCATGGCATTTGCTTCGGGCGGCGGCTCGGGCCCGCCGCGCGACAGCAACCTGATCACGCTTTTGCGTGACACCGACCGCGATGGGGTGGTGGATGAGCGTCATGACCTGCTGACGGGCCTGCATTCGCCCTTCGGTCTGGCATGGATCGACGACACGCTTTACGTCGCGGCGGCGGATGCCGTGCTGGCCTATCCCTATCTTTTGGGAGAAACCACCATCATTGCCGAACCGACAACTTTTGCGCCCCTGCCAGGCGGACCGCTGAACCATCACTGGACCAAGGATCTGGCGCTAAGCCCCGACGGCACGATGCTCTATGCTTCAGTCGGGTCGAATTCGAACGCGGCCGAGAACGGGATCGAGGCGGAAAAGGGCCGCGCCGCGATCTGGCAGTTTGATCGGGCGACGGGTGCCGGGCGGATTTTTGCAACCGGACTACGCAATCCGAACGGCCTGACATTTCATCCAGAGTCGGGTGCGCTGTGGGCGGTGATCAACGAACGCGACGAGCTTGGGCCTAATCTCGTGCCAGACTACATGACTTCGGTTCAGGACGGCGCGTTTTACGGATGGCCCTACAGCTATTATGGGGATCACGTGGACGAACGGGTGCGCCCTGCCCGCCCGGATCTGGTCGCCCGGGCAATCGCGCCGGATTATGCGCTGTCTAGCCATGTTGCGGCCCTTGGTCTGGTGTTTACCAACGGCTCCGCCATGCCCGAGGATTATGCCAACGGGGCTTTCGTCGGCCAACGGGGCAGTTGGAACCGCGATGCGTTCAATGGCTACAAGGTGTCCTTCGTGCCGTTTGTCAACGGCGCTCCCGATGGATTGGCGCAAGACGTGGTAACCGGGTTTCTTGTCGACGATAAGGCCCGAGGCCGCCCGGTGGGCCTGGGCCTCGACGGGACGGGCGCATTGCTTGTCGCAGATGATGCCGGGAACACGGTTTGGCGGGTCGCGGCCTCGGATGGAAGGGTGACAGACGCCCCGATCGAGAGCGACCGCATCGCGGCAGGAACGGGCGCGGCAACACCAGAGGCGTCTGCTGCTGCCCCCCCCGCCCCCAGCCCCGACAGCCCGACGACGACAGCCGCACCGGTCCCCGCGCCGCAGGACTGAGATAGAGGATGCCCCGGTACTGGCGCATCGGTCGTGCCATGCAAATGGCACGTCGTCCCAGTTTTCAGGATGCACGCGGTATCAGTGTGCGCACCGGTGGCACCGGCCTTTTTTTTTAGTCTTCGCATCTGGCGAAAGCGGTCGAATGAGACCCCGCCGACCTGCACCAGCCCATTCCAGATGGCGCGTATGGCCCATGATCGAAGTCCTCCTTATGAGGCTGTGGTCGGCGCGCGCTTGAAAACACCCTCGTTTGGTGAAGATGGCTTCGTAGTGCGTTTACTGTTCGGTACCGTACCATTTGGTGACCGCAGCGATATCCGCGTCGGTCAGCGCATGGCCAGCCTCGCGCATCAGATGCGCGAACGGACCGCCGCCTCGGGTAAACTCCTCGGCTGCAAACAGCCTGAGTTGCCGTGCCAGATAGCCTTCGTGCTGCCCGGAAAGGCGGGGAAAGGCAGGGCGCGCGCTATCGGGTGGACCGTGGCAGGCGGCACAGGGCGGAATGCGGCGTTCAGGGCTGCCATCGGTGATCAAGGGCGGCACGGCCGGCGCGAGAATTACGGGTGTATTCGCCGCAAAGGCCAGTGCCAGCGCGTCAAGTTCATCGTCATGCAGCGCGCCCACCGCACTTTGCATGAAACCGCTGGCGCGCCGTCCGTCGCGGAACGCTTGCAGCGCGTCACGCAAGTATTCCGCCGACTGGATGTCCAGGCGCGGAAATGCGCCGTCGGGTGTGCCGCGACCGTCGGCCCGGTGGCAGCGCACACACGTTGCCATCACGGGCGGCACACCTGATGTGTCGACGTCAAGCCCTGCGAGGCTGCGGTATGTGGCACGGTCGAGATCCGGCAACACGCCCAGAAAGGCGACCATGGCCCATACCTCGTCATCCCGGTGCGGGCTTGGCCAGGCGGGCATGGCGCTGTTTGCAATACCGTCGCGAATTGTGGTGAACAACGCTTCGGGCGGCCAGACCCCGACCCGCAGATGCAACTTTGGCGCAGGTGGCGTCAGGTCCAAGTGATCACCCTGATCGGGGCGGTTCGGGCTGGCGTGACATTTGGCACAGACCAGATCGTAATGCGCAGCACCACGTCTGATCATCGCGGAATCGTCAAGACGCGGCGCCGCGACGCCTGCCCCTTCACCAATGACGCCGCCAAAGAAGGCGCGCAGGTCGATCAATCCGCTTTGCACGGCGAGCGTCCCAAGGATGGCAATGGCGAACAGGACCGCTGCGATCAGACGTTCGGTCCTCATGACGGCACGCTCTGACGAAGAGCGCGACCGGCCAAAGCCAGACCGCTGCCAAGGTAGATCAGACTGCCAACGGCCAACATGATTACGCCGCCCAACTGTTG
>JBBRBJ010000092.1:0-5900 GCA_038205925.1 Rhodobacterales bacterium | reverse complement strand
CGCGTCGGTCGATTTCAGCAGTGGTGCAGCGGCCATCGGCACCGGCCCGTTCATGTTCGAGGAATACAGCCCCGGCAACCGCGTGACGGTGAAGAAGAACCCGAACTGGTGGGGCGGCGACCCCGGCTGGGATCAGGTGATCTTCCGCCCGGTGGGCGAGGAATCCGCCCGGCTGGCAGCCCTTCTGAACGGTGATGTGGACATGATCGACTACCCGCCAACGGTCGATCTGCCGCAGTTGGAGACGAACCCCGATTTCACCGTTTCCACCATTTCGTCGGACCGGCTGATCTACATGATGCCCGCCTATCGCAGCACAGAGGCTTACGTTCTGGACAATGCGGGCAACGTCATGATGCCCAACCCGCTGCGTGACTGGCGGGTGCGCAAGGCGCTGAGCCTTGGCATCGACCGCGTTGCCATCCGCGACCGGATCATGGGCGGCGCATCCTTGCCCGCGCGCAACATCGTGCCGCCGGGGTTCTTTGGCCATGTCGATGATCTGATGGCCGATGCCTATGACCCGGATGCCGCCAAGGCGTTGCTGGCACAGGCGGGCTACGGCGACGGTTTCCAACTGACCATCCACGGTCCCAATGACCGCTATATCAACGATGCCCGCATCGTCGAGGCCGTGGCCCAGATGTGGACCCGCGTTGGCATCAAGACCGATGTCGACACCATGCCGCGCAACATCTTCTTCTCGGATCTGATCCGGGGCGGCGCCGACACGATCCCGGGTTTCGACGTGCCCAAGTTCTCGATGTCGCTGACAGGCTGGGGCACCGTGGCTGGCGAGGCGACCTATACCGTCTCGGGTATCCTTGAGACCTACAATGCCGCGACGGGTGGCGGAAACGGCAACTTCGGCCGCTACTCCAACACCATGATTGATGCGCTGTCGGTCAAGGCCAAGCAGACCATCGACAAGACTGCACGGCTTGAGTTGCTGCAAAGGGCGACCCGCATCGGGATGGAAGATTACGCGTTCATTCCCCTGCACTTCCAGGTCAACAAATGGGCGATGAAATCAACCCTTCAGCACAATCCGCGTACCAATGAGCGGACACTGGCAATCGAGGTTTCCCGCGTCGAATGACGCGGGCGGCTTGACACAGACATTAAGACGGGCCGGGAATGCTGGAATTTATCATCAGGCGGTTGATGCAGGCGCTGCTTGTGCTGTTCGTGATGACAGTTCTGGTGTTCTTCGGGGTAAACGTGGTCGGCAACCCGGTCTACATCTTTGCCTCGTCAGAATGCACGCAGGCCTGTCTGAACGCGATCATCGCTGATCTCGGTTTGGACAGGCCGGTTTATGAGCAATACTTCGTCTTCCTCGGCAACCTTTTGCAGGGCGATCTGGGAAGGTCGTTCACCCACGGCGTCCCCGCGATCGGCCTGATCTGGGAACGGCTGCCCGCAACGCTGGAACTGGCCTTTGCCGCGCTGGTGCTGGCGCTGGTGGTGGGCCTGCCGATGGGGGTCTATGCCGGATTGCGCCCGCAAAGCCCGCTGAGCCGAATTTTCATGGGCTTTTCGATGATCAGCTTTTCGGTGCCGGTGTTCTGGATCGGGCTGATCCTGATCCTTGTGTTCTCGGTGCGGCTGGGTTGGCTTCCGGCCATCGGGCGCGGCGATCTGGTCGAGGTTCTGGGCATCCAGGTCAGCTTCCTTACGCTGGATGGCCTGCGTCATCTGGCCTTGCCCACGCTGACCCTGTCCCTTGTGATGATGGCCATGGTGATCCGCCTGACCCGGGCCGGCATGCGCGAGGTGCTGCATGCCGATTACATCAAATTCGCCCGCGCCAACGGCATCCCCGAGCGACGTGTGGTTGGAGTGCATGTCATGAAGAACATCCTGATCCCCATCGTGACCGTGCTGGGGATGGAGTTCGGTGGCGTCATCGCCTTTGCCGTGGTGACCGAAAGCATCTTCAGCTGGCCTGGTGTCGGCAAAATGCTGATCGACGCGATTTCGGTGCTCGACCGGCCGTTGATCGTGGCCTATCTGATTTTTGTCGTGGTGATGTTCGTGGCGCTGAACCTGTTGATCGACATTCTGTATTCCCTGCTGGATCCGCGCGTTCGGGTCGGGGCGGGTGCACGATGACCGAAGCAGTGGTTCGCCCGTCGCGGCTGTCGCTGTTCATCGCCAATTTTCTGGCGGTGCCAAGTGCGGTCATCGCGCTGAGCGTCTTTGTCGCCATCGCGCTGGCCGCCCTGTTCGCCCCGCTGATCGCGCCACAGAACCCCTATGACCTGATGACCGTCGACATCATGGACAACCTGTTGCCGCCGGGCGAGCAGGGATATTCGGGCATGACGCATTGGCTGGGCACCGACGGGCAAGGGCGCGACATGCTGTCGGCCATGCTTTACGGGTTGCGGATATCGCTTCTCGTGGGGTTGGCCTCGGGGCTGATCGCGCTGGTGGTGGGCACAATGGTCGGGCTGATCGCGGCTTTCCGGGGCGGTTGGGTCGATGCGGTGCTGATGCGGATCGTCGATCTGCAACTGTCGTTTCCCACCATTCTTGTGGCGCTGATTTTGTTGGTGATCCTGGGGCGCGGTGTCGACAAGATCATCTTTGCGCTGGTTGTGGTGCAATGGGCCTATTTTGCGCGCACCGTGCGCGGCGTGGCGCTGGTCGAATCCGCGCGCGATTATATCGAGGCGGCGCGGGGGCTGCGCCTTGGATCGCTGCGCATCGTTCTGTTGCATGTGCTGCCGAACTGTCTGCCCACGATGTTGGTGGTGGCGACGATGCAGATGGCAATGGCGATCTCGCTTGAGGCGACACTGTCCTTCCTTGGCCTTGGCCTGCCGCCGATCCGCCCTTCGCTGGGGCTTCTGATCGCCAACGGGTTTGATTATCTGCAAAGCGGGCGCTGGTGGATTTCAGTGCTGCCCGGCGTTGTGCTTCTGGTGCTGATCGTCAGCGTGAACATCCTTGGCGACCGGCTGCGTGACATCCTCAACCCGCATCTGCGCACATGACCGGGCCGGTTCTGGACATACGTGGGCTGCGCACAGCCTTTGCGGTCCCCGGCGGCGATATCATCGCGCTGGACGGGATCGATCTGGTCGTGCACCGGGGCGAGATCGTGGGGCTGGCGGGCGAAAGCGGGTCGGGCAAATCGCTGACGGGGTTCGCGATCAACCGGTTGATCAGCGCGCCGGGGCGGGTGACGGGTGGGCAGGTGCTGTTTGACGGCACCGACCTTTTGACCCTTGCGCCCGAGGCGATGCGCCGCGTGCGCGGGCGCCGCATCGCGATGATCTTTCAAGACCCGATGATGACGCTGAACCCCGTTTTGCGGATCGAGACGCAGATGCGCGACGCCCTGCGTGCCCATATCAGCATCAGCCGCGCCGCCGCCCGGGCCCGCTGTCTTGCCGCACTGGAAGAGGTCGGCATCGCCGCCCCCGCCGAGCGCCTGCGCGCCTATCCTCATCAGTTGTCGGGCGGTATGCGCCAACGGGTGGCCATCGCCATCGCCCTGTTGCACAGCCCCGATCTGGTCATCGCGGACGAGCCGACGACCGCGCTGGATGTGACCATTCAGGGCCAGATACTGGCCGTGGTGCAGCGCCTGTGCCGCGAGCGGGGCACCGCGCTGATCTGGATCACACATGATCTGGCCGTGGTGGCTGGCATTGCAGACCGTCTGGCGGTGATGTATGCGGGCAAAATCGTGGAACAGGGGCCGCTGGACGCTGTACTGGACACGCCGGTCCATCCCTATACCCGCGGTTTGATCGACTCGGTGCCTGCGGCGGGTCGCAAGGGCGAGCCTTTGCCGCAAATTCCGGGGCGGATGCCGGTGCTGGCCGACCTGCCCGCCGGTTGTGCCTTTGCGCCTCGCTGCGCGAACCGCAGTTCTGCCTGTGATGTGCGCCCCGAGACGCGCGAGATTGCACCGGGCCATCAGGTGCGCTGCTTTCATCCCCTTCGCCCACAGTCAGAGGTGGCAGCATGACCCCGCTGTTGCAGATCCGCGATCTGACCCGCAGTTTCGGGGGCCGGGGCAGTCTGCTGGGCCGCGGGCTGGCGGCTGCCGGACTGGCACCACCCGCGCGGCCCGTGCGGGCCGTCGATCACGTCAGCTTCGATCTTTTGCGCGGCGAGGTGCTGGGGGTCGTGGGCGAATCCGGTTGCGGCAAATCCACGCTGGGGCGGCTGGTGGCGGGGCTGCTGGAGCCATCGTCCGGCCAGATCATCAAAGGCGAAAAGGTCGCCAGCACCCGTGGCACCGGTGCGCTGGACCGGCAGATGATCTTTCAAGACCCGTTCTCCTCGCTCAACCCGCGCCAGCGCGTCACCGAGTTGATCGGCGAGGCCCCCCGCGTGCATCGGATCGTGCCGGCAAGCGACATTCCCGCCTATGTCGCCGGTCTGATGGAGCGTTGCGGCATCGACCCCAGCTATGGCCCGCGCTTTCCGCACCAGTTTTCTGGCGGGCAGCGCCAGCGCATCGGCATCGCGCGTGCGCTGGCGGTGAAGCCCGAACTGCTGGTCTGCGACGAGGCGGTGTCGGCGCTCGACGTGTCTATTCAGGCGCAGGTGGTCAACCTGTTCACAGATTTGCGGACAGAGCTTGGCCTGACCTATCTGTTCATCAGCCATGATCTGGGTGTGGTGCAGCATGTCGCTGACCGGGTGATCGTGATGTATCTGGGCCGGATCGTGGAGTTGGGCGCGGCGGCCGATCTGTTCGCACGCCCAAACCACCCCTATACCCGCGCGCTGATCGAGGGCGTGCCCCGGCTGGACCGCCGCCGCATGGCCTATGCGCCGATCAAGGGCGACATCCCCTCACCGCTCGATCCGCCGTCAGGGTGCCATTTCCACCCCCGCTGCCCCTTTGCCACTGAACGTTGCCGCATTGAGGCGCCTGCCTTGCGCGAAGTGGCCCCCAGCAGACTGTCGGCCTGCCATCTCAACGATTCCCCCAACTGACAAGAAGGAGACACTGGCATGGCCAGTTACGCAGAAAGAATGGCGGCCTTTCAGGGCCTGATCGCAGGCAAGGCGGACGTGGTGTTCATCCCGATGGGCACCGATCTTGATTACCTCACGGGCATTCACCGCGACATTCCGAACTATGGCCGCAACCTGCACCCCGGCATGTGGCTGGAGGGCGCATGGCTGTCGCCCGGCCACGCGCCCATCCTGACCATTCCGCGCATGACGGCTGAGTTTGGCGCCAAGGGTGGCACCGATGGGCTGGATGTGCGGGTCTTGGGCGACTGGGACGATCCGGTGACCATGGTGAAGGGCATTCTGAAAGAGTTGGGTGCTGGCCCCGGCGCGCGCATCGCCACCTCGGACGATGCCGAGGCCGAAAGCCTGATGGAATTGCAAACCCTTGTGCCCGGCGCGCAATTCATGTCGGCCACCCATATCCTGCGCCGGTTGAGGGTAATCAAATCGCCCGAAGAAATCGAGACGATGCGCGCGGCAGGCGTCAAGACCGAGGCGGCCTTTGCCGAGGTCATCAAGGCGCTGAAGATCGGGATGACCGAACTCGATGTGGTGGCCGAAGTGGACTATCAGTTGAAACGCCAGGGTTCGCTTGGCCCCTCGTTCACCACCTCGCTTTACAACACCGGGCCGAACCATCCGATCCTGTTCGGGCGCCGCCTGCAAAGCTGGCCGCGCGTGCTGACGGCGCCCGTTTCGGTGCTGTTCGATTTTGGCGCGGTGCATGACGGGATGTGCTATGACTTTGGCCGCACAGTCAGTTTCGGCGCCCCGTCAGATGAACAGATCAAGGTGCACCGCCTGATCATGGACAGTCAGGCGGCAGGGATCGCGGCGCTGAAGGCCGGGCAGATCACCTGCGCCGCCGTCGACAAGATCGCCCGCGACGTGATCGCGGATGCGGGGTACGG
>JBBRBJ010000091.1:0-6370 GCA_038205925.1 Rhodobacterales bacterium | reverse complement strand
CGGGAATAAACCTCACGCGCGGCTGCCATCGTCCCTTGGTCCAGTGGCGACACGTCGGCGGCGGCGGCGTTCGCGCGGGCCTGTTCGGGCGTCCGCGCACCCGGTATCACCACGGTGACCGCGTCTTCCATCAAGATCCAGCGCAGCGCAAAAGCGGCCATTGGCGTACCTTGAGGGACGTAGGCGCGCAGTTCCTCGACGGCTTCCAGCGCCACATCGAAGGGTACGCCCGAGAAGGTTTCACCCTTGTCGAAAGCTTCGCCATTGCGGTTGAAGCTGCGGTGGTCATCGGCGGCAAAGGTGCTGGCGGCGGTCATCTTGCCGGTCAGAAGGCCCGAGGCCAAGGGCACGCGGGCGATAATCGCCACATTGCGGGCGCGGGCCTCGGCAAAGAGCGCACGTGCCGGTTTTTGCCGGAAGAGGTTGTAGATGATCTGGACCGAGACCACGCCGGGCTGGCGGATGGCGGTCAGGGCCTCATCCACCGTCTCGACCGAGACACCGAAATGGGCGATCTTGCCTTTGGCCTGAAGTTCGGCCAGACCCTGAAACAGCGCGTCATCCGCATAAACGGGCGTGGGCGGACAGTGCAGTTGCACCAGATCCAGCTGCCCGACGCCAAGGTTTTCAAGTGACCGGTCGATGAAACCTTCGATGGCCGCGGGCGTATAGGCGCTTGCCACATGCGGGCTCAGCCGGCGCCCCGCCTTGGTGGCCACAAAGGGTGCAGGCCCGCCGCGTTCGGCCAGAACCTCGGCGATGATCCGTTCGGACCGCCCGTCACCATAGACATCGGCCGTGTCGATGAAGGTCATGCCCGCATCCAGTGCTGCATGGACCGAGGCCTTGGCATCGGCCAACGGGACATCGCCCCAGGTACCGCCAATGGCCCAGGCGCCAAAGCCTACGGGGGTAGTGGTACGGCCGGTCTGGCCGAAAGGGCGGGTCTGCATGCTGGTCTCTCCGTTCAATTCGTACCTCAGGTTAGGCCGTGCGCACAGTCATGACCAGCCTTGGCGGGGCCTTTTCGCGGGCCCGCACATCGGATAGGCAGGCGGGATGGAGTTCAGTGTTTCAGATCTGGCCTGCGCGCGCGGCGGTTTGACCGTGCTGGAGGGGGTTGCGTTCACGCTGGCCCCGGGCGCAGCCCTGATCCTGCGCGGGGCCAACGGCATCGGCAAGACCACGCTGTTGCGCACGTTGGCGGGATTGCAGCCCGCGGTCGCGGGCCGGATCAGCCTGCCGCCGGAAAGCCTCGTCTACAGCGCTCATGCCGACGGGCTGAAAGCGGTTCTGACGGTTCAGGAGAATCTGTCCTTCTGGGCCGCGGTGCATGGCGGGGCAGATGTGGCGCGGGCGCTGGTTGCGATGAACCTCGAGGCGTTGGCCGACCGGCGCGCGGCCCATTTGTCGGCGGGGCAAAAACGGCGGCTGGGCCTCGCGCGCCTTTTGGTAACCGGCCGCAGGGTCTGGCTGCTGGATGAGCCGACGGTCTCGCTGGATGTGGCCAGCGTCGCGCTGTTTGCAGGCGTGGTGCGCGCGCATCTGGCAGCAGGCGGCAGTGCGGTGATGGCCACCCATATAGACCTTGGTCTGGCCGAGGCGGATGTGCTGGACCTGACCCCGTTTCGCGCCCGCACGCCTGTTTCAGCCAGCGGCTTTGACGAGGCGTTCGGATGAGGGCCCTGTTGCTGCGCGATCTGCGCCTGGCCTTCCGGGCGGGCGGCGGCTTTGGCCTTGGCTTGGCCTTTTTCTTGCTGGTGGCGGTTTTGGTGCCCTTGGGCGTAGGCCCCGAGGGCAGTACGCTTGCGCGGATTGCGCCGGGGATCTTGTGGGTGGGCGCGCTTCTGGCGTGTCTTCTCAGTCTTGACCGGATCTTTGCGCTGGATTTCGAGGATGGCTCGCTTGATCTTCTCGCCACGGCACCGATCCCGTTGGAAGCGGTGGTCGCGGTCAAGGCGGCAGCGCATTGGCTGGTTACCGGACTTGCGCTGACGCTGGCCGCACCGGTTCTGGGGGTGCTGTTGAACCTGCCGGGACAGGGCCATGTCTGGCTGGTGGCCTCGCTGGCCGCGGGCACACCGGCGCTGTCGGTGATCGGCGCGTTTGGTGCGGCGCTGGTGGTGGGGGTCAAGCGCGGGGGGTTGCTTTTATCGCTGCTCGTGCTGCCGCTCTACGTGCCCACATTGGTGTTCGGGGCCGAAGTGGTGCGGCGCGGCGCCATGGGGCAAGATGTTGCGACGCCGCTGCTTTTGCTGGCGGGAATAACGGCGGGGGCATGGGCGGCGCTGCCGTTCGCGGCCGCGGCCGCCCTCCGCGTCAATCTGCGCTAAGGGCTGGCTGGATCGTGACTTGAGCACGGCGCAAAGAGAGGCTAGGGCAGGGGCCATGTCGATCTGGGAATATGCAAATCCGAAGAAGTTCATGCAGACCTCGGCCGTGGTGGTGCCGTGGGTGGCGGGGCTGGCTGTCCTGTGTCTCGCTGCCGGGTTGGTCTGGGGGTTTTTTCTGACCCCCGATGACTACAAGCAGGGATCGACGGTAAAGATCCTGTTCGTGCATGTGCCAACGGCGATGATGGCGGTGAATGCGTGGATCATGATGCTGGTGGCGTCGCTGATCTGGCTGGTCCGGCGGCACCATGTCAGCGCACTTGCCGCGCGGGCCGCGGCGCCGGTGGGGCTGACGTTCACGCTGATTGCGTTGGTGACGGGTGCATTCTGGGGCCAGCCGATGTGGGGTACGTGGTGGGCGTGGGACCCGCGGCTGACCTCGTTCCTGATTCTGGGACTGTTCTATCTGGGATACATCGCCCTGTGGGGGGCGATCGAAGATGCCGATACGGCGGCCGATCTGACGGCGGTCTTGTGCATGGTGGGGTCGGTGTTTGCGGTTCTGTCGCGCTACGCGGTGCAGTTCTGGAATCAGGGTCTGCATCAGGGATCGACGATCATGAAGGTAGGCGAAAAGGACCCGCTGGACCCGGCCTATTATGTGCCTCTGGTGGTGTGCATCGTGGGGTTCATCGCACTTTTCGTGGCGCTGGTGCTGATCCGCACCCGGACAGAGGTGCGCGCCCGCCGGTTGCAGGCGTTGCTCGCGCGTGAAAGGGTGGCGGAATGATGCCAGAACTTGGGAAATATGCGGTTGCGGTGGTGTCATCCTACGGCGTCTCGCTGGGGTTGCTTGCGCTACTGGTTGTGCTGACCCTGTGGCAAGGTCGACGGATCAAGCGGCAGTTGGACGCGGTCGAGGCGCGCCAGGACGGGGGTCGCAATGGCTAAGTGGCTGATGGCGGTACCACCTGTGATGTTTGCGGGGCTGGTGGCTGCGTTCTATACGGGGATGATGCGGCCCAATCCCAATGAGATCCCTTCGGCCTTTGTGGGCCGTGGCGCGCCGCTTCTGCCCCAGACGGGTCTTGCCGGCATCCCTGTTCTGACCGGAGCGGACCTGACCACGGGGCAGGTGACGGTGGTGAACTTCTGGGCCACATGGTGCCCGCCGTGCCGGGCCGAACATCCGGTTCTGAAGGCGTTGGCGGCCGAGGGCATCCGCGTGGCCGGCGTCAACATCATGGATGACGACGCCAAGGCCCTGGCCTATCTGGCCGAAGAGGGGAACCCGTTCTTTGCGGTCGCTACCGATCCGAAGGGGCGCAACAGGGTGGAATGGGGCGTGACCGCCCCGCCCGAGACGTTCATCATTCGCGGCGATGGCACGGTGGCGTTTCGCTTTATCGGCCCGCTGATCGGCAGCGACTATGAAAAGCGTTTCCGCCCGGCACTGGATGCCGCATTGGCCGAGGCTGCTGCACCCTAACGCGCCAGCAGCAGCAGCAGCAGGGCGACGGCGCCGAGCGCCATGACCTCGCCCCAAGGCAAGAATGGCAGTGGCAGGGCCCCGACCCGAGCCACTGCACGCGAGGGCGCGTCCTTGAGATGATCATTGTGGGCAGAGGGCCGGGGCATCGTTATATCCTGTCAAACGGTCAGCGCAGACCAAAGGTGCCACGCGCGGATGAATCGGACCTTAACAAGAACAAAGAAAGTCCCCGCCTGTGAAGGCAGGGACAGAATCGCGGGCCGGTCGGACCAGTTCATCCGATTTGACCGCCCTTTCAGGCGGCCAGATCGCGCAGCACATAGTGCAGCACGCCACCGTGTTCGACATATTCCTTTTCGATCGCCGTATCGATACGGCACTTGATCTGGATGGTCTTTTCCGACCCGTCGGCATAGCGGATGGTGCAGGGCACTGTCGACAGCGGCTTCAGATCGCCCTCAAGCCCGTGGATCGACACCACTTCATCACCCTTCAGGCCCAGCGATTTGCGCGTGGCGCCTTCGGTGAACTCGAACGGGATCACCCCCATGCCCACCAGGTTCGAGCGGTGGATACGCTCAAAACTCTCGGCAATCACCGCCTTGACGCCCAGCAGGGCCGTGCCCTTGGCCGCCCAGTCGCGGCTGGAGCCTGCGCCGTATTCGATGCCACCAAAGATCACGAGCGGCGTGCCGGCATCCTGATAGGCCATTGCGGCGTCGAAGATGCTGGTCTGTTCTGCATCAGGTCCAAGGGTATAGCCGCCCTCAACCCCGTCGAGCATTTCATTCCTGATGCGGATGTTTGCAAATGTGCCGCGCATCATCACCTCATGGTTGCCGCGTCGTGCGCCGTAGGAATTGAACTCACGCACAGGAACCTGACGTTCGATCAGATACTTGCCAGCCGGAGTTGAGTCCTTGAATGAACCTGCGGGCGAGATGTGGTCGGTGGTTATCATATCGCCCAGCATCGCCAGCACACGCGCGCCTTCAATGTTGCTGATCGTGCCTGGGGTCTTTGACATGCCGCGGAAATAGGGCGGGTTCTGGATGTAGGTCGAGGTGGCTGGCCAGTCGTAGGTCTCGGACTCGGTGATTTGCACCGCTTGCCACTTTTCGTCGCCCTTGAAGACGTCGGCGTATTTTTTCTGAAACGCGGCGCGGGTGACCGTCGCTTCGACCAGTACGGCAATCTCCTGGTTCGTGGGCCAGATGTCCTTCAGATAAACCGGCCCATCGGTGCCCATGCCAAGCGGTTCCGAGGTGATGTCGATGTTCATGTCACCGGCGAGGGCATAGGCCACGACCAGTGGCGGCGAGGCCAGATAGTTTGCGCGCACGTCCGGCGAAATTCGCCCCTCGAAGTTGCGGTTGCCGGACAAAACCGCGGTGGCCACCAGATCGCCCTCGGCGATGGCTGCCGAAATTGCGGGGTCCAGCGGGCCCGAGTTGCCGATGCAGGTGGTGCAGCCATAGCCGACCAGATTGAAGCCGATCGCGTCCAGGTCTTCTTGCAGGCCTGCCGCGTTCAGATACTCGGACACCACCTGCGATCCGGGCGCAAGCGAGGTTTTCACCCATGGCTTGCGCGTCAGACCCAAGGCACGGGCCTTGCGCGCCACCAACCCGGCACCGATCATCACATAGGGATTCGATGTATTGGTGCACGACGTGATCGAGGCGATCACGATCGAGCCATCATGCAGGCTGTAGTCGGTTCCATTGACGTGGGCGGACGCAAATCCGTCGGTCGCGCCGGGCATATGTTCGGGGGCAGGGGCGCCGCCTTCTGCCGTCATCTCGGCCTTTTCGGCCTGCGGTGCGTCGGGCACCTTGCGAAAACCGCGGATGTAATCGCCAAACGCGGCGGCGGCCGTATCGAGGGGCAGAAAATCCTGCGGGCGCTTGGGGCCGGAAATGGCCGGAACGATGGTACCCATATCCAGAGACAAGGTGCTGGTATAGATCGGATCATAGCCCGCATCGCGCCACATGCCATTGGCGCGGGCATATGCCTCGACCAGCGCGACGCGGCCCTCATCCCGGCCAGTGTTGCGCAGATAGCGGATCGTCTCATTGTCTATGGGGAAGAAGCCGCAGGTGGCCCCGTATTCGGGGGCCATGTTCGCGATCGTGGCGCGGTCGGCCAATGGCAGGCGGTCAAGGCCGTCGCCGTAGAATTCGACAAACTTGCCCACGACGCCATGCTTTCGCAACATCTGCACGACCCGCAACACAAGGTCGGTGGCCGTTGTGCCCTCGACCATTGTGCCTGTAAGTCTGAAGCCGACGACTTCGGGGATCAGCATGGAAACGGGTTGGCCCAGCATCGCGGCCTCGGCCTCTATTCCGCCTACGCCCCAGCCCAGAACGGCCAGACCGTTGACCATCGTGGTGTGACTGTCAGTGCCCACCAGCGTGTCAGGGTAAGCCACCAGATCGCCATGCTGGTCGGTATCGGTCCAGACGGTTTGCGACAGGTATTCCAGGTTCACCTGATGGCAGATGCCTGTGCCGGGCGGCACCACGCGGAAATTGTTGAA
>JBBRBJ010000090.1:0-6419 GCA_038205925.1 Rhodobacterales bacterium | reverse complement strand
CTGTTTGCGCTCAAGCGTGCCGATCTGTGGCATCAAGGTCAGCATTGCTGCGGCCGTGACCGTACCGATCCCCGGCATGGAGCACAGAATATCGCGGTTGCGTGCAGTGGTCTGTCCTGCCGCGATCAGCGCTGCGATTTCGGTGTCCAGCTCAGCAACATGACGTTCCGCCTGGGCAAGTAGCACCTTGGTCTGACGTTTCAGGACAGCGATACCTTGGGTTTGGGCGCGGTTGCGCAATCTCGTGCGATCCTTGATCAATCCGGCACGGGCAACGTGCAAGTCCCTGAGAACAAGGATTTCCTTGGAGCACGGCACTTGAGGCACGAGATCGAATGCAACCCCCATCCGGGCCAACATCCGGGCATCCATTGCCCGGCAGGCGATTGCGCAGCAACCGCATCAGTCTTGGCACGGGTTCCGTGCGCCTCGGCGAACCGGCGCGCTTGCAGCGGGTTCACTTTGACCAAAGGAAACTTCTCGCCAAGCGCCGCCTCGAACGCCTTGTGATACGGCCCCGTCGGCTCGAACACGATCCGTTCAACCGGAGTCTTGCCCAGCCATTTGGTCAACGCGCGAAATCCCGTGGGCGAGATCGCTCTGCTTCCGGTCGACCTGCTGGCCGTCCTGCAGCGCGAGATCGACGCTGCCGCCAAACAGATGAAGGCCGTGACCACGCGTTTCAACACCGCGCTGGAGGTCCGGTTCGCCACACGCGCCGCCGAAGTGCGAAACGCGTCCGGCAAAGACACTGGCACGGTGCGCTTCGACGAGGGTGATTTTACCATCGTCGCCGATCTGCCGAAAAGGGTGGATTGGGATCAGAGACGGCTGGCCGCCATGGTCGAGCGTATCCGCGCCGCTGGCGACGACCCCGCCGAATATTTCGAGATCAGCTTCAAGGTGCCGGAACGCAACTATGTCGCTTGGCCTGACGCCATCCGTCAGGGTTTCGAGCCCGCGCGCACAGTGCGGACCGGCACGCTGAAGGTCGAGATCGTCCCGCAAGGGGGTGCCCTGTGAGCCTTCCAATCATCACCGCCGATCATCGGTTGGCCGAACCACGCGGCATCAAGGGCTGCATCTTCGGCAAATCTGGTATCGGCAAGACCAGTCTTTTGTGGTCGCTGAATGCCACCACGACCCTGTTCATGGATCTCGAGGCGGGCGATCTCGCCATCGAGGGCTGGCAGGGCGACACGATCCGGCCGCGCACATGGATGGAGTGCCGCGATTTCGCGGTGTTCATCGGCGGTGCGAACCCCAGCTTGCGCGACGATCAGGCCTACAGCCCCGCGCACCACGCCGCCGTTTGCCAGAAGTTCGGCGATCCCGCCGTGCTGGAACGCTACGAGACGCTGTTCGTCGACTCGATCACCGTTGCCGGGCGGCTCTGCTTCCAATGGTGCAAGGGCCAGCCCGAGGCGTTCTCGGAAAAAACCGGCAAGCCGGATGTCCGGGGGGCCTACGGGTTGCATGGCCGCGAGATGATCGCCTGGCTCACGCATCTGCAGCACACGCGCCGCAAGAACATCTGGTTCGTCGGGATCCTCGACGAGAAGCTGGATGACTTCAACCGCAAGGTGTTCTCGCCGCAGATCGACGGCGCCAAGACCGGGCTGGAGCTGCCGGGGATCGTCGATCAGGTCATCACCATGGCCGAGATTGCCAGTGCCGATGGCCAGGCCGCGCGCGCCTTTGTTTGTCAAACGCTGAACCCGTTCGGCTTTCCGGCCAAGGATCGTTCCGGGCGGCTCGACATGATCGAGGTGCCACATCTGGGCCAGCTGATGGCCAAGATCCACGGCCCGGTGCGCCCCGCGGCAACTCGACTGACCTATGCGGCCGCAGTGCAGGACCCGCCTGCAGAGGCTGCCGCAACCCGCATCCATGACAACTGAAAGGAAAATTCCGATGACCGGACTCTGGAACGATTTCAACTCTGCGCACAGCAACGGCACCATCATCCCGAAGGGCACGCTCGCAAAGGTACGCCTGACCATCCGCCCCGGCGGTTTCGACGATCCATCGCAGGGCTGGACGAGGGGCTATGCCAAGCGCGGCGCTACCGGCGCTGTCTATCTCGACGCCGAATATACCGTGGTCGAGGGGCCACACGCCAAGCGCAAGATCTGGTCGCTGATCGGGCTCTACAGCCCAAAGGGTCCGGACTGGGGCAATGCCGGGCGCGGCCTGATCAAGGGCATCCTGAACTCGGCGCGTGGCATCGGCGACAAGGACAACTCGGCGCAGGCACAGGCCAAACGCCGGATCAGCGGCTTTGCCGAGTTGGACGGGGTCGAATTCATCGCCCGGATGGACATCGGTTCCGACACCAATGGCGACGACAAGAACGAGGTCCGCTCAGCCGTCACGCCCAGCCACCGCGATTATGCACAGCTGATGGGGCAGGTTGGGTCTGCGCCGATGCAAGGTTACAGCCAGCCCCCGGCAAACAATGCGCCGCAGCAGGGCTACGCCGCCCCGGCTCCGGGCTACGCAGCACCCAGCCCCCAACAGCAGACACCGCAAACCCCTGCGACGCCCGGTTTTTCCGGGCGTCCCAG
The DNA here is from genome assembly GCA_038205925.1 of Rhodobacterales bacterium. Classification (GTDB taxonomy): domain Bacteria; phylum Pseudomonadota; class Alphaproteobacteria; order Rhodobacterales; family Rhodobacteraceae; genus Pseudotabrizicola. Next base: position 3,852 of record JBBRBJ010000090.1, on the reverse strand, counting down.
CTGGGCCGAATGAGGGGGAGCGATCATGCGACTGCGTCCCCGTCAGAAAACCTTCGTCGAGCGCAGCCTTGCTGCGCTCGCAACACGCGGCAACACGCTGAGTGTGGCAAGCACCGGGTTTGGTAAAACTTTGAACGCCGCAGTCGACTTGGCACTGACCACCGACAATGCAGCTCGCACCCCGCGCGATTATCTCGGCGGCTCGCGCCTTGGTCACGCCTGCGAACGCGCCTTGCAGTTCGAGTTCGCCCATGCGCTGAAGGACGACGGCCAGGATTTCAGCGGCCAACTCCTGCGCATCTTCGCCATCGGCCATGCGCTTGAGGATCTGGCGGTGACTTGGCTGCGCAGCGCGGGGCTCATACTCTATACCCGCAAGGGCAATTGCCCCGATGGTGGCCAGTTCGGCTTCTCAATCGCAGGTGGGCGCATCCGCGGCCATGTCGATGGCATCATCGCGGCAGGCCCCAAAGGCTTCGGGCTGGCCATTCCCGCCCTTTGGGAATGCAAGACGATGAACGCCAAGAATTGGCGCGCTTGCGTCAATGACGGGGTCACCAAATCCAAGCCGGTCAATGCAGCCCAGATCGCGGTCTATCAGGCCTACATGGATACAACGATCCCGGGCATCGCGGCCGCGCCAGCGGTGTCTACGGCAATCAACAAGGACATAACCGAGATGCACCATGAACTGGTGCATTTCGACGCGGATCTGGCGCAGCGGATGTCGGATCGCGGTGTGCGGATTATCTCTTGCGCCCGCGCTGACAAATCGTTCGCGATGAAGGCTTCCAGTGATCTGCGCCTCCGAGTATCTGCATGTACCCGTTCGGACTCTGCTGGTTTATCTTGCTGGGAAAATTTTACTTATTCACGCACTTGGTTTTTGGGGGAATACTCCCGGCCGTCTGGTCGCTACACGGCATCATTTCCGATCGTGCCCCAATCCCAGTCGATTCCAAGGCCGGGTTGCGTCGGTGGGTAGGCCTGACCGTCACTGAACTTCATCCGCGAGGTTGTGATTGCATCCAATTGCGGGATGTACTCAAGCATCCAGGAATTCGGGATGGCGCAGGCTAGACTGACATGCAGTTCCATCAGGAAATGCGGGCAAACCACGATGTTCATCGCCTCGGCCATGTGTGCCACTTTCAGCCAGGGTGTGATGCCGCCGACGCGGGCTACATCGACCTGCACGACCCCACAGGCACCGGCGCGCAGATAATCTGCAAACTGGCCGGGCGAATACAGGCTTTCGCCAACTGCAATCGGCACGCGCGAGGCGGCAGCCAGACGGGCGTGCCCGGTCAGATCATCGGCGGGCATCGGTTCTTCGAACCAGGTGATGCCATGGTCGGCCAACATATGGGCGCGGCGCAGGGCCTCATGATAGGGGAAGGCCTGATTGGCATCGACCATCAGATGAAAGTCATCGCCGACGGCTGCGCGCACGGCGGCGAGACGGGCCGCATCCTGCGCCAGATGCGTTTTGCCGATCTTGACCTTGGCACCTGCGAAGCCCTGCGCCTTCATTGCAAGGGCGTCCTCAACCAACGCCGATGTTTCGATGTGCAGCCAGCCGCCCTCAGTCGAATAAAGCGGCAGGCAGGGTTTTGCGCCGCCTGCCATTTGCCACAGCGGCAACCCTGCCCGTTTGCAGCGCAGATCCCAAAGTGCCGTGTCGATGGCGGCCAACGCCAGCGATGTGATGGCGCCAACGGACGTGGCATGGGTCGAAAAGAGCAGGTCGCGCCAGATCCGTTCGATCTCATGGGCCTCGCGCCCGATCAGTTGCGGAGCCAGAGTTTCGCGCAACAGGCTGATGACGGCAGGGCCACCGGTGCCGATGGTGTAGGAGTATCCCGTGCCCTTGGCGCCATCCGCATCGGTTATCGTGACGATCGGGGTTTCCTGACTGACAAAGCTTTGGATCGCATCGGTGCGTTTGACCTTGGGGACAAGGTTGACCATGCAGATTTCGACATGCGTGATCTTTGCCATGGCTTGTCCTTGTTCCGTATCCCAATATATCTGTTACTTACCCAGCCGCCCTGTCAACGGCCTAAGCGAGGGATACATCCAATGGCACAGCATTCCGTCCGTCACTTCGGCATGGTCATCGGCTTGAAGCCCGAATGCATTGCAGACTACCGGGCCCTGCATGACGGGCCGGGGGTGCGCGATTTGCTCAATGCCGCGAACATTCGCAACTTCAACATCTTCATGACGGTCATGCCGGACGGCAAGTCCTATGAGTTCGCCTATTATGACTACGTCGGTGTCGACTACGAGGCCGACATGGCCCGACTGAACGCCGATCCACGCAACACGGCCTGGCTGGCGCTGTGCGACCCGATGCAGGTGCCGCTGCCGGGGCAAAAGGGCTGGACGATGATGGAGAACATTTTCTTTCAACCTTGAGTCAACCCTGCAGGATCCCAATCTGATCCGGCATCGAAACCCAGGTGCCCTGATGGGTCCGCTGGGGGGCGGCGGGGGCAGGGTGGCGGGTATATGCACAGGTCTGCCGCGCCACTGGTCGGCAAACCGGCGGGATGTTCGACCTTGTTTCTTGATCCGGTTGTCGTTGGTGATCAGGCCCAACCCACCCTCGAAGGGGTGAAAATCGTAGGCCCGGCTGACATCATGGTTTGCCCACCATGTAAACCAGCTGACCCCTGCACAGATGGCCGCCTCGACCGCAGTTTCCATCAGCGCGGAATGTCACGCTCCGGCATTTCAGTGGCACAGACGCCGAATTCCTGAATCCAGATGGGTTTATCCCGCGCATTGGCCAGACTACGCGGCAAGGTGGCCATATTGGCCCCCGGATTGGTATAGGGGGCACCTCGATTTTTGACTGTTTTCGCGGCAACGGCATAGCAGGTTCCGCCTGAAGCGCGTCAGTGATCGGCACCTGACGGGTTATTGCCCTGGGTCTGATCATGTGCGCGCATCGGGTCAGCCTGCACCCACATAGCTGTCCATAACGTCCCCAGCGTCGGCGGCAAAATAGTCGCGGCGTTCCACGATGTGGCGGCGGATCATTGTGAAGGTCCGGTCCAGATGCACCTTCATTGCCGCCGCCGCAGCATCGGGATCGCGCAGTTTCAACCCATCCACTATGGCGGTATGTTCGGCCAGAACCACGTCAAGATGGCTTGGCAAAGGCAACGACAGGCGGCGCACCCGGTCCAACTGCGCCTTGGCACCATTCACGATTTTCCAGACATAGGCCGAAGCCCCGAACACGGCGATCATTTCGTGAAAGGCTTCGTCGAGCGCATAAAAGCCGTCAAAATCCTGATCGGCCGCCATGTGTTTCTGCTGATGGATGTTGAAATCCAGCGACCTCTCGAACTGCGGCGTCATGCGCGCGGCAGCAAGTCGCACCACCTTCATTTCCAGCGCATCCCGTACCAACTGGCCGTCAAAGACGCTTTGCAGGTCGATCTTGGAGACATAAGTGCGCGAGTTCGGCACGATTCTGACCAGGTTTTCTGAATTCAGTTGCAGGATCGCTTCCCTGAGCGGTGTGCGCGAGATGCCAAGCTGATCGCAAATCAGCTTTTCGTTCAGGATGCAGCCAGGCTGCAAGGCCAGCCCGACAATGGCTCGCCGCATGATTTCATAGACCTGTGCGGTCTTCGGAAGGGCGGGATTGATGTTCTTGACCAAAGTGTCCGGCAGGCCCGGTATATCGGCGCCCTCGGCAGTTGAGTCTTTTCGTGGTCTTGCCATGCTACGCTACTCGATGTTTGTTATGTTCTAGGCGGAGCGTTGGGAATAGGCAACATTTCGCTGCGCATATCAATATTGCACAGCCTTCAGGGGCAAAAGCTGCACCTTGAC
>JBBRBJ010000089.1:0-6443 GCA_038205925.1 Rhodobacterales bacterium | reverse complement strand
TATGTCGATGTGGTCTGCACTGCCTTGGGCGCGGGCGTGCATACCGGGGCAGGGCTGGCGGCCGGCACCTCGTCTGGCTGCACCGTTATCGGGTCCACCGGTATGCATATGCTGGCCAAACCGGTGGCGGATGTGGTGTTGAACGCCGAAGGCACTGGGTACACCATGGTGTTGCCGATTTCGGGCATGGTCGCGCAAATGCATTCCAACATGGCCTCGACGCTGAACATCGACTGGCTGCTGAACCTTGCCGCCGACCTTGCTGCCGAATTGGGCCAGCCTGTTGCCAAGGCCGACCTTCTGGCGCGCATCGACGGCTGGCTTGCCACGACACGTCCGGGGGCGCTGCTGTACCATCCTTATATCTCAGAGGCGGGCGAACGCGGGCCGTTTGTGAATTCGACGGCACGCGCCAGCTTTATCGGGCTGAACGCGACGCATCGGTTTGCCGATCTGATGCGCGCCGTGGTCGAAGGGCTGGGCCTTGCAGCGCGCGATTGCTATTCCGCCATGGGCGCCATGCCCGCAGAATTGCGGCTGACCGGCGGTGCTGCGCGGTCGCGCGGATTGCGCGCCGTTCTTGGCGCAGCCATCGGCGCACCAACCCGGGTGTCCGCCCGCGTTGAGGCTGGTGCTGCCGGGGCGGCAATGATGGCCGCCGTCGCCAATGGCCATTATGCCACTATGGACGCCTGCATTGCCGAATGGGTGACCCCGCTTCTGGGCCCCGCTGAACCCGCCGATCCCGACCTTTCCGCCACTTATGCTGCATTATATCCAACATACCTGACCGCCCGACACGCCCTAGCGCCGGTGTGGGCGGGGCTTGCCCATCAACAGGACCAATAACATGACCAGGGAAATCGCAATCATTGGGGATCACTTCATGCTTCCAGAAGTGTTTCAAACCAAATTGACCGAGGCTTGCGGTTCTGCCATTTCCACCCGCACCCGCACGGACAACTGGCCGGATGAGCCGATGGAACACGGCTACGCAACCGCCGGGATGGAGGGGCTGAAGGAATATTTCGGCACTGCAGACGATGTGGTGGCGTTCGTCGGCAACGCCGAGATTCTGGTCACGCATCTGGCGCCGATGTCGCGCGCCATGCTGGAACGGCTGCCCAATCTGAAAATGATCGCCGTGTCACGCGGTGGCCCGGTGAATATCGACATGGCGGCCGCCTCTGATCACAAGGTGCTCGTCGTCAATACGCCCGGCCGCAACTCCTCGGCGGTGGCAGAGTTCACCATTGGCGCAATGCTGGCCCAAACGCGCAAGATCACCGAAGGCCATGAGGGCCTGCGCGCGGGCATCTGGCGGGGCGATCTGTACCGCGCCGATGTGACGGGGCGCGAGTTGAACGAATTGACCATCGGGGTGATCGGTTACGGCAATATCGGCACCAAGGTCGTGAAGCTGCTTCTTGCCTTTGGGGCGCGCGTGCTGGTGCATGATCCCTATATCCAATTGGTCCCCGAAGATGCCGCTGCCGGGGTGGAACTGGTATCGCTGGACCGGCTGCTGACGCAGTCCGACGTCGTGACGCTGCACGCCCGTGTAACGGATGAAACCCGCCTTATGATGAATGCCGAGGCTTTCGCGAAGATGCGCCCCGGCACGATTTTTCTGAACACCGCACGCGGCCCGATGTGCGACTATGATGCGCTTTACACCGCTCTGGCCTCGGGCCATCTGGGCGGAGCGATGCTGGAAACCTTTGCGATGGAGCCTGTGCCGATGGATTGGCCTTTACTGCAACTACCCAATGTAACCATTACGCCGCATATCGCCGGAGCATCGGTGCGCACGGTGACCTTCGCCGCCGAACAGGCCGCCGAGGAAGTGCGCCGTTATCTGGCGGGTGAACCAGCAAGGAATGCGTGCTAAAATGGGACATCGTGAAGATATATGCGCGGCCATGGTCGCCTTGGTTGACTGCGGCCTTAACCGTGGGGCCTCGGGCAACGTGTCGGTGCGCGATGGCGACCAGATGCTGATCACCCCCTCGGGCGTGCCGCCACGGCAGATCCGGCCCGAGGATATTGCCACCATGCCGCTGGCGGGCGATGGCGATTGGGATGGCACGCTGGCGCCCTCGACCGAATGGCGCTTTCACCGGGATCTGCTGAATGCCCGCCCGGACATGCAGGCGATCGTCCATACCCATGCGCCCTGGTGCACGGTGCTGGCGGTTGCCCGCAAACCCATACCCCCGGTGCATTATATGATAGCGGCCTTTGGCGGCGATGAGGTCCGCTGTTCAGATTACGCCACCTATGGCAGCCCCGAGCTTTCCACCGCCGTGCTGAAGGCGATTGCCGGCAGCAACGGGTGTCTCATGGCCAATCACGGCATGGTCGTGGGGGGCACCAACCTGACCAATGCCCTGTGGCTGGCGAACGAGTTGGAGGCCCTGGCGCATCAGCACTTTCACGCGCTGCTGATCGGGGGCGCGCATCTGCTGGACCGCGCGCAGATCGACGATACCGCAAAAAGCTTTGCCGTCTACGGCGCCAAGGCCAAAGGTGCAGATGCATGACCCAGACGGTCGATCTTTTCGTTATCGGCGGCGGTATCAACGGGGCTGGCATTGCGCGTGACGCGGCCGGGCGCGGGCTGTCGGTGATATTGTGCGAAAAGGACGATCTGGCCCAAGGCACGTCATCCCGGTCGGGCAAGCTGGTGCATGGCGGCTTGCGCTACTTGGAGTATTACGAATTTCGTCTGGTGCGCGAGGCGCTGATCGAGCGCGAGGTCCTGCTGGAAAGCGCACCCCATATCATCTGGCCGATGCGCTTTGTGCTGCCCCACAGTCCGACAGACCGGCCTGCCTGGCTGGTGCGGCTGGGGTTGTTTTTGTATGATCACCTTGGGGGACGCAAACGTCTGCCGGGCACCCGCACTCTGAACCTTGGCCGCGCCCCCGAAGGCGTGCCGATCAAAGATGAATATCGCAAGGGTTTTGAATATTCCGATTGCTGGGTCGACGATGCGCGTCTTGTTGTGCTGAATGCGCTGGATGCTGCAGAACATGGCGCGCGCATCCTGACCCGCACGGCCTGCACCTCGGCCCGGCGCGAAGGCGATGCGTGGCGTGTCGAGTTCAATGGCCCGGACGGCAAAGAGACCATATTGGCCCGCGCGCTGGTCAATGCCGGGGGGCCTTGGGTCAATGACATCATAACCCGGGTGGTTGGCAGCAACAGCGGCCGCAATGTGCGTCTGGTCAAGGGCAGCCATATCATCACGCGCAAATTCTGGGACGGCGATCACGCTTATCTGGTGCAAAACCACGACAAGCGCGTGATCTTCATCAACCCCTACGAGGGCGACAAGGCGCTGATCGGCACCACCGACATTCCCTATGACGGCGCGCCGGAAATGGTCGCCGCCGACGAGGCGGAAATCGCCTATCTGCTGGCCGCCGTGAACCGCTATTTCAAACAAGAGCTGCATCGCGAAGACGTGGTGCAGACCTTTTCCGGTGTCCGCCCGCTTTATGACGATGGCGCGGGCAATCCTTCGGCAGTGACGCGGGATTATGTGTTTGATCTGGATGCCAATGGCGCGCCGTTGCTGAACGTGTTCGGCGGCAAGATCACGACTTTTCGCAAACTTGCGGAACATGGGGTGCAACGGCTGCGCACAACGTTTCCGGCCATGGGGGCCGATTGGACGGCGCGTGGCCACCTGCCGGGGGGTGATATTGAAAATGCCGATATCTCCATGTTTATCAACGGGCTGCTGTCTGATTATCCTTGGCTGCCGCGCCCAATGGCCCAGCATTACACCCGCCTGTACGGCACCCGCAGCCGCCGCTTGATCGGGGATACCAAGGGCCTGGACGGCCTTGGCCGCCACTTTGGCGGACTGCTTTACGCCGCTGAAGCGCTGTATCTGACCGCGCAGGAATGGGCGCGCACACCCGAAGACGTGCTGACCCGCCGCACCAAACACGCGCTGCATCTGTCACCCGCTGAACAAGCCGGATTTGCCGACTGGTTCGCCACCCATAGCTGAAAGTTCCCGATGCCGACCGCCCCTTCAGACCTTCAGACCCTGCGCCATTTCTCTGCAGCCGTTGGCGCGGATCCGTTGCTCATCCAGGCGGCTGGTGGCAATACTTCGGTGAAGGATGGGCCCGTCATGTGGATCAAGGCCTCGGGCACCTTGCTGGCAGACGCCTTGACCCAAGACATCTTTGTGCCCGTCGATCTGCCCGCCATGCGGTCCGCCATCGCCGAACGCCAGCCGCGCGCCGACCGGCCGGCCGAGTTCGCGCTGGCGGGCACCTTGCGGCCATCGATTGAAACCTCGCTTCATGCGGTGTTTTCGCAAGCGGTCGTGGTGCATGTGCATTGCGTGAACACGCTGGCCATCGTGATCCGGCCGGATGCAAAGGCGGTGCTGGCCGAGAGGTTGCAAGGCTTTGACTGGGCTTTCGTGCCCTATGGCAAACCAGGGGCGGATGTTGCCGCTTTGGTGATGGAAGCGCTTGGCCCGAAGACGGATGTCATGCTTTTGGGCAATCACGGCCTGATCGTTGCCGCCGATACGGTCGAGGCGGCGCAGAAGCTGCTGACCCGCACTGTGGCTGCATTGCACGCCCCGGTCCGCGCATCGCGCAAGCCGGATCTGAAGGCCCTTGCCACCCATACAACAACGGATTTCGTCGCTTTGCCTGTCGATCATCCGGCCCATCAACTGGCGCTATTCCCCGACCTGACAGCAACCGCCGACGCAGGCAGCCTGTATCCCGATCACGTGATCTTTCTGGGCATTGGTGTGACTGTGCTTGCCAGGGGTGAAACCTGCGATCAGGCCACATCGCGCCGTGCGGCATCGGGCCTGACATCGCCAGTTTTGGTATTGGTGCCGGGTGCCGGGGCGCTGATGCGGGCTGATGCTACCCCGGGTGCACTGGCGCTGGCGCAGTGTTTGGGCGATGTCCTTTTGCGCCTGCCTGTAGGTGCGGCAGTGCAGGCCCTGACCTTCCAGCAGAACGCCGATCTTTTGAACTGGGATGCCGAGAAATACCGACAGGCGCTGAATGCCGGGTGATCTTTATCTTGGGCTTGATCTGGGAACCTCGGGCGCGCGGGCGGTCGTGATTGACGCGGCCGGGGCCGAACTGGCCTCGGCCAAGGCCCCGATGGCAGACTTTGGCCCCAATCCGCGCGATCCGCGGATCTGGTGGCAGGCGGCCTGCCACGCTGTGCAAGGCGCATTGGCGCAGGTTGACCGCAGCCGGATCGTGGCCCTGGCGGTGGACGGCACTTCGGGCACGATGCTGGCCGTGGATGCGGCGGGCAGGCCGTTGGCGGACGGGCTGATGTACAACGACGCCTGCACCGATGCCGCCATCCTTGGCGCCATCGCGGCCCATGCCCCTCAGACCAGCGCCGCGCATGGCCCGACCTCGGGGCTTGCGCGGGCGCTTTTGCTGCAACCCTTGGGGCCCGCAAAGCTGTTGCATCAGGCCGACTGGATCGCTTGGCGTTTTTCGGGCCGGATGGTGTCGGATGCCAATAACGCGTTGAAAACCGGCTATGATCCGGTGGCAGGCGCTTGGCCGGACTGGATCGCCTTGACCGGCCTTGACCCCGCATACTTGCCCGAAACGGTCGAACCCGGCACGCAGGTTAGCCCCATCACCGCCGCCGCCGCCGCTGCCTTCGAACTGCCCCCACATACTCAGGTCATCGCAGGAACCACCGATGGCTGCGCTTCGTTTCTGGCAACAGGTGCGGCACTGCCGGGTGAAGGGGTGACGGCGATCGGGACCACGCTGACGCTGAAGATCCTGTCTGACCGCCCGATTTTCGCGCCTGAGTATGGCATCTACAGTCACCGCATTCTTGGCATGTGGCTGGCGGGCGGGGCGTCGAATTCTGGGGGGGCGGCGCTGCTCGCGCATTTCACGGCGGCAGAAATGGTGGCGCTCACGCCGACGTTGACCCCTGCACAGCCGACAGGCCTGACCTATTACCCGCTGCCCAAACCCGGCGAGCGTTTCCCGATTGCCGACCCCGCCTTGCCCTCAAGGGTCACACCACGCCCCGCCTCGGACACCACCTTTCTGCAAGCTCTGTTCGAAGGCATTGCCGGGATCGAGGCGCTTGGTTTTGCCCGGCTGGTGGAACTTGGCGCGCCTGCTCTGCGCTCGGTGCGCAGTCTGGGCGGTGTTTCGGCGAACCCCGCGTTCACTGCCATCCGCGCCCGCACGCTGAACGCGCCCTTGCAACCCGCAAGATCGGACGAGGCCGCCGTGGGGGCTGCGCTTCTGGCGCAAAGGGGGGCGAGATGATCCGAACCACGCTTGCCGCCCTTGCCCCGCGGTTCGACGCCTTTCTGATCGACCAGTTCGGCGTTCTGCTGAACGGCAGCGGTGCCTATCCCTTTGCGCCGCTAAGCCTTTCGCGGCTGGCCGAATTGGGCA
>JBBRBJ010000088.1:0-6451 GCA_038205925.1 Rhodobacterales bacterium | reverse complement strand
CGTGTTCACCTCGGACACGTTCTATGACGAACGGCCCGATCTGAACGACCAGCTTCAGCGCCACGGGTGTCTGGCCGTCGAGATGGAGGTGGCCGAGTTGTATACTCTCGCCCCCCGCCATGGCGCCCGGGCGCTGGCGATCCTGACCGTATCGGACCACATCCTGACCGGCGAGGCGCTGCCTTCCATGGACCGCCAGACCAGCTTTGGCGACATGATCGAGATGGCGCTGCGTGCCGCGTTTTCATAAGGCCTGCTCATGACCCTTTCCCCCCGCCCCTGGGTTCCGGCCGCCTGCGAGGATTACATCCAGACCCTTGCGGCACAGACCGCCGCCCCGTCGACCGTGCTGAACACGCGGATCGAAGCGCTGATGGTTGAAAATACCCGCATTCATGATGTGGCGTGCTTCAACCTGAACCCCGCCACCAATGTGATGAACCCCCGCGCCGAAGCAGCCTTGTCGCGGGGCATGGGCGCGCGGCCCAGCCTTGGCTATCCGGGCGACAAGTACGAAATGGGGCTTGAGGCGATTGAGGAGATCGAAGTGATCACCGCCGCCCTGGCCTCCGAGATTTTCGGGGCGTCCTATGCCGAGATCAGGGTCGGTTCGGGGGCACTTGCCAATCTGTACGGCTTCATGGCGCTCGCGCGGCCCGGCGATGCGATCATTGCCCCGCCACCCGGCATCGGCGGGCATGTCACCCACCACGCGGCCGGGTGCGCGGGCCTGTATGGCCTGATCACGCATGACGCACCTGTCAACATCGACGGCTATACCGTTGATCTGGACGGCCTGCGCGCCCTTGCCCGGACCGTCCGGCCCAAGATCATCACCATCGGCGGCAGCCTGAACCTGTTTCCCCATCCGGTGCCCGAGGTTCGCGCCATTGCCGATGAAGTGGGTGCACATGTTCTGTTCGATGCTGCCCATCAGTGCGGCATGATCGCAGGGGGCGTGTTCCCGAACCCGCTGGATCAGGGCGCGCATCTGATGACGATGAGCACCTATAAATCGCTGGGCGGCCCGGCGGGTGGGCTGATCGTGACCCGTGAAGCGGCCATTGCCGAGCGTCTGGACCACATCGCCTTTCCCGGAATGACCGCGAACTTTGACGCGGCGAAATCGGCGGCGCTGGCAATCACGCTGCTGGACTGGCGCGACCATGGGACGGCCTATGCCCGCGCCATGGTCGATCTGGCCCAGGCACTTGCGGCGGCCCTTGGTGCGCTTGGCCTGCCCGTGTTTGCAGGCAACCGGGGCGCCACGCAATCGCATCAGTTTGCCATTGAGGCGCATGGCTTTGGCGGGGGACAGGCCGCGTCTAAAACGCTGCGGCGTGCGGGGTTTCTGGCCTGCGGCATCGGCCTGCCGATGGCCGCGGTGGCGGGTGACATGAACGGTCTGCGCATCGGCACACCGGAACTGGTGCGCCGTGGCGTCACCCCCGCCGATGCCCCGGCACTGGCCGCCCTGATCGCCGAGGGCCTGCGCTCGAACGCGCCCGAGACGCTTGCCCCCCGAACTGCCGCCTTGCGGGCGCGGTTTCAGGGGCTGCATTTCATCACGCCCTGACCGAAAGGAACCCCCATGCTCCAGCGTAAACTCGGCGACGGACCGCTGGTCTCGTCCATCGGACTTGGGTGCCTTTCCTTTGGTGGTATCTTTGGCAGCACCAGTCAGTCACAGTCGCTGGCCTGTCTTGATGCCGCGTGGGATCATGGGATCACGTTTCTGGATGTGGCCAACATCTATGGGGCCGGGGTGTCCGAGCAGGTGATCGGCCACTGGCTGAAAACACGCCCGCACCGCCCCCACATCGCCACCAAGGCGAGCATCATCAGTGGCGCCACCCGCGGCATCGACAATTCGCGCACCCATTTGCGGGCCGAGCTTGAGGGTTCCCTCCGCCGCCTCGGGGTTGACCATGTGGCGTTGTTCTACATGCACCGGCACGACCCTGCCCACCCGATTGAGGATGTGGCGGCCACGATGGCCGAACTGGTCGCCGAGGGAAAGATTGGCGGCTACGGCCTGTCGGAAATTGCGCCCTATACGCTGCGCCGCGCCCATGCAGTGCATCCGGTGCGCGCGGTGCAGAATGAATACTCGCTGTGGACGCGCCAGCCCGACCTTGGTCTGATCGCCGCCTGCGCCGAGCTTGGCGTGGCCTTCGTGCCCTTTTCGCCGTTGGCCCGGGGCGCCCTTGGCGACCCGATGCTGGACCCGGATGTGGACGACATCGGTCCGTTCCGCGTGCAGATCCCTCGTTTCAATGCCGAAAACTGGCCGCACAACCGGGGCAGATTGCTGCAATTCCACGCGCTTGCCGCCGACATGGGCCACAACCCGCCCGCTCTTGCGCTGGCGTGGTGCCTGCATCGCGGTGACCACGTGATCCCGATCCCCGGCACCCGCAGCGCCGAGAACCTTGCCGCCTGGGCTCATGCCGACGAGATCACGCTGACACCCGCTGACATGGCCGCCATCGACGCCGTTCTGCCCCCCGGCTGGGCCTATGGTGATCGTTACAATGACGACATGGCCACCTCGGTTGAGCGGTACTGCTAAGACCTTTACGGAATATCGGCCTTGGACAGTCAGCCCGGCATTTCCGCGCGACCATGCGGCGCGGTCAGATCGAGAACCGGGTTGATTGGCAAAATCCGGTGCGGATTGATACTGTCGTGGCTGTAGTGATAGTGCCGCACGATGTGATCCAGATGCACCGTTTCAGCCACCCCCGGCCATTGATAAAGATCGCGGGTATAGGCCCAGAGGTTAGGATAATCGATGATCCGGCGGCGGTTGCATTTGAAGTGCAGATGATAGACGGAATCGAACCGGATCAGCGTCGGAAACAGGCGCCAGTCAGCCTCGGTCACTCGGGGGCCCATCAGGAACCGCCCGGTGGCAAGCCGCTGTTCCAGCCAGTCGAGCGTTTCGAACACCTCGGTCACGGCCGCGTCATAGGCGCTTTGGGTGGTGGCAAAGCCCGCACGATAAACCCCGTTGTTCACGCCTGAATAGATGCGGGCGTTCACCGCATCGATCTCGGCGTGCAGGTCCGCAGGCCAGAAATCGTCGCCGTTCCCGGTGATGCCGTCGAAAGCGCTGTTGAACATGCGGATGATCTCGGACGATTCGTTGCTGACGATCTGCCCGGTTTGCGTGTCCCACAAGACAGGCACCGTCACCCGCCCCGACACGTCGGGCACAGCGCGGGTGTAGATGTCGCGCAGGAATGGCAGACCGAACTGCCGGTCACCGGTGGCGCCCGGAAAGTCGGTGGAAAAGGTCCAGCCATCGCCCAGCATGTCAGGATGGACGACCGAGATGCCGATGTGGTCCTGCAACCCCTTCAGCGCGCGAAAGATCAGTGTGCGGTGCGCCCACGGGCAGGCGAAGGAAACATAAAGGTGATAGCGCCCGCTTTGTGCGGCGAACCCGCCCTTGCCTGACAGACCGGCGCTGCCATCCGCAGTGACCCAGTTGCGAAAGCTGGCGTCAGTGCGGCGAAACGCGCCCCCCGTGGATTTGGTGTCATACCAAGTATTGTGCCATTGCCCGTCCTGCAACTGTCCCATCGTGGCCTTTTCCGTTTATCCGACCAACAGTGTAGGACAAATGGCCCGTTCATGACAGGGCCGCGGGCGCGCAAGGGTCGCGCGGTCGCGCACAATGGGGCCCCGATGCAGCATGGGGCGATATCCCGCCCGCCGGCACCCGCCCCATCGGCGGGGAATCACACCACGCGAATCACACCACGCGGTTGACCATCATCTTCTTGATCTCGGCAATTGCCTTGGCCGGGTTCAGGCCCTTGGGGCAGGTCTTGGCGCAGTTCATGATCGTGTGACAACGATAGAGCTTGAACGGGTCTTCGAGATCATCCAGACGCTCGGCCGTTGCCTCATCCCGGCTGTCGATGATCCAGCGATAGGCGTGCAGCAGGGCTGCGGGTCCAAGATACTTGTCGCCGTTCCACCAGTAACTGGGGCACGCGGTGCTGCAACACGCACACATCACGCATTCATAAAGCCCGTCCAGCTTTTCACGATCGTCGATCGACTGGCGCCATTCCTTGGCAGGTTGGTTGGTCTTGGTCTCCAGCCAGGGCATGATGCTCGCGTGTTGGGCGTAGAAATGCGTCAAGTCCGGGATCAGATCCTTTATCACCGGCAGATGCGGCAGAGGGTAGATCTTGATATCGCCCTTCACCTCATCGAGGCCGTAGATGCAGGCCAGCGTGTTGATCCCGTCGATGTTCATCGCGCAAGACCCACAGATGCCTTCGCGGCACGACCGGCGAAAGGTCAGCGTTGGGTCGATGTCGGTCTTGATCTTGATCAGCGCATCCAGAACCATCGGGCCACAACGATCCATATCGACGAAATAGGTGTCGACCTGCGGGTTCTTGCCGTCATCGGGATTCCAGCGATAGACCGAGAATTTGCGCACATTCTTGCCATCAGGCTTGGGCCAGGTCTTGCCGGTGCGGATTGTCGAGTTCTTGGGAAGTGTCAATTGTACCATGGGTTTACCCCTTCCATTCCGGAAATGACGACAGCGAGCGCGTCGGCGCCTGCCCCGATTTTTGCATCACGCAGGTGGCAAAGACCGCACTGGGATCGCGCCCCAGGATAAAGTCGGATGACACGTTGATTTCGATATTGCTGACCGCCCGGCCGCCCGTTCCGATGCCGATACCGACCTCGCCGCGCGGTTGTTGGGCCAGACGTGCACGGTCAAGGCATTGACGCTCGGCCTGCTGCACAGGGATCGGGCCGCAGGACGTCAGCGCAAGGGGGATCAAAAGGGCCAGTTTGCGCATCACACCACCGGCGGGACGTTGCGGGCGGCAAAGCAGGCCTGCGCTTCGGGGCGCAGGGCAATGGCGCGGATCGTGGCCCTGGTTGACGATCCGGCCACCACCGCCACATCACGCGCCAGCGCCTGCACTTCGGAGGCATCGGCGTTTTCCACGATGCAGGCCGTTGCCGCCTGCGCGGGTCCCGAGGGCATGCTGGTCGCAACCACCGGCATCACAACCGAGGTCGCGGCTCGGCGCCCCACCTGATCGGCAAAGTCCTGTGGCGAACAGGCTGCAAGGGCCACAAAGGCCAACGGAACGATTGTTTTCATGCGTGCTCTCCCCGGGCGGTTTGGCCGCAAGCAAAGCGCATCGCCCCACATCACGCCAGCCCCGACCGGCGCACGATGGTGTGCGGGGGCGGAAACCGGCGCATATGCTGGGGCATGGGCCATCAATACACCCGCGCCTTGGGTGCGATCTTCTTCATGTCGATTCCGCCCTGATCCGCCGTTGTCAGCGGATCAAGATGCACCGGCCGGCTGTCGAGCCGCACCTTTGCGCCGTCAACATAAGCCAGCGAGTGAACGCGCCAGTTGGCGTCATCGCGGTTGGGATAATCCTCATGCGCGTGGGCGCCGCGGCTTTCCTTGCGCGCCTCGGCAGCGACGATTGTGGCCAGCGCGTTGGGCATCAGGTTGGTCAGTTCCAGCGTTTCCATCAGATCGCTGTTCCACACAAGGCTGCGGTCCGTCACGCCGATGTCTGCCATCTTGGCCGCGACGCCTTCCATCTTCTTCACGCCCTCGGCCAGCGTCTTGTCGGTGCGGAACACCGCCGCATCGGCCTGCATGGTCTGCTGCATCTCAAGGCGTAACAGTGCGGTCGGGACCGACCCCTTGGCATGGCGGAGTGCGTCAAATCGGGCGAATGTCTGATCAACCTGCGCCTTGTCGGTCGCAGGCACGGACGATTTCGGATCAACGACCTCGCCCGCGCGGATCGCGGCAGCGCGGCCAAAGACCACAAGGTCGATCAGGCTGTTGGACCCCAGACGGTTGGCGCCGTGCACCGAGGCACAGCCTGCCTCACCCACGGCCATCAGACCGGGAAATATGGCATCGGGGTTTTCGTGCGTGGGTGCCAGAACCTCGCCCCAATAGTTGGTCGGGATGCCCCCCATGTTGTAATGCACTGTGGGCAGAACCGGGATCGGTTCGCGTGTCAGGTCCACACCCGCAAAGATCCGCGCAGACTCGGTGATGCCGGGCAGGCGCAGGTCAAGCGTTTCCTTGGGCAAATGGTTCAGGTTCAGGTGGATATGGTCCTTGTTCGGGCCGACCCCACGCCCTTCGCGGATTTCAATGGTCATGCAGCGGCTGACCACATCGCGGCTGGCCAGATCCTTGTAGGTCGGCGCGTAGCGTTCCATGAAACGCTCGCCTTCGGAGTTGGTCAAATACCCGCCCTCGCCCCGCGCGCCTTCGGTGATCAGACAGCCACTGCCATAGATGCCGGTGGGGTGAAACTGCACGAACTCCATGTCCTGCAAAGGCAGACCCGCCCGCGCCACCATGCCGCCGCCATCGCCGGTGCAGGTATGCGCCGAGGTGGCCGAGAAATACGCGCGCCCGTAT
>JBBRBJ010000087.1:0-6477 GCA_038205925.1 Rhodobacterales bacterium | reverse complement strand
GGTCAGGACGACAAGGCCGGTAGCAATGGTCAGCGGCGCCTGGTGGGGCAACGCGACCTCGGTCTTGCGACTGGCTCGCAGCGCCGTAAATTCGGCCCTGATCTGATGCTGCTTGCTGCCGATCCATGTCAAAAGCATCATCGCCAGAAGTGCTGTGACCGCAAACCAGGCAAGGCTCGGTTGCCCCCAGGGCACAATGATGAACGCTGCAAAAACCGGCCCAAGTGCGCCGCCCGCCTGCCCGCCGACCTGAAAGATACCCTGCGCCAGCCCTTGACGCCCGCCGGCGGAATAGCGTGCCATCCGGGTCGCTTCGGGGTGAAAGATCGACGAGCCGATGCCAATCAAGGCCACCGAGACGAGGATCATCGCATAGCTGTGGGCGAATGCGAGGCTGACCAGCCCGGAGAGGGTGAACATCATCCCCACCACTGGTGAATAGGGCGCAGGATGGCGATCGGTCACCATGCCGATCACCGGTTGCAGCATGGCCCCGGCGATCTGGAACGTCAGGGTGATCATCCCGATCTGGACGAAATCCAGGGCGTAGGTTTCCTTGAGGATCGGATAGACCGCCGGAATCAGCGATTGCATCATGTCGTTGAGCAGATGTGTCAGACCCAGAACTGACAGCACCGCCAAATGGGTTCTGGAACGGGACGCGATCGTCATGTCGGTTCTTTCCCACTTTCGAGGGGCCGCGGCGGCGGTAAGGTCAATTGCGCACACCACGTTGCGGGCTGCAAGGGTGACAGCGGGGTCAGGGCCACAGGGGTCCGATTCCGACGTCCCGGGGATCAGGCGGTTTTACGTTCCGTCTGGCGGCGTCGCTTGCATGAACGCCGCAACGTCGACGCCAAGCTGATCCCAGTCGGTGAATTCGCGCATGCCCTCGACAAGGTCGACGTCGCGCCCATCCAGCACGACATCATGCACGACCTGGCTTTCAAAGTAACCATAGCTGGCGGTTCGAATGGCGCCAGCCGCCAGCACCTCGTGGTCCGGGTCAAACCCTGTCCGCATCTCCATTTCGATCAGGTAGTCCTGCGCTTCTTCCAACCCTACTGGAAAGGCGGCCTTGAGGCTGACCGAGATCAGCAGCGTCGGCCGAACCTTCAATTCATCGCGGTTCGACGCAACGAAATCTTCGAAACTTGCCGGATGTCGCCGTTCGTGCACGGGTGCGGCCAACACGACTTTGTCGCAGCCATCAAAGGTACACTGCGCAAATCTGTTTTCTGTGTTGAAAAGCCGAACCCCGTGGCCTGCGGCTTGGATCTGCTGCTCCACACGTTCTGCGATCTTGCGTGTCTGCCCTTCGACAGTCTCGAAAACGATAAGGAATTCCACCGGCCGTCCCCCCTTTCAAGGCTAAATCCTAAAAAGCCCTGTGCAGTTCTTGAAGATGATAGCAAGGACGACAATCGCACTTCCGGCGCAGCGCAGCATTGCTCTGGATCAAAACGCGGTTCAGGAAGGAGGCCAGGCGCATCAGGACGCACAGGCCAAAATCGGTAAAGGAGGTGAGATGTATCCGGTTTCGCTTTGAAGGGATGTTTACAATTGTGCCTATGCGGCGTTGATGGGTAACTCAAATACCTATTCAGAGAGACTCCAACGGATGTCCGCAACTCTGCCGTTCCAGCCAATTCATACCGGGCGTCCGCAGGTCTTGGCAGATCTGAGGGCGCACATTGGTCTGGATAAGGCGATGATCGCGCTCCTTATGCATTTGGTTTTCCGCCGTGACCGAACACCCCAGTTCAAAGGACACCGCCATGACTGGAATCCTGATGCCTGACCGACACCGACTGCACAGCCCGATCTGTGATCTGCTTGGCTGCGAATTGCCGATCCTTTCTGCGGGTATGGGCGGCGTTGCTCGTTCCGAACTAGTCGCGGCGGTCGCGCAGGCGGGGGGCTATGGCATCTTGGGCATGGTGAGGGAAGACCCGGAGTTGATCGCGCATGAGATCGATGCAGTTCGAACCCGCACCGATCGACCGTTTGCGGTCAATTTAATCCCCGCCGCGACCGCCCCTGCATTATTGGACGCAGAACTGGCAGTTTGTTTCGAACGCGGCGTCTCCGCGATGTGCTTTTTCTGGGATGTTGTGCCCGAGGCAGTGGCGCGGGCCAAGGCGGCGGGCTGTCTGGTGTTACATCAGGTAGGTTCGCTTTCCGCAGCCCACGAAGCCGAGGCGGCTGGCGCCGATGTGCTGATTCTCCAGGGTGTCGAGGCGGGTGGGCATGTGCATGGCACGGTCGGGTCGCTGGTATTGGTCGAACAGGTGACAAGAGCCGTCGGGATTCCAGTCGTTGCCGCTGGCGGCTTTGCAACAGGGCCCAGTCTGGTGGCGGCGCTGGCGCTGGGAGCACAGGGCATACACTGCGGCACAGCGTTTCTGGCCACGAAGGAATCCTATGCTCATGACGATCACAAGGCGCGCGTGATTGCCGCTACAGCAGTAGACACCGTTTATACAGACATATACGCGTTGAACTGGCCACCCCATTCTCCGGTTCGGGTCATTCGTAATTCTGTCACCAATGGCCTTGGCCACAGCCTGATGGGCCATCACCCGGACCGGTTGCAGCGTGAAGTCATTGGCGAGGATGCGGGCCGTTCACTGATGAAATACAGCACAGACTCGCCGCTGCGCACCACCTCGGGCAATCTTGAGGCGATGGCGGCCTTTGCGGGGCAAAGTGTTGGCTTGATAGACAATCTACCGACTGTGGCAGAGCGGATCGGGACGATTGTGGCCGAGGCCCAGGCAGCGCTTGCGCGTCTGGACCGGCTGACCTCGGGGAATTGAGGGAGAAGTTTCATGAGTCATGACAAAACAGCTTCGGGTGGCTTTGCCTCGCCGCCATGTCTTGCGCACGAATTTGATCCGGCCTGTTTCGATCCACTTGCCGTCGACCCGCATCAGGCGCAAGATGTGGCGCGGTGGCGAACGTCCGAACGTGGTCGGCTGCTGGCGGAACGGGCGGCGCTTTCGGTGGACACCCGCAAAACCGCAGCTATCGCTATCGCAAGCCACCTCGACCGTCTGCTTGCACAACGGTTCCCAAGCCTAAGCGGTCTGACGATTTCGGCCTGGTGGCCCATCAAAGCAGAGATCGATTTGCGGTTTTGGCTTGAAGGGCTGGCCGCGCGGGGCGCACGGGCGGCATTGCCTCTGGTTGTCACCAAAGCCGCGCCGCTGATTTTTCGGCCATGGACACAGCAGACCAAGATGGAGCGCGGGTTCTGGAATATCCCCGTGCCCGCAGAAGGGCCCGATGTTGTCCCCGACATCACCCTGTCGCCACTCGTTGGTTGGGACAGTGCGGGGTTTCGGCTTGGCTATGGCGGTGGGTATTTCGACCGGACACTGGCCGCGCTCGGCCCCCGCGCCCTGGCCTTTGGAATCGGGCTGGACGCTGCACGGATCGCCACAATCTTTCCGCAACCGCACGACATACCGATGCAGGCCATCGTGACCGAAACCGGTATCGCCAAGCTGGAGCAGAAATGATGGCGACATCCGCCGAAAAGATGCGGACCTGGCCCGGCCCGGCCATTCTGGGCTTTGGCTTTCGCCCCTTCTTTTTGCTTGGCGCGGTCTGGGCGGTCATGGCAATGGCGCTTTGGGTGGTGATGCTGAGCGGACACGATATTCTGCCGACGGCGTTTGATCCGGTGTCGTGGCACGCGCATGAGTTCCTGTTCGGCTATCTTGGCGCGGTGCTGGCGGGGTTCTTGTTGACG
This sequence comes from Rhodobacterales bacterium, assembly GCA_038205925.1. Classification (GTDB taxonomy): domain Bacteria; phylum Pseudomonadota; class Alphaproteobacteria; order Rhodobacterales; family Rhodobacteraceae; genus Pseudotabrizicola. The sequence goes on along the minus strand of JBBRBJ010000087.1, from coordinate 2,720 downwards.
GCGGTGCCGAACTGGACTGGACGGCTCCCCATGGTCGGGTGGCCGCTGGCGGGTCTGGTGGGACTCTGGCTGGTCGGTCGCATGGCAGTTGCGACGTCGGCGCAGATGCCCTGGGGACTGGTGATGGCGCTGGATCTCGCCTTTCCCCTGGTATTGGTGGCGGTGCTGGCTCAAGGGATCGTGGCGGGGCGCAACTGGAAAAACCTTGCCGTTCTTGGGCTTGCGCTTGGGATGACCGTTGCCAATGTGCTGTTTCATCTGGACGCGGCGCGCGGCGGCTACCCGGCCAAAGGCTACGGCTTGCGTCTGGGACTAGCCGTCGCTGTGATGTTGATATCGCTGATCGGCGGCCGCATCGTTCCCAGTTTTACCCGCAACTGGCTGGCACAGCGCCGGAGCCAGAATTTGCCCACACCATTCGGGCGCGGCGACACTCTCGTTTTGGGCCTGTCGTTTGCAGCGTTAGCTGTCTGGGTGGTCTGGCCTGATCGCCTGATAACAGCAGTCGCTTGTATCTTGGCGGCGACGGCGCAGATGTGGCGGTTATCGCGCTGGTCGGGGCAACATACCCGCGCAGAGCCGCTGGTTTGGGTGCTGCATGCCGAATACGCTTTCGTGCCGTTGGGATTTCTGGCAGTTGCAGTTAGCTATCCCCTGCCGGACATTGCTGCAGCTGCCCAACATGTGTGGATGGCAGGTGCCGTAGGATTGATGACGCTTGCGGTAATGACCCGTGCCAGCCTTGGTCATGCAGGGCAACCGCTGCGCGCCACCCGTCCGATTGCAGCGCTTTATATCGCGCTGATCGTTGCCGTTCTGGCACGATTTTCCGCCGGTGCTTTCCCCGGTCAGGACTGGTTGCTGTATCTGGCGTCCACTGCCTGGATCGTGGCTTTTGGGGGGTTCACGGTGATCTATTGGCCAATCCTCACCAGAGCGAAGAGCTGAAATGAATGCGTGGGTCGAATACACGGCGGCTTGGGTAGCCTTTCTTCTCAGTCATGCAATTCCGGTGCGGCCGCCGGTCAGGCCGTGGCTTGTCGCAAGATAGGGTTCTGCCGGATTTGGCATTATCTATTCGGTGATATCTGTCGCAATTCTGATCTGGCTCATCGCCAAGGCCGGGCGTGCGCCCTATGTCGAGGTCTGGCCTCGGGCAGAATGGCAATTGGCGTGCCTGCCATTTGGTAGACGCATGAGCCGCTCGGTCTTAAACGCCGATGTTCAGTTGGACTACGCCCCTGATGGCGTTAGATGGCGGCTGGCCTGCGACCTAGTGGCCCTGATTGAGCCTTGAAGGTTCCATTCAGGAAAGTTTCGGAGTTCTGAAAGAGTACGCAACATGTCAATCACCCGTTATTCCGAAGGGGGCATGTTCGAACCGAAGAAGATCGCGTCCATCCTGCGGACCACCAGCGAAGAGGTCGCCCTGACCGTCGGTTTTGCAAAGGACGCGCTGCAACGCCGGACCCGGATCCAGTCCGACCGCACGCAGCGCCGCCTGCGCGAACTGGTGGAAATTCTGAACAAGGTCCAGCCGCGGTTCGGCTCCGAACTCATGGCCTATGCCTGGTACCGCTCTGAGCCCCTGCCGGGCAGCCGTGGGGTGGCGGCGCGCCACCCGCAGCCTTGTTCAAGTTCTCGCGCGACCGCAGATGATCCACCCCAACAAGCATCTCGCTGGCTGGCAAGGGGTGATGCTGGCGCCCTCTCGCCACTGCCGGGCAGCGGATGAGTATAGCGGCTATAACGACCTCTATCTGGCCAACCGCGCCCCGGGTCCTGTGCACCGCGCGCTATGCTGGAACCATGCGCGACTCAAATTCTTCGAACTGGCCGATATCGCGGGCGCGCGCCATTGGGCTCGAACCAATGGCGCCTTCAATGGCGCACTGCGCAAGAACAAGCCCGCGCATGACATCTCGCCGGTCGCGCTGGAGGCGGTGAAACGGATCGATGCAATCTTCGACATGCGCCGCGCGAAATCAACGGCATGGATGCGGCTGCGCGCCATGCTGCAAGGCAGGGCCGATGCCGCCCACTGGTCGAGGGGTTGCACGGTCGGCTGCTTGAGGAGCGCGTCAGACTGTCGAAACACAACAGCGCCGCAAAGGCCATCGACGACCTGATGCCTCCCAAAGGCGATCGGTGGGCCGCCTTCAGCGCATTCCTCGATGATGGGCGCATCTGCCTGACAACAATGCCGCCGAACGCGCGCTCAGAGGCATCGCATTGGGAAGAAAGTCATGGCTTTTTGCCGGATCAGAGCGCGGCGGCGAAAGGGCGGCCTTCATCCATACCCTGATCGCCAGTTGCAAGATGAACGACATCGACCCGCAGGCATGGATGGCAGATGTCCAAGCGCGTTTGCCGGATATCACCGTCTCACGCTTGCCTGAATTGCTCCCATGGAACTGGAAAGCTGAGCAGGAAGCTGTCAAGGCCGCGTGACCGCCTCCCCCGCCGGATGCTTACAGACAAAACGCCCAACGCGTTAGCGCAGGCGGGTTCCGTTGGCGGCAAAAAGAAAGGTCTTGGCCGGATCATAGTCGAGGCCAACAGTGTCTCCGACCCGTGCAGCATTCTGTCCGAACATGCGGATCGTGGCCTGTTCGGTGGTTCCGGTCTGCACGACGATATTAGTGTCGCCGCCCAGCCGTTCGACGTGGGTGATCGTGCCGCGCAGGTCGCCACCGTCGGCGAGGCGCAGATCTTCTGGT
>JBBRBJ010000086.1:0-6834 GCA_038205925.1 Rhodobacterales bacterium | reverse complement strand
CAAGACTTAGGTACATAGGCCATTTCCTGTTTCGACCGAGGTCGCGAGACCGTGGCCAAAGGCCCGGACGCCAGTGCTCACGTTCCGCCAGAGGTAGTGCCACATCGCCAACCGACGTTACGGAAATGGTGCGCCTTCAGTTCACCGGCGCGCTGGCTTGACACTACTTTACACTACTTTGCTTGGCCGCAACGCGGGAATCCAGTTTTGGTTCCCTCCAGCACCCATTGCCGAAAGGCTCACACGTCACCGGCACGGCGTCGTTCAGGCCAAAACCTGTGGCCAGCGCGCGTTCGTGCGGCCCGGTAGTGGGGGTGATCCGGTCGACCATGCCGTTGGGAAAGGCCACATGCGCCGTGACCCAATCGGCAAAGTCGGGGTCAGACAGTTGCGCAGGACCGACAACGGCGGCATGTGCTACATGGCCATTGCCCTGCAAATTGTCGCAGGACATGACGGTAAAGGGGGCAAGCCCCGCCGTGTGACCCAACTGCGCCCGAGATTGTGGCAGATGCAGCCAATCCGGCGGCGCCCTGCACTGCCTTTGGGGTGATCCATGCTCGCGATAAACGCGAACGGTGCACGGGGAACCGCCTTCTTGCAATAGCGTTGACAGCGCATGACAGAATGCAGCCCCCCACGCCCTTACCTCGCGCCATCCCCGGCGCAATGGCCTGGTAAGGCCATGGGCAGGCCGCGCGAATTAAATTCCGTCCGCGCGGACCAGTGGCACGCTGACCTTGCCGAGGCCGCGGCGCGCGAGGATCTGGGCCAGTCGCCCATTGCCGAGTCGGTCGCACGGCTGAAGGCCGAAGGGTACTTGTCGGCGAACCCGTTGGCATCACAAATTCTGGTCCGGCGATTGGTGCTGATCGGTCAGTCGAACCTGCCGCTCGCGCGACTTTATGAAGGCCACGTGAATGCCTTGCGACTGGTGGCGGTGCTGGGTGATGGTCGGACGCGTGCGGAAACGGCGGCCCGCGCGTCGGATGGCGTGTTGTTCGGGGTCTGGGGCGCTGAGGGGGCCATCCCCCTGACAGTTGACGACCAGAAGCTGATCGGCGGCAAGCGCTTTGCATCCGGGCTGGGCACCGTGGGATGCGCCATCGTTACCGTTGGACAGGGCGATGCCGTGCGACTTGCCCTGCTGGACGTCTCGGATCCGTCACGCCATCGGTCCGAGACGTGGTGCAAGACCGGCATGCGCGCCACCGCCTCGGGTGATTTCGATGCAGAAGGAATGCCTGCGTCCGCACTGCATTGGATCGGAACGCCGGGGCAATATCTGCAAGAGCCGGGTTTCATCGGCGGCGTCTGGCGAATTGCTGCGGTGCAACTGGGAGGAACACTGGGACTTTTGCATGCAGCGGCCAGCCAGCTTGCGGGGTTGGGGCGGCTTGGGGCCGAACAGCAGGTGGCCCGCCTTGCTCCGGTCTTGACGCGCGCCCTGGCTGCGGGGGCGTTTGTGGACCGCGCGGCACGGGTCGCCGAAGGACCGAAGGGGCGTGCCGAGCCTGAGCGTGCCGTCAGCCTGTCGGCGCAGGCCCGCCTTCTGACCGAAGAGGTGGGTCAGGATGCGATTGCCGCCGTGGAACGGGCCGTGGGATTGCAGCATTTTGATGAGACGGCGCAAACCGGACGCATTGCGCGCGACCTTGCCACCTATATGCGGCAGGCGGCGCGGGATGCCTTGCTTCAGCGTGCGGGCAGTTGGGCGTTGCAACCTCAGGACCCCTATTCGGCGCTGCTTGACGACGGAGGGTCCGATGAATGACGCACCCGTCGCCGCGGGCGTCCCGATCGACGATGGGACGATCAGCCTGACCACGGCAGACGCTCTTTTGCGTGGGCAGCGCCTTTTGGTGCTTGCACCCCACCCTGATGATGAAAGCCTTGGTTGCGGTGCCCTTCTGGCCCACGCGTTCGACGGGCCGGGGGCGCATGTCGTGTGCCTGACGGATGGGTCGGCCTCGCACCCCGGCTCGCGCGCGGTGCCGCCCGACCGCTTGGCTGCGATCCGCCGGGCAGAGCTGGTCGAGGCCATCCGATGCCTTGGGGGCACCGAGCAGGATCTGACCTGGATCGGGGCGCCAGATACCGGGTTGCGGGTCGCGCACGGGCAACAGGAGGCGCTGGTTGCCTTGGCGCAGAGCGGCGGGTTTGGCCTGCTGCTTGCCCCCTCGCCGCTGGACCCCCACTGCGATCACCACGCTGGGGCCGACATCGGCCGGTGGCTCAGCGCCGAGGTTGTGCACCTGACCTTTGGTTATTACCCGATCTGGTCGCGCTGGCACGGCGGTGGGCGCACCCCGCAACCCGAAGGAACATTTGCCGTGCGGTTCCCGGCAGGGCGCGCAGTGGACCGCAAGACCGCCGCCATCGCCGCGCATCGCAGCCAGGCCGGACGTGTCGTGCCCGACGCACCGGATGGATTTGCGATGCCCTCCGGCTTTGCCGAGTTTTTCGCTGCGCAAGACGAGGTGTATTTTCTTGCGGCAATAGGTGGCCTGCAATGAAAGCCGTGGATCCCCAACAGCTTGAGGCGCTTTACGCAAGGGGAGATGACCCTTGGGAATTTCGGACCAGCCCATATGAGCGCGCGAAATTCAGAGCCACCTGCGCCGCACTGTTGTGTCCCGCCTACTCCAGCGTGCTTGAACTTGGTTGCGGCAATGGCGAACTTGCGCGTCGCCTTGCCTCGCGCAGCGCCCGATATACCGGCCTTGATGCCGTTGAGACGGCTTTGGCCGCCGCCCGGAAAGCCGTGCCAAACGGGCGCTTTGTGCAAGGCTATCTGCCGTGTGATCTGCCGGGTGGCGACCACGATCTTATCGTGGTGTCGGAGGTGCTTTATTTTCTCGACACACCCGGGCTTGCCGCTCTTGCACGGCAAATCGCGCGTCGCTGGCCACAGGCCGAGATCGTCGCGGTAAACTGGCTTGGCCCCTCGGGCAATGCGTTGCAGGGCGAACAGGCGCTTGCAGCCTTTGCCGAGCGCCTTTCTGCACACATCAGCAGCCCGGTCGTTCGCACCGAACGCTACCGCATCGACAGGTTTGTTTGCACATGAACATCCAGATGCCTGCATCGCGCATTACGCGCGCCCTGTTCCCGCCCGGCTGGGGGGCTACCGGCCGGTTGGTGGTGGTTCCCGCCCGCAATGAGGCCGAACGTATCCGGGCCTGCCTTGACACGCTTGGCGCGCAGAAGGCGGATGTGCTTGTGGTTGCAAACAACTGCACCGATGCGACCGGTGATCTTGCGGCGGATGCGGGCGTTGCGGTGATCGATTGCCTTGTGATCGCGGGCGGTGTGGGCGCCGCCCGGCGCCTTGGCGTGGCCGAGGGTCGGCGCCGCGCCCGCAATGTGCGCACGATTTTGACGACAGATGCCGACTGCATCGTAGCTCCCGGCTGGATAGAGGACAACCTGCGCCACATTGATGCTGGTGCGGCAGCCGTCTGTGGGCTGGTAGAGCCCATCGCCGAAGAATTCTCGGCCCTTCCTGCGCCATTGCTGCGCCGCGCCGCGTTGGAAGACCGGTTTCTTGCGCTCAAGGCCCAGTTGGAACAGCGTCTGACCGGACACGTGGGCCATGAGCAGACCCCCGGCGCAAGCCTCGCGTTTGCGCCTTATGCCTATGATGCTGCGGGCGGGTTTGATCCGATGCCCACCCATGAAGACCGCGCCATCATCCTGCGCCTCAAGTCGCTTGGTCTGCCGGTGGTTCACGCCCGCGAAGTTACAGTCTACGCCTCATGCCGACTGGACGGCCGCGCCCCGGGCGGCATGGCAGCCGCGCTCCGCGACCGGGCCACCGACCCGGATGCGCCGCTGTGCCCTGACATGGGTCGCTCGGACAACCCGGCGATGACGCGGGTGCTTGCAACGATTGGCCCGCTACAAACCCAGTCCGACCTGCCGCACGCCATCGCTCAGGTCGAACGCATGCTGCAGACTGCTGAGGGACACTGGCACGCGGCCGGAGCGGATGGGTGTGGCAGGGGCTGATCCCCCCGCCCCGCGTCACGTCAGGACGGGCCCGCCTGTCAGACTGATGCCCCTCGAACCCGGAATTTCCGCCAACCGACCTGAAATATTTTCGGCGCCCGAGTGAACTAAATCAGCGCTCAAAGGTTCAATAACAGATGTGACGGTTCAGCGCACTGCGCTGCCCTTTTTCAAATGGAGTTAAACCGATGAGCAAGAAAACAAACATGGCGTCAGACGGCGCTTCATCGCCAGACGATCACCGGGATCACGGCATGCGATCGGACATTGCCGACGCCGCGCAGCGCGAATTCGATGGTGTCAAGACCGAGTTGTCGGGGCTTGCAGATACGATCCGGACCGAAGGAAGCCGTGCAGGGCATAATGTGTGGTCGTTGATGGTTCAAGAGCTGGACCGCCGCAAGGATGACATGAGCGCGTCATTGGTGAAGGTGACAGACGCCGTTCGCGACGTTTCCAGAGGAGACAGCGGGTCTTCGCAAGTGCTCGATCAGGCGGTACTCCTGATGGAAGACGTGTCGTCAGGCATGGCCGACAGTTCGGTCGCGGATATGGGGCAGACGGTCAGCCGCATCAGCCGACAAAACCCCGTTGCTTTCACTATTGGCTGTGTTCTTGCCGGTGTCGCCTTGGGGAGGTTTCTGGTGGCGTCCGGCGACACGACTGACCGCGACGGCCACAGTGGCCGCTTTGACAACGACGACGATGCCGACGGCGCGTTCAGGTCGCAATTCTATGGTGCGGACCGGCAGGATGCTGGCGCGCGGGACCCCGTGCGTGCGGATCCCATGATGATGGGAGAGGGCTATGATGGAAACGCATGATCGGCGGCCACCCGTGGAACCGGGCCGGACGATTCCCGATCTGCTGAGTGATCTGGTGCGTGATCTGTCGGGTCTGGTTCGCAGTGAAGGGCGGCTGGTGCGGGCAGAACTGACCGAAGCCGCCGGAAACCTTGCCGGCGGGCTGGAAATGGTCGCCGCAGGGGCCCTGATGGTGACAGTGGCATTGCTGTTACTGTTACAGGCAGCAGTTCTGCTGTTGGCTGTCTATATCGGGCCGATACTGGCCGCGGTCGCCGTAGGCCTCGTTGTCGCCATTGTCGGCGCCATCCTGATGGCAAGCGGTCGGCGCGCTCTGAAAACCGCAAACCTTGTGCCGGAACGCACGATTGAACAAACCAGCCGCGATGCGCGGCTTGCAAAGGAACAAATGTGATGACCGATTCTGAACAAATCGAACGCGAAGTCGAAATGAACCGTGCCAATGTGGAAAGCACCTTGGACAAGCTGAAAGACCGCATGTCTGTTGAACAGATTGTGGATGAAGTGGGCCGCTTTATCGGGATGGAGGATGCGCGCGGCACCCTGCAGGCGGCGGGTCGGCAGGTCCGGGAAAACCCGCTTGCCCTTGGTATGATCGGGCTGGGGGTCGCCTGGCTCGTGATGGGGAAAAGCGATGGCAAAGCTGGCAACCACGCTTACGGGCGCTATAGCGCGGCTTCTACGGATTGGGACCGTCCGCGACGCCAGGTGCACAGTGGTGGCAGCAACGCACGCGGCGTTGTCGGTGAGACCGCAAACGACATGATGTCGCGTGGTCGCGATGCGGTCAGCGGTGCCAAGAGCATGGCCGATGACGCTATGCATCAGGTTTCCGACATGGCCGACGCAGCGCAGGACCGGATGCATTCCGCCGTCGACAGCACGATGGAAACAGCACGCAACATGCGCGGCGGAATTGCCGACCAAATGGAACGCCAGCCCCTGATTGCCGGTGCGATTGCCCTTGCAGTGGGCGCGGTGATCGGCGCCGCCTTGCCGCGCACTCAGACCGAAGACCGTATGATGGGCGACAGCCGTGACCAGATGCTGAATCGCGCCAAAGGCATGTCTCGCGACGCGGCAGACCGTGCCACCGAAATGGCGCAGACTACCTATGGCGCGGCGGTGGATGCTGCCAAGGATGAGGGCCTGCTACCGACCGGCGATGCTTCGATTGCAAGCAGACTTGGCACGATTGCCGGCGTTGCCGTCGACACCGCGACAGACGAGGTCGAAACCGCACTGCGCGGTGAGGGTGACGAAGACATGGCACACAAGAAAGACGGTGACCGAGACAACAAGAAGAACGCTCCGCAGATCTGATCTGTGGTCCCCGCCACCTCGCGACTGCGGTGTTGTGGTTGAGACGGCCAGGACTGAATTGGCCGTCTCATTGCCGGACCATGCTCATTGCTCGGGTATTTTTCACCGCCACGCCATTATTGTTGCATCCAGGCCTGAAGGTTTCGGCATTCGCCGGGTGCCAACGCCAACGTGACAGGGGCGTTTCTCGACTTTGTTGTCGGCAGCTTGACCGTGCAAACGCTCGCCAACCAATGTTTGTCCCCCAGAACCTGAGAAGGGTCAGAAAACGGTCTGGGAGTTCGTTTTCCCGACGATCGGCTGGACCGGCTACGCGCGCGTCGATGCGCAGCGAGAGGTCAACCACAATACCCAGACGTAGGCGAAGCCTTTGCGGCACTTACCGGCCCGCCGCGCGTTTTCGGGATTTTCCTTGCTTCAAGAGGGGATGCGAGTGAAAATCGTAGAGCAATACGATGCTGTGTGTAGGTTCAGATCACCTGATTCCTGCCGACAGCATTGCAGGGCATCAAGGATATTAAGCCATGAAAATTCTCCTGCTCGGCACCTGCCAGATGATATCTTATGCAACCTTGATGGAGGCGGCAGATCTCGGCGACTTGACCGTCGTAAGGTTTAATGACACCGCAGATGAGCAGCTCCAGCCGTCTTGGTACGATCAGTTCGATATGGTGAT
>JBBRBJ010000085.1:0-7780 GCA_038205925.1 Rhodobacterales bacterium | reverse complement strand
ACCGCGTTCCGCAGCGCCAAGGACATCTTCAACTGGCCGCCCAAGATCTTCGAATTCACGCCCAACCTGCGCAACTTCGAACAGGTGTTCGGCGTCACGCTTGGGCTGGGGCCACAGGTGGTGAACCCGGGGGGCGGCAATTTCTATATGGCGCCGCGCTTGCTGGACTCGATCATCGTGGCGACATTCTCAACCATGCTGGCCATCGCGGTGGCCACGGTCGCCGCCTATTGCCTCAGCCGGATGCAGTTTCGCGGGCGGCACCACTTTGTAAACTGGGTGCTTTCGACCCGGATGATGCCTCCGGTGGCAGTGGCTATCCCTATGTTCTTCATCTTCAAGCAGTTTTCGCTTCTGGATACGTTCACCGGCCTGATCATCGTGCATGCGCTGATGAACCTGCCGCTCGCGGTCTTGCTGATGAAAAGCTTTTTTGATGACATCCCGGCCGAGATCGACGAAAGCGCGCTGATCGACGGGGCGTCGCGCTGGACGATCTTTCGCCGTATCGTGCTGCCGATGGCCAAGGGGGGTATCGCCGCCTCGGCCGTGCTGTGCTTCATCTTCAGCTGGACCGAGTTCCTGTTCGCACTGACCCTGACGCAGACCAGCATCAAGACGGTTCCGGTCGTGTCATCCACCTTTGTTACCTCGATCGGCACAGCCTGGGGCAACATGGCGGCGCTTGGTGCCGCTGCCATGATCCCGGCGTTCATTGTGGTGCTGCTGGTGCAGCGGCATCTGGTGCGCGGGCTGACGATGGGTTCGCTAAAACAATGAGAGCGGGGGTAAAACACCGCCTGAAAGGCTATCACCGGGGCTAAAACGCCCTTCAACACCGGAGGAGAACGACTTATGAAAGACGATGACCGCAAGCGTTATCTGGCGTCTGTCACCGACAGGTTCGCCAAGGGCCAGATGGGCCGCCGCCAGTTCCTGAAAGCTTCGGCCGCCCTTGGCCTTGCTGGGCTGGGGACAAGCATGGTGGGCCGCCCCTCGGGCCTGTTCACGCCCGCCTATGCGCAAGACACGCTGAAGCCGTCGGAAGATGTGATGGCCTGGCTGCGCGACGTCGGCAAACCCTTTGCAGGCACCACGCTGAAGATGGCTACGGAATCCACCCCGCCGTCGAACGCGATCAATTCCCAGCTCAAGCAGTATTTCGAAGAAGCCACTGGCATCAAGGTCGAGATCGAGGTTCTGCCGCTGGAGCAGGTGTTGCAAAAGCTGACGCTGGATGTGGCATCCAGCCTTGGCACCTATGATCTGTATTACATCGACCAAAGCTGGGCTGCCAGCTTCAGCCGTGATGTGTTCGACCCGCGCGAGCAATACGCCTCGAACGCAGCGCTTGCGATGCCGAACTACAACATGGACGACTTCCTGCCGGCGCTGGTTGACGGCATCGCGATGTATGACGACGTGATGGTCGGCGTGCCCTATGACATTCCGATCTTCATCATGATCTACCGCAAGGACATCTACGAAAAATATGGCTTGAAAGCCCCGGCCGACCTGCCGGAGTTGCTGTCGAACTCTGAAATCATCACCGCAGGCGAAGGCGGGGCGATGTATGGCACCACCGGCCAGATGAAATCTGGGCATTACAGTCTGGAATGTGACTGGACGGCGTGGCTTTGGGGTCACGGCGGGTCGATCTTCAATGCCGACATGAAGTTCGCAGGCAACGACGATGCCGGACTCGAGGCGATGGCCTATTGGGACAAGCTTGTGAAGACCATGCCCGCCGGCGTGAATGGCTGGACATGGGATGGTCAGGGCCAGTCGGTGGCGCAGGGTGTTGCGGCGTCGATGTTGTCATGGGGCGAGTTCTTCCCCTATTTCGATGATCCGACCCAGACCAAGGTCTCGGGTCTGTGCGACGTGGCTGTGCCTCCCAAGGCATCTTCGCTGCGCACAGTGGAGCAAACCGGTTTCGGCGAGATCCCCGGTGTCGGCCATCAGGGCGGCTCGTCGCTGGCGGTGTCGCGCAACTCCAAAGCCCCGGATGCGGCGTGGATCTTCATGCAATGGGCCACCTGTGCCGATACGCAGGCCCTCATCACCACGCTTGGCGGCGGCACCGGGCCGACGCGGGCCTCGGTCTATGACGATCCGCGTGTTCTGGGCAACGCCCGTGTGGGCGCCGGCACGACACGGCATCTGAACGTGGTGCGCGAGACGATCGCCAACCACATGGGGTCCGAGCCGGATCTGCCCGAATGGGCGCAGCTTTCGTCCGATACCATTCCGGTCGGCTTGGGCAAATACTTTGCCGGGGGCTACGGATCGGCGAAAGAGGCGATGGACGACATCGCCGTGCAGGTCGAAGCCGTGATGAAGGGCTGATGCATCGGGCGGGGCGCGTGACGTATTGCGCGCGCCCCGTCCAACCTGTCGGACAAGGAGCCTGAGGAATGACAGAAAAACCGCTTGTCGCCATCACGGGCGCCAGTTCCGGGATCGGCGAAGCCGTGGCCCGCGCCTTTTCCCAGGCGGGCCACCCCGTATTGCTGATGGCCCGCCGCCTGGACCGGATGGAAGCGCTGAACCTGCCGCGCGCCGTGCTGCGCCGGGTTGATGTGCGGGATCGTGCGGCGATCGCGGCCGCCGTGGCCGATGCCGAGGCGCTGCACGGCCCGGTCGACATGATGTTTGCCAATGCCGGGATCGCGCGACTGGGTGACATTGCCACCCAACCGCCCGAGGATTGGGATGAGATGATCGACATCAACACCAAGGGGATGCTGAACACGGTCCATTCGGTGATGAACGCAATGATCGCCCGCAAGCATGGCACGCTGGTGATGATGAGCAGCATCGCGGGCCGCAAGGTGTACCCGGATCATACCGTCTATTGCGGCACCAAATATTTCGTCCATGCCATCTCGGAAAGTCTGCGCGGATACCTCGCTCCGCATGGGGTGCGGGTGATCGTGCTTTCGCCGGGCATCATCGACACCGAAGTGCTGGACGGGGTGCGCGACCCCGACACGCTGGCCAATTACAGGCGCAACAAGGATGCCATCGGCGGCGGCATTTCAGCCGATATCGTGGCGGCTTTGACGCTGAACGCCTACAATCTGCCACAGCGGGCCATCGTGCAGGAAATCGTCATCACGCCCACCGCGCAAGTTTACTGAAAACTGAGACCAGACCAGAAGGAACGCCGATGGCGACCGTTGAATACAAAAAGATCGGCAAATCTTACGGCGCCGTCCGCGTGATGCAGGACGTGTCATTCCAGATCGACGATCACCAGTTTGTCGTGCTGCTGGGGCCGTCGGGCTGCGGCAAGACCACGCTGTTGCGGATGACGGCAGGGCTGGAACAGGTAACCGAGGGCGACCTTTTGATCTCTGGCAAACGGGTAAACAATGTCCATCCGCGCGACCGCAACATCGCGATGGTGTTCCAGAACTATGCGCTTTACCCAACGATGACGGTCCATGACAATATCGCCTTTAGCCTCGAAGTGGCCAAGATTGCCGCGCCCGAGGTCAAGCGCCGCGTCGCATATGCGGCCGAAGTGCTGAACCTGACTCCCTATCTGCAACGCTACCCCAAGGAATTGTCCGGCGGTCAGCGGCAGCGTGTCGCCATGGGCCGCGCCATGGTGCGCGAGGCCAAGGTGTTTTTGTTCGACGAGCCGCTGTCGAACCTTGACGCGAAACTCCGCGCCCACATGCGCACCGAGATCCGGCAATTGCACAACAAGCTGCAGACGACGACAGTTTATGTCACCCATGACCAGATCGAAGCGATGACAATGGCCGACAAGATTGTCGTCATGCGGGCGGGCAGCATCGAACAGATCGGCACTCCGGACGAGGTCTATGACAAGCCAAGCAGCAAGTATGTGGCTGATTTCATTGGATCCTCTGCCATAAATTTCTTGAACGGGATCGTGGTGACAGGGGCCGGGGGGCCTGCGGTTGACACGGCGTCGGGCCTGATCGCCCTGCCAGCAGGGACCAGCGCAAAGCCCGACCAGAAGGTAATCTGCGGTGTGCGGCCCAATGATGTGACCATCGCCGATGCGGGCGCTATCGCCACCACGGCGGTGCTGATCGAACGGATGGGCCACGAGGCGCAGTTATGCGCGAAATCGGCGGATGGCGAGTTCAATGCCATCGTCGACAAGGCAATGCGGGTGGCTGAAGGCACGCCGGTGCGCTTTGATGTCATTCCTGAAAAGGTGCATGTGTTCGACGCTGTGACCGAACGGCGTTTGTAGTCGTTGGCGTTACTCTTTCGCCCGGACCAAATCCGGTGCCAAATCTCAATGAGGCTGCAATGAAATCCAGATGGTCCGATGCCGACTTCACGTCCGTGGTAGAGGCTTACGTCGCGCGCGGCATCAACCGCGACCTGGCGATCCGCACATACACAACGCGGCTTTTGGGGTCGGACCCGGAACTGGTGCTGCACGGCGGGGGCAATACCTCGGTCAAGACGGTCTATACCGATCTGGATGGGTCTGAGGTCGATGTGCTGTGTGTCAAGGGGTCGGGTTGGGACATGGGCACCATCGAGCCGCAGGGTCTGCCTGCGGTCCGGCTTGCGCCGTTGCAGGCACTGACCCGGTTTGACACGCTGTCGGACGACAACATGGTGATGTTGCAAAGGCGGATGCTGATGAACCCGTCCGCCCCCAATCCCTCGGTCGAGGCGGTGCTGCATGCGATCATGCCGTTTGCCCATGTCGATCACACCCATGCCAATGCGATTGTTTCGCTGACCAACCAGCCGCAGGGCGAGGCTTTGATCCGCGAGTTGTACCCCGACAGCATTGTGGTCCCTTATGTGATGCCCGGCTTTGATCTGGCGAAGGTCTGCGCCGCAGCCATGGCCGCAGAGCCGGGCGGCAAAGGGATGATCCTGCTGAAACACGGCATCTTCACCTGGTCGGATGACCCGCGCGAGGCTTATGAGGCGATGATCGCGATGATCGACGTCGCCGAGGTGCGGCTGGCGAAGGGGCGCGCGCGGCCGTTTACCAGCGTGTCGCTGCCTCTGGGCGTGTTGGCTGCCAGCGTGGTGGCCCCCATCCTGCGTGGTGCCATCAGCATCGACACCGGAGTCGAGGGGCGGCCGAAGCGGTTCGTGCTGGAGCATCGCGCGAGTCCCCAAGTGATGGATTTCTGCAATGCGGCGCGCGCGGGTGATCTGGCCGCGCGCGGCAGTGCGACGCCAGAGCATGTCTTGCGGATCAAGCGGTTGGGGTTGGCTTTGGCCCCGCCCACCGATGCGGCCATGTTCAAAGCGGCGGTCAAGGCGGCGGTTGACGCTTATATATCGGATTACAAAGACTATTTCACCCGCAACAACGCCCGTGTCGGTGGGATCAAGATCATGCTCGACCCGATGCCACGGGTGTTTTACGTGGCAGGCGTCGGTCTTTTCGCCGCCGCGGCGTCCATCAAGGAGGCGCGCGCCGCCGCCGATGTAGCCGAGGCGACGGTCGAGGTGATCACCAGGGCCGAAGGGATCGACGCCTTCGAGGCGCTGCCCGAGGCGGATCTGTTCGACATCGAATACTGGTCGCTGGAGCAGGCGAAACTCGCAGGGCAGGTCGAAAAGCCCCTGTCGCGGCAGATCGCGGTGGTGACGGGGGCTGCGTCGGGGCTTGGTCTTGCCGTGGCCGAAGCGTTGCGGGCTGACGGGGCTGAGGTGGCGCTGCTGGACATCGCGGGCGAGGCGCTGATGCGCGAGGCCAAACGCGTGGGCGGCATCGGCATTGTTTGCGACGTGACCGATCCTGTCGCGGTGGATGCGGCGATTGCCGAGGTGGCGGCGCGGATGGGAGGGGTCGATATCCTGATCTCGAACGCAGGGGCTGCGTTTCAAGGCGCGCTGACCGATGTGCCGGACGCGCTGTTTCACAGGGCGTTCGACCTCAACTTCTGGGGCCACCACAACATTGCCCGCGCGGCGGTACGGGTGATGAAGCTGCAAGGCACTGGCGGGGCCATTGTCTTCAACGTCTCGAAACAGGCGGTCAATCCGGGGCCGGATTTCGGACCCTATGGAACATCGAAGGCCGCGTTGATGGCATTGATGCGGCAATATGCGGTAGAGCATGGGGCCGACGGCATCACATCGAACGCGGTGAACGCGGATCGCATCCGGACGGGCCTGATGACCGATCAGATGGTGGCAGAGCGCAGTCAGGCGCGGGGATTGACGCCCGAAGCCTATATGCGCGGCAATCTGGTGAAACGCGAGGTGACCGCCGCCGATGTGGCAGCGGCTTTCCTGCATCTGGCAAAGGCGCGCACCAGCACGGGCGCCGTTTTGACCGTGGATGGAGGCAATGTTGCGGCGATGATGCGCTAGGTTTTGTCCGGGATCTGGCCTGCATGGACGGTTTGTTTCGGGAGCGGACTGCATGATCGTCGTCGATGCTGAGTGCGCCCCCTAACCGTCATCGATTTGGGGGCCTTTCCGGGTCAGCACCTGGCCACTTTCAGGCAATAACCTGGCAGGGGCTTCGCAGTGCGTTCATGTTTGCCCTGGCGTTCGTTCGTCCGGCTGCACTTTCGCTTGGGGATTGGTGGCATTATACTTCGCATCCAAAGCGTTAATCGCATCCACATTGCCGGCGCTGCGGCCCTGCGGATCAAAGCTCTGCGCCAGAAACGCCTCAGCAATGGATTTGGCCAGTTCCGAACCGATCACGCGCGCGCCCATGGTGATGATCTGCGCATTGTTCGACAGTGCGGCGCGTTCTGCGGAGTAAGTATCGTGGCACAGCGCAGCGCGAATGCCGGGCACCTTGTTGGCCGAAATGCATACGCCGATGCCGGTGCCGCAAACAAGGATGGCCCGGTCGAACTGGCCGCTGAGCACGGCCTGCGACACGCGGTCGGCGAGGTTGGCGTAAAAGGCATCTGCCCCCGCATCGATGCGCGACATCTCGGTCACCTCGAAGCGGTCTTTCAGGTGGGAGGCGAGGGTTGCGGAAAGACCTTCTCCGGCGCTGTCACCTGCGATTGCGATTTTCATGTTGGTTTCCTTTGGCTGTAGATAGTGGGGTCAGATGGCGGCAGAAACGCGCGTCAGAATGTCGAGATAGCCCGCGACATCCCAAGCCGCGCGGCCGATGAACAGCCCGTTGATATGTGGGCAGGCGATCAGTTCGGCGCAGTTTTCGGGGTTGACAGAGCCGCCGTACAGGCAGGGGATGCGGCGGCCAAGGATGGATTGCGCCACAGCGATGATCTCGGCTTGACGGGCATCGGCATAGTCGGCGCTGGCGGGGATACCATGCGCGCCGATGGCCCAGACGGGTTCGTAGGCCAGCAGAATGGGGGCGTTCTGCTGTTCAGGGGTCAGGCGCGACAAGGCGCCGCGCACCTCCTCCGCCAACACCTCGGGCGCGCGGCCACTGTCACGGTCGGCCAGGGTTTCGCCGATGCAGATCAACGGGATCAGGCCGTGACGGACAGCGGATTCGACCTTTAACCCCACGGTTTCATTGGTTTCGCCAAAATGTGCCCGGCGTTCAGAATGGCCTAGCTCCACGATATCCAACCCGCAATCCACCAGCATGGGCGCCGAAATCTCGCCCGTCCAGGCCCCGGCATCGGCCCAGTGCATGTTCTGCGCGCCGACCTTGACAGAGGTTCCTGCCAGCGCCGCCTTGACCTGCCGCGCCGCCGTGAACGGCGGGACCACAAAGCGCTGCACGCGCGTGTCGCGGGTGGCATCGCTGGCGGCCAGACCGGCTGCAAAGGTCAGCGCCTCTGGCAGGGTCTTGTTCATCTTCCAACTGGTT
>JBBRBJ010000084.1:0-7817 GCA_038205925.1 Rhodobacterales bacterium | reverse complement strand
GCATCAAGGGCTGCGCGCGCTTCGACCTGGGCAGCCGGTGTCAGACCGTTCAGGTTTACGTAAAGCGTGCCGCCCGGCGCCACGTTGAAATGGCGCGGCGCGCCATTATAGCCCTGATCGTTCCAGTATCCGTTGATCAGTTGGTCGGCCATGTCCTGAATTGTGGCGACAGGTGGGGTCGGGACTGGCCCGGTCGAGGTTGCTACCGACAGTTCGTAATTGCCGGTTACGCCTGATCCGCCGTTCTGGCTTTCAAACTGAACCACCTCAAGGAAGTAATTACCCGTCGCCGGTGCAGTCAGAGCGATGCGGGAATTGGTTCCGCTGCCTCCATCATCGTCAAACGTCACAATGTTGCCCGCAGCATCGCGCAACCGCAGATAGGTATCGGGCATCCCGGCGCCGGTATCGAAGCCTGTCAGATCAATCGTGTACTGCGTTCCGGCCTGCAACTGGACCCGGATGTAGTCACTGTCAGCGCCGGTGCCATAGCTGCCGCGAAACACATCGCCTGCAGACATCACGTAACCTGTGCCGATCGACGCCGGTGCATCTGATCCCTCTGTGATGATGGCTCGGTTCACCCCCGGTCCACCAAGATCGGCATAATCACAGTCGGTGCTGTAAGGTCTGAGCGCGGCACAGATTGTACACATCGGAAAATCTTCTCTTTCTCTGCAGTAATTTCTGAAGGGCCGACGAAAGGGCGGCTATTCCGCTTCCGGCAAGCTCTGGATCAATTCGTCGGCAAAGCGATCGATGCTTTCTTGCGGAAATGTCGTGCGATCCACAATCGATAGCCCGATCTGGGGGCCTTGCGTCAGCGTGGCACCCCTCTTTCGCGACAGGCGTGCCTCAAGGAACGTGTCGGTGGCGGTGCCGACTTCAAGTTCATACCGATGCGCCGCATGGGCAGGAAGCCTGCTGCGGACGGCCGCGCACAGCATTTCGCCCGAGCCCGCGGCCGTCGCATTAAGCACACAGGAGAAAGGTGATGCCATGACACTCTCGTTGATGAAAAAAATGATCCCGCAGGCACAGGACACCGTCTTGAAGGCGAAAAAGCGGCTTAAAATTGGAAACATGAATATAATGCTGCAAAACGCCGCTGTGTCGCGTCAAGATCTCTTTGCAGCGCTGCGCAAGATTCAGAGCCGTCCGGCGACAACCGCGCCGCGCATCAACAGATCGTCGATCCGCCCATGACGGTACAAACCCAAACGCCGGAGCGCACTTAGCCGTTCCACTACGCCGGGCGCGCGCAGACCCGGAAACCCGCTCACGGCACGACGTGCTTCAGGGGTCAGGTGATCGTGTTCCTGTGACAGCGCGGCAAGGTTGGCATCTATCCAACCTGCAAAAGTTCCGTTGAACAGCCTGCGCGCCCGCAGCCATCGCGCTCTTGGCGTGTCGTTGCGCCCCATCGCGTTGCTTGCGTGTAGCCGGTAGCGCAAAACCGGCGCATCATCTTGCACAACCGCCCCACCGATGGCGCTGGCCAGAATGTAAAGCCACCAGTCATGCGCCACAACCCCGGCCTTCACGGCCCAAGGTGCACTTCGGCGCGCTTGATCTGCCATCGCACGGTTGAGCATGATCGTATTTCCTGCCGCTACGTTTTGCACCAGCGCGTTGGCCATGCCAAAAGGCCGGGGCCAGAGCGGCGAGATCCGCATGGGCCGCAAAAACGCGTCACATTGAATAGTGCGGGCGCAGTACAGTGCAGGGAGTGCGCCAAAGGGAGCAAGCGCCGCTATGCCCCGCGAGAGGCGCTCGGGCAGCCATTGATCATCCTGGTCGCTCAGCGCGACGTATGGAACGTCCCCAGTATGGTCGCGCAGCAACGTCAGGAAATTTGCCGCAAACCCACGTCGTGGACCCGCAACAAGTGTCACCCGGCGATCGCGATTTCGCTGACCGAAGGCCTCTACGATTTCCGGTCCAGCATCCGACGAGCCGTCATCCGCAACGGTAAGCGTCCAGTTGGCATGATCCTGATCCAGAAATGACTGCAGCTGAGTGGAAATCCATGGGGCGCCGTCGAAAAGCCCCATCAGGATGGCCACCCCTGCCGGTCCCGAATAGGTCATGCTCTCAACTTTCCATAAATCCGCGGTGATGACGAAAGAGCAGCATCATGCCGAACACACCCGTGATCAGAGCCACAAGAAGCACGTAAATCGGTGAGGTGTAATAATCGTCATAGACACCGAAAAAGCCAGCGCGCACGATCCCGGCGATGTGGATCAGCGGGTTCCAGATCAGGATTTTCTGGCCAATTTCGGGCATGTTTTCGAACGTTACAAAGACGCCCGAAATGACGAACAGGGGACGCGTCGCGATCTGCCATGTCCTTTCCCACAATGGGAAGGCCGTCATCAGATAGCAATTCAGCGCTCCGATGCCAAATGCAAGACTGATGGCCAGTGCATAGGCCAAGCCGACCTTCGAGAAATCCACATCGGCACTGGCGCCAAGCACGAGTATGATGAACGAAAAAACAATCACACCGACGATGATATTGGTCAGGGCGTGCAGCAAAAGCCGGGCCAGCATTGCATCCACGAAAGTAACCGACGGATACGCCAGCAACGGTTTCGAAAAGTTGATCGAGGTTGCCATTCGGTTGGAGATGTCGTTGAACAGCATGAACGGCAGAAAGCCTGTTGCGAAGAACAAGGGGAAGCTGTCTCCGACCGGCGGATTTCTGAGAAAGGCCGAAAATATCACTGTCATGACGGCCAATGCGAGGGTCGGCTCAAGGATTTCCCAGAGATAACCGCCGGGGGACCGGCCGTAGCTGGTCGACATCTCTCTCAAGATCAGGGCTGCAACGGTGCGACCCATACGCAGTTTTCGTGCGCGCATCGTGTCCGCTTCAAGCATCGCGGGATGTTGGTCAGTCTGGGTCGGCGGCATCTGGTCACCTCCGCATTTCGCGGCTGGAAGTTTACCTCGTCGTTATGTATGATCACACAGAGATACGCAATTCAGGTTCGGCCGGGTAAAGGTCGCTCGCGCCTTTGCTGATGTGAAATATATGTGTTGAGACGGTTTTCATGACGGCTTTTCCTGTACCGATCACGATCA
Source organism: Rhodobacterales bacterium (assembly GCA_038205925.1). GTDB lineage: Bacteria > Pseudomonadota > Alphaproteobacteria > Rhodobacterales > Rhodobacteraceae > Pseudotabrizicola. The sequence continues at coordinate 4,727 of JBBRBJ010000084.1, read as the reverse complement.
GCAAAAGGAATTCGTTTTGACGACTGCCAATGTCGCTGGGAGCGGGCCCGTTTCCGAGGCCGCAAAGCGTGACGCGCCCGAGGGGAAGCCCGCGTCAGCGGCGACCGCACGTGCCGCATCAGAAACTGACCCTGCCCTGCCTGCTGCGGCGCAGCCCCCTTCGTCCAACCCGGGGCCAGCGACGCCACAACCCCCAAAGTCTGCGCCTGCTGAGGCCACCACACGACAACTGCCACCCGCCAACCCGGCCCTTCCGGCGGGGTTTCCCGCGCAAGCCGCTCCGGCGCCCGCAGCGCCCTCAGCGGTTATGCCCCCCCCGAATGCTCCGACGCCTGAACCAACGACTCATTTGGCAAAAGGCGGACAAGTCGTGCCTTTGAAAGCAACGCCTGCTCCGCCCGTCGCGGCTCCTACCTCTGTGGCCGCACCGGTGGCGGGCCCAAAGCCGCTGCACTCGCCCGCGCATGTGCCCCCGCTGAAACAGCCGTTGCCAGCGCCGGTCCGGTCTGCGCCGGGCAACCCGCCTGCAACCCCGGCCGCCATTGGCCCGGCCGTCCTGCGCGTTCGGCACTATGGAATTGCCACAACTTTTGTTGCCTTCGTTCTGGTGCCCGCACTTCTTGCAACGCTTTATCTGGTCTTCCTCGCGCGGGATCAGTTCGTGTCGAACATGTCGTTTTCTGTCCGGGCAGAAGAGTTCCAGTCATCCCTCGACCTGTTGGGAGGCATAACCAACCTGTCAGGCTCGGGCGGCAAGGACATCGATATCTTGTCGGAATTCATCATGAGCCAGGAGATGGTGGAAATCGCCGCGCGTGAGGTGAACCTGCGCGCAGCCTTTTCCGATCCGTGGCCCATGGATTTCGTCTTCGCCATGCAGCCTGATGTTCCGGTGGAAGATGTGGTCGATCATTGGGAAAGACGCGTGAACCTCAGTGTGGTGAACGGTCTGATCCGCATCAAGGTATATTCTTACGATCCCGAGATAAGCCGCGAGATCAATCAGGTCATCTTCGATGCCTCGGACAAATTGGTAAACGCTCTGTCGGACGAGGCAAGGAGGGATGCCACGGGATACTCGCGTCAGGAACTGGCCGAAGCCGAACAGCGCCTCAGCGCATCGCGGCAGGCCGTTCTCGAGTTCAGGATGCGTACCCAGATCGTCGATCCGGGCAGTGCGGCGCAAAGTCAGTTGGGTATGCTCAACACGCTCAACGGCCAATTGGCCGAAGAACTGATCAAGCTGGATCTTCTGAACATGCAGGCCCAGTCCAACGACCCACGGGTCGAAGAAAGCAAGCGGCGCATCCAAGCCATTCAAAATCGAATTGACGACGAGCAAAGCCGTTTTGGCGCCGGGGGGGAGGGGCCCGGCGGCGAAGATTACTCGACCTTGTTTGCCGAGTATGAGCGCCTTGCAGCCGAGCGTCAGTTCGCCGAAGAGGCGTATCGAATGGCCACTGTTTCCAACAAGAGCGCCGAGGCCGAGGCGCAGAGAAAATCACGCTATATCGTGGCCCATGTGCCGCCAACGCTTGCCGAAACCAGCATCTACCCCGACCGTCCTGAACTAAGTCTTCTGTCGCTGTTGATTGCCGCACTTGTCTGGTCGATGGGTGTGCTCATCTATTACAGCATCCGGGATCGTCGCTAGCCGCGTGTTCCGGGCTGATGATGCGACAACGGCTGTGGCGGGGATAAGTGCATGATCGTTTTGCAAGATGTGACCAAAACATTTCGTATCAAAGGCGAATACAAGACCGTCGCGAACGGGATTGATCTTGTCATTCCCACGGGTGTGTCGGTGGCGCTTCTGGGTCGCAACGGCGCTGGCAAATCTACCTTGGTACAGATGATTGCAGGAACCACGCAGCCCACTTCCGGCAAGATCTGGTCTGATGGCACGATCTCGTTTCCGGTGGGCTTTCAGGGGTCATTCCATGGCGATCTGACGGGGTTGCAGAACGTGCGCTTTGTCGCGCGCATATACGGGGTCGATACCGACAGACTTTCCGATTTTGTGGAAGATTTTGCCGAACTGGGCACACACTACAACATGCCGGTGCGCACCTATTCGTCGGGCATGAAGTCGCGCCTTGCTTTTGGCCTGTCGATGGGCATTCGCTTTGACACCTATCTGGTGGACGAGGTGACCTCCGTCGGTGACGCCGGCTTTCGCGTCAAGAGTGAGGCGCTGTTTCTCGACCGGATGAATGCATCGGGGGCAGTGGTGGTGTCGCATGCAATGGATCTGATCAAGCGTCTGTGCACCATGGCCGTCGTGCTTGAGGGCGGACAGATCGAGGTGTTCGAAGATGTCTCCGAAGCGATTGCCAAGCATCTGAAGAACATGAATGTCTGACGCAAGGGTGCCCCGTGCCCTTTGGATTGGCCAATGACCTTGTTGCACAGGCTGTCGGCTGCACCGCGTCAGGTTCGTGCCGTCTTCTTGCGCCATGCCGACAGGCATTTGTCCTTGCCTTTGGGGGCGCCAGATGGCGTTTTGGCGTTTTGGCATCCGGGGCGGGTCGAGGTGGCAATAGCGGCGGCACGCGGCCCGGTGCATCTGACGGTCAACGGCACCGCGCATCATGCAGCCCCGGGCCCGGACGGCTCAGTCCGCATCACAGCCGCGGTCGAGGGCGGGGTGGCCCGTCTGTCCGGGGCGCTGCCCGGTGGGGCTGAGCCGGTCGATCTTGTCATGCCTGATGCCGAGCAGATCCGCCACGCCATGCGACATCATTGGTTGGCCTTTGGCACCAGCGTTCTGCGCGCAGTGCCGTTGATCCTGCGCTGGATCCGGGTTCCGCACGATCCGGGCGCCATTCAGGCGCTGAAAGGCGCACTTGGCCTTGGTCACCTGACCGCCACGCTGCCATTAGACGCCTTGCGCCTGGATCCCCTGCCCATGGTCGGCATGCTGCCCGAAGGGCAAACCGTTGTCATCATAGTGCCTGTCCACAATGCGTTTGACCTTTTGTCCCCTCTGTTTGATCGTATTGAGCAGAACACCGACATCGCCCATATCCTTTTCGTGATCGAGGACGCATCGACCGATCCGCGCGTGCGCCCTTGGCTGCGCGCGCGGCTCGACGCCGTGCGGGGGGGCGTCGTGCATCTGATCGAGCGGGACCGGAACCTCGGGTTCATCGGCGCTGTCAACCTTGGTCTCGACCATGCGCGGGTGCGCGATGCGCACGTGATCTTGCTGAATACGGACTGTCATGTTGGTCCGCACTGGGCCAGCCGCTTGCTGGCACCTGTGCTTGACCAGCCTGCCGAGGTGGCATCAGCCACGCCAATGTCAGGCGCATCTGGCCTGACATCTGTTCCAACAATCGGGGCCGGACTGCGCCTGGACCCCGCTCACATTGATGCGCTGGCAGCACGGGCCTGGGCCGTGTCCGGGGGGCGGACGGTCGATTTGCCTACCGGTATGGGATTCTGCATGGCGCTGAACGCCCGGTTCCTTGCGCGCGTTCCCGGCTTTGATCCGGCCTTTGGCATGGGTTACGGCGAAGAGACCGACTGGTGTCAGCGCACGCGCGCGTTTGGCGGCCGGCATGTGGCCGTACCCGGAGTATTCGTCGATCATCTGGGCAGCGCATCGTTTGGTGTCGATGATCGGTCGAAACGGTCACAGGCGGCTGCCAACATTCTACGCACGCGCTATCCGCAGTATGAGCGTGACGTGGCCCGCTTTGTAGCAGCCGATCCCCTGCAGACCGAGCGTCTGGCGCTTGGCATCGCGCGGATCGGACTTTTGGCAGGGAATGCCGCAGTCCCTGTATTCCTGGCTCATGCGTTGGGCGGTGGCGTCGAACGCGATCTGCGCGTGCGACTGAACGAGATCGTCGGGGCCGGGCAGGGAGCAATTGTGTTGCGGGTGGGCGACGCCCATCGCTGGCGGATCGAATGTCACGGCCCCGACCATGCTCCGGCGTCGGGCGGAACTGCGGAATTCACGACGATCCGCCGGTTGCTCGGCCCCATTGCGCGGCGCCGCGTGATCTATGCGTGCGGTGTGGGCGACTGCGCGCCCGTCGAATTGCCCGATCTTTTGATTTCGCTCGCGGTCGGGCCGGGTGACTGTGTCGAGGTCTTGATGCACGATCATTTCCCATTGTCGCCAACCTTTACCTTGCTGGGGCACGACGGCTGGTTTCACGGGCTGCCCCTCTCCACCAGCACGGATCCGGCGCATGTGTCGAAACTGACCGATGGCACCCCCTGTTCGCTTGCCGATTGGCGGCAGGCGTGGGGGCGGTTGATGGGACGGGCAGAGGAAATCACGGTTTTTTCGGCATCCTCGGCGGCTTTCGTAACGTCGGCATGGCCTGATGTCGCCGAAAAGATTGCGCTGCGGCCCCACCCGGTACCCGCGCTTGCGGGCCTGATGCCCCGGCCCGGAGGTCCGGTCGTCGGGGTGCTGGGCAACATCGGGCGGCACAAAGGGGCGGCGTTTCTGGCCGCACTCGCGGTGCGGTTTCCGCAATTGCAGATCGTTCTGGTCGGCACGCTGGACCCGTCGGTTCCCCCCCCGCCCAACATTTCGGTTCTGGGCCCCTACCGCCATGATGCCATTACAACCCTTGCCTCCCGACACCGCGTCGGGGCGTGGCTGATCCCCTCGATCTGGCCCGAGACGTTCTGCTTTACCCTCCATGAGGCTCTGGCAACTGGCCTGCCGACGGTTGGGTTCGATCTGGGCGCGGTGGGCGAGGCAT
>JBBRBJ010000083.1:0-8374 GCA_038205925.1 Rhodobacterales bacterium | reverse complement strand
TGGAAAACTGGGAGCAAGAGGTGACCCGCCACGTTGCCTCTCCGGGTCTGGGTCATCTGATCCAACTTTACGGGTCGGCGACCGCAGGCGCAGACCGGCGGGGACGCGCGGCCGCGGTACGGAAACTGGTGAGGCGCGGCTGGATTTCTCGGACATTACGCGCGCTGTTGAACAGGGCGCGGGTCATCTGACCTGGGTTCTGACTACCTACACGACGCTGTCCAACTATCAGCATTTCCTTGCCCGAATTCCCTTTGCCGTCGCGGTGTTGGACGAGGTGCAAAACATCAAGAATCCCGGCACGCTGGCTGCCGATGCCGGCCGTGCCATGAACGCGGACTTCCGCACCGCGCTGACAGGCACGCCGATCGAAAACACAACCACCTTGAGGAAGTCTGCGGCCCCCAACACCGCCTATGGCCGACAACCGCCCGCCGGGTTTACTTCGACATTGAAACTCGTCGGCAGATGCAGGCAGCAACCAGAACCAACCGCAGACCTGTCAAGAGGTATCGGTGCGAACGGTCAAAGTCGCGCTATGGGTCGGGCGGACCCTTCTCGTGCTCAGAAAATTAGCGCGAGCAGGCCGATGACGACGAGGAGACCTATCAAAAATATGATACCGATTGTTCCACCAAGAAATTTCAGCATTTTGCGACCTCACTTTTTGTTGCAAAGGCAATCTTTGCCTTCCCGACGCCTGCCTGAGCGTTTCCCGTGACTTGGTCGGCCTTACCGCTTCTCTCGTTATTCTTGTGCCCGGTCGCCCGGCCGATCGCTTCCTCTGACGGGCCAACCACGTGCGTGGCTTTGCCTGTAGTGCGGTCATTATCCATGGCGTCACTCCTTCTCTACGGGAAAACAACGCGACCAATCGATTGGAGTTCCCCGCCCAACACATTGCGACGTCCCGAAGGCGATCTGATCAAGCATCTGGTGGGATGTGTATGGACTCCCCCAAGCATGACCTGCCTTCGAATGGCAGTCCTTTTCGGGAATGTCCAGAAAAGCGGCTCTTTTGGACGCTTTGCTTCGTCCGGAGGCAAAAAAGCGGTCCCTGCGACACGATCTAACAAATAAGCATGATTGTTTGTTTGTGAGTGGCTTTAAAGCGTGTTTAGCTTGCGACGAAGGGGGCTTTTTGATGCGGCAAGACAATGAAGTTCACTCAGAGCAGGGCAAGTTGGCGCGGAGGACGCAGGACCAGCGCTCATCAGAGACGATGGCGCGCCTGTCGAACGCAACCATAGCGCTGATGACAGAGGTGGGGTTTGTGAACATGACCACGACCAAAATCGCGCGGCGGGCAGGTGTTTCGCGCGGGGCGATGTTGCACCATTTCTCGAGCAAGGTCGCACTGGTGATCCATGCGACAGGCGAGATGTGGGGCCGGGTGGTTGCAGCCTCGGATGCCCTTCGCGCCGCGTCTGACCCGGCCCGGCCCGATCCTGACGCCTTTATCGAGGCACTGTGGGAGGGGGCGATGGCAGAGACTCATGTCTCGGTTTCGGTGGACATGATGATTGCGGCGCGAGGTGACGCAGACCTGAAGTCCCACCTGGATAAATGGGTTCTGCGCATGTTTGCCAGCTACCGAGCCGCTGCGCGCCACGCCTTCGGCCAAGCCGGGCTGGCCGAGCCGGAAAGCGATGCGCTGATTGCCACCATGGCCTCTGCCCTGCGTGGCCAGAGGGTGGCGCAGATGATGTCGCCCGATCCCGAGGGTGCACGGGCGGTGCGGGCAATGATGGCGACGCTTCTGCGCGACCGGCTGGAAAGGGCAGCGCGATGACAGCTATCCTTTCGGCAACCGGACTTTCGCGCCGCTTCGGCGGGGTGCAGGCAGTAAGGGACATGGGGCTAACGGTGCGGTCCGGCAGCATCACCGGGCTGATCGGCCCAAATGGTGCAGGCAAGTCTACGCTGTTCAACCTTCTGAGCGGCGTGATCCAGCCACAGACGGGGCGCGTGAACTACAAGGGGCAAGACATCACCGGCCTGCCGCCTTTTCGCCGTGCGCGGCTGGGGATGATCCGCACCTTCCAGCTATCCCGGGAATTCACGCGGCTGACGGTGCTGGAAAACCTGATGCTCGCCCCGCAACAGCAATTGGGCGAGCGGCTCTGGCCGCTTTTTACGAGGCCCCGGTCCGTGGCTGAGGCCGATACGAGGGTCTATGCCCGCGCGGTGGAGGTGATGGAGATTGCCACCCTCATGCCACTCAAAGACACCTATGCTGCCGATCTTTCGGGTGGGCAGAAAAAGCTGCTGGAACTGGCACGCACTCTGATGATCGACTGTGACCTGATTCTGCTGGACGAGCCTGGCGCGGGGGTGAACCCCGCACTGATGGGCACGCTGACCGAGATGATCCGACGGCTGAACGCCGACCACGGCAAGACTTTCCTTATAGTAGAGCACGACATGGACTTGATCGCCCGGCTATGCGAGCCGGTGATCGTGATGACAGAGGGCACCTTTCTGACCTCCGGCAGCTTCGACGTCATCCGCGATGATCCCCGCGTGATCGACGCTTACCTGGGAGGCACGGCGGATGCCTGAGCCGATCCTCTCGGTGGCTGGCCTGCGTTCGGGCTACGGGCGCACGGTGATCTGCGACGATATCTCGCTGTCGGTCGCGGCGGGGCGGATCACCTGCATCATCGGGCCGAACGGGGCGGGAAAATCGACACTGCTGAAGACCATCGCAGGCGTGATCCGCCCCATGGCGGGCAGTGTTCGCGTGGGAGGGGTCGAGATCGCCGGGGAACTTGCGGCGCAGGTGGCGCGATCGGGCATGGCCTATGTGCCGCAAGAGGCGAATATCTTCCGCGCTCTCACGACCCATGAAAACCTGGCCATGGGCGGCTGGATCGACGAGAGCCGGACGAAGGACGCGCGCGACAAGGTCTATGCGATGTTCCCCGACCTCGCGCCGCTGGCCAAGGTGCCTGCGGGCAACCTTTCGGGCGGGCAACGGCAGATGGTGGCCTTCGGCATGGCACTGATGCTGGAGCCGCGCGTGCTGCTGCTTGACGAGCCGTCGGCGGGGCTGTCGCCGCTGATGGTCGCCCAGATGTTCGAGACGGTGCGACGGGTGAACTCGGAAGGTGTGGCGATCCTGATGGTAGAGCAGAACGCGGTTCAGGGATTGAAAAGCGCGCATGAGGGGATCGTGATGGCCTCGGGGCGGATCGTGCTACAGAAGCCGGCGAAGGATCTGCTGACCTCGGCGGATGTGTCGGAACTTTATCTGGGGTCGCGCACATGAGCCTGCAGATCCTAATCAACGCGCTGGTCAATGCGGCGCTGATCGCCCCGCCGGCCATGGCGTTTTCACTGCTGTTCGGTATCCTGCGGTTTCCGAATTTCGCCATCGGTGGCTACATCACCGTAGGCGCCTTTGCCGCCTACACGCTGAACGTGCCGCTGGGTCTGCCGCTGCCTTTGGCCACTGCTGGGGCCATGGCATTTACCGGGCTGGTGGTCTGGCTGGCGCATGTGCTGGTGTTCAAGCCGATGGAGGGGCAATCGGCGGTGACGCTGCTCGTCGTGTCGATAGCCGTCACACTGATTCTGGAAAGCGTGATCCGGCTTTTCTATTCGGCCGATGTGCGCGGCTTCGACATACCGCTTCAGCGCCCTTACCGGATCGGTGAGATGCGGATCACCAAGGAGCAGATCGAAATCATTGTCCTTGCTGTCGCCATGGGCACGGGGCTGCACTTGCTGTTGCGCTACACGCGGATAGGGCGGGCCATGCGTGCTGTGGCCGACAACCCGATGCTCGCCTCGATCCGGGGCGTGGATGCGGCGCGCGTCACGACGTTCACCACCGTCCTTTGTGGCGCGATTTTCGGGCTGACGGGGGTGTTTGCGGGCCTTGATCTGGTGATCGAGCCGCTGGTGGGTTGGAACCTGACGATCCCGATCTTCGCTGCTGCCATCCTCGGCGGTATTGGCTCGCCTTATGGCGCGATCTTGGGTGCGATCGTCCTTGGGCTGGCAGAGGAACTGACGATTCTCGTGCTGCCCTCCACCTACAAGATCGGGGTGGGCTTCGTGATTATCGCGGTGCTGCTGCTGGTGCGCCCGCAGGGTCTGTTCGGCACGGTGGAGATAAAGAAATGAGCGCCTATCTGATCTCAATGACCACCTACGCCGGTTTCTTCATGATCCTGGCTCTCGCGCTTAACCTGCAATGGGGCCTCACCGGCATGGTCAACTTCGGTATCGCGGGCTTCTATGCGCTCGGGGCTTACGCATCAGGCCTGCTGTCGGCCAAGGCGGGCTGGCCACTGGGCCTGTCGATTCCGGCGGCGGTGGCGGTGGGCCTTGTCGCGGGCGGACTTGTGGCACTGCTTTCGATGCGATTGCGAGAGGACTTTCTGGCCATCGTCACGCTGGGGGTGGGCGAGATGATCCGGTTGGTGGTGCTGAACGAGGACCAGATCACTGAAGGTCCGCGCGGCTTGCGGATCGACGCGCAGCCTTTCCGCGATCTGGTGGGGCAGGAGAATTACGCCATCTTCTACCTCTGTTTCGTCGCGCTCTTCGTGGCGGTCACCTATGCGATCTGCGAGCGTATCCGCACCGGCCCCATGGGCCGCACCCTGCGTGCCATCCGCGAAGACGATGTGGTGGCCGGGGTGTTGGGTAAGGATGTCTTCCGCCACAGGGTTCAGATCTTCGCCATCGGCGGTGGGTTCATGGGGCTCGCAGGCGCGCTTTATGCCCATTACACCCAGAACATCAGCCCAGAGGTCTTCATGCCGATGGTGGCGATGTTCATTTGGATGTCGGTCATCGTGGGCGGGGCCGGCAACAATCGCGGCCTTCTGATCGGGGCGGGAACGGTGATCATGTTTCTCGAAGGCACCCGCTTCATCGGCGATGTGATCCCCTCGCTTGACGCCGAGAAGATGAGCGCGCTGCGCATCATCATCATTGGTCTTCTGCTGATCGTCACCATCCGGCTGCGGCCGCGCGGGCTGCTTCCCGAGCCCAAGTTTACCTACGAACCCCGCAAGGACGCCGGCAAACCGGCGCGTTCCCCAACCTGACAAGGAGTGATTTGATGACCCTGACGCTGACCCGACGCGGTGTGCTCGCTGCAGGCACCGCCACGCTTTTCACGCCCGCGATTCTACGCGCGCAAGACGGCGACATCGCCGTGGGCTCGCTGACGCCCAATACCGGCGGCGGTGGCCCCTTCGGCCCCAACATCACCGCCGCGCACAAGCGCGTGGCAGAAGCGGCCAACGCCATGGGGGGCATCCTGGGGCGCCAGATCCGACTTTATCAGGAAAACTCCGAGACCAACCCCGAAACAGCCGTCCGTGCCGCCGAAAAGCTGATCAGCGTCAATGGGGTCAATGCGATCCTTGGCACATGGTCGTCCTCGGTCACTTTGGGGGTCATGCCCAAGTGCCAGACAGCGGGCGTGATCCAGATGTGCACCTCATCTTCGTCAGACATTCCGGTGGCCGACGAAAAGGGCCTTGTGTTCAATTTCCAGCCGCTCTCTCCGATCTGGGGCCGGGCCATCGGCAATCTGGTAAAGGCGCGTGGGATCGAGAATTTCGCGTTGATGGCGCTGAATAACGACTTCACCCGTTCCATGATGGACGCCTTCGTCGAAACCGTGGGCGCGGCTGCCATTATCAACGAGCCATTCTACTATAATCCCCAGCAATCGAGCTATCGCTCTGAGGTGACACAGCTTATCGCGGACAACCCGCAGGCGGTGTTCGTGCCGTCTTACGTCACCGACTTCACCGCAGTCTACAAAGAGCTGTTCCGACAGGGCTACGAGGGCCTGGTGATCACCACTTCGCTTGCCACTGGCCCGGAGTTCAAGGAGGCGATCGGCGACGCGGCGGACGGCATCGTCCACGGCTTCCCCGTGCCTGCGATCAACTCGCCCGCCTACAAGGAGTATCTGGTTGAGGCCGGGCTGGAGGATACCGGATCGGTGCAGCACCCGTTTGGCACGGCAGGGCGCGACCAGATGACCGCGCTGCTGCTCGCGATGGAGAAGTCGGGTGCGACCGACGGGCCGACCGTGGCAAAGGCCGTTTGGGAGGTCACCACGGGCGAGGGAAAGACTGTCGTCTACAATCTCGCCGACGGGCTGAAAGCCCTGCGCGCGGGCGAAGATATCAACTACAACGGTGCCTCGGGGTCCATCGAGTTCGACGAGGAGGGCATGGTGCTTGGCCGCGACTTCCAGCTTTCCGAGATAAAGGGCGGCGAGGACGTGGTGATCGAGCGGCTCGAATTCTGACCTTTCCGGGCCGGGGGCACAACTCCCGGCCCGCCATTCAAGGAGACTGCCCATGGCCCGAGTAAGAAACGTGGAAATTGACGAGGTTCCCGAGGACGTGCGCCCGATCTATGCGCGCTACACGCAGGAATACGGCCCCTTCCTCAACCAGGTCCGGGTGATGGCGCATCGACCGCCCGCGCTGAAACATCTGATGGGAATGCTGATGGAACTGTCTGACGAGGCAGTGCTGCCCAAGCGGTATCTGGAGATCGCCGTCGTCGTCGTCTCCACTCTCAACAAATGCGATTACTGCATCGCCCACCATGCACCCCGCGCCGTGCATTACGGGCTACCGCAGGCGGCGGTGGACGACATACTGTCCGAGCGGCCCGAGGGCTTCGACGAGGTGGACCTGCTGGTGCGCGACTATGCCGTGCAAGTAACGAACGACTTTCACCGCGTGCGCGATGGCGTATTCGACCGGCTGAAGGCGCATTTCAGCGAAGAGCAGATCGTGGAGTTGACGCTGCGCATCGCGCTTTGCGGCTTCTTCAACCGCTTCAACGACGTGCTTCAGATCGAAATGGAAGAAGGGGTGGAGCCGATCCTCGTCTGAGGCGCTCCTGGAGGGAAATCATGGCAGATCGCAGGAACGAGGGCCTCTGGACCTGGCAGCAGAGCGAAAACAACAACCGCATGATTGCAGTTCAGGGGGGCGGAAGGCTAGAGGGACCGGGTGAGGGTGCGATCCGGCTCGCCTATTTTGGCGGCTCCTGCTTTCGCATCACCACGCCTTCCGGCCTGACTCTCATGATCGACCCCTGGCGCAACCCGCCTTGGGGAACTTGGGACTGGTATCTTTACGATTTCCCTCGTGTCGAGGTGGACATTGGCCTGTCGACCCACGCCCATTTCGACCACGACAATCTTCATTCGCTGCATGCCTCCACTTTGCTGGACCGTCTGGTGGGCCGCTTCGAATTCGGCGATGTGGCCGTGACCGGCATTGCCGACAAGCATGCGTCGGACGCGAGCCATTGCAAATACGACTGGTCCGGGCTGACGCGAAAGCTGACGCCGATGGAGACGCTTCCACCCGAAAACTGGCGTTCGTTCGACAATTCGTTGCTGCTGATCGAGACGGCTGGCCTGCGCATCCTGCACTGGGGTGACAACAGGCCCAACCCACCCGAAGAGGTGTGGCAGCGGCTGGGGAAGGTGGATATCGCGCTGCTGCCCATCGACGGCTCACCCCACGTGCTCAGCTTCGATCAGGTGGCTGCGATCCGCGAGCGGCTGGGCGCGCGGATCACCGTGCCGCATCATTACTTCGTGTGGAACATCACCCATCGCGCTTCGACCCTGCAGGAACCGAACGGCTGGATGGACGATCAGCCCTTGGCGGAGTGGACCAGCGCGGGGGAGGTGACGCTGATGGCAGAGCATGTGAAGGCGCAGCAGGGTCTTGCCCTTTGCTTCGGCGAACACGTCGCCTTCGACCCGGCGGCGGAACTTGTGGCAAAGGCCTCGCGCCCGGGAGCCTGACGCGGAGGCGTCGTCTGTCCGGACCGGCACAATTTGTGACATTGACAGATCCGCAATCCGGGAAAGTTCCCCAAGAGCTTAGCCAAAACCTGGAGGGCGCGGAAAATGCAGTGGAATGTCGGCTTCAGGTCCGCCGCGCATGTGGGTTTTTCATCGGCAGGGACGGGTTCGCTCTCGATCAAACTGAAGCGAGCCGGTTGGAGCGATGCGTTTCTTCTCAGCCGTCTCAGACAATTAGCAAGCGCTTAGGCCAAACGCGATTGCCTTGCTACGCAAGAAGCCCAACGCTGTCATTCACGTTTTACAAAGCGCCGCTAAATGCGCCGCTCATGAAGTATGACTCGTATATGATCTGCACATCCCCGCGCAGTGGCAGCACGCTTCTTTGCAGGATGCTTGCTGCAACCAGAGTTGCCGGAAGTCCGGCTTCCTATTTTCACCGGAGTTCTCTTGATGACTGGATGACCAGACTCGCCATTCGCCAGAGCGCGGCGACAGAGCGCGAGCTTGTCGCAGAGATATTCAGGGCAGCGATCGTGAAAGGGCGTGGCGCGACGGGTA
>JBBRBJ010000082.1:0-8410 GCA_038205925.1 Rhodobacterales bacterium | reverse complement strand
TGACCCATCGCCGTTACGAACTGACCTATTTCGAAGCGATCGGCTGTGCGCGCACCTCGCTCGCGTCGGCGCCACGGCTGTTATCAAGCCCTTTCAGCAACGGGTTGATCCACCGCCGCTGGACCGCGTCATCTAGAAGCGCCGCAACCGGATCGAGCCGTTCTTTTAGAAACTAAGCATTACAGGGCCAAAACGACACGATACGAGAAACAACGGTTTGCCCGCAAACCGTGCGAGGGGGCAGTGACGCAACCGATTTCTTCATCCCGGGGGATTTGGCTGAGCAGGTCAGGCAGCACTGGTGCATCGCCGATGTGCCTGCCTGTGATCCTCGACAGCCCGAACCTCCAGTGTTTGTAGGTCAATTCCGAGGTGGATCTTGCGCCAGACCCGCCGTCTGGAGTCGCCGTGCTTGCGCGCGTGCCTTTCGCCCTCGACCTTGATGCCGGTGCTGTCAATCAGCAGATGCAGGGGCCCCTTGGAGCCCCGAAGTGGGATGTTCACGGCCAAGGTCTTCTGGCGGCGGGACAGGGTGCTGAAGTCCGTCACCGTCCAGTTCAGGCCGATTAGACGCAGCAGGCTCTCGACGAACCCAATCGTCTGGCGCAACGCCATGCCGAACAGCACCTTCATTGAAGGCAGGTCTGGATGGCAGCATCGCTGTAGCTCTGCTGGCGGCCACGCCTACCTGATGGCGCGGCCTCCCAGCTCATCTCGGGGTCGAACCAGATCGTCAGCGAACCTCGGCTCTTGAGCGCTTCATTGTAGGCTGGCCAGTTCCGGGTCTTGTAGGACGGGGATGTTGGTCGGCTCATACAACCATGCTACCACGCGGGATTAAAGAAATGATTCCCTCACTGGATTTGTGTAACAAAGCCGGCGACGCGACAAACTAGCCCTCAGGCGACATGAGATCTCTGACAACGCCCGCACAGCGCATCGCACCCCAGAACTTGCCCGGCCCCTTGAACGCGAACTCGCGCTCGGCGCTGATATAGCCGTCGCCGTTGGCGTGTCATTGCCGGGTCCGGTCGGGTCTGGTCGGGTTACCGATCTCGGGGGCATCGTCCTCCACGTCCAGCGTCGCCCAGGTTTCGTCGCGCGGGGGCGGCGGCGGCATGTCGCAAGCGCGGCGGTGGATGTTCACTTTGGCCATGAAGATCGCCGATACCGGTGTCGTGACGAACAGGAACCCCATGATCAGCAGCTCATGCAGCGACCCGTCGCCAAGCGCGTAGCTGTGGATCATCGACGCCAGCAGCAGCGCGCCGATGCCCATTGTGCCGGCTTTGGTCGGCGCGTGCAGGCGGGTCATCGGGTCGCTCAGCTTCAACAGGCCGATGCCGGCGACGAGGGTGAAGATCGCGCCCACCAGCAGGCACAGCGCGATTGCGAAAGTGGCGAGCGAGGCAAGGGTCATTCGATTATGTCTCCGCGCAGGACGAAGCGGGCATAGGCCACCGTCGACACGAAGCCGAGCATAGCAATGATCAACGCTGCCTCAAAATAGATCTGGGTGCCCTGATGGATGCTGATCAGCACGATGAGGCCGATGGCGTTGATGAACATTGTGTCGAGTGCCAGGATCCGGTCGCCGGTCTCGGGTCCGATCCACAGCCGGATGATCGCCATGATCTGGGCCGCCGCAACGAAACCGAAGGCAAGGTAGAGCGCCCAGTCCATCACTACGTCGGCAAGGTCGGTCATATCGGTCATTCGAAGATCTCCTTCAGACGGCGCTCATAGCGGTTCTTGATCTCGTCCCGCACGGCGTCCGGATCATCAGTGTCGAGGGCGTGGACCAGCAGGCTGTGCCCGGCGTTCGACAGGTCGGCCGACACGGTGCCCGGCGTCAGGGTGATCGTGCCCGCGAGGATGCTGATCGCCTCGGGCGAGCGCAGATCAATCGGGATGACGACCCAGGCTGACCGGATGCGGGAATTTGGTCGTGTGAGGATGATCCACGCCACCTCGATGTTGGCGAGGACGATGTCCCACAGGACCATGACGACGTAGGCGACCATCCGCATCGCCTTGATGTTCTGCGGCCGGTCCGGCCACCAGCGCGCGGTGCCGATCGGGATCACGATCCCGATGATCAGCCCGAATATTGCCATGCCGGCGGAAAAGTCGTTCTGGAGGAGGATCCAGACGACCGCAAGCAGCACGGTCAGATTGGGATGGGGCAGCAGCCATCTTAACGCGCGTGTCATGTCAGTTCTCCCCTTCGTCTGTTGCGCCGTTCGTGGTGTCCGACAGCTTGCCCGGCGTGCCAAGCACTGTCGAGACATAGGGCCGGGACGCGAACAGCTGCGCCGCAATCGCGGCGGTGTAGACTGTTGCAGGTCCGGCAAAGACCGTATGACCGACCAGTAGCGTCACGAGCCCGCCGACCGCGACGTAGGACAGGGCTGACGGGGGCGGCGGGTGGGCGACCTCCGTCCCGTCCTCGTCTTTGGGGCGCGGGACACTCTGCGCCTTCCAGAAAAGGATGCTGCCGGCGCGGCCAAAGCCGATGACGGCGATCAGACTGGAGCCGAGGATCACGGCCCAGATCCAGACCACGGCAAGCGTGTCAAAGGAGGCGACGAGGATCAGGAGCTTGCCCACAAAGCCCGACAGCGGTGGCAGGCCCGCCATGGCGATGGCCGCGACGAAGAACAGCGCAGCGGTCAGCGCGGCACCGGCCACAGGCGGCTGCGCGGTCAGATCAAGGTTGGCGCGCCCCGTGCGCACGAGGTCCGAGATCAGAAACAGCGCGCCCGCGGCCAGCGTCGAGTGAACGATGTAATAAAGCGCCGCGGTCATCCCCTGCGGCGTAAATAACGAGATCGGGATCAACACCATGCCCATTGACCCGATAACCGAGAACGCCACCAGCCGATCGAGCCGCCGCGCCGCCAGCACGCCGACCATGCCCACGGCGAGCGAAAGCAGTGCTGCGGGCAAAAGCCACCAGTCGTGCAGCCCTTCGGTCGCGGCAAGACCCGGCGGGAAAATCAGAGTATAGACCCGGATGATCGCATAGGCGCCGATCTTGGTCATGATCGCGAACAGGGCGGCAACGGGGGCGGGCGCCTCGGCATAGCTTGACGGCAGCCAGAAATGCAGGGGCACCACGGCGGCCTTGATTGCAAACACCATGAGCAGCAGGACCGCCGCGACACGGATGCCCACGCTATCGCCTGGGTCGATCAGCTGCACCCGCTCTGCTAGATCCGCCATGTTCAGTGTCCCGGTCTGGGCATAGATCGCACCAAGCGCGAACAGGAACAGGGTGGAGCCAAGCAGGTTGTAAAGCACGTATTGCACACCCGCGCGCAACCGCACGGTTCCGCCCGCATGGATCATCAGCCCGTAGGACGCGATCAGCAGCACCTCGAAGAACACGAACAGGTTGAACAGGTCGCCGGTCAGAAAGGCGCCCATGAGCCCCATCAGCTGGAACTGGAATAGCGCGTGAAAGTGCCAGCCGCGCTTGTCCCAGCCCGAGCCGATGGAATAAAGCAGCACGAACAGCGCCAGCACCGAGGTCAGCAATACCATCAGCGTTGACAGCCTGTCCGCCACCAGCACGATCCCGAACGGCGCGGCCCAGTCAGAAAGCTGATAGATTGTGATCATCCCGCCTGACGCCTGCCAGGCAAGCCCCAAGGCCACGGCGATCAGGCCGAGGACGCCCGCCACCGAGATCACCCGCTGGATGTCGATATGATGCCGCGCGGCCAGCACGATGAACGGCGCGAGGAACGCCGGCAGGATGATGGGAAGAATGATCCAGTGACTCATAGTGCGCCTTCGGCCTTTTCGACAGGGTCGATGGGCCCGTCGTCGACGTGATCATCGTCGCCCCCGAGATAGGCGCCGAGCGCTATCATGACCACCACCGCCGTCATCCCGAACGAGATCACGATCGCGGTCAGGACCAGCGCCTGCGGCAGCGGGTCGGTGTAGGTTGTCGCGTCCGTCAGGATCGGCGGCGCACCGACGGTCAGGCGGCCAGAGGCGAACAGGAACACGTTGACCGCATAGGTCAGCAGCGAGGTCCCCATGATGACCGGAAAGGTCCGCAGCCGCAGCACGAGGTACAGCCCCCCGGAGGTCAGGATGCCAATGGCGGTCGCCACGAGGAATTCCATGTCAGGTCTCCGCCTTGGTGTGGGGGGCATCGTCACGGGACGGATCGATGTCCATCGGATAGTCTGTCGCAGATTCGTTCGACCGCCGCGCCAGCCGCGAGAAACTTTCCAGCGACAGCATCACCGCGCCGACCACGGCTAGGAACACGCCCAGATCGAACAGCGCGGCTGTGGCCAGTTCGAATTCCTGAAACGGCGGGATGCGGACATAGGTGTAGTCCGAGGTCAGAAACGGCTTGCCCACGAACCACGACCCGATGCCGGTCAGCCCGGCGATCAGGACGCCCGCGCCGATCACCCCATGGTAGGGATAGCGCAGCCGTGCCGAGGTCCACATAAAGCCGCTGGCCATATATTGCATGACAAAGCCGATCGAAACGATCAGGCCGGCGATAAAGCCGCCGCCCGGTTCGTTGTGGCCGCGTAGCAAGACGTAGAAGCCGACAAGCATCACGACGGGCATGATGACGCGGGTCATGACGACCATCATCGTCGGGTGCATGTCGCCCGCGCGCGCTTGATTGGCGGCCCGGTTCAGCAGCCGCGCCCGCACCGGCCCGGACAGGAGCGTTTCCGTCAGCGCAAAGATCAGCAGCGCGGCGATGCCCAGCACGATAATTTCGCCATAGGTATCAAACCCCCGGAAATCCACCAGGATCACGTTGACGACGTTGGTGCCGCCACCACCCTTGTAGGCGTTGGCTAGGTGAAACTCAGAAATGCTGGGGCTGATGGTGTCGCGCAGTAGGTAGTGCCAGGACAGCGCCGCCGTGGACAGACCGCCCGCCACCGCCACCAGCGCATCTCGGGCCCGCCGCAGGGTCGAGCTTTCCACCGGCGTGGTCTTGGGCAGGAAGTTCAGCGCCAGCAGCAGCAGGATGATCGTGACCACCTCGACCGTGAGCTGCGTCATGGCGAGGTCCGGCGCACTGAAGTACACGAATCCGACGGACACAACGAGGCCGACGATCCCGATCAAGATGAGCGACAAAAGCCGGTTACGGTGCATGAGCACTAGCCCGCAGGTCGCCGTCACCAACATTAGCCAGCCCGCAATCTGTATCGCGTTCGCCGGTTGCATGACGCGAGTCGCGGGGCCCACGGTGCCGGTGACCCAAGCGTGATAGCCGACCGCCACAACCGTCACGGCCATGATCGCCGCATAGCGGGTGAACGCCCCATCATGCAGCGGCTCGATCACGCCGCGCGCAAGGCTCACCGCGCCTGCGATGACCGCGTCGAAGATACGCTTCGCCTCGGGTCGCGGGGCGGCATCCCAAAGCCACAGCAGCGGCCTGAAAAGTGCCAGCACCACGAGGCCGCCGACAACCGCGACGATCGACATGTACAGCGCAGGGACCAACCCGTGCCAGATCTTGATATACACGTCGGGCACAGCGGCCGTGGTGCCAAGGACAGACGCCGTCACCAGCTTCACGAACGGTTCCGCCAGGAACGGCGCCACGCCGATTGCCACCACCAGCACCACAAGGATCGCTGGCGGCAGCCAGAGGCCAGCCCCCGGATCATGCGGTTTCGCTGGGTAGTCGTCGCGCACCGGACCAAGGAAGACATGCCCGATCAGTCGGAAACAATAGGCCGCCGAGAACAGCGATCCGACCGTCGCGAGCACCGGCACCAGCCAGTCCACGTCGAAAAGGACGGTTTGATACGCCTCCTCAAGCATCATTTCCTTTGAAAGAAAGCCGTTCAGAAGCGGAATCCCCGCCATCGACAGCGCCGCGAGCGAGGCGATGGTAAAGGTCACCGGCATCAGGCGGCGCAAACCGCCCAGTCGACGGATGTCACGGGTTTGCGCCTCGTGGTCAATGATCCCCGCTGACATGAAAAGCGCGGCCTTGAACGTCGCGTGGTTCAGGATGTGGAACACCGCCGCCATCGCGCCAAACGCGGTGCCGGTCCCCAAAAGCATCGTGATCAGACCCAGGTGCGACACGGTCGAAAACGCGAGCAGCGCTTTGAGGTCATGCTTGAAAAGCGCGATCACCGCGCCCAGCACCATCGTGATCAGGCCCGCGCCGGTGACAAGGATGAACCACTCCGGCGTGCCCGACAGCACCGGCCACATCCGCGCCATCAGAAAGATGCCGGCCTTAACCATGGTCGCGGAATGCAGATAGGCCGACACCGGGGTGGGGGCCGCCATCGCGTGCGGCAGCCAGAAGTGGAACGGGAATTGCGCAGATTTTGTGAAACAGCCAAGCAGGATCAGGATCAGCGCGGGCATATACAGCGGCGAGGCCTGGATAACCTCGCGGTTCTGCAGAATGACGCTCAGGTCATAGCTGCCGACGATCTGGCCAAGAATCAGCATCCCGCCGATCATCGCAAGCCCGCCCATTCCCGTCACGGTCAGCGCCATCCGCGCGCCCTGCCGGCCCTCGGGCAGGTGTTTCCAATAGCCGATCAGCAGAAAGGACGACAGCGACGTCAGCTCCCAAAAGACCAGCAGTAGCAGGACGTTATCGCTGAGCACGATGCCGACCATCGCGCCCTGGAACAGCAGCAGGTAAGTGAAGAACTCGCCCATGTTGTCCTCGCGGGCAAGGTAGGAGCGGGCATAAGCGATGATCAGCAGCCCGATGCCAAGGATCAGGCAGGCAAAGAAGAACCCCAAAGCGTCGAGCATCAACGTGAAGTTGAGACCCAGAAGCGGGATCCAGTCCAGCCGCGCGGTGACCAGATCGCCCGCAAGCACTGCCGGCAGGTTTGTGAGCAGACCTATCAGCGCCATCAGGGTCACGGCAAAGGTGACCCCGGCACAGGCCTGACGGCCGGCGGTGTTCATGAGGCCGGGAAGCAGTGCGCCGAAAAACGGCAGCGCGACGACAAGGAAGAGGGACACGCGATCTCCTGATTAATCACCCGACAATTGGACTGCTTTTGTGGCAAAATTGGCCAGATCTCAAGAGCAACCGGTGCATCGTGGGCAGAGTCATCTGCCCGCCGCGACCAAGCTGCCGAAGAACCAAGGTGGTCCCGGAAAATCGGGCGTCGAGCAAGGCACCGGACTTGGGTAACGGGGCCGCCCCTGTCACGCTACTTTGGCAAGCGAAAGCGGCCGCATGGCTGCGGTCATGATCACGCTTTCATTCTGGCCGTGCCGCTTTCATCGCCGCCTTTGTCTGAGATCATTCCGGGTACATGCTTCGGTCCGTCGTCAGCCCGAAGGCCCGGTCAAGGCATCATCGGAACCGCGTCCCTGGGGGGCCGAGGCGATCAGCGTCTGTTCGGAGCCGAGCGTTGTGCTGGCGAAAGACAAAACCCGTGGCGGGCGCAGTGCCATAGACGAGTTCGAACGCAAGCGCCATCTGCGCCCGCGCCCCGTTGGATCGTGCCATCGTGTTCGCCTTGAACCTCTTTTTGGGCTATCTTCTTTACGGGCTCGACGACTAGGCTCGCGCGAGACGCGGAAGCCATCCGTGGCCGCAAACACCGACTTCCAGCCTGATTGGATCTCCAACCATGTCGCAACCCACTCATCCTTCGGACCCACTGACCCTGACCAGCGCCAAAAGCGGGCGGTCGCATCTTACAGTCGGCGCGAAACTGACCGGAGATCTCAATTCGCCCGGTCTCATGGAACTGCTCGGTCATGTCGACGGCAAAGTCACCGCCGATTCGATCTCGATCGAAGATGTTGGATCAGTCGTTGGCGAGCTTTGGGCAAACAGCGTAGCCATCAAGGGCCACTTCGAAGGCACTATTAATGGCGGCGATGTCAGGCTTCACGCTGGCGCAAAAGTTTCCGGCGAAATCTTCTACAGGACCCTTTTGATCGAATATGGCGCCGAGGTGAATTCATCGTGCTCCAGTCGGGCACGGAACGGCGACAACACCAGCGGATCAGTCGGCGGAGCGGATCAAACTCTCGACAGGTAATCGTGCAGGTGGGACAGAAGCAAGGCCGTTGCGATCGCGGTGAAGAACGCCTCGGGGCGGCGGCGCTGGTCCAGGCTGGATGAATGGCCTTGGCGCCAACTGGTAGCTGTCCGCCAACTCATTGAACGATTCCTCGCTTTGCAACGCGAAGGGCGGGGAGCGGACCTATGCGGAGGCAGCATCGCGTCCGATGAACCCTCAGTTAGCTGCGATTGAATGATCTAACAGGGGAGCTATGCGGGAATTTGGGTGATGGCGTGATTTGAAAGGCGGCGTATCGTGGCAGGTGATCAAGCCAGCCAGAACCTCACGAGGAGCGATACGCCATGAAAGAAGATACAACGATCCTGCCTTTTCGCCAATCGGAA
>JBBRBJ010000081.1:0-9171 GCA_038205925.1 Rhodobacterales bacterium | reverse complement strand
GCCCCCCGGGGGGGGGGGCGGGCGCCGGGGCGGCCCCCCCCCGGCGCGCCGGGGGCCCCCCCCCCCCCCCCCCCCCCCACCACAGGGCTTGACACCGGCCTATTCTGCCGGAATTACCGGGGCCGGGCGTGATGCCAGCCGTG
Organism: Rhodobacterales bacterium; assembly: GCA_038205925.1. GTDB lineage: Bacteria > Pseudomonadota > Alphaproteobacteria > Rhodobacterales > Rhodobacteraceae > Pseudotabrizicola. The sequence continues at coordinate 9,028 of JBBRBJ010000081.1, read as the reverse complement.
CCAGTCGGTCGATCCGGGCTTGTTGCGTCAGCGCGATGATCCCCGCTGTCATCACCAGCATGGCACCCAGCAGCGTGGTGGCGGCTGGAACCTCACCAAAGAAGACGAAGCCCACCGCAACCAGCCACACGAACTGCACGTTCATCAGTGGCAGGGCCACCGGCGCGCGCAGACGCTGCATCACCATCACCATCGCCCAGCGTGCGAGGAACAACAGGCCGGAATAAAGGGCGATCTGACCGATATCGACCATACCCATCGGCGCCCAGACGGCTGGCAAAAGGGTCATGGCCGACAGGGCCAGCACAAGGTTAGGATAGAACACCTGAACCAGTGTATTCGTCTCATGCCGCGCCATCATCCGCGCGAGCACGAGCGACACTGTTCCGGCAAGTGCCCCCGTGAACCCTGCCAGATGCCCCAGCGACAGATCGGAGAATCCCGACGGGAACAGCATTGCCACGCCCAGCAGGCCAACCAGCAATCCGACAAGGGCGGCAGGCGGCACCGCCTCATCCAGCATCACGCGGCTGAGCAGGGCCGACATCAGCGGCATCATCCCCACGAACAAGAAGATTTCGGCCAGCGGTACCATCTTGATCGCGTAAAAGAACCCGAGCGAGGCCACGACTGTCGCGACCGAGCGCCAGATCAGCAGCCCCGGCACGCGTGTGCGCAGGCAGCTTGTGGTGAACAGCCCCAGACGCGAGCCCGCGCGAGCGGCAAGCACGCTCATCAGTGCCATAGCCAGACCGGACAGGAAAAATACCTGTGGTGCCGCCAGTCGCGCGGACAAATCCTTGACCGTGCCATCGGCCAATGTGCCCGCGAGTGTGCTGGCCAGAAGCAACAGGACGCCCAGGAAAAGCGGTTGGGTCAGACGCGCCTTCATGCTGCCACCTCGGTGCCACAACGCGCAAATGCAGCGAAAAACGCAGCAAACTCGGTCATTTCCTCAACCTCGGCCAGCCGCCCGCGCTGCGGAGCCGAAAGGGTGGGCCACAGACGCCATCGCATCGTTGACCAGTCGGGCCGCCGCCGCTCGCCCATGTCCATGAGCGCAAGCGACAGGGCGCGCAACGTTCCCGGCTTGTCCGTGCCCGCGACGATCAGTCCCGTGCCCTGTGGCAGTCCGCCGGCAAACGCCTGCCCGCCCGCCACGGCAACGGCCCAGTTCTGCACAAGATAGGCGTGATAATCATCAACCGGCGGGGCCGCGCCCGATCCCGGCAAAAACGCAAAGCATCCAAGGTCTGCGGCCACCGCCCTGTCCCAGGATTTCGGAACCCGCGCGCAGCCCAGACGAAGGGCAATCGTGATCTCGGCCAGCAGATCCATGTTGTCATCCAGAAAGGCCACGATGCCTGCATGGATCAGGCTGGATGCACGCGCGGGGTCCGGCTCAAGCGTTCGGCGCCCGTAGTCTGCGGCATGAAACACCAGATGCGTCAGATCATAGGCCGCGCGCAGATTGGGCACGGCAAAGCGCGCGGGGTTTGCGGAAAACCGCGCCAGACGGGCTTGCAGGCCCGCGTCACCCCCCCCCGCCACACCCGCGCGCGCCAGTAAAAGTGCGGCCTCGGCGCGGTGCGTATCGGACAATTCGCCCTCGGCCAGACCTGCGGTCACGATGTGGGCTGCCATCTGGTCCACCGGAACCCCCGGCATCCCGAGCACGCGCAGATCCAGCGCGATGGACAGGAACAGCCGGTAATATTGTGGGAAAAAGCGCAATTCAGCCATCAGACCGTCCACGAATGGCGCATAGGCCGAAAGATCTGGACGCACGCCCGTCGCCGCAAGGATTTGCAAGATTTCCGCGTTTTCCTTCAGCCAGAAGGCGTCATGGCGGTCGCGCCGGCCGGTTGCAAACATTCGGGTCAACGCTGGAACGGCAGGAACAGTAACGGATGCCCCGGCCAATGGCCGACGCAGCGCAACGACATTTGTCATGAAATAAACCCCCGGAAAGCAGCAGCAGTTTTAGGGCGGGCAAGATCCTGGCAGGGATCAAGCCCGCCCCTGTCAGACACTCAGAGGTCGGCGATGCTTGTCATCATGCAGGTTTTTGCGCCCGACAGCATGTCGGCGCGGGCCGTCACCTTGTCTTGCGCGATGCTTGTCATCAGCGTCGTGGCCGTGCCCGACAGCATCTGGGCAGTCGGGGCGGACAGGGTCGTCATTTCAAGGCGCAGAGCGGCGGCAGCAGTGGTTTTCATCAGTACCCTCCAGGTGTTGATTGTTTCCGTATGCTCAGGCTAGCAACCCAGAAGCGATTCGCGCAAGATCTTTCGTGTTAAGATTGCATAAACCTTCAGGCCCCCAAACCGGGTGCCGCGCCTGTCCGCTGCAACTGCCTTGCCAGTCACCCGGCTGAGAGGTTAGCTGTACCCGTCAGGGGGATCGCGCATGATCATTTCAACCTTCAACATCAACGGCATAAAGGCAAGGATCGAGGCTCTGCCGCGCTATCTTGCGGCCGCTGCGCCCGATGTCGTGTGCCTGCAGGAAATCAAGTCGGTGGACGAAGCCTTTCCGCGCAGCCTGTTCGAAGACATGGGCTACCGTGTGGAAACCCATGGGCAAAAGGGCTTCAACGGGGTGGCGATTCTGTCCCGTTTGCCGCTTGACGATGTGGTGCACGGCCTGCCCGGAAACGATGACGATGTTCAGGCCCGCTGGATCGAGGCTACGGTTCTGGCGCCGCACCCGGTGCGCGTCTGCGGGCTGTATCTGCCGAACGGCAACCCGACGCCCGGGCCGAAGTATGACTACAAGCTGGAATGGATGGCGCGGATGGAGGCACGGGTGCGGAACCTTCTGGCTACCGAGGAGGCGTTCGTGTGCGCGGGCGACTTCAACGTGATCCCGCAAGACGAAGATGCCGCCCGCCCGGATGCGTGGCGCGACGATGCCCTTGCCTTGCCGCAAAGCCGTGCTGCCTTTCGCCGGATGCTGAACCTGGGGCTGACGGATGCTTTTCGTGCCCGCACCCCCGGCCCGGGTCACTACAGTTTCTGGGATTATCAGGCTGGTGCGTGGGAGCGTAACAATGGAATCCGCATCGACCACCTTCTGTTGTCCCCCCAGGCTGCCGACCGCCTGACAGATACCGGCATCGACAAGGCGGTGCGCGCGGGCGACAAACCGTCAGACCATGTGCCGGTCTGGGTGGCGATGACGGATTAGGGTTTTGCCTCGGGCGCGCGCACAAGGCGAAGTGCCCGGAACGCCTTGCTATCCGTTTGACTTGGACCAGTCTGCCCAGACCGGCCGCGTCAATTGGAACGTATCGTGGCTGCGCACATAATCCGAACCATAAGACCGCGCCACCAGATCAAGCGCCGGGGTGTCGATATGTGCCCGCTGCGCATCAAGAATGAACCGGTCGTCGATATGAACCGCGATCACCTGCCCGATGACGACAAGCTGATGGGGACCGGTCTGCACCTTGGTGTGCAACCGGCATTCAAACGCAACCGGGCTGTCAGTGATCCGGGGGGGGGCCACATGCACCGAAGGAGTTGTCGCAAGCCCGGCGAGCGCCAACTCGTCCACACCGCGCGGCGCATCGACTGCCGTGACGTTCATCGCAAGAGCCAGCCGCTCGGGCACCAGATTTATCACGAATTCCTGCGTGTCGAGGATGTTCTGCGCACTGTCCTTGAACCCGCGCTCGGGATCTGCAAGCATCCCGATGGCCACGGTCGGCGGGGCCGATCCCATGACGTTGAAAAAGGAATAGGGGGCCGCATTCACCCGGCCCGACGTGTCCATGCTGACCACCCAGGCGATGGGACGCGGCATCACCGTGGCCGCCAGAAGCTTGTACGCGATGGGAGGGTCGACCTGATCCAGATCCCACCGCATCAGATTTCGGTGACCGCCCGTTTCGGTCGGGTATCCACAGTCAACTGGAACACGTCGGGGCGGGCGTAATGGCCGGTAGCGTCAAAATCATACTTGGCCTTGATCACGTCCAGCGTATCCAGTTGGGCGTAAAGGATGGTCTCGCCTGAAAAATCGGGCCCGGCCAGAACCGTGCCCAACGGCCCGACGATGGCCGATCCGCCGCGCATCATCACCGTCGCGGGGTCATCTCCCAAGGCACTTTCATGCGCGGGCCCATAAGCCCCGCGCGTGATGTACTGGCAGGCGGTCAAAACGAACGTGCGCCCCTCCATGGCAATGTGCTGCATGCTGGGCAACCACGTGTCGCGGTCATCCGCCGTGGGCGCACAATACAGGCTGACCCCCTGATGATACATGTGCATCCGAAGGGCGGGCATGTAGTTTTCCCAGCAGATCACCGCGCCGACCACCCCCATGTCGGTGGCAAATACCGGCAGGGTTGACCCGTCGCCGAAGCCCCAGATCAGCCGCTCGGCGGCCGTGGGCATCAGCTTGCGATGCTTGCCGACCAGCCCTTTTTCGCCATCGAAATACAGCGCTGTGCAGTAAACGGTCGCACCCTCACGCTCGATCACGCCGACCACTGCAAAGGCGCCGGTCTGGGCGCACGCCTCGGCCAGCAAGGCCACCTCGGGGCCGTCAAGGTCGATGGCCGCCGCGTGATAGCGCGCGAACGCCGCGCGGCCCTCGGGTTTGCGCATCCCGATGGGCGCGCCAAAGCTGGCACCTTTTGGATATCCTCCGATCAGCGCCTCGGGGAAGACGACCAGTCTGGCGCCCTGCCCCGCCGCTTCGCACAACCGCGCCGCCGCCAACCGTGCGGTGGCAAGCGGGTCACTGGGAACTGAGGCCATCTGCACGACAGCGGCGGTAAAGATCATGGGCCTACTCCGGGGTTGCGTTCACAATGGGATGGCGCAAGGTGCCTATGCCCTCGACGGTCGCCACGACGACATCGCCGGGCCACATCCATTCTTGCGGGGTCCGGCCCGCCCCAACCCCGGCGGGTGTGCCACTGGCGATCACGTCCCCGGGTTCCAAAGTCATGCCCTGACTGATATCGGCAATCAGCTCATCCACCTTGAACAGCATGTGCGAGGTGTTCGAGCGCTGCTTTTCCACCCCGTTCAATGTGAGCCACAGATCAAGCGTGTGCGGATCGGGGATCTCGTCCGCTGTCACGATACACGGGCCGAACGGGGCAAAGGTGTCTTGCCCCTTGGAAAAGATCCATTGCCCCGACCTGCGGCAATCGCGGGCAGAGACGTCGATCATCACTGAATAGCCAAACACATGTTTCAGCGCGTCTTTGCGGTGCACGCGGCGGGCGGTGGTGCCGATGATCACGGCCAACTCGACCTCCCAATCCAGTTGCCGGGTCAGTGCCTTGTTGTGTTCAATCGGCGCGTTCGGGCCGATGACCGCCGTGGGCGGCTTGGAAAAGATTACCGGCTGCTTGGGCAGGGCCGCATCGGTATCAAGCGCGGCGGCGCTTTCAGCGACATGGTCAAGGTAGTTCAGGCCGATGCCGAAGATGTTCTTGCGCAGGCGCGGGATAGGGGCAAGCAGGGTCACATTCACCATGGCGGTCGAGGTGCCGATGGGGGGCGTATCGCCTGCCTGGATGATCAGATCCGCAAGTGTGGCCAGACCGCTCTGGCCCAAGTCGATCAGACCCAGCATGGTCGAGGGGATGTCGATGCCAAACGTTTCGCCCAGATCGGCAGCATCTACCACCAGATCGCCAGCGATCACACCCAGACGGGCTGCATCCTCGGTCGAGGCGCGATAGGTTACAAGTTTCATGAAGTTTCCTTAAGTGACAGGCTGGTAGCCGGAATTGTCGCCAAATGCCTCTTCGCGGTAAAGGCCCAAAGCACGCATGACCGGAAGATCGGACAGGCAGAACAGAACCGCATCCCCGGTCGCAGATCCGTTCACATGCTCATGCCAGGCCCAGGACGGCACGCAGAAGATATCCCGCTCGGACCAGTCATAGCGCCGCCCGTTGATGATGGAATGACCCGAGCCCTTGGCGCAGTGATAAAGATAGCTGCCGGTATGGCGATGGGCCTTTGTATGTTCGCCGGGGCGCAGCATCTGCATCGACGCCCCGATGGTTTTCATCACCGGGCCGTTGGTAACCGGATTGACATATTCCATCAACACCCCATCAAAAGGCGCGCCATCTGTGCAGGTGGCATATTTCGTCAGCGCCTCATAGGTGGGCGCCCATTCGTATTTGAACATCGGGCTGTAGCCCTTGGTCCAGGCCCCACCCCCCGGCGTCAGGCCGGCATTGCCCCAGGTTTTCGTCATGTCGTCAACGGCATAGCCTACGGTCTGACTCAGATCCGGGTGCACCTCGTAGAAATTCGCCTCCATCGCGTTGACAAAGGGAATGTCCAGACCGTCCTGCCAGATGCACGGGGTGCCCGAGGCTTCGACCCCATGCTCGTGCCATGTGCCATTCGGCGTCAGCACAAAGTCATTGGCGCCGAGCGTCATCTTGTGTCCGTCAACCACAGTGTAGGCCCCTGCCCCCTCCATGATGAAGCGCACCGCACTGGCCGAATGGCGATGCGCACTGGCGACTTCGCCGGGGTTCATCACCTGCAAACCGGCATAAAGCCAGCCCACGGCGGCGGCCACGTCCGACCGGCCGGGGTTGTTCAGATAGATCACCCGGCGCCCCGCCTTTTCCGGCGTCACAAGCTGGACCGAGCGCAGGACGTGCGACCGAAGATCGTTGTAGCGCCAGACCACCGGAACCGATTGCGACTGCGGCTGCCACGGCTCGATCTTGTTGGCCACGGTCCACAGGGCCCCTGCCTCAAACCGGCTCAATTCCTCGTAATAGGCCAGCAGTTCGGGCGTATCTTCGACATTGGCGCGGCCTGCCACATCTTCGCGGTGGTTTTCATGGACCTTTGACATGCTGGTCTCCTGTGTCTGTTCTTGAAAAAACTGCGCTTGCTGCCGAAGGAACGCAAGAGACCTGCCGCGTCATGGTTCGCGCACCAGCGACAAAAGCGCCTTTGACAGCGCGGTTTCCGGATCGGTCAGATCGAGGATGACATCGAAATGGTGACGGTCGGGGATCAGCAGCAGGGGCCATCCGGTGGCTTTGGAATAGGCCTCGGACTGGCGCAGAAAGCCGGCGGCCTCGGCCTTGGCCAGCGCCACGATGCCCCGGCAATTCTGTGGCGGATGCCGCAGCGGACTGTGATCGGCAACCTGACCGGGGATGAACTTCATCCAGCCCTGCACCTGCGAGGCCGCAAGCGGTGCAAGCTCGAACAGGCCCGAGATCGGCATGCACGCGGCTATCGGTTGGTCGGGCAAACCGTGGCCGGCCTGCCAGCCGGGGCCCGCCAATGCAGCCGCAAGATGCCCCCCGGCAGACGATCCGGTGACCACGATCCTGTCGCGATCCACCCCCAGCGCGCCCGCATTGTGCCAAAGGTAGGCCAGCGCACTGCGGCAATCGTGCACGATGTCATCCATTGATGCGTCCGGGGCAAGACGGTAATCCGGCACCGCCGTCGCAATACCGTGCGCGGCCAGCATCGGGGCCATGAAGGCGCTGTCCCCGCGCCCAAGCGAGCGCCAATAGCCCCCGTGGATAAAGATCACACACGCCCGCGCCTGTCCGGGCGCCGTGCCGTACAGGTCCAGTTGCAACCCCGTTGCCGGATCAAACACCAGACCGGTTTTCCCGTGCGCCAGATTGCCTGCCGCTGCCGACTGGCTGCGATAGAGGTCGGTCACGCGGGCGAACTCTTCCACGCTTACGGTGTTTTTGGCCGAATAATCACTATCCAAACGGCTCGCAGGCCAATCCGCCTCGTCTTGCAGCATCATATCACCAGTGTTGCGGCGCGGTTTTCGATGATCCGCACCAAGGAAAGCGCCGTCAGTTCCGACGATTTGGGGTTGCCTGCCAGCGGCCGATTGTCGAGCGTGATTTCCATGCGGCCAAAATCACCCTCGGCGATGATGTGGTGGCGGTTCAACGTCAAGGTAGGGTCGGCGATCAGGCGTATCTTCGTGCGCGCAAGGCCAATACCTGCCAGAGCGGTGATGGCCGCTACATTGGCATTTTGCGGAAAGTCGCGGGCGGCCTGCGCCGCGCTGCCCTCGAAAAAGCAAAACGGCGCCTGAAGGCTGGCAAGATCACACAGCGTTTCCGCAGGCGTCGATTGCCACGCAAGTGGAGGTTTGGAAATCTCGTGCGTCACCGTGGCAAGCGGCAGGCGCGATGCTGCGGCCAGCGCATCAATCCCCCCAAGTGCCCCGGGCGGGATCAGAACCTGACGGCCCTGCGCGCGGGCCAGCGCCAGAAGCCCGTCCAAGGCACCCTCGTCGGCGAAGGCCGAGGTCGATGCCGGGCAGTAGTCGGCTCCTGCGGCAAGGGCGGCCATACCCCACGGCAAAACCGCCGCCCGACCCGCTGCTTCGACAACCAGACCCGGACGCATTGCCGCTAATGCGTCAGAATGGGTCAGGATGGGTGTCGTGGCGTCAAGTCCGGGTCTGGGCGCGGTCGCATCGCGCAGCCCCACTGCAACCAGTCTGACGGGTGCATCCCGCTCGGACAAAAGGGCGGCCACCCGTGCACCGATCGCACCCCACCCCACCAGAACAAGTCGGAGGTCTGCCATCTGTCAGACCCCGATGTAGGATTGAACCTGCGCATGATCGCGCGTCAGGTCGTTGCTATTGCCAGCCCAGACGGTGCGGCCTTTTTCCAGAATGAAATGCCGGTCGGCAAGGCGTTTCAGCACCGAAAAGGTCTTGTCGATCAGCAGGATCGACTGGCCTTCGGCTTTCAGTTTTTCCACCACATGCCAGATTTCGGCACGGATGACCGGGGCCAGCCCCTCGGTTGCCTCATCCAGAATCAGCAATCGCGGGTTGGTCATCAGTGCCCTACCCACGGCCAGCATTTGCTGCTCGCCCCCCGAAAGCGTGCTTGCCATCTGCCCGGCCCGTTCGCCAAGGGCCGGGAAAAGGTCATAGATGCCCCGCAAGGTCCACGGCGACGGCGCCCCCAACCGGTTTGCTGCGGTCGCGATCAGGTTTTCCCGAACGGTCAGAGTTGGAAATACCTGCC
>JBBRBJ010000080.1:0-9269 GCA_038205925.1 Rhodobacterales bacterium | reverse complement strand
CGTCAGCGGAAAGTTCATCAGCCGCTTTTCATACAGCACATCGGCGCTGTCACACGACGGCCCGGCCACGATGCACGGGCCCATCGGGTCAGCGTCGCGGGCGGTTTCGAACTGATAGCGGATCGCCTCGCCTTCGGTTTCGGCCAAGCCGCTGAAACGGCCGATCGAAAGATATAACCAGCGGTGCAGGTCGCGGTCGGATTTTCGCGACACCAGCATCACTTCGCAGACGATCACGCCTGCCTCGGCAACCATGCCACGGCCGGGTTCGGCCATGATGGTTTTAACATCGCCGAAACGGTCAGTGACCTGCGCGATTACGGCGCGGGCGTAGTCGGTCGGAGCCTCGATCGCCTCGCCATAGAACGCAGGGAAACCACCGCCGATGTTGAGCAGGGTCAGGTCGTGGCCCGCATCGCGTGCCGCGTGCCAAATGCCCGCCAACGCGTCGAGTGCGGGACCCCACATTTCGGCGCGCCGGGTCTGGCTGCCGACATGGAACGAAAACCCCACCGGGTTCAGACCCAGTTCCTTGGCATAACTCAGCAGGCGCACGGCAGTGTCGCCATCGCAGCCAAATTTACGGGTGAGTGGCCAGTCGGCCTGGCTGATTTCGACGATCAGTCTGATATAGACCGATGCACCGGGGGCATGGGCGGCGATCTTTTCCAGTTCCTCGTCGGCGTCGGCGGCGAACAGGGTTATCCCCTTGGCATGGGCCCAAGCGATGTCGGTCACCCGCTTGATCGTATTGCCGAACGACACATGCGCCGGTTTCGCCCCCGCATCGAGGCAGATCGCGATTTCAGCTCGGGATGCGGCGTCAAAATGCGAGCCGAGCTTGACCAGACGGTCGATGATCTCGACCGCCGGGTTGGCTTTGACCGCATAGTGGATGTCAGCGTGGCCCAGACCTGCCTTGAGCGCGTGATACTGGGTTTCCACCCGGTCCACGTCCAGCACCAGCGTCGGCTTGTCAAAATCGCGGCTGGCAAGGTAGGCGGCAAGGCGGTCGGTTGTCATGGCAGGATCATGCGCCAAGGCGCCTGTATTCAATAGGGTCATGGTCATCTCCAGTAGACCCGGCCGTAACGGGGCATCTGCCCGCGCGAGACCGCTCAGTTCCAAGGGAGACGTTACCGTCGCTACGATAGCTGCTCGTTGCCAGAGGCGCGTGCGTTGGCGTCTTTAGATCGGTGAAATGGGGCATGTGGGGGTGCAGATCAAGGGTTTTTTCAAAGCTGGCGCATTTTTCGGTGAAAGGCATTATGATCGCGGAACCGGGAGTCTGCCGTTTGCGTCTCCAGCTTGGATTTTATGAAACACTTTCAATGCTCAAGGGGATGAGTCGATGAATACAACCATACTGATCGGTGCGATGCTGGGGTTGCTGCCGCTGCTTGCGCAGGCGCAGACGTCACCGATGACGGTGATTGCCGCGCAAGTGGGATTTCCCGAAGGACCGTATATGCTGGGCGACACACTCTTGTTCGCCGAATATGGTAGCAACCGGGTGTCGGCATGGGATGGCACGGCCCTGTCCGTTCTCTGGGAAAAGGATGGCTGTGGGCCATCGGCTGTTGCACCTCTTGGCGACGATCTGGTCGTCACCTGTTATGACAACGCAACCGTGGCGCGAATCTCGCGCAGCGGCGCGGATATCGCCACCTATTCGACAGATAATGAGGGGGAACCGCTGCTGGGTCCGAACGACTTTTCGCCCGACAGCGCGGGTGGCGTCTGGATGACCGCATCGGGGCCTTGGGAGTCCGGACCGATCGTCGGCAAGGTGTATCACCTTGCCCCGGACGGCGCCTTGCGCATGGTTGCGAACGATCTGCACTATGCCAATGGCGTGGCGCAGTCGCCCGAGGGAGGGCGGCTTTTCGTGAATGAAAGCGAGGCAGGCCGGGTCATCTCCTTTGCCATCGACGCCGACGGCGAATTATCGGACCGGCGTTTGGCGCTGCGGGTTTTCATGACCGACCCCAAGTCCGGTGTCGGGGCCTATCCCGACGGGATCAAGTTCGGGCCGGACGGCAATCTTTGGATCGGGCAATATTCGTCGGGGCGTATCGTTGTGGCGACGCCCGAGGGCGAATTCGTTCGCGCTATCGACGTGCCGACCGCCGCCGCCCCGAATTTTACCTTTTCGGCGGACGGCAAGACGATTTACGTTATGGCCGTCGATGACACGTCCGCCGCGCCCTACACGGGCCGGGTTCTGGCGATGCCGCTGAAATAGGAGGGGCCGCTGCCCCCCGGCCTTGCGGCCTCCCCCCGGAGTTTTTCGGACCAAAGAAGGGACCGGGTCAGGTGATCTTGGTCAGCAACTCGTCCAGCGACTTTTTTGCGTCGCCATAGAACATCCGGGTATTTTCCTTGTAAAATAGCGGGTTTTCGATGCCTGAATACCCGGTTCCTTGCCCGCGTTTGGACACGAACACTTGCTTGGCCTTCCAGCACTCCAGCACGGGCATGCCGGCGATGGGGCTGTTGGGGTCGTCCTGTGCTGCGGGGTTCACGATGTCGTTGGATCCGATCACGATGACCACGTCGGTCGATGGAAAGTCGGCGTTGATTTCGTCCATTTCCAGCACGATGTCGTAGGGCACCCGCGCCTCGGCCAGCAGAACGTTCATGTGGCCGGGCAGCCGCCCCGCGACGGGGTGGATGGCAAAGCGCACGGTCTTGCCTTTGGCGCGTAACCGTTTGGTCAGTTCGCTGACCGATTGCTGCGCTTGGGCCACCGCCATACCGTAACCCGGAATGATGATGACGCTGTCGGCCTCGTCCAGTGCAGCCGCGACTCCGTCGGCGTCAATGGCGATCTGTTCGCCTTCGACCGCCATCTGCGGCCCCGTCGTGCCGCCGAAACCGCCAAGGATGACGGACACGAAACTGCGGTTCATCGCCTTGCACATGATGTAGGACAGGATCGCGCCCGACGATCCGACCAGCGCGCCGACCACGATCAGCAGATCGTTGCCAAGGCTGAACCCGATCGCCGCCGCCGCCCAGCCGGAATAGCTGTTGAGCATCGACACGACCACAGGCATGTCTGCACCGCCAATGCCCATGATCAGATGGTAGCCGATGAACAGCGCCGCCAGCGTCATCAGGAACAGCGGCAAAAAGCCGCCCGTGTTGAAATACCAGATCAGGCAGATGACGGACAACGCCGCCGCGCCCGCGTTCAGCATATGCCCGCCGGGCAATTTGGTCGCCTTGCTGTCAACGCGACCCGCAAGTTTGCCATAGGCGATGACCGACCCGGTAAAGGTGATCGCGCCGATAAAGACGCCAAGAAACAGTTCGACGCGCAGGATGTTCAATTCGACGGGTGTCTTGTGCGCGATCAGCGTCCCGAACGTGCCGAATTCAGACCCGTCAAAGCCGACCGACATCAGGTCAGTGACCCGCCCGATTTCGATATGCGCGATCAGGCCGACCACGACCGCCGCCAGACCGACCAGACTGTGCATCGCCGCGACCAATTCGGGCATCTGAGTCATCTGCACGCGCGTCGCCAGCATATAACCAATCACACCGCCACCCGCGATCAGGATCAGCGACAGCAGCCACAACCCAGCCCCCGGCCCGATCAGTGTCGCCACCACCGCCAACGCCATGCCGGCAATGCCATACCAAACCGCCCGCTTGGCGCTTTCCTGCCCTGACAGCCCACCCAGCGACAGGATGAAAAGGACCGCTGCGACGACATACGCCGCTGTTGTAAAACCAAAATCCATCCGTCTGCTCCCTTACGACTTCTGGAACATGGCGAGCATGCGCCGTGTCACAAGGAAACCGCCGAAAATATTGATCCCGGTCATGAACACGGCCAATGCGGCCAGCACGATGACAAGGAACGATCCCGATCCGATCTGCATCAGCGCACCCAGAACGATGATCGACGAGATCGCATTCGTGATCGCCATCAGGGGCGTATGCAGCGCGTGGCTGACGTTCCAGATCACCTGAAAGCCGATAAAGACCGACAACACGAACACGATGAAATGCTGCATGAACGACGCCGGTGCGACCAGCCCGATCCCCAGCAGGATGGCGGCACCGGCCACAAGCATCACCACCTGATTGCGGGTCTGGGTTTTGAACGCCGCGACCTCGTGCACGCGCTTTTCAGCCGCCGTCAATTCTTTGACGGGGGCGCGTTTGATGGCGGCGATCGCCTGCACCTTGGGCGGCGGTGGCGGATAAGTCACCGCTTTGGCATAGGTGACGGTTGCGCCGCGGATCACGTCATCTTCCATGTTCTGAACGACCTGACCGTCTTTGGCAGGTGTCAGATCGGTCATCATGTGGCGGATGTTGGTCGCGTAAAGCGTCGATGCCTGCGCCGCCATGCGCGACGGGAAATCGGTGTAGCCGATGATCGTAACCCCATTATCCGTCACGATCTTTTCGTCCATCACGGTTAGCTTGCAGTTACCGCCCTTCTCTGCGGCGAGGTCAACGATCACCGATCCGGGCTTCATCGCGGCAACCATATCGGCGGTCCACAATTCGGGCGCGTCGCGGTTGGGGATCAGGGCGGTGGTGATGACGATGTCGATATCGGGGGCAAGTTCGCGGAATTTGGCCAGTTGGGCCTCGCGGAATTCGGGCGATGAGGGGGCGGCGTAGCCACCGGTTGCCGCGCCGTCCGCCTGCGCCTCTTTGAAGTCCAGATAGACGAATTGCGCGCCCATCGATTCCACCTGCTCGGCGACCTCGGGGCGGACGTCGAAAGCATAGGTGATCGCGCCCAGCGACGTTGCCGTGCCGATGGCCGCCAGGCCCGCGACCCCTGCGCCGACAACCAGCACCTTGGCGGGGGGTACTTTGCCTGCGGCGGTGATCTGGCCGGTGAAAAAGCGGCCAAAGTTGTTGCCCGCCTCGATCACGGCGCGATACCCGGCGATATTGGCCATCGACGACAGGGCATCCATCTTTTGGGCACGCGAAATCCGCGGGACCATTTCCATCGCGATGACGGTGGCCCCTTTTTCAGCGGCAAGCGTCAACAGTTTGTCGTTGGAGCCAGGATTAAAGAACGAAATCAGAGTCTGGCCGTCGGTCATCCGCTTGACTTCGGCCTCGGTCGGCGGGCGGACTTTGGCGACGATGTCGACTGCTTTCCACAGGGCGGCGGCGGTCTTGACCACCTCAACACCGGCCTCTTTATATAGCGCGTCATCGAACCCTGCCGCCTTGCCCGCGCCAGTTTCGATCACGCAATCATAGCCCAGCTTCTGCAGGTCACGGGCTGACGCCGGGGTCATGGCGACACGATTTTCGCCGGGATGGATTTCTTTTGGCGTGCCTATTTTCACTCGTCGTCCCCTTTTGCCGCGTCGCGCTGGACCATTGGTATAGGGCGCAAGATTGTTTCACAAGGCGGTGCCGGGGCGTCGGTTTTCGGCGACCACGTGGGATTGTGGCGCGATCGTGGCCCAATGTAATGAAACAAGATCAACCGATGCTTGGCATGCCACAATTCAACACGACTAAAACGCGAATTCGCCGCGGCGCGCCCATAACCGGGCCACGCCGCCAGCCTACGCATGGATCTGAGCAAAAGGTACGGCATGTGCGTTTCGCCGCACCACAACAATCAGGGCCGGTGCAACAACCGGACAGGGCATGGTAGTGTATGGCTCAGGGTTTCTTGGTTACGTTGGGCAATGGCCAGCTTAACGGCGGTGATGCGATCGTCGGCAACCGGCTGACGTTCAACACGGCCACCAACCTTGGCTCTGGGACATGGACCTGGTCTGGCACGACATCGGGCGGCGGCACGGTCACCAATCAGGTCGCCAACGGCACATTCTGGCAGGGCACGGACGGCAGCGTTTACTTCGTGCCCACCGCGACCAACGTCGGGACAGTCTCCAGTGCGGCGGCAACGACAGCCCCGACCTATGCCGCCAACGTATTTGGTACTAACGCCAACAATACCGCGATCAACGGCAACGGCCATGAAAACGTCATCTATGGCGGCGCATCGACAAGTCAGACTGGCACCGGAAACGACACTATCAACGCCGGGGCAGGCAACGACATTGTTTATGGCGGCGACGGCAATGATGTCATCCGGGGTGGCGGCAACAACGACACCCTGTTCGGCGGCGATGGCAACGACACCATCTATGGCGACGACCAAATCGTCCCCGCGACCGCCACCGAAAGTTTTCGCTGGACGACGCAGGGCGGCAACGGCACAAACCTGACTGGCGGCTTTACCCAAGATACCGGTGGCATGAACGTGACGTTCGCGTTCAACAACGACGGCGCGGCCAGCGGCACGACAGTCAGCACCAACGCGCAGTACGTTGCATCGGGCGATCCGATGTCGGCGACCTCGGGCCTGCTGCTGAATGGTAACGGCGGGGCGAACGCGCTGACTGTATCGTTCAGTTTTGACGCCGAGGCTGGAAGTGGGCTGCAGGACAACGTGTCCAACGTGCAGTTCCGCCTGAACGATGTTGACGCGGGCGGTTGGTCAGATGTCATTACGATCCGCGCCTACGATGCGAACGGCAATCTCGTCAATGTGACGATTACGCCTACGGGCAACGACACCGCATCTGGCAATACCATCACCGCCGGACCGGGCGGCGATACGGCGAACAGTGCCAATGGGTCGGTTCTCGTCACCATCGCAGGACCAGTCCACTATATCGAAATCGACTACAACAACGGCGGGACTACCGCACAACTGCTTTACATCACAGACGTCTATTTCACGACGCTGGCACCCGCCGACGGCAACGACAGCATCGACGGCGGCATCGGCGACGACACCATTTATGGCGGCGGCGGCAATGACACCATCACCGGCGGTATCGGCAACGACAGCATCTATGGCGGCACCGGCAACGACAGCATTCAGGGCGGTGCGGGGGTCGATGTCATCTATGGTGGCGCGGGCGACGACGCGATCGACGGCGGCAGCGAAAGCGACACCCTCTATGGCGATGCCGGCAATGACACTTTGGCTGGGGGCAGCGGCGACGACAGCCTTTATGGCGGCGCGGGCAACGATGTGCTGAATGGCGGCGACGGCAACGACTTGCTAGAGGGCGGCGCGGGTAACGACCTGCTGAACGGCGATGCCGGCAACGATACCCTATCGGGTGGCGGTGGCGATGACCTGATCTACGGCGGTGACGGCAACGACATCATCGGCGGCTGGTCGATCGACGACAGCGGCAACGACACGATGTATGGCGGCAACGGCAATGATTCCATCGTCGGCGGCAGTGGCAACGATACCGTTTTTGGCGATGCGGGCGACGACACGCTGTCGGGTCAAAATGGCGATGACACGCTTTATGGCGGCGACGGGCAGGACGCGTTCCTTATCACCGAAGATCACAACGGCGACATCATCTTTGGCGGTGAAGGCGGGGTCGACAACGACACGGTTTACCTTGGTAACGTTCCGTCCACCCAAGGCGTCAACGTCACCTTTACCGGGTCCGAGGCGGGCACTTATGCCTATGTTGGTGTCGGCGCGGCAGGCACATTTACCCAGATCGAACGGATTGATGCCACCAACTATGACGACACGATAGATGCCGGGGCATCCATCCTTTCTCAGACATTGTTCGGCGGCGCGGGCAATGATTCCATCGCCGGAGGCAGTGGCGCTGACAGCCTGTATGGCGGCACTGGCAACGACACCCTACGCGCCGGGGCGGGCAACGATCTGGTTTCAGGCGGCGACGGCAGCGATCTGATCGAAGGCGGTGCCGGCAACGATGTGATGTCCGGCGAGGGCGGCGACGATACCTTTGTGCTTGGAAACGGGTTCGGCAACGACACAATCGCGGGCGGGGAAACCGCCGAGACGCTGGGCGATACGCTCGACGCGTCCAGCATGACGGCAGGCACCACCGTCAACATGACCGGCCCCGAGACAGGGACGCTGACGGACGGGGCCAATACCGCGACCTTCAGCGAGATCGAAATCATCCGCACCGGGTCCGGGTCGGACACGATTACGGGCGGAACCGGCAACGAAACCGTCTATGCCGGGGCCGGAAACGACACCTTCTATGGCGGCGCGGGCAATGATCTGGCTTACGGCGGCGCGGGCAACGACACGCTGTATGGCGGGTCGGGCAACGACACCCTTTTCGGTGGCGACGGCAACGACATTATCAGCGGCGACGCAGGCAACGATGTCATTGCAGGCGAAGGCGGCGACGATACGTTCCAGCTTGCCAACGGCTTTGGCACCGACACCATTGCCGGGGGCGAAACCGGAGAAACTGGCGGCGACCGGATCGACGGGTCGGCGCTAACCCAGAATGCGACCGTCACATTCAGCGGAAACGAGGCCGGGACCGTCGCCACTGCAGGCGGGACCGCGACATTCAGCGAAATTAAACAGATTGTCACCGGGTCGGGTGCTGACACCGTCAACGCCGCCGCGACCACCCAAGGCGTCAACGTGTCCACGGACGCGGGTGCAGACAGTATCATCGGCGGGTCGGGCAACGACACCATCAACGCGGGCTCCGGGGCCGATACGGTCAACGGCGGCGCGGGCAACGATACCATCAATCTGGGCAATACCAGCCTGGACGGGGCCGGCGATGTGGTCGTCATGACCAACGGCGGCGGGCAAGACACGATCCTGAACTTTGACGCGCCCATCAACACCGGCAACGGCACCTGGACCGGGGTCGATACCCTGAACGTCGGCGGATTGCTGGATGCAGGCGGCAATCCGGTCAACGTCTGGGATGTGGTGGTAGGCAACGACGGGTCGGGCAATGCGGTTCTGACATTCCCCAACGGCGAAAGCGTCAGACTTGTAGGCGTTGCGCCCACGGCACTGAGCAGCCCCTTTGCCCTGCACGCTATCGGCATCCCGCTGTCGGATGGAACGGTCAGTGGCACCGCAGGGGTTGATCTGATCGATGCCGGCTACACCGGCGACCCCGACGGTGACCGGGTCGACAGCAACGACGCGATTCTACCCGGCGACGCCGCCAACGACGACCTGATCGAGGCGAATGGCGGCAACGACACCGTTTTTGCAGGCGGTGGCAACGACCGGGTGTTCGGCGGGTCAGGCGACGACACGGTGTATGGTGGCGCGGGCAACGACCTGATCTATGGGGACGCAGGCGACGACACGCTGTTCGGCGACGGTGGCAACGATACCCTGTTCGGCGGTGCCGGGAACGACATCATGTTCGAGGGGGCCGGGGACGATACAACGTTCGGTGGTTCCGGGGCCGACACGCTGATCA
>JBBRBJ010000079.1:0-9497 GCA_038205925.1 Rhodobacterales bacterium | reverse complement strand
GGTGGATCCATGTCAGCCAGGTCGAGGTATAGCCGCAGGGCGCCGCACCCGATTCCTTGATCGTGCGCGCCATCGACCAGACTTCATCCCATGTCGTCGGGGGGGTGTTCGGATCAAGTCCCGCCGCTTCAAAGATGTCCTTGTTGTAATAGGTGATCGGCGAGGACGAGTTGTAGGGGAACGACAGCATGGTGCCGTCCGGCTTGGAATAATAGGCGACGATGCCGGGCAGATAGGCGGATTTGTCGAACGTCATGCCGGCATTGGTCAGCACGTCGGCAACAGGCATCACAGCCCCTTCGGCCCCCATCATGACACCGGTGCCGACATCGAAAACCTGCATGATGTCAGGCGCCTGACCTGCACGGAACGCTGCGATCCCGGCGTTCAGGGTTTCGGGATAGGTGCCCTTGAACACAGGCATCAACGTGAAATCTGACTGGCTGGCGTTGAAATCACTGGCGATCTTTTCGACCACCTCGGAATTCGCGCCGGTCATGGCGTGCCACCAGCTGATCTCGGTCTGCGCCTGGGCACCGATGGCCGGCAAGGCCAGGGTTGCGACCGTTGCGGCCAGGATGTTGATTCTGTTCATGGAGTTCCTCCTCTTGAGATTGATTTCATTCGCGTGTGGTCTTTCCTAGACGCACAAAGGCAACAAGCTCATGACACGCGGCACGTCGACCTCCCCGTCGATCAGCCCGATTCTAAACCCGATTTTAAAATGGCGTGGGCCTATTTCCATCGCTCTGTCGCCAGTGTCGGAATGATTGCGCCAAAACACAAGGGCGTGCTGACGGAAAACCCGATCTGCCGTCGGCAGCATCCTGCCGGTTCGTCGGCTTTCTCACAGCACCCAGAACGCCGCATCGTCCAGCCGCGCCAGTTTGCGCATCTCGTCGAAAACACCCGGCCTTGCGCCAAGGACCGGTGCAGGGTCCAGCATCGCCGGGCCCGCCGGAAAGGGTAACACCTGGCCCCCCGCCGCCTCGATCAGGCAATAGGCGCCCACGCCGTCCCAGGCGCTCATCCTGGGTTCGAGCCAGCGCACCGGCCTGCCGCGCAATCGCGTCGGCCCGTACCAGACGCACCGTGATATCAAGGCTTGGGGCGTATTCATGGGAACAATGCCAATCCACGGTTGCGAAACCCGATCGCCACAGCCGTTCCGGCAGCAAGCGGCGTTTCCGCCTCGGTGTCGATGGAAAACAGTCGGCCCAGTGGCCCGTCGATTTCATATTCCACGTGGTCGCCAAGGTAGGCTGATGACACGATCTGTCCCGGCAGGTCTGCGCCGGTCGCGGCAGTGACGGTGATCGCATTCGCCCTGACGGCCAGCTTGGCGGGGCCTGTCCGGGCATTGGGCGCCGACAAGTTTTGTAACAAGCCGCCGACCCGGATCTGCACCGTGTCGGTGCCGACCGAAACCACCTCGCAATCGATCACATTTGCCTCGCCGATGAAATCGGCAATGAATTCGGACGCCGGGCTTTCGAACAATTCCCGCGGCGCACCCTGCTGTGCAATCTGGCCATTCTGTATGACGACGATGCCGCCGGTCATCAGGTCAAAAGCCGCATGGCCAGGGGCGCTTTGACGCGCCCCCGCCAAGTCACTCGGCCGCCCTGCTGCCGACGTCGGCATCCCAGCGTGCCAGCAATTCGCGGCGACGGTCCGACGAGCCATAGTCGGCAAAGTCGTAGTCAATCAACTTGATCGTCGACAGGTCCGGCGCCTCGGGTGGGATATTGACGGTTTTGTTCGACGGTATCTGGAACGATCCCGCTTCTGGCATCAGGTTCTGCACTTCGGGGGTCAGCACCCAGTCATAGAGCACTTTCGCCGCGTCCATGTTCTGCCCGCCTTTGACCAAAGACATCGACCCGATTTCATAGCCGGTCGCTTCGCACGGAGAGCCGACGGCGATCGGAAAGCCTTCGACGGCCTGGGCCACGGTATCGGCCAAGAACGTTGCAGACGATGCCGGGGGGGGGCGCGATCGCCAAAGCTTCACGCCCAGGACCGGCATAGTTCCTGAAACGCCGGCCAAGGTCTTTGCCGTAGCCGTGATGCGGGGATAGGGCCAAAAGCGAAAGCGAATATTTCGGTTGGATAGCTGAATTCGAGAATGGTCGTCAAATTTCGAACGGGGACGGATGTGCAAAGATGGACGACAACGCCTACAGCCGTGGAGATGGTGCCGTTCCCAAGTCGACGGAAGATTTACCCTCTCTCTGCCAATCGGCTTTGCAACAAATCGCCGGTTTCCAAAAGGATTGGGTGCGCCACCATCGAAAAGGCGGTGTTGACGTGCTTCAGGGCGCGCAGCATTTCCTGGTGGATGTTGCTCGTCTCAATACTCTCCGCCCGCCCCTCGCGCAATCGCTCCAGATGCTGACCCTGCAAGTTCTGCTCGATCGTTCGCACAGCTTCCTTTTGGGCTACAAGTTCGCGCGCTTCTGCCGGATTTTGTGTCATCATCACGTTCAGCGCGAGTTGTGTATTCGCCAGGACACGGTCGTAAAAATCTCCGATCTCGGCCTTGCCCTGCTCGGAAAACGCAAGACCCTCGGCGTCCAGTCGTCTGGCCAGATCGATCATGTTGCGCGCGACCATGTCCGCCGCGCTCTCCAGATTGACGGCTAATGTGGAAAGATGCAGCGACCGGCTCGCGGCGCCACTCTCAAGCTCCCTGCGGTTCAGCGAGGCAAGGTAGAGCTTCAATTCGAAGTGCATGGTCTGCACCGCCTGGAATCGCGCAACAATCAATGCCGCGGTATCCTCATTCCATTTCTGATAGAGCGTTTCTGCCGATCGTAACATGAATTCGGTTGTTTCGCCGATGCGCATGATCTCGCGGGCGGCACAAGAAAGTGCCCGATCAGGTGACTTTAGTGCTGACGAATCAAGGGCACTCATCAATCCGGCAGAGTCCGCAAGTTCGGTCCGCTTCACCATCAGGGTCTCGGCCAGTCGCATGACGGTCCCGAGTACAGGCAATGCGACCAAGGCAACCACCATGTTGAAGAACACATGCAGGTTGATGACCACCTGCGCGTCGGTCGCGCCAAGCCAGGTCAGCGAAGGATTTGCCAGCGTCAGGCTCATCAGCGCCAGACCGGCGCCGCCGCCGCGGATGACGAGGTTCGACACGATCATCCGCCGCGCCTCGACAGGGGCGGAATAGGTAAGAAGATAGGCGATCATCGTGCCGCCCAGATTGGCCCCCAGCACCATCGCCACCGCCGCCGACTGCGGCAACAGTCCCTGTGCCACCAGCGTCACGAACAACAGCACCGCCGCGACGCTGGAATGGACGACCCAGGCAAAAAACGCGCCGATCAGAAAGGCAGTCATCACATCGCGGCCCAGATACTGCATCACCGTCGCGGCCCCGGCGCTGTCCACCAGCGGCGCTGTGGCGTTCCGGATCATGTCGAGCGACAAAAAGATCAGGGCCAACCCGATAAGGATGCGCCCCGTCTGACGCAGCCGCTGTTGCCGACTTCGCATAAAAAGGCCCACCCCGACCAGAAGCAGCAGAGGTTCAAGCACCTCCAGTCGCACCAGCAGCACCTTGGCCACCAGTGCCGACCCCAGATCCGCGCCCAGCAGGATCGCCAGCCCGACCACCGCCGCGACAGTGCCGCCCGAGACAAACCCGGTCACGAGGATCGCGACCGCCGTCGAACTTTGAAGCAGCATCGCCGAGGCCAGCCCCGTCGCGGCGGCCAGAACACGGCTGCGCGCGGACCGACGAAGCCAGAGACGCAACTGCAGGATAAAGGCGCGTTCCACCCCGGTGCGCACCAGACGAACCGACCAGATCAAAAGCGCGGCAGCCCCTGCCGTCCGAATGATAAAAAGCGTCAGGTTTGGCTCTTGCAAGATTGCTCTCCGCTGCGCTTTCGCAGAATGTGTAATGGGTCGGAACGTCTTGACCGACTCCGCACAGATCTCTGGGTGCCAAACCGGCTGGAGGCCGTCAGGCATTCGTCACGGTTGCGTTCGTCAAGTCCTCCAACGGCCGTGTCAGATTAAAAGAATTCGCTGGTCGCCTTCTGCACGGATCTTGGCCTGTTCGACATCCCTTGTTAGCTTGGTTGCCACCAAGCAGCCACACACGAAGACAGCCGAAATTCTTTCTTGGAACCCTACCAGATCGACTTAAACTGACAATGGCCTGCTGCCGGTTTCATGGACACGAAGATAAGATCGTGACCAAGGAACTGGAAAATGGATATGACAAGACGGAAGTTCAGCCGCGAGTTCAATATTGAAGCGTTAAGCTTGGTGACGGAGCAGGGTGTTGCGATTGCGCAAGCAGAATAGACGACGGGGTAGCTCTCACGTGGGCCCTATCCTCATCAATTATTCATCGCTGTTTTCGGGCCGATTCTAGTTGGATCCGATCCGATACACCCGCCCTCTGCCCTCTTCCTTCGCCGAGGTCACGACCATCCCCAGCTTCTTGATGAGCGCCCCCGAAATGGCTGCACGCACGGTGCGGGCCTGCCAACCGGTAGTTTCAATGATCGTTTCCATGTTGGCACCTTCGGGAGCCCTAAGCCGCATGATCAGGATCACCTGCTTGGTCCCGGCGCGCGGGGTCGGCGGCTTGGGTGCTGTCGCTTCAGTCGCGTGATTGCGAATCGCCACCGCTGTCTTGACTGAGACGGGTTCGATCCCGATGACCAGCAGCCCCGCATCGGTAGCCACCAAAGTCGTGACGTGGCCATCGCCGGTCTCGCGCCAGAGCGGTTCTGGCGGGCAGACGGTTAAGCCCAATCCCGACTGGCCGCAGATCAGCGAACGCGAATTTTCCGCAGATTTCTGTCCTGTGCGCGGGGCTGTCCGCACGGCGCACATGCGGGGCGTCTGGTGGCATATGGGGTGGATCTTGTCGATTGGACACGGTTGGACTTCACGCTAGGCAGACCTACCTGCCCGATCATGGAAAGCCGCCCCAAAACCTCTGTTCTTTACAATGCCAATTGCCCCGTCTGTAACTTTGAGATTGGGCATTACGCACGGTATGCGGGAAACAACAGCCTGCCGATCCGGTTTGATGATCTGAACACGGATGCGCGGAACCCATGGGGGCTGGATGCCGATACAGCGGCACGGCGGCTTTATGTGCTGCACGACGGCACGCTGACATCGGGCATACCGGCGTGTGTGGTCCGTTGGGCGCAGATGCCAAGGTATCAATGGCTGGCGCGGGTCGTTGGCTTACCGGGGATCAAGCAAATCGCCTCGCTGACCTATGATTTTTTGCTGGCCCCGGTCATTTACCGCTGGCACCTGCGCCGTTTGCGCAAGCAGCCCGCCCGCCCTGCCAGCTGATGCCGGAGAAGCCCTTGCCGGACGACGACGACAACAGCGGCACACCAGTGCCTACGGGCCGAGCGGCGAGGCTTTTGCGTTTTGGAGGTATGGCGTCGGGCATAGCGGGGAACGTGGCTGCGGGGGGCCTGCGGGCGCTGGCGGGTGGCAAGCGGCCCGATCTGGCGCAACTGTTGCTGACACCGGCCAACACCTTGCGGCTGACGGACGGGCTGTCACATCTGCGCGGCGCGGCGTTAAAACTGGGGCAGATGCTGTCGATGGATACCGGGCTGGTGCTGCCAGGTGAGTTGACGGCGATCCTTGGGCGGATGCGGGATGATGCCCGACACATGCCGCCCAGACAGCTGCAAACCGTGCTGAATGCCGAATGGGGGCCGGGCTGGTACAGCCGCTTTGCCCGCTTTGACGTGCGCCCCTTTGCGGCGGCCTCGATCGGGCAGGTGCACCGGGCCGTGACGCGCGATGGCCATGACCTTGCGATCAAGGTGCAATATCCCGGCGTGCGGGCCAGCATCGACAGCGATGTGGACAATGTCGCCACGCTTTTGCGCCTGCCGGGGCTGGTGCCACGCGGCATGGACATCGCCCCCCTCTTGGCCGAGGCCAAGCGCCAGTTGCACGCCGAGGCCGACTACCGCGCCGAAGCGCAGCATCTGGCCCGTTTCGGCGCGCTGCTGGCTGGGTCCGAGGTGTTCGTGCTGCCCGCCCTGCACGCGGACCTTTGCACACCGCAGGTTCTAGCGATGAGCTATGTGGAAAGCGCGCCGCTGGACAGTCTGGTCGACGCCCCCCAGGCGGTGCGTGACCGGGTTGCCACGGCCCTGATCGACCTTGTCCTGCGCGAATTGTTCGTGTTCGGCGCGATGCAGACTGACCCCAACCTTGCCAATTATCGATATGATCCCAAAACCGGCCGGATCGTGCTGTTAGATTTCGGCGCGGTGCAGCCCATTGCCCCGGAATTGGCGGCTGATTTCCGCGCCCTTGCGCGGGTGGCGCTGGAGGGTGGGGCAGAGGCCACGCGCGACGCCATGCTGCGCATCGGCTATTTCGGCCCCACCACAGCGCCGCACCACCGCGATCTGGTCCAATCCATGTTCGACGCGGCGATGGGCCCGCTGCGGCAAGACGCCCCGTTCGATTTCGGCACCAGTCGACTTCTGGAAGGCCTGCGTGACATGGGCCTTGCGATCG
Source organism: Rhodobacterales bacterium (assembly GCA_038205925.1). Lineage (GTDB taxonomy): Bacteria > Pseudomonadota > Alphaproteobacteria > Rhodobacterales > Rhodobacteraceae > Pseudotabrizicola. The sequence goes on along the minus strand of JBBRBJ010000079.1, from coordinate 2,954 downwards.
GCAACGACCGCGAGCTTGCCCATGTGCCCCCCGCTGCCACGCTGTTTTTGCACCGCAAGATCGGCGGCATGTACCTGATGGCCGCCAAACTGCGGGCGCGGGTCGCCTTGCGCCCCATGGTCGAGGCCTATTGCCGCGACACGCCCACGCAACGTTGAAGTCTGGGCGGTGCGCATCACCTCTCGGATTGACAATCCGACGATGGACCCGATGACAGACTGGATCGCACCCCGCACCGAGGGTGAGAACATCATGGCGGCCTTCACGCTGCGCATGGGGCGGCGCTATGCCAACGGGCGCAACACCGATCACGGTCCCGGCGCGCACAAGGCGGTTTCGGTCCTGTCGCCCTATGTCCGGCGCAGGCTGGTGACGGAACAGCAACTGGTTGCCACAGCACTTGCTGCCCACGGGCCCGAGGAGGCCGAGAAGTTCGTTCAGGAAGTGATCTGGCGCGGCTATTTCAAAGGCTGGCTGGAACGCCGCCCGCAGGTCTGGACCAGCTATCGCACCGGGCTGGACGCCGACCTCGCCGCCCTTGACCGCGTCCGCCGCCTGCGCCGCGATGTAGACCGTGCGATGCGTGGTCAGACCGGGTTAGCGTGTTTCGACGCATGGGCCACCGAACTGGTGGACACAGGGTATCTGCACAACCACGCGCGGATGAAGGGAAAAATGACCGTCTTCTTGAACTGACCGAGGCCAGGAACAACTGGAATTTCGGGCTGATCGTTCTGCTCCTGAGAAACGCCAAAACCGACTGCGCTTTCAAAAATGGGCATCACTCCGAACGTCAGAATGAACGTCATACCAATGGGTGACGACACTTGCATGCGAAAGCCGTAGCTCGCATCCGTGCTGAACCTCCGCGTGACAGTTCAGGCCGCTGACCGGTGACCGGGTGTTCGCCTGGTGGCAGAACCTAAAAGGACAAGCCCCATGACCCGAAGCGACTTTCGAGAAGCCACTCTCTTCTACATCCTTGCCTTGGCGCTGGCGGCGCTCGTGGTGCTGGCTGTGCCAGTCATAGGCGAGGCAAGTCCCATTTTGACCATGCTCACCCCAGCAATTGCCATAGCGGTAATGATTTGTCTTTCGCGCAATCGCCGGGCGGACCTCGCAGGCCTCGGGCTGCAACGTTTCGGCTTTCGCGCGTGGCCCCTCGCCGCCGGCCTCCCCCTCGCGATACATGGCGCGAGCATCCTGCTCCTCGCCGCCCTCGGTCTCACCACTCTCCTGATGTTGCCCGTGGCCTCGCTGCCCGACCTCCTTGCGAATTACGCGATCGAGATAGTCGTGGTCACCCTGCTCGCCCTCTGCGAGGAGGTGGGTTGGCGCGGCTACCTTCTGCCGCGCCTCATGTCCCTCGGCGCGGTCCCGGCCTTGCTTCTCGCGGGCCTCATGCACGGAGCCTGGCATCTCCCTTTGCTCTTGTTTACCGACTTTTACCACCCTACCGGCAATCCCTGGCTGGTGGTGCCACTGTTTCTCGTCACGCTGACGCTGGCGGGGGTGTTCTATGGCTTCTTTCGCCTGCGAACCGGCAGCGTGTGGGTCGTCGCCTTCGCACATGCGATGGTGAACATCGGCTGGGACATAGGCTCGAACATGTCGTCCTCGAACTCGCCGTTGGCGACCGAGTATCTCGGCGGCGAGAGCGGTCTTTTTGTCATCGGCGCACTGCTGGTCATCGATACATTGCTGATTCGGAGCCTGCGCCGGTCTTCCCGAGTCCGCTCCGGCTTGTCTGTCCAACTCTCGTAGGGCCCGGCACTGGCAGCGCGCACTCTTCTGCTCTCGGCGCCAGAGTGGCGAGTGTATGCATTTTCACGACGTTGACAAAGTTGCCCGACCCGCATTGCGCAAAGCCATGCGGATCGCGGGACCAGATGTCGATCTTCAGGCGATGGCAAGGCTCTGGTGACAGGCTCTCTCAATAATTGTTGGCTGTGGGGCCGGGCACTCAACACCAAATCCCGCCCGATGCCACGATGCCGCCCATGAAGTACGCTGAAACAATTGAAACATAAAACGCAGATCGACGAAACACGAATGAAACAGGGCCGGACTAGTGGGCGGCAACTTCAATTGAAAGGGAAGCTCTCATGTCCGCGAACATCACCACCAATCAGACAACCACGCTGAAAGTAAATCAATCCAACGACAACTGGGTGGTCAACATCGGAGGATCAATCACCGTCGCCGACGGCCACGGCATCACCAACAGCGGGGCGTTTCACGACAGTGTCATTGGCATCTCAGGCGCTGTCGTCGCCAATGCCAAATACAAGGCCGGGATTTTTTCCAACGGCGCCGATGCGCTCCTTCATGTCGACACGATGGGGTCCATTCAGGGCTATAACGGTATCGTCAGCTATGGCGAAAATACCAATATTAAAAATCTCGGTCAGATCACTGCCGCCAATATCGGCATCTATAGCAATGCAATCGAAAGCGATATCCACAATGATGGAACAATTATTGCCAAAACTGGCATATATATTGAAACTGCTTCCAGTCCGTTGTCCTCCGTCTATAATACTGGAACAATCAAGGCCGATATTGGAATATTGGGGGCTGCCGGTAGTGTTAACATTGCCAATGGCTTTACTGGCTTCATTGAGGCGCAAACTGTAGCGATCAAATTTAGTGAGAATCCACAGAACCAGAATTTTCTTTCCAACTATGGTTGGATTGGGTCGCAGGATGTTGCCATTCAAGGCAGTACAGGAATGGATTACGTTACCAATAGCGGCACGATCAAAGGCGGCATCTTCCTCGGTGCGGGCGACGACGCCTTTATCAACGACGGTGGAACGGTTGACCACGCCGTAGATGGCGGTCTTGGAAATGACAACTATGGCTTTTATTCAGGAAAGTTCGATATCATTGATGCCGGCGGCATCGACACGATCACATCCGACAGCACCCTCAGCCTGAACAGTTATTCAACT
>JBBRBJ010000078.1:0-10665 GCA_038205925.1 Rhodobacterales bacterium | reverse complement strand
GGCTGAACCGTCCACGGGCAGTTCCACGCCTCGGACAAGGTGCGCGCCTGCCACAAAAAGGCCGGGCGCTCCTGTCCGCCGACCCAGACATGCGCCGAAACCCCCTCGCGGGGTATCAGCCGCGCCGGGCTTTCGCGCATGGCCTCGTCTGCGTCCAGATGCAGGGTTGCGTTCATTTCCGTAGCCATGAGCGGCGCGAGGTCGGCAATCGGTGACACCGGCACGACCCGCACCACGCCCGCAGGCCCGTCCGCGCAGGCCATGCGCGCCGCAAGATGCCCGCCCGCCGAATGACCAGCCACCACCACAGGCCCCGGCACCAACCCAGCCGCAGTGCGCACCGCTTCGGCGATCTCGGTGGTGATCGTGGCCACGCGCGCCGCAGGCGTCAGCGTATAGGACGGCAGCGCGCAGGCCCACCCCCGCGCAAGCGCCCCCGCCGCCAGATGCGACCATTCTTCGCGCCCGAAGGCCATCCAATAGCCGCCATGCACAAACACCAGCAGTCCGCGCGGGGTGCCCTCGGGCAGGAACAGATCAAACCGCTGCCGCGCAGCCGCGCCATAGGAAAGATCCAGCCGCGCCCGCGCGCCAAGGCCCGAGCGAAAGGCCGCAGCCTCGGCCCGCCAGCGCAAAGGAAAGGCATCAGCCCCCGCGATGAACGCGCCATTGGCATAGGCGCGGTCGGCCTCGCTTGCAAAATTCATCCCGACCACCCCGGTTTGATCAAAATCTGGCCCCATTCCGGCGCTTGAACTGGACAGGGACTGTGTCGCATGCTTTGCATGCCAGCATCCGAAATGGGAGGCCCCAAAATGCTCGATTCCATCACCGATCTCGCATCACTTCTGAAAGATCCGTCGCTGCTGTGCACAAAAGCGTATGTCGCGGGCGAATGGATCGAGGCAGATGACGGCACCACTTTCGCCGTCAGCAACCCCGCGCGCGGCGACGTGATCGCCAGAGTGCCCGATCTGGGCCGGGCCGAAACCTCCCGCGCGATTGATGCGGCAAATGTGGCGATGAAGGACTGGGCCGCGCGCCCGGCCAAGGAACGCGCGCAGGTGATGCGCAAGTGGTATGATCTGATGATGGCCAACCAGGACGATCTGGCCCTGATCCTGACGGCCGAGATGGGCAAACCGCTGGCCGAGGCCAAGGGCGAAATCGCCTATGGCGCGTCGTTCATCGAATGGTTCGGTGAAGAGGCCAAGCGGATTTACGGCGAAACCGTTCCCGGCCATCAGCGTGACAAGCGGATCATGGTGATCAAGCAGCCCATCGGTGTGGTAGGCTCGATCACGCCATGGAACTTTCCCAACGCCATGATCGCGCGCAAAGCGGGTCCCGCGATAGCAGCCGGCTGCGGCTTTGTTGCCCGCCCCGCGGCAGAAACGCCCCTTTCGGCGCTGGCCATGGGGCTGTTGGGCGAACGGGCGGGTCTTCCCAAGGGGATCTTTTCAGTGATCACCTCGAAGAAGTCCTCGGACATTGGCAAGGAATTTTGCGAAAACCCCATCGTGCGCAAGCTGACCTTTACAGGCTCCACCGAAGTGGGCCGCATCCTGCTGCGCCAAGCCGCCGAACAGGTGATGAAATGCAGCATGGAGTTGGGCGGCAACGCGCCCTTCATCGTGTTTGACGACGCTGATCTGGATGCCGCCGTAGCGGGTGCCATGATGTCAAAGTTCCGCAACAACGGGCAGACCTGCGTCTGTGCCAACCGCATCTATGTGCAGGCTGGGGTCTACGATGCGTTCGCCGCCAAGCTGAAGGCCGCAGTTGCGAAGACAAAGGTGGGCGATGGCCTGTCCGAGGCCGTGGAATTCGGCCCGCTGATCAACATGGCTGCCGTGGAAAAGGTCGAGGAACACATCGCTGACGCCCGCGCAAAGGGGGCGCATGTCGAAACGGGCGGCGCGCGTCACGCGCTTGGCGGGTCGTTCTTTGAACCCACCATCCTGACCGGCGTGACCGATCAGATGATGGTGACAACCGAAGAAACCTTTGGTCCGCTGGCGCCCCTGTTCAGGTTCGAGACCGAAGAAGAGGTGATCGAAAAGGCCAATGCCACGATCTTTGGTCTTGCCAGCTATTTCTACGCCCGCGACATCGGGCGCGTCACCCGTGTGCAAGAAGGGCTGGAATACGGCATCGTTGGAGTGAACACCGGCATCATCTCGACCGAAGTTGCGCCCTTTGGCGGGGTGAAGCAATCAGGCCTTGGCCGCGAAGGATCACGCCACGGGATCGAGGATTACCTCGAGATGAAATACATCTGCCTGTCAATCTGATGCGGCACCCTGCCCCGCACACCCGCGCCGCACCTTGCGTCAACGCGCATACCCGCACAGGTGATCCGCCGTTCTTGCAGGTTCCCCCGGGCCGCGGAACGGCTATCCTGGGCCCATTACAGGCTTGACGAGTTGCAATTTGCCCAAGGGAGATATCGCATGACGGAACCCTATACCCCCCCCAAGGTCTGGACCTGGGACGCGGAAAACGGCGGCCAGTTCGCCAGCATCAACCGCCCGATTGCCGGCGCCACGCATGACAAACCCCTCAGCACCGGCACCCATCCGCTGCAACTCTATTCGCTGGCCACGCCCAATGGCGTGAAGGTGACCGTGATGCTGGAAGAACTGCTGGCCCTTGGCCACATGGGCGCCGAGTACGACGCCTGGCTGATCGAGATCAGCGACGGCGATCAGTTCGGCTCCGGGTTTGTCGCGGTGAACCCCAACTCGAAGATCCCGGCGATGATGGATCATTCCGTCTCACCCCCGCAGAGAATATTTGAATCGGGGGCGATCCTTTTGTATCTGGCCGAAAAGTTCGGCGCCCTTATCCCGGATGATCCTGCGGGCCGGACGGAGTGCCTGTCGTGGCTTATGTGGCAAATGGGTTCGGCCCCCTATCTGGGTGGTGGCTTCGGGCACTTTTACGCCTATGCGCCCAGCAAGATGGAATACCCCATCAACCGCTTTGCGATGGAAGCCAAGCGTCAGCTTGACGTGCTGGACCGGCATCTGGCCGACCGCGACTGGATGGCGGGCGGTGCCTATTCCATCGCCGACATCGCCATCTACGCTTGGTATGGCAACCTGGTGCTGGGGCGTGCCTACAATGCCGCCGAGTTCCTGGATGTCACCAGCTACACGCATGTGCTGCGATGGGCCGAAACCATAGATGCGCGTCCCGCTGTGATCCGGGGCCGCCGCGTCAACCGCACCTGGGGCGAGGCGCATGAACAACTGCCCGAGCGTCATTCCGCCGCCGACTTTGACAAAACCTGACCGCATGAGGCCCCGATGACCCAGAAGATTGCCGTTGTGACCGGGGCCGCGGGTGGCCTTGGCCGGGCGTTTACGGCCAGGCTGATGGCTGACGGCTTGCACGTGGTGGGGGTTGATCTGAACGCCGCCGCCCTTGCGTTGATGGGCGCCGACCTTGGCCCCGGTTTCACCCCCGAGGCGGTCGATCTGACGGATGCCGATGCGATCACCGATCTGTTCGACCGCATCACCGCCAGGCATGGCGGCGTAGACTCGCTTGTGAACAACGCGGGCACTTGCTTCATGTCCGACTTTCCCGACATTCCGGCCGCCGAACTCGACCGTCAGATGCAAATCAACTTCCATTCGGCGTTCCACTGCTGCCAGCGCGCCGTCAAGGCGATGCTCCCGCGTCCGGGCGTCAAGAAGATCGTGAACATCTCGTCCAACGGTGCCTATAATTTCGACGTGTTCGACCCGCCACATTACCGCGCCTCGAAGGCCGCGATGGACACGCTGACCAAAGACCTTGCCCGCCGCTATGCGCGCGACAAGATCGCGGTCAATTCCCTCGCTCCTGCCATGACTGAAACCCCGCTGTTCAACGTGCTGACCGAAGATGTGCTGGCCCGCGCGATTGCCGCCATGCCGCATGGGCACGCAATGCAACCCGATCAGATCGCGGATTGGGTGGCCTTCCTGATCTCGCCCGCCGGCGACATCTGTTCGGGGAATGTGATGATCCTTAATCAGGGGCGCGACGTGCGCTGACGCGCGCCTTTTGTCTTTCGGCTTGCCCGATACTCAGACTTCCCGGCCATAAACCGGGCGCAGCCGATGGTCGCAAGACCATCAGAACGCCTTGAACGTCATCGTGGTCAGCGTCCGCACAATTCCCTGAATATCGAACAGGCGCGATGACAGGAAATGCCCCACATCCTCGTCCTCGGGGATGTAGACCTTGGCCAGCAGATCGTATTCGCCGCTGGTCGAATACATTTCCGATACCGCCTCGCGGTCCCAGATGGCATTGGCCACCTCATAGGTCTTGCCGGGGGTGCAGCGGAACTGGACGAATACACAGCGCATCGGGGCCTCCTGTCTTGTGGCACAAGCCTAGCCGTTGGGCATTTCCGGCGAAAGGCCGAACCGTCTGGGCGATATTTGCGGGATGCGATTTGCGAGGGCCCTTCAGTTGATTTGGCCATCCGTGCCACCGTCAAGCACCAATGGCACCGACACGGGCCGCAAATCCTCGACCGACAGCCCGGCGCGGGGCCGGGCAAGGCGGTTGCGCACCACCCAGAAAAGGCGCTCTTGCGCGCGGGTGATCGCCACATAGGCCAGCCGCTTCCACAGGGGCAGCCCTGCTTCGGACCGCCCGGACTGTGCCGCTGCGTAAAGATCGGGCGCAAAGACCTGCACGTTTTCCCACTGGCTGCCTTGTGCCTTGTGAATGGTCACGGCCGCGCCGTGCAGGAAAGTGGCCCCCATCTTGGCGGCCGAGGGGATGAAAGGCTCATCCTCGCCCGGCTTTTCGATCTTGATGATGGATGCGGCCGATACCTGCGGATCTTCGGCCCCCACCACATGCAGCTTGGCAAAACCATCGCGGTTGCCGGGGCCCAGATAGATCACCTGCGCGCCCTTGATCAGGCCCCGCGCCTCAAGATCTATGCGCTTTTTGCGGTGTTTCAGGGGAAGTTCGATCCCGTCGCAGACAAGCGGCTCGCCCGGCAACAGCGCGTCGTCGGGCGCACCAAAGGCGCCACGAAAGGCCGTGATCAACCGGATCCGCGTCGCATTGCGCCACACAAGACAGGGCGAGCGCGCCATCATGTCGGCATCGACCGACCCGGCCCAGATCACACGATCATCACGGCGCGCCGCCTCTTCCACCATCCGCTCGAACGCCTCGAAACCCAGACTGTCATCGGCGAGCGCATGTGCCAGATCAAGGATAGGGCTGTCCTTGGCCTGCCGGTGGATGCGGTTCAGCATCAGGCGCCGCGCCGGGGCCAGACGTTCGAACACCATGGTGCCCGACTGCCCCACGGGGGCGAGCTGCGCCGGATCGCCAAACAGCACCAGCGTCGGAAAGATATCTTGCAGATCATCGAACTGGCGCGCGTCCAGCATCGAGGATTCGTCGATGAAACCTACATCCAGCGGCTCTTCCCGCCGTTTCCACCCCTGGATAAAGTCGGACCCCCGCAAACCCGCCGCCGCGAGGGCGCCGGGGATCGAGGCGACGGTCTGGTAGAACGCATGGGCCCGATCAAGCGCCAGATCAGCCAACCCTTCTATCACCGGACGTTTGCCCACCCCGGCCAGCCATTCGGCAATCTTTTCATATTGGGGGTCATAGACGGGGGTGTAGAGGATGCGGTGGATGGTCGTCGCCGGCACGCCGCGCATGCGCAGCACGAAAGCCGCCTTGTTGGTTGGCGCCAGCACCGCAAGTGTCCGGCGATCCTTGCGCCGCTTGCCCTCATACTCGCCGGACACCACATCCACCCCGGCCGCGATCATTGCCCGGGTCAATTGCGCCAGCAGCATCGTCTTGCCCGATCCGGCCTTGCCCATCACGGCCAGAACGCTGGGCTTGCCTTCGGTGGGCGGCTGATGCGTTCCGTTGTCCAGATCAATGCCCGCCGCCAACAGGGCAACCGTCACACGGTCATGCGCTTCGGCCTGATCGTCGGACAGGGTAAGGTCGGTCAAGGCGCGTGCGGCAAGGGTCATCACCGCACGAGCATAGGCAAAAACGCCGCTCTCTGCCAGCGGCCTTGTGAGGCTAGCCCCCTCAGTTCGTCCGCTTGCCCACAGGCAAGGCATCCACTGCCGAGCTTGGCTGGTGACCGGCGCCGGGGGCCGCTTCGGCACGGGCGATACGCAGCGCCTCTTCAACCTGCACGACCGTGCCGGGAAGCCCGTTCAGCGACGCGTAAACGCGCAGATCCTCCAGCACGTCAAAGATCCAGTCATGTCGCATGGCATGGTCCGCAAACTTCGGTCACTGACGGGTAGCATAGCGCCGAAAGGGCCTGCGGCGCAATTTTTGTGTGGCCCTCGGCACTTTTGCGCAACATCCTGTTTCTCCGGTAAAAACCCGCCAGAAGCGGTCGCTTCTGGCGGGTTTTTGCCGATGGGCACGCAGCGGCAGGGTTACCGCATCAGAGGGATCTGCTCGCCTCAAGCGTGTCCGCGAATGTGCGCAGGCCCGTTCTCGGCGCTTGCACCAGAACCGCCATGTTTCCCGGCTTGTGTTGATTTTTCCACATCTTGGTGTGGGCCACTGGAATGTCCACCCAGGGAAACACCTCGGACATGCACGGATCCAGACGCCGCTCGACCATCAGCTTGTTGGCCGCCGACGCCTGTTTCATGTGGGCAAAGTGGCTGCCCTGAAGTCGCTTTTGATGCGACCAGATATAGCGCACGTCGAAGGTGCAGTTGAAGCCGGTGGTGCCCGCGCAGATCACCACCATCCCGCCTTTCTTGCACACAAGCGCGCTTACCGGGAACGTCGCCTCGCCCGGATGCTCGAACACAATGTCCACGTTCACGCCCTTGCCGGTAATGTCCCAGATCGCCTTGCCAAAGCGGCGCGCTTCTTTCAGCCAGGTGTTGTATTCAGGCGTGTTGACAGTGGGCATCTGTCCCCAGCATGAAAAATCGTTTCGGTTGATGACACCCTTGGCGCCCAGTCCTATCACGAAATCGCGTTTGGATTCGTCGCTGATCACGCCAATCGCATTGCCGCCCGCGGTGTTGATCAACTGGATTGCGTAACACCCCAGTCCCCCCGATGCACCCCATACGAGCACGTTCTGCCCCGGCTTCAGATCATGCGGCTCATGCCCGAACAGCATCCGGTAGGCGGTGGCAAGCGTCAGCGTGTAGCACGCACTTTCTTCCCACGTCAGGTGACGCGGGCGGGGCATCAATTGTTGGGCCTGCACGCGGGTGAACTGGCTGAAACTGCCGTCGGGTGTCTCATAACCCCAGATGCGCTGCGTGGGCGAGAACATCGGATCGCCGCCGTTGCATTCCTCATCATCGCCATCATTCTGATTGCAATGAATCACCACCTCGTCGCCGACTTTCCAGCGCCTGACCTTGTCTCCAACCGCCCAAACGATGCCGGCCGCATCCGACCCGAGAATGAAGTAAGGCGATTTGCTGTTGTCAAAAGGGCTTACGGGCTGGCCAAGTGCAGCCCAGACGCCATTATAGTTGACGCCTGCCGCCATCACCAGAACCAGAACCTCGTTGCTGTCTATGTCCCAGGTGTCGATTACCTCTTGCTGCATCGCAAGTTCCGGCGCGCCGTGCCGCTCGCGCCGGATGGCCCAAGCGTACATCTGCCGTGGCACATGCCCAAGCGGAGGCATCTCGCCAATGTCATAAAGGTCTTTCTTCGGGGCGTCATAGGAGACAGTCCCGACTTGCGTATCCAAGGACATGGTCTCCCTCCAGGGGTCAATCGACATGCCGCAGCGCAGAACTGCGACGGACCAAGTGTAAACTAGTATTGGTTGCGCAACAATGCAACAGTTTTTGGTTTAATTTTGTAATTTTATGCCCGATGGGCTGCGGCCCCCCGGCGGCGGTTTCATCGCCGCACCCGCAGCCCAAAACCTTCCAGGGAGCGGCGCGCGGCAGCATGCCCGGGGTGTGGCCCGCCTCTTGCTGACCAATGCCGCAATGCAGCGAATTGACAACGCCAGATTCTTGCGTGTATTTAGCGACAGAAGTAACAAAATTACGCATTCTCGCTCGAGGGCCCCGTGACCAAAGAATCCCCCTGGCTGTTTCGCACCTATGCAGGCCATTCCACGGCCACAGCATCGAACGCGTTGTACCGCACGAACCTGTCCAAGGGGCAGACCGGCCTTTCGGTCGCCTTCGATTTGCCAACGCAAACCGGCTACGACAGCGATCACAAGCTGGCTGCGGGAGAGGTGGGAAAAGTGGGCGTTCCAGTGGCGCATCTGGGCGATATGCGGGCGTTGTTTGCGGATATCCCGCTTGACCAGATGAACACATCGATGACGATCAATGCCACGGCGCCGTGGTTGCTGGCCCTCTATATCGCGGTGGCCGATGAGCAGGGCGCCGATGTGGCCGCCCTGAATGGCACCGTGCAAAACGATCTGATCAAGGAATACCTGTCGCGCGGCACCTATATCTGCCCGCCCAAACCCAGCTTGCGGATGATCACGGATGTGGCGGCCTATACCCGCCAGCACCTGCCCAGGTGGAACCCGATGAACATCTGCAGCTATCACCTGCAAGAGGCCGGCGCCACGCCCGAGCAGGAACTGGCCTTTGCGCTGGCCACCGCGCAGGCAGTGCTTGATGATCTGCGCGCAAAGGTCGCCCCCGCCGATTTTCCTGAAATGGTCGGCCGCATCAGCTTTTTCGTCAACGCAGGCATCCGTTTCGTGACCGAAATGTGCAAGATGCGTGCGTTTGTGGATCTGTGGGACGAGATCTGCGCCACGCGCTATGGCGTGACCGACCCGAAATTCCGCCGCTTTCGCTATGGCGTGCAGGTCAATTCACTTGGCCTGACCGAGCAACAGCCCGAAAACAACGTCTACCGCATCCTGATCGAGATGCTGGCCGTGACGCTGTCGAAGAACGCCCGCGCCCGCGCTGTGCAACTGCCCGCGTGGAATGAGGCCCTGGGCCTGCCGCGCCCCTGGGATCAACAATGGTCGCTGCGCATGCAGCAGGTGCTGGCATATGAATCCGACCTTCTGGAATATGAAGACCTGTTTGATGGCAATCCGGCGGTCGAGCGCAAGGTAGCGGCGCTGAAAGACGGCGCGCGCGCCGAACTGGCAGCCATTGATGCCATGGGCGGCGCGGTGGCTGCGATCGAATACATGAAAGGGCGGCTGGTCGAAGCGAATTCCGAACGGCTTGCGCGCATCGAATCCAAGGAGACCACCGTTGTCGGCGTGAACCGCTTTACGACGACCGAACCTTCGCCCCTGACCACCGGTGACGGGTCGATCATGCTGGCGGATCCACTGGCGGAGGCCGACCAGATCGCCCGGCTGATCGCGTGGCGCGGGGCCCGCAATTCGGCGGCCGTCGAGGCCGCTCTCATTGCGCTGCGCACGGCGGCGCAGGGTGGCGCCAACATCATGCCGGCCTCGATCATGGCCGCCAAAGCAGGCGTGACCACGGGCGAATGGGGCGACGTTATCCGCGCCGCATTCGGCGAATACCGTGCGCCCACGGGTGTGTCACGCAACCCCAGCAACCGCACCGAGGGGTTGGAGCCGATCCGCGAAGCGGTGTCGGCAGTGTCGTCAAAACTTGGCCGGCGGCTGAAGTTTCTCGTCGGTAAACCGGGGCTTGACGGCCATTCCAACGGCGCCGAGCAGATCGCTGCGCGCGCGCGCGACTGCGGGATGGACATTCACTATGAAGGCATTCGGCTGACCCCGTCCGAGATTGTGCAGGCCGCCGCCGATCAGGGTGCGCATGTCGTTGGCCTGTCGATCCTGTCGGGCAGCCACATCCCGCTGATCACCGAAACCCTTGGCCTGATGCGCGATGCGGGTCTGGGCCACATCCCGCTTGTGGTGGGTGGCATCATCCCCGAAGCCGATGCAACAGCCTTGCGTGCCCTGGGTGTGGCCGCCGTCTATACCCCCAAGGATTTTGAGTTGAACCGCATCATGCTCGATATCGTCGCCTTGGTGGATCAGGCACCAATGGCCGCAGAATAGGCTTGCACGCGCCCTGTCCCCGCGTACAACTTGCGCGGGAAGGGGACCAGAATGAGCCATCATATCAGCGCCAAACCGGGCGAAATTGCCGAGACAGTCCTTTTACCGGGTGACCCGCTGCGGGCCCGGTGGGCGGCCGAGCGGTATCTGGAAAACCCGGTTCTGGTGAACGAGGTGCGCGGCATGCTGGGTTACACCGGCACGTGGGCGGGCAACCGGGTCACCATCCACGGCACGGGGATGGGCCAGCCCTCGATCTCGATCTATGCCAATGAGTTGATCCGTGACCACGGCGCGAGAACCCTGATCCGTGTGGGGTCGTGTGGCGCGATGCAGCCCGATATTGCCCTGCGCGATGTGGTTCTGGCACAGACCGCCAGCACCATCGGCAGCCCGTCCTCGTCGATATTCCGCGAGGTGCATTTTGCCCCTGCGGCTGATTTCGGACTGTTGTCTCGGGCGTATGCGGCTGCCAAGGGCACCGTGCATGTGGGCGGCGTGTTCACCTCGGACACGTTCTATGACGAACGGCCCGATCTGAACGACCAGCTTCAGCGCCACGGGTGTCTGGCCGTCGAGATGGAGGTGGCCGAGTTGTATACTCTCGCCCCCCGCCATGGCGCCCGGGCGCTGGCGAT
>JBBRBJ010000077.1:0-10936 GCA_038205925.1 Rhodobacterales bacterium | reverse complement strand
ACCGAAAACCCGGTCTTGAAAGCGAAGGCCGCATCATTCCCCGCAGCGGCTTTGTTGACCGTCGCCTCGATCCCAGCACCGGCATTGTTGAACAGCATTGCCGGGGTGTTGATCGAGAGACGGTTATGGCTGTCGGCGGTCGCGCCACCGAGGCCAAGCACCTGGGCGGTCAGGTTTGCCTGCGGCATGCCGACCTGCGTGACCGCATTGGCAAAGGTCACCGTCGGCGTGTTCACCACCGTAGTGCCACCCGCGCCCGCCGTCGCCGAGCCGATGTTGACCACCGTATTCGATCCGGACGCGCCGCCGCTGCCGAGGTTTACGGTCTTGGTGAGACCGGTGGTCGTGGCCCCGGTGCCCAAGCCATAAGTTGCGGTTGCCGTTGAAGTGCCGATGGTGGCGGCAGCGGCCGAAACCGTGACTGTGCCGCTGGCGGTCAGGGTGCCGGAAAAAGTCTTGTTGCCGGTGAAGGTCTGGGTCCCTGCGAGGATCGCCAATTCGCTGGTGGTGTTCGGCAGGGTGAAGGTCCTGGTTGTGCCGGTACTGATACCGGACAATTCGAACACCGCCTTCTTGGTTGGGTCGAGGTCGTCGGTCAAAGTGAAGGCGGTATCGGCCACACCCGCCGCCAACAGGGCGCCGATCAGCGAGGTCCACGACCCGGCACTGAACACCAGCGAGGTGAGCGTGGCCTCGTTCCAAGCCAACCAGCCATCTTTCGGCGCATAGAACACCCAGTCCCCGTCCTGCCAGGCGGCGATCTGGGTGGCGCGCCCTGCCCAGAGCCCGCTGGGTGCTGGGCCGACGATCCAGCGCTGGCCATCGGCGGGCGCGCTCGGCGGTGCAGACAAAGCCGCGCTCTTGACCGCAATCTGCACCAGCACATCGAGGAACCGCAGGCTCTCGTTCACCGTGACATGCTTTTGCGATTGGCTGCCCGCGCCCCAATTGCGTTCTTTCAGCGATCGCAGAAAACCGACCAGGTTCTGGTCGCGGATCCGTTCCAGCTCGCGGATGGTGTAGTGGCCAGACTGGGCGTCTGACTGGTTGGCCACCAGATCAACCAGTTCCTCGTTGAATTCCGGCACGTCCATCAGCTTGGTCCATGGCCATTTCAGCGCCGGACCGAACTGGGCCATGAAGTGGCGCATCCCCGCCTCGCCACCTGCGATGCGGTAGGTCTCGAACAGGCCCATCTGCCCCCAGCGCAGACCAAAGCCCATGCGGATCGCGTCGTCGATTTCCTCGGTGGTGGCGATGCCGTCTTTCAGCATCCACAGCGCCTCGCGCCAGACCGCCTCAAGGAAACGGTTGCCGATGAAGGCGTCGATCTCATGGCGGATCACCAGCGGAAACATGCCGATGTCGTGCATGATCTGGACGGTCTTTTCCACCACCTCGGGCGGGTTCGCAGCACTGCCCGAAACCTCTGCCAAGGGCAGCAGGTAGACCGGATTGAAGGGGTGGACGACGATGATGTGGGCGGGGTTCGGCGCGCCCTCCTGAAGATCGCTCGCCTTGAAGCCAGAGGTCGAGGTGCCGATCAGCACATCGGGATTGGCCTGTTGAAGCTGGGCGTAGACGCGCTTTTTCAGATCAATCCGCTCCGAGACGCTTTCCTGCACATATTCCGCGCCCTCGACCGCCTCGCCGATGGTGTCGTGGAAGGTGAGCGTCCCTTC
This sequence comes from Rhodobacterales bacterium, assembly GCA_038205925.1. GTDB lineage: Bacteria > Pseudomonadota > Alphaproteobacteria > Rhodobacterales > Rhodobacteraceae > Pseudotabrizicola. Next base: position 9,254 of record JBBRBJ010000077.1, on the reverse strand, counting down.
GGGTGGCATCGGCACGTCTGACAGGGCAGGCAGCGCCAACCGGGCGTTGGCCATGACGGCCTCAATCTTGCGCGCAGCCTCGGGGTCAGGGTCAAAGACACCTACATCCCAGCCGTTCAGAAGAAACCGCGCGGCCCATCCGCCGCCAATGACCCCGCCACCGATGATTGCCGCCTTGCGCGCCATTGTCGTTCCTTTCACGCGTGGATACCGACCGTCTGGCCGAGTTCATCCGGAAAACTCTGTTTCAGACTGCACGGCCCCCGTGCACGAACCCTGCTTTGCGATACTCCCGGCAAACGCCCGGCGAAAAGCATGGACGCAACCGGACCGGGGTCAGGCAAGGCCAACCTTAGCGGTCAAAGCGGCGCACGTTTTTCAAGCCCCAGTCGCGTGCGGACCTCGGCCGGGGTGATGACGCGGGCGCCAAGGTTTTCGATGATGGTCACGGCGCGGTCCACCAGTTGCGCGTTGGTAGCCAGAACGCCCTTGCCCAGCCAGAGGTTGTCCTCAAGCCCGACGCGTACGTTGCCGCCCGCCAGAAATGACGCCGCGACATAGGCCATCTGATTGCGCCCCAGCGCAAAAGCCGACCAGTGCCAGTCTTTCGGCACGTTGTTCACCATGGCCATAAAGGTGTTCAGATCATCCGGCGCGCCCCATGGCACGCCCATGCAAAGCTGCACCAGCACGGGATCAGGGATGATACCTTCGTCAGCCAGTTGGCGGGCGAACCAGAGATGCCCGGTGTCAAAGGCCTCGATCTCGATCCGCACGCCGGAATCGACCATCCGCCTGGCCATGTCGCGCAACATGCCCGGCGTGTTGACCATAACGTAGTCGGCCTCATTGAAGTTCATCGTGCCACAGTCGAGCGTGCATATCTCGGGCCGGCAATCGACCACATGCGCCACCCGCTCGGTCGCGCCCGCCATGTCGGATTTCTGGCTCAGCCGGTTCATCGCCTCGGTGCCGTCAAACACCATGTCGCCGCCCATGCCGGCGGTCAGGTTCAAGATCACGTCCGTGTCGCTGTCGCGGATGCGCTCGGTAACTTCGCGGTACAGCACCGGATCGCGTGAGGGCCTGCCGGTTTCAGGGTCGCGCACATGGCAATGCACCACTGCGGCCCCGGCGCGTGCCGCCGCAAGGGCGCTTTCGGCAATCTGCTGCGGGCTGCGCGGAACATGGGGGCTGCGGTCCTGCGTGCCACCCGATCCGGTTACGGCGCAGGTGATAAAGACCTCACGTTTCATGGACAGCGGCATTCGATTCCTCCTGCTTGTGCGCCCACCATATACAGCTTGTCGGATGCCGACTTGCATATTACGAAAGGTGGATGACGCAAAACGCAATCTTTACGCCGTCGCGGGGGCCACTGACCATTGCGTTTCTGGTGCTGCCGCAGGCCAGCATCCTTGCGGTTGCGTCAGCACTCGACCCTTTGCGCAACGCCAATCGCCAGTTGGGACACGAGGCTTTTCGCTGGCGCGTGGTGTCGCCGGATGGCGCGCCGGTGGCGCTGACCTGTGGGCTGTCGCTGCCGTCGTCAGGGCCACTGAACACGGCCGAAGGGGCCGATATGCTGATCGTGGTCGCAGGGTTTCAGCTGAACGAGGTGGCCACGCGGCCGCTGATCCGCGAGTTGCGTCGCATCGCGCCCCGCTTCTCATCGGTGGGCGGCATTGACGCGGGGCCTTGGGTGATGGCACGCGCAGGTCTGCTGGATGGCTACCGCGCGACGGTGCACTGGGAAGATCTGGAGGATATGGCCGCCACCCACCCCGAGATCGACGTCGCCCCAGACAGGTTCGTGATCGACCGCAACCGGGTGACAATCGGGGGGGCCGCCCCGGCACAGGATTTCATGTTGCACCTGATCCGGGTGCGGCACGGGGCTGCGATGGCGCGGCAGGTGGCGCTGTCGTTTCTGGCGATGCCGCGCCGGGGGGCCGAGCCGCAAACTGCCCCGGCGCTTGACCCCGCGCTTGATCCCCGCGTCGCGCGCGCCGCAGCGCGGATGGAGGCGCGGCTGGATTCGCCCGAGCCGGTGGCAGTGATCGCCGCCGGGGTGGGTCTTTCGGCCCGGCGGTTGGAGACACTGTTTCGCCTCGGGTTCGGCTGCACGCCCGGTGCCCACGCCCTTTCCCTGCGCCTGCAGGCGGCGCGACGGATGCTGACTGAAACAAGCCATCCCCTCGCCGAAGTCGCCCTGCGTACTGGTTTCACCAGCCCCGCCACGCTGAGCCGCGCCTTCCGCCGGGCCTATGGCCTTCCACCCGGGGCCATACGGAAAAGCGCATCAGGAAGTTCCGGATAAGATACCTTGAGACTGGGCCAAGAGAATACGGTCAAATCAGCCAGTCTGCAATCTCTGGCGTTCGCCCTCTGTAAGCAATGCTATGACAGTGGTGAGGATAATCTCAACGGCGCGGTCGCGGTCCGGAGCCTCATCAGTGGCTTTTTGCAACCAGATCCCGTCAATCATCGCACTGATCACGTGCGCAATGTGGTCAAACCGGCCTTCCGATAAATGTCCGGCGAAGACCGATGCAAGGTTGGACCGCAGCCGCCGATAGAACAGCCTTTGCAACCTGGCGAAGCGCGGACTAGAGACCGAAGCTGAGACAAATGAAAGCCAGGAACTGGCGACATTGACCTCATAAACTGAAGCCGGAAAGTTGCCCTCAATGATCGCCAGCAGCCGCTCCCAGCGTGTGCGCGCCCGGCGCAAGCGCACGAGAACATCTTCCATCATGATACGGTTGTTCAACCGAACCATTGCGAACAGCACATCTTCCTTACCTTTGAAATAATAGCCCAGAATACCGGGTGTCATGCCAGCCTCACGGCAGATACGAGCCGTCGTCATTCCCCCAAGACCATGCATCATGAAAACACGGTGTGCTGCAGAGATGAGCTCGCCGCGGCGAACGTCTTCGATTCGGGTCTTTTTGAACGTTGTATCCATGCCGCCTGTTAACCGAGCTAAATTTATATGCCCATACAATTTTTTGTTTGACCATATTACATTTGCCGCGCACAGTTGATCACACACAACTGGAGTCCTGCGGATGCCCCACCTTACCCTACGCGCCTTGTGCCTTGGAACAGCCCTTCTGACCGCCACACCGACCTTCGCCGTAGAACCGCCCTCATGCGCGCCGGTCCGCATGGCTGATCTGGGCTGGACCGATATCGTTTTGACAAATACCACCGCCGAGGTGATCCTATCGGCCCTTGGTTACGAACCGAGCCAGACGCTTCTGGGGCTGGATGTCAGCTTTGTCTCGCTGCGCTCTGGCGAGATGGATATTTTTCAAGGTAACTGGCGCCCCGTCCAGAACGACCAGTACAAGGCCTTCTTCGATGACGGCTCGGTCGAAGTGTTAGGTCAGAACCTGGACGGCGCAAAATTCACCCTCGCGGTGCCAAGATACGTCTCGGATGAAGGCGTCAAAAGCTTTGACGATCTTGCCGCCCATGCCGACCAGTTCGACAGAAAGATTTATGGGATCGAGCCTGGCTCCAACCAGGTCTTGTTGGACATGGTTGCAGAGAACCGTCATGGGCTTGGCGACTGGGAGATCGTGGAGTCCAGTGAAGCAGGCATGCTGTCGCAAGTCGGCCGGATGTATCCAAAAAATGAGTGGGTGGTCTTTCTCGGATGGGAGCCCCATCCAATGAACCTCAACTACGAGCTGACATATCTAGACGGCGGCGACCTAGAGTATGGGCCGAACTTTGGCGGGGCCACCGTGCACACCCTGTCGCGCAGGGGCTACGCAGCCGAATGTCCCAACGTCGCGAAGTTCTTTTCTCAACTGGTCTTCGATATCGAATACGAAAACCTTGGCATGCAAAAGATCATGGGTGACGGTATATTGGCCCCTGAAGCGGCTAAGGCAATGATATCGGAGCGGCCCGAGTTGCTGGAAAGCTGGTTGAAAGACGTGACAACGCTCGACGGCCAGCCCGCCCTGCCGGTAGTTCAAGCCGCCTTGGGGCTGTGAAGGCATACAATGCGCGCAGTCGTCCCCGAAGCCTTTGGCCAGCCACTTCGGCTGGCCACCAAGCCACGGGGCCGTATCGTCGCGGCGGCCATGGTCCCCAACCCTGTGGACCTTCACGCGACAAAGCCGCTTCGATCGGAATTAGAACTGATTTCGCTGGAGGCGATCTCTGAAGCATTGATCAAGTTGTCAGAAGGCCGCGCCAAAGGTCGGTTCTGCGTCGCTTACTGACAGAGAGACCGCAGTTGGCCACAGGGCTCACCCGCGTGCAGCCACTCTGGCACAGGTTCCATCGCGGATAGAACTGCGCTTGCCGGCATTTGGCACCCGGCCAGCATAGGAGTCAAAATGATGCCCGACAGTCTTTGCTATCTGCCCGCGCGCGATGTGCTGGCACTCTTTCGCAGCAGACAACTGTCGCCGGTCGAGTATCTCGATACGCTTATTGCTCGCACCGACACGGTGAATCCGGCAATCAACGCCTATGCCGATACCTACTTCGACGATGCGCGGGCTTCTGCGAAAATCGCAGAGGCGGCCTATGCCGCGAGATCGGGTGGCGCGCGCGCGCTTGAGGGACTGCCAGTGGCAGTCAAGGATGCCCAGAGAATTGCCGGGCGACGCACGACACAAGGCTCACTGGTCTTCAAAGACCACGTCGATACCATCTCGGACCCGATAATCGAACGGTTGCTGGCGGCAGGGGCCATCCTGCACGCGCGGACCACGACGCCAGAGTTCTGCCTGTCAGGCACCTGCAACTCTCGCATGTGGGGCGTCACGCGTAATCCGTTCAACTTGGATTTCGGGCCCGGCGGCTCTTCGGGAGGGTCGGCTGCGGCGCTTGCGGCTGGCATGACCCCGGTTGCCACCGGCACCGACATCGGTGGCTCGATCCGCATTCCCGCCAGCGCCTGCGGGCTGGTCGGGTTCAAGCCGCCGCACGGGCGCAACCCCGACGGTCCGCCAAACAACTTCGACCGCTACAGTCATTGCGGTGTCCTGACGCGCACTGTGGGCGACACCGCGCTTTTGCAAAACCTGATCTCGGGCCCGCATCCGCGCGATCACGACAGCCTGAGGGAACGCATCACCTTGCCGCATGAGGCCAGCCATCGCGCCCTGCGCGTTGCCTGGTCGATGGATCTTGGATATGCCCAGATCAGCGCCGATGTGCGCGCCAACACCCTGCGCGCGCTTGACGTGTTCGCACAAGATGGCTGCCAGGTGGACGAGGTTGACATCGGCTGGACCGAAGAGATCAATACCGCAGGTATGGCCTGGTATGGTGCGATGCATTTCGGCCGCCAGCCGCTGTGGGCGGCGGTGAAACATCGTGATCTCCTGACCGATTACGCCCGTGCCGCCGCTGATTTCGCGGCAACGGTCACGCCAGACGACCTGGTACGGTCCTGGGAGGTGCAGCATGCAATGTACCAGACCATTGGTGCCTTGTTCGAACGCTATGACATCCTGATCTGCCCCACTCTTTCCATAGGTGCGGTGCGGGCCGACCATGACCCGCTTGACAGGAATTTCTCGATCGAGGGCCGGGTGGTGGATGCTGAATATGGCTGGGTTCTGACGCATCCCTTCAACATGCTGCACCACTGCCCGGTCGTTTCGGTGCCCTCGGGTCGTGACAGCCATGGCGTGCCCACGGGCATTCAGATCATCGGGCGCACCTTTGACGATGCCGCCGTGATTGGAGCCGCGTTGCAATACGAGGCCGCCGCGCCGGATCTGTTTCTGCCGCGCTCCGGCCTGCCGCCCTTCGCACCTGAAAAAGTGCGCAGTGCAGGACAGAGCGCGTCACGATTTTTACCGGAGCGACTACGGGCTTTGCAAAGTGACGGTGTTTGAGGGCGCACGGCGAGGCATTTCCTGCTTCATTGTCAGCCCGACCTTAGTTGTGGCCGCGGCGCTGTTCCAATGAACTGATTGATCAACAAACGGTGGCCCTGCAACGACAGAGCCCCGTTTCCACCAGGGGAGTGCGGCATGGAATGGCTTTTCAGCGGCAAGGCTTTCATCGATTGGATGCACGATAGTGATCGGAAAATTGCCGTTGGCAAATCGGCAAAAGCGATCTTCGACTGGATGAACACCCATCTGGGTGCATTGTTCGACACCATCTCGGCGGTGATGGAGTGGATGATCAACGCCATCCTGTTCGTGCTGCAAACGCCCCATCCGCTGCTTGTAATCGCCGCTTTCATGGCGCTGGCCTGGGCCTTGCAGCGCAACTGGAAAGTCTGCCTGGGCGTCGCAATTGGGTTCTTGTTCATCCTGAACCAAGGCTATTGGAAGGAAACAACGCAAAGCCTGACGCTGATCCTGTCGGCCTGTGTGTTCTGCATGGGTGTGGGCGTGCCCATCGGCATTGCGGCTGCGCACCGACCGCGACTGTACCGCGCAATGGTGCCGATTCTGGATCTGATGCAGACGCTGCCTACCTTTGTCTACCTGATCCCGGCCATCGTATTCTTCGGCCTTGGCATGGTGCCAGGCCTGATCGCTACCGTGATCTTCGTGTTGCCAGCGCCTATCCGGCTGACTTATCTGGGCATATCGACCACCCCTACCCCCTTGTTGGAGGCCGCCACAGCCTTTGGCGCGACACCGCGCCAAAGGCTGTGGAAGGTGGAACTACCCTATGCCTTTCCCCAGATCATGGCCGGGCTGAACCAGACCATCATGCTGTCGCTGTCGATGGTCGTGGTTGCAGCGCTGGTCGGCGCCAACGGTCTGGGCGTGCCGGTGGTACGGGCGCTGAACTCGGTCAACACCTCGCTCGGCTTTGAATCGGGGTTCATCATCGTCGTTGTCGCAATCTTGCTGGACCGGATGCTGAGGGTGAAGAGATGACGACAGCCGTTGAATTCGACAAGGTCTCCATCGTCTTCGGCGAGCATCCCGAACGCGCTCTGTCCCTGATGGATGAGGGGCTTTCACGCAGCGAAATCCAAACCCGCACCGGGCAGGTTCTGGGGGTGCATGATTGTAGCCTGACAGTTTCCGGCGGCGAAATTCTGGTGCTGATGGGGCTGTCCGGGTCCGGCAAATCCACATTATTGCGCGGGGTGAACGCTTTGAACCCGGTGGTGCGCGGCGAGGTGCGGGTGCATGACGGCGATGGGATGGTGTCGGTGACCCAAGCTAATCCGGCAACGTTGCGGCGGCTGCGATCCACCCGGATTGCGATGGTGTTTCAGCAGTTTGGCCTGCTGCCTTGGCGGACGGTGCGCGAAAACGTCGGGCTGGGGTTGGAGCTGTCGGGCATGACAGCGGTGGACCGCCGCCCAAAGGTGGATGCGCAACTGGAGTTGGTGAACCTGAGCCAATGGGCCGATCGCAAAGTGGGCGAATTGTCGGGCGGCATGCAGCAGCGCGTGGGTCTGGCGCGGGCCTTCGTAACCGATGCGCCGATCTTGTTGATGGATGAACCCTTTTCCGCCTTGGACCCGCTGATCCGGGCAAAGCTGCAGGACGAGCTGCTGGATTTGCAAGCGAAACTCAAACGCACCATCGTATTTGTCAGCCATGATCTGGATGAGGCCTTCAAGATCGGCAACCGGATTGCCTTGATGGAGGGCGGCCGCATCGTGCAATGCGGCACCGCGCGCGAGATCATTGCCAATCCGGTGTCCGACTATGTGGCGGAATTCGTCGCGCATATGAACCCTTTGGGGGTTTTGACCGCGTGGGATGTGATGGTGCAGGGGGCCGCTTCGGGAGCAGAGGTTGCACCCGAAACTCCGGTGAAAGAGGTGATGGAGACGCTGAGAGCAGGGGCCGATGTGCTGACTGTGGTGGAAAACGGCGCACATCTGGGTGTGATCCGGTCTGCGGACGTGATGCGCAAGTTGCTGAACCCACGTTGCTGAAACACCATTGGAACCGTTCATCGTTCTGGGGTCATCCGGTTTTCTGCAAGCGTGGCGCCGGAACGAAAAGTGAGATTGCGGGCTGTCTTGGCCGTCCGGGGGTTGACCGATGCCTCACACCGCATTGCACAAGCCGGCAGAAGTGGCCGCCCGGAGTGGCTTTTTCTGTTCAGACCGCGCCCCGGACTTTACCGGCGCAGATGTCCAGATGAACGCTGACACAGATTGGCACGAGGCAACGCGACATGGCATATAAGACGTGGCAGCTTTCTGATCGTGTGTCGCTGATCCAGGAAACCGGGGTGGCGAATTTCCTGCGCTGCAATATCTGGCATGTGCGGGGGCGCGACCATGATCTGGTGATCGACACCGGCATGGGCCTGAGCCCGCTGAAAGACTGGCTGTTGCGCGAAACTGATCGGCCGATCAAGGCCATCGTCACCCATAGCCATTTTGACCATTCCGGATGCCTGCATGAATTCGACTGCCGGTTGGGCCACCCTGCAGAGGCGCATATCCTGTCCGCGCCCGACAATGACGCGATGGTCTATTCAGGTGCCTGGACGCAGATCGAAATCGTCGATCCCCGCGTTTACCCCGATTTCGATCCGACCAATTTCCGCATCACGCCAGCGCCGCTGACCGGATATCTGGATGAGGGCGACGTTCTGGATCTTGGCGATTGTGCTTTTCAGGTGCTGCACACACCGGGCCATTCGCCGGGGTCGATTTCGCTGTGGGACGCAAAGGCGCGCACCTTGTTTTCGGGCGACGCGCTTTATGACGGTGATCTTCTGGACAATCTCTATCACTCGGATCCGGCTACTCTGCGCCGCACTCTGGCGCGGTTGCAGGGCCTTGGGGCACAGGTGTTTCACGCCGGTCACTTTCCGTCTTTCGGTCAGGATCGGATGAACGAACTGGTCGATGCCTATGAGCGCGGTGAAAACACGCTGGGCGATGTGGTGGCGTGGTATCACGACATGCGCCGTAAGACGCCCGACATCTACGCCGATCAGGACTGGGACATTCACCTTGACTGACGCCCGTTCCACCCGCCTTGCAACGCTGGGGCTGTTCTTCGGGGCGTCGGTCTGGGGGCTTTACTGGCTGCCGCTGCGCGCGCTCAGCGACATGGGCCTAAGCGGCGGCTGGGGCGTGGTCTATTTTAACTTTTGCCCGCTTCTGGTGCTGCTGCCGATTCTGATCTGGGGGCGGCACAGCATGTTCCGCAACCTGCGCGCCGCCCTTTTCATCGGCGCTGCAACCGGCCTGGGGCTTGGTCTTTATTCGACCTCCATCGTTCTGGGGTCTGTGGTGCGCATGACGATGGAGTTCTATCTGACCGCAGTCT
>JBBRBJ010000076.1:0-10951 GCA_038205925.1 Rhodobacterales bacterium | reverse complement strand
CGCAGGACGAATGGCTCGGCCTGTTCGGCGAAAGCCTCCAGAGCGCGTTCGGTATCGGCCCCGCAATGCTGCTAATCGGCACCGTCTGTACATATTAGCGCCGCTATCGGGGAAACTCCCAGTGCGACGGTCGTCGTTGTTAGCGGTCAGCGGCGCGATGATTTGCGCCACCTCGGCGACGCTTCAGATGAAAAATGGAGTGCGGGGCATAAATGGCTGCAATGCGGAAGCTCTAGTGCGGTGATTGACGATCCGGCGAACGGCAGGTGTGGGCCGAGAGCGACGGCGGTCAGTTCGGGCGGAATCCGGACTTTCTCCGCGGTCGCGAAGCAGCTGAGCGGTAAAGATTGAAGCTGCCATTCAGCCGTGTAACTTCAGACTGACCGCTGCTCGTGTTACCGCCCCGACCGCAACGCGGCGACGCCTGCAATTATCGCAACCGAATTCTCGTTCGCGCGGTCGGAGAAACCTCAGCCGACCTAGTGGGCTCGCCCCTTCGGCACGGGATCGGTTTCAAATCATTTCAGACCGATTTCAGGTGTATTTCCTGCGACGAAGACGGCCCGCATGTAAAACTGTTTTCATGGCACCCGATGGAGGTGCCGCCACCAAAACGCAAAGGAACAGGAAAATGAACCTCAAGACCATCGCCCAAACCGCGGCAGCGATTTCGATCGCCGCCACCTGCAGCGCCGCCGCCGACCAGTTTGCAATCCAGACGGACGGTCCAGTCATCGGCGCCTCCGACCGGCTTCTTGCAACCCTTCACATCCGAGAGGTCGATGCGGTCGAGATCAACGGCGTCCATTTCATCGTGATCGACGCCCGCGACGAAGGCTTTGTCGAAGCCTACGTCTTCGCGATGAACATCGAGGCGACTGCACTCTACCGGCTGGAGGCGGATTGGGACGGTGCCGGACTGTCCTCGCTCCCCAACGAGGCGCGCGCACCTTTCTTGCACGCAACCGTCTGCGAGTTCTGCATCAGCTAAACGGGGTGGCCCGGCATCAACCACGAGGAGCGGTGATCCCGATGAGGGTGAACCGCTCCTGCCTTGTTCGCGCTAATCCCTGACGCCTGCGGCGCGGAGCCCGGCCTCCAGGGCCTCGACATCTTCCATCCGAGTGAATGGCAGCGATCTGAAATGTCCAAACGGCAAGTCCAACTGCCTGACCATATTCTGGAACCTCGCCGTCCTCGTGTTCTCCGGATCGCCCGAAGCCGCAACGGCATAGACCATCGCGTGCCAAGAGCTGCTCGGCAATCTCTCGTGCGCCTCCCGAGCACACGCGATGGCCGCGCCAGAATGACCGGACAGGAACCACGCCAGCCCGATCAAGGACTGAAAATACGGATACTGCTGATCGATGGTCGCCAGACAGACATAAGTCGTGATCCGTTCTATTCCCGCCATATGCGACCCGGTCAGTATGTCGCTTGTGGCAAGGGTCAGATGTGCCAGGTAGAAATTTGGGTTGAGCGTCAGAGCCCGTGCACAATCGGCGCGACACCCTTCGTGATCGCCCAGCAGCCAAAGCCGAAGGTTCGCGCGGGTGCGAAACGCGAGGGCCGAGGATGCACCAACGGCAATCGCCCTATCCGCAAGGGACATCGCCCAGTCTGTTTCGCTGACGCTGGTGTTGCTTTGCATGAGCGGGTGCATTTGCGTTGCGGAATGCGCGAGCAGCGCAAGCGCCTTGGGATCGTCCGGGGCAATCTTGACGGCGGCTTGCATCGCGGTGCGACCGATCATCGTGTCCGGAGCCGTGATGCTGCTGTAGAAGTAATGTGCCTTGGCCATCAATTGCTGCAGATCAAGTCGTTCATTCGGGATCTTCGCGTATCTCTCGCCGTCAATGGCAATGACGCGGATGCGCAGCACGCTCGAGATCTTGCGCGCCACCTCCTCCGAAAGCTGATCAAGCTTTGACGGATCGCCCGTGAAAGATTCCGCGTAGAAGTTGCCGCTCTCGTTCAATCCCGACAGCGAGACGACGAGCCTGGCGCGATTGCCTGAGACGCTCACGCGGCCCCGAACCACGTAATCTACCGACGAGGAAAGTGCCTCATTGGTGAAGATGCGAACCCCGGAGCGTGGCGCCATGATCAGCACCAGTCTTTCATGCAGGTCCTCCGCAAAGTCCTCAGCGGCTTGAGACCCGCCCGCACTGGTGATCTTCTCGATCAAGATGCCGGGCTTGAGGCTGCTGGCCGGGGCGGGCAAGCCGACGTGCAGAGTGTAGCCCCGTCCGACGATCGTTTCCAGGATTTGCCGCTCGGGATCTTGGATCGCTTTTCTGATGTCCTTGATGCACTGCGCAAGGCTGTCGTCGGTAACGGCGGTTCCGCGCCAGACCGTCTCGATCAAAACATCCCGAGAGACGACGTCTCCCCGCCTGCTTGCGAGTTCCGCCAGAACACGCATGGATTGCGCGCGCAGGCGTAGCATGTCGCCAGTGGCGTTGCAGAGCGTCATGGCAACCGGATCGAAGATGCAGGTCCCCATGAGGAGCACGTCGTGGTTTCTTTGGTTCATCTCGCTCCCCGCCGGACGATGCTGCCAGACGCGGGCTCGGTGGAAACCGGGCAAAACCTCTGCAAAAGCAGGTAAGTTTGCGCCCCTGTCGTCCAGATGCGGACCGGCTCGTGGCATCATGTAGGGTCAGCTTAGCACATACGAATGTGCCCAGAAATCACTTATCTATCGCTAAGAAGCGTACAACGGTTCCGAGCTTACACCAAAATAGCAGCATTGGAGTGACTGATGGGCTAGCCATGATTTGTTTAGTAGCTGCCTATCACACGGTGAACGGCAGCGGCGTCCGCAGACCGACGATAAGCCGCCAAAATGCTGCAAGGTGCACGAATGGCAGGAATGCGAAAGCTGCAGTGCGGCGCTAGACAGCTTCGTCAATGGCCGGAGTGGGCCGAGAGCGACGGCGGTCAGTTCGGGCGGTGAGCGGTCATTCGCTGCGATCTGCACGAATGACCACAGTGCGGACCTTGCTGCCCTTCGCCGCGATAGTTGAATAGTCTGCTTTCGGCCGAAGCCGAATATCAATTTTCAAGTGCGCAAGCGGCGACTTTTGGCGTCGCCGCAGCACGTCATGTTTGAGATTATTGACTACATACCAACCGTATGGTACGCACTGAGTATGCCAAGACCAACCAAACAATCCCCCGAGCGCGGCGATGCGCGCACACGCCTTCTGGAAGCCGCGCGCGACGTGATCCGCCGCAAGGGGTTCGCCGCAACCTCGGTCGATGATCTCTGCCAGTCGGCCGGTGTCACGAAGGGTGCGTTCTTCCATCACTTCAAGACGAAGGACGCGCTTGGCGTGGCGGCAGCAAATTTCTGGGCCGAGACAACCAGCGCACTCTTTGCCAGCGCGCCTTACCATGAGCCGGACGATCCGCTGGACCGGGTTCTGGCCTATCTCGATTTCCGCAAAGGGATCATTGGCGGCGAGACGTTTGAATACACCTGCCTCGTCGGCACCATGACGCAGGAGGTGCATGATAGCGCGCCCGCGATCCGGGATGCCTGCGCCGCCAGCATCTTCGGCCATGCCGCCACGCTGGAGGCCGACATCAAAGCGGCGCGCAAGCAGCGTAATATCGACGCTGACTGGACTGCCGAGAGCCTTGCCCGCCACACGCAGGCGGTCCTTCAGGGTGGGTTCATCCTCGCCAAGGCCACCGGAGACCCGGACCTCGCCCGTGAAAGCGTTGATCACCTCATCCGCTATGTGCGCGGCCTGTTCGGGGTGGGACCAAATACATCTGAAACCAGCTACAAGGAGAAATCAACATGACCAACCAGCAAATCACCGTGGAAACGACAGTTGCCGCCTCCGTTGAAGAGGTGTGGAGCGCCTACACCACCCCGGACGACATCATGCAGTGGAATTTCGCAAACGATGATTGGTGCTGCCCGCGCGCCGAAGTGGATCTGCGCCCCGGCGGCAAGCAGGTCGCCCGTATGGAGGCGAAGGACGGAAGCATGGGTTTCGACTTCGAGGGCACTTACGAAGAGATCGAGCTGCACAAGTCACTCATGCTGGTTCTTGACGACGGCCGTAAGTCCCGCACGACATTTACCGGAAACAGCGGAAAGACCCATGTCGCGACCACCTTCGACGCCGAGGCGCAGAACCCGATCGAGATGCAGCGCGACGGGTGGCAAGCGATCTTAAACAATTTCAATACCTACGTCGAAAGCAAGCGTGGCTGAATATTGATGGGGCCGCCCGGCTTGAAAGCTGAGCCCCCCAACCACGAAAACAATGGAGGAATTTTGGATGGAACATGCCTCAAAAGTGCGGACTTGCTTCTGGTTTGAGAAAGGCGGACATGATGCCGCGCAGGAATACGTAACGTTCATGCCAGACAGCAGGATTGAGGCCGTGCGCGAAAACGGCCAACCGGACGACCCGATGATTGTCGAGTTCACGCTGGCAGGTGCGCCCATGATGATCTTGACCGCCGGGCCGCATCACAAGCTGACGCCCGCCGCATCGATCTCTGTGCTGACAGAAGATCAGGATGAGACGGACCGGCTCTGGGCCGCGCTGTCTGCGAAAGGCGGAAAGGCAGGACGGTGTGGTTGGATCGTGGACCGCTTCGGCGTGTCTTGGCAGATCGTGCCGAAGCGAATGCCGGACCTGCTGGCCAGCGAAGATCTGGGCGTGGTGAGCCGCGTGAGCGAGGTGATGATGCAGATGGAAAAGATCGACATTGCTGTCCTCGAAGCGGCTGCCGCGAAGGAGCCAACGCATGGGTGAGGCAACACAGATCGGATGTGCCTGTGGCCAGACCCAACTTGAAGTCGAGGGGAGGCCCATCGAGAGCGTCGAATGCTGCTGCAACTCCTGCCGCGAGGCGGCGGGGAGGATGCAGGGTCTTGAGGGCGCACCCCGGACGTTGACCGATCACGGCACGACGCCCTTCGTCATGTATCGCAAGGATCGCGTGCGTTTTCTTGCGGGGGCCACCAACCTGGCCGGGTTCCGCCTGTCGCCCGAGGCCCCCAGCACGCGGGTGATCGCCACCTGCTGCAACACGCCCGTCTATCTGGAGTTCAAAGGCGGACACTGGCTGAGCCTCTAAAGTGCACTCTGGCCGTCCGGCACAAAGCCTGAGCCCACGATGCGCACGATGGCCTCCGATCTCCCTGAGGGTGCCACGCTGCCAGACGACATTCCCAACGCAAAGAAGCAGAGCCTCGGCTTCTTCGCCAAGCTCTTCGGGGCTTGGGTCGCCATGGGTTTCCGCAACCCAAAGACGCCAAAAACGGGAGAGATCAATGTCTGACGCCGACGAGAAAATCGAAATTGAGAGTATCACGTCACCGCATCACGTCCAACGAGTGGACAAGGCGAAGTTCATGGCCATGCGCGATGCCTTGCTTCCGGTGCTGCCGTCCGAGGCCCCAGGTATGTCCGTCGCCGAGGCCAAGGCCGCGCTGTTGCCGAACCTGTCACAGGAATTGTTTCCGGGCGGTGAGAAGGCCGGATGGTGGCTGAAGGCAGTGCAGCTCGACCTCGAAGCCAAAGGCGTGATCGAGCGCAGCTGCAAAGGACCGGTCCGGCTCTTCAAGACAGGGAAATCGACATAAGACGATTGCCCGATGAACCCGGTCGATAGAGATAGCAGCGGCACCATAGCTGACATTTAAGAAACGCGCAGCATTCGTAAGTAAGGGCTCACTGCTGCCGTTCGCTGCGCCGTCCACGAAGGTCCGGTCTGGGCCGTTCACGTCAGTCGAACAGGTCCTTTTGCCCCGTCCAGATAGCAGGAAACGGTGCCAGCAGTCGCGTCAGCGCCATCTCCGACGCGCTCTGACCTTCTAGGATCGCTTCGATGATATCCGGTCCAAGCAGCGTCATCCGCATGACTCGTGTCATGTAGGACGGCGCGATCCCCTCGCGTTCGGCCAGCTCGGCGATGGTGACAAACTCCCCCGACTCCAGCATTCGCTTCCAGCGAAACGCGCGGGCCAGCGCCTTGACCAGCGAGATGTCGGTCCTTCGGGACGGCGCGGCTCCGTCGGGCAGATGCAGCTCCTTGCGCCCACCGCGTTTCACAAGACGGAATGGGATGTGCACGGTGATCACGTCGGGGATTGCCTTCGCGCGGTTCATGCTGCCTCGCCAATAACGGTGGTCATTTCGCGCGCCAGCCCGCTCAGACCGTCCATGCGGAGCCGAACGTCCAGACCATCGGTACCGATGTCGATCCGCTCGACCAACAGTGCCACGATGCGCGCCTGCTCGGCGGGGAACAACTCATCCCACAGCGGGTCGAGGCGGATCAGCGCCTCCCGTGCGTCGGCCTCGGTGATCTCGCCGTCCTGTGCGCGAGCCGCTTTCCATGTGCCCGCCACAATTTCAGGCTGGCGGAACACGGCGCGGACTTGGGCGATCACGGCGGCCTCGATCTCGCCTGCTGGGACCCGGCCGACCGGGCATGATCCGGCGCCATGCCTTAACACGCTCTGGCTGACGTAATAGCGATAGAGCTTTCCGCCTTTGCGCGTGTGGGTGGGCGAGAAGGCGACACCGTCAGGACCGTAGAGCAGCCCCTTGAGCAGTGCGGGTGTGTCGGCGCGGGTGCGCGCGGCCCGTTTGCGGGGGCTTGTCGTCAGAATGGCGTGGACCCTGTCCCAGACCGCGCGGTCGATAATGCCGTCATGCTCGCCGGGATAGCCGGTGCCCTTGTGCACCGCCTCGCCAACATAGGCGCGGTTGTTCAGCATCCGGTAGATGAACTTCTTGTCGATGCGGTGGCCGCGACTGGTGGTGACGCCGCGCGCGGCCAGTTCGCGCGCCAGTTCGGTGCCCGAGCCGATCTCGATGAAACGGGCGAAGACCCAGCGGACATGCGCGGCGTCGCCGGGGTTTTCCACCAGTTTGCGGTCTTTCACGACATATCCCAGCGGCGGGCAGCCGCCCATCCACATGCCCTTCATCCGGCTGGCGCGGACCTTGTCCCGGATGCGTTCGGCCGTCACCTCGCGCTCGAACTGGGCGAAAGACAGGAGGATGTTCAACGTCAACCGACCCATGGAGGTTGTCGTGTTGAAAGACTGGGTGACCGATACGAAGGTGACGCCGTTGCGGTCGAACACCTCGACCAGCTTGGTAAAATCCATCAGCGAACGTGAAAGACGGTCAATCTTGTAGACCACTACCACGTCGACCAGTCCGTCCTCGATGTCGGCCAGCAGCCGCTTCAGGCCCGGCCGTTCCAGCGTGCCGCCGGAAATGCCGCCATCATCATACTGGTCGCGGACCAGCACCCAGCCCTCGGACCGCTGGCTGGCTACGTAGGATTCACAGGCCTCGCGTTGCGCATGAAGGCTGTTGAACTCCTGTTCCAGCCCTTCTTCGGAAGATTTGCGCGTGTAAACGGCGCAGCGCAGCTTTCTGACGATTGGTTTGGTCATGCGGTCCTCCGGTGGTTTTTCAGGCCAAAGAACACCCAGCCGTTCCAGCGCGTGCCGGTGATGGCGCGGGCGATGGCCGACAGCGACTGGTAGGGCCGCCCCTGCCATTCAAACCCGTCCTGCGTCACCGTGACGATCTGTTCGGTTCCCTGCCAGTCGCGCAACAGCCGCGTGCCGGTGATGGGGCGGTCGCGACCGGAATGGATGCTGCGCTTCTTCTTGTCGCCGCCGTCCAGTTCATCGCCCAGCCGTTCCAGCCGCCGGACCGTCTCGGGCTTCAGCCCGCCATAGGTCAATTCCTGGATGCGGTAGGCCAGGCGCGATTCGAGATATCGGCGGTTGAACGGCGGTGGATCGCTGTCGAACAACTCGCGCCACTGCCTCTTCAGATCGGGCGTCGAGGTAATCTTGAGCGCAGCCAGGCGCGCGGGGATATGATTGGGATTGGTCATGACTTTCTCCGGTGTGTTGGAGTTGCATGACGGCATTGGTCGGGCGAAGAGTGTAGCAAACGTTCTCTAATATTTTCAGATGGTTTCACAACTTTTCGTTGATGCAACCGGAGAAGCCCCAGGGCCAGAAATCCGCACAATGCGGCGCGCCGCTCTGCTGGGGTCATCGCCGAGGGGGCGAGCGGGTTGGGGCGGCGGATTGGTCCGGGATCAAACATCATGGCCTATCGGTGCAGGATTGCGCCGCCGGGCGCGACCTTGGAACGGGTCAACCCGCCTGCGAGCCAAAGGGTGGAACGGTTCCACCCTTCGAACGTCCGGGTTGAGGGGTAGAGATGTTTTGGTTATGTTCTCCACTCGCATTGTGTGAATCAGAGGAATTGCGGAATGTCCGAGGGGGAAGGTCTGGGCGCGACCTGGCGTCTCGCCACTGCGATCGAACACATTGAGCGCATTGAAGCTTACGAGCGCGAACAGGAGTTCTACCGCGTGGTTCTTGACGATGAGACCATACAACTCGGTGCACGCCCTCGAGCTGAGGAACCTCGGCGATACCCCACAGAGAGGTCGATCGACGGACTGCTCCTCGCCTTGCGCGATGGCTACGTTCGCGCAACGGGCCGACGCTCAACAACCAGACGTCAGGGGTCTACAACCGAGAACGACACGTGGCGGCTACATGCAACGGATCCCACGCTGATCACCACAGACGAATGGCGCGCCGGGGAATTCGACGCCAGTGATCTCCTGCTGACGGGTTCGTCTTGGCAATATATCCAGATTCAGGTGCCGGATTTCATGGTCGTGGCGATCTGGCCGGATTGGCCGGAACGCCATTTGGTTCCCTCTCTTTCAAACCACAGTGCGACGACTTACACCACGCCGTACCTCGAATTGATGCACGCGGCGATCAGGCGTTTTGGGCTTTCGGCGCAACGTCAGGAAAAGAAGGAATGCCTCGTCGACTGGTTCAGGACGCAGTGTATCGAGGGCGAACTGGTGTCGAGGAACCTCGCAGAGGCCATGGCCACGCTGATCCGGCTCCCCTCCGCTCAACGCGGTGGGGCGAAGCGGGTAAGTGGGCCGGACTTCCATAAAACCAGCTGACGGCAGAATGGTGCTGTGAGGGTCAGGATATGCGCGTTCTGCATCGAAATTGACGGCGCAATGTAGGTCGCTACGGCTCACCCGACATTTATTGCGCGTCCCATTTCAGTGAATTGCGCTTCGGCCACTTGACCCGGCTGCCTGATCTGGCAGGACTTGGGGTCGCGCAGAATGAAAAGCGAAAGCTGGACTGAGGGATTTGAGACAAACCGGCACAGGCCACCGCCAAAAATGATTGCGAGGGAACAGCGTGGATATACGGCTGAAGGACCATTTCGACACGACCACGCTGGAGCGCGCGCGCGATTATGTCCTGCGCGGCTTTGTCGTTTCGGTTGATCGC
This sequence comes from Rhodobacterales bacterium, assembly GCA_038205925.1. Lineage (GTDB taxonomy): Bacteria > Pseudomonadota > Alphaproteobacteria > Rhodobacterales > Rhodobacteraceae > Pseudotabrizicola. The sequence continues at coordinate 1,602 of JBBRBJ010000076.1, read as the reverse complement.
CTGTTGGATGGCGCGATCAAGGGGCGGGTGTCGAACGGGCGCGGCAAGAGCTATCAGCAAAGAATCACATCAGGCCGAGGGCTGGTTGACGGCATCTGCTCCTGTCCGGTGGGCCATAACTGCAAGCATGTGGCCGCAGTGCTGATGACGGTGTCGGCACAGCAACTGGACCGCCCGACCCTTGCCGCGCCGGTGCAGGGCTGGCTGAGCCAGATCAGGGAAAGCGCGGTGGCAAATCAGCACCGGGCCGAGGCGCGGCCCGATGATTACCCCGACAACGTCAAGGACCGGTTGGTTTATGTGCTGACCCCGCATGACGCGAAGCTGAAGATCGACATTTACAAGGGTCGGATCAGTTCTGCGGGAACCGCGCTGAACAAGTCGATCCGGCGCTATGATGCGGCACACGCCCTGCGCAGCGCCGCCCCGGCCAAATTCATCCGTCCGGTGGATCTGGAGCTGCTGTCGGCCCTGGCGCAAACGCGGCTGTGGGAAACGCATCACAGCTATGGCCTGCCCGAACTGTTCCGTCCCAGGGGCAACGATGCCATCGACCTGATCCGCCGCCTGTGTGACACTGGGCGGCTCCTGTCTGACAATGCCCCCGATGCCCGCCTCACCTGGTCCGACATGCGCCTCGCCCCCCGGCTGGGCTGGCGGATGGCGGCGGATGGCACCCAGAGGCTGGGGTTCGAGGATGACACGGGCCAGCCGTTGGTCCTGCGCGGGTTGGAGGGCGCGGCGCTCTGGATCGACACCGGGCAGGGGCACATCGGCGAGGTGGCGCAGGCGATGGACACGGATGTGCTGCGCCTTGTGGGGGCCAGCCCCGCGATCGCCCCCCAGGAGGCAGAGGCGCTGGCCGACGTGCTGCCCGACACGCTGGCCGGGCTGCCCCTGCCACGCCCCCGCACAATCCGGCAAACCCGACGCGCGGCGAAGCAGCGCTTTGCCCAGCTGACCCTCGGGGCCGAAACCGCCCATGACGGGCCGCGCTATTACGGCGCTGCGCTGCGGCTGCCGACGCTGACCCTGCGCTTTGTCTATGACGGGCAAGCGGTCGGGGATGGCGAAGGCGATCCCCGTATGCGCGACGGCAACGACATCGTGACGCTCACCCGCGACCATGCCTGGGAGGCCGCCTGCGCCACGCGGTTGATGGAGGCGGGCGCATTGCCGGTGGATGAGCTGGAAATCCACTGGCCGGGCGAGCGCATGATGGCCTGCGATTTCGTCTTCGCAGGTGGCGAGATGAACAATCAGACGCTGACGATCTCGGACATGGGCGAAGCGCTCGATTTTGCCTTTCGCACACTGCCGGACCTGCGGCGTGACAGCTGGGAAGTGATCGAGACCCCTAAATGGCCCTATCGCCTGAGCGATGAGGCGGTCGAACTGTCGGTCGCGACACGGACCGAGGCGGGCGGGGCGTTTCAGGGAAATGACTGGTTCTCGCTGGGGTTTCAGGCCGAGATTGCCGGCAAATCGGTGGATGTGGCGCCGCTTGTCGCGGCGTTTCTGGAACAGACACGCGAGGATTGGGAGGAGGTGCCGGATATCGACACTCTGGCGCAGTATCTGGCCGACCGGCACGTCTATCTG
>JBBRBJ010000075.1:0-10990 GCA_038205925.1 Rhodobacterales bacterium | reverse complement strand
AGGGACACCTTCAGGGCGTTGACGTCAGCGTTGCGCGGCGTTACATCGCGCATCGTGGCCCAAGTGGTGGAATGGTAGACGCAGCGGATTCAAAATCCGCCGCCGCAAGGCTTGTCGGTTCGAGTCCGACCTTGGGCACCACCTTGTCCCGATCACCCGATTGATATGAGCGGCTCCGATTCGGGGGTTTGTACCCGATTTGGTGCCTGTGCGACTGCAAACGGGGTCGACGTCAGATATTGATGCACCGTCGGAAACGGCCCTGCCTCGCGTGTGCCTTAATTTTGACGAATGTGTAGCCGCGGTTAATGCGCGGTTTCCTGCGGCATGATTGTTTCCGAAGTGACGCTATTTCCCATTGCCCTCTGCCTGAGCGGCTTCCTCCGAGAAATGGGTGGCAGACTTTTTTTCCTGACCTTTTTGGCTTGCCAGCCCGTGGGCATCAGCCTGAGGATTGTTCCAAAACCAACGACAATGCACCGGTTTTCGCAGGGCTCGGGCGCTGAAATTGTCCACAGGAATGTGGGGGTTCCGGCGGACTTCTTGACATATCCTGCCTTTTTTTACTTCCCGTAAGCCTTAATGAAGCGTAACGATCACCTTGTCTTACTGGGTGAGACAAAAGGCCGTGGGGGCGGCCGTCTTGTGACAGTGTGCTGCCAAGCACCTAGACCAGGTCGATGAACACGCATGTGGCCGCCAGGCTGCTTGTGTCGTTTCCGATTGCTTTGACCGTCGGGCAATGCCTGTGACGGAAGGAAGCCCTGTGTCTTTCAAGCGGAAGGTCGTGTGGCGTGAAACGTGGGCCCGTTGTGCCGGCGCGTCACGCCGATGTGTCGGCCGGTTTTTCATGGTCGGCGTGGGTGTTATGTCCGGAGGGCGCGTCGCGCGACCCTCTGCTGCGATGAGGAAGTAAAGATGCCGATTTTTGCGCAATTCGATTTCGATGATGCGACAACGACCGCCCAGGACAGCGCTGTCGGAAACGGGGCGCAAAATGGCCTTTACGTCAATGGCGCCCAGTCTTTGGGGGGGCAGGCGGTGCTGGACGGGATCGATGATCTTGTAAAGATCAACACCAGCGATACTTTTCAGATGGACCGCGGTACGCTCGAGATCAACTTCTCGCAAGCGCCTGATTGCTTTGAGAGCGGGCCGACCACGATTCTTTCGCGCGACAGCGCTGGCGAGACCCCCGGTGGCTTTCGCATCCAGACGCTGGAAGATGGCACCATCCGCGTCACCCATGAAAGCCCCGGCGGCGGCGCCGTGTTCAACACCGTCGCCGGCTTTCAAAGCCCCGGTGACGTGATCAACATCACCTATTCCTGGGATGCGGGCGGCGCCGGTGGCCATGTCAGCATCGAGAACACGACCACGGGAGCATCGTTTGATGACAGCGTGCCCAACACCGTAACGATGGACATGGGCGCAGACAACCAGAACTGGATCATCGGTGCCGGGCAAGAGTTGTCGCCCCCCGCGACGCTGCAGCACATCAATCAGCATTACCACGGCTCGGTCAGCCAGTTCACCATATCCGATACCGTCGATAACCCGCCCCCCGCTGGCGGCCCCGATGGCATTGTCGAAGGCACGGGCGCGGGCGATTTGATCGACCTTGCCTACACGGGCGATCCGAATGGCGATTTTGTCGACAACAACGATGCGCTGCTGCCGGGCGAAGTCGGCAATGACGACATCATTCTGGCCTACGGCGGAAACGACACGGTTCTGGCCGGTCTGGGCAATGACGAGATCACGGGCGCGGCCGGTGACGATGCGATCTACGGCGGTGAAGGCAACGATTTTGCCACTGGCGACAATGGCAGCGACCTTCTGTTTGGCGGCGCGGGCGACGATACACTGGCCGGCGGCGCCGACAATGATACGGTTTTCGGAGAGGATGGCGACGACAGCCTGTTTGGTGGCAGCGGTGATGATGTCATTGATGGCGGCGCTGGCAATGATGCCCTGTTTGGCGGTGACGGCGACGACGCGATCATCGGAGGCGCGGGGTCGGACTCGGTAGAGGGCAACCTTGGCAACGACTTCATCGACACCCGCGCGCCGGGTGTGGATCAGTCGCCAGACCGGGCCTATCCGGGTCTCTACGCCGCCGATGCGTTCCCCGATGACGACCGTGATTTCGTGAATGCGGGCGTAGGCAACGACACCGTCTTTACCGGCGACGACAGCGACACGATCGTGGCGGGCGGCGGCGACGATTTCGTCGATGCGGGTGTGGATGATGACAGCGTATTCGGCGGGGCCGGCAATGACACGCTGGTTGCGGGCGAAGGCAATGACACAGTCGATGGCGATCTGGGCGATGACGTGATTTATGGCGGCGCGCTTGACGATTCGACTGATCCGACCAACCTGCCCGACCATATGGATCCGGACCCGGACAACAACCGCGATCTGCTATCGGGCGGCCTTGGCAACGACACCATCTATGGCGGCGACGACAACGACACGATTTTTGGCGGCCAGGGCGATGATGTCCTTTACGGCGGCTATGACGATGACACCATCTCTGGCGATGCGGGCAACGACACGATCGATGGCGGCGAAGGGGTGAACGTGCTGTCTGGTGGCGCAGACCGCGATGTGTTCATTGGCGGCACGACAGGCTCTACCGTTGATGGCGGCGGCACGGGCGACGATTTCGACACGCTTGACCTGCGGGGCCTTGGCCCGCTGCGGGTGAATTATGACCCGGCCAACGCAGAAAACGGCACGGTCGAGTTCCTTGATGCGGGCGGTGCCGTGACCGGCACGATGACATTTGTGGAAATCGAGAACGTGCTGATGCCAGAGGGCGAAGAGCCTGTGGCAAACGCCGATGTGGCCACCACGCCCGAAGATGAAGACGTCACCATTGACGTACTTGGCAACGACACAGATCCTGATGGCCAGCCGCTGACCGTGACCGAAGCCACAGCCGAGAACGGCGAAGTGAACATCAACTCGGATGGCACCATCACTTACAACCCGTTCCGTGATTTCAACGGCACCGACACGATAACCTATACCGTCACCGATCCCGACGGGAACACATCGACCAGCACGGTGACAGTGACCGTGACCCCGGTAAATGATGATCCCGAAGCGGTGGAAGATGCCGCGGCAACTGCGGCAGGCACCCCGGTCGTGATTGATGTGCTGGCCAATGACACCGATCTGGACGGCGACACGCTGTCGCTCGTCGGGGTTCCGACGTCGGCCGATGGGCTGGTCGAGGTGAACCCGGATGGAACGATCACCTTTACCCCTGCGCCCGGCTTCACCGGTTCGGCGGTCATCAACTACACGATGACCGATGGCACGGCGCAGGACAGCACCGTGGTGACCGTTCAGGTCGGCGGTCCGGGCCGTGACGGCATTGTCACAGGCACAACCGGGGATGATCTGATCGACGGCACCTATGTCGACCCGACCGATGGCGACCTTGTGGATGCAAATGACGCGATCATTCCGGGCGATGGCCCGAACGATGACCGGATTGTCGCTGGTGACGGCAATGATACCGTTCTGGCCGGTCTTGGCAACGACACGATTTACGCAGGAACCGGCGACGACGAAGTCTTTGGCGGTTCGGGCGACGATGAGACCGACGCAGGTGACGGCAACGACTCCGTCTTCGGCGGTGGTGGTCGCGAAATTATCTATGGCGGTGCGGGCGATGACTTCATCGACACCCGCACGCCGTTCCCGCTGCCCGATATCGACTACCCGGGCCTCTATCCTGCTGATACCGATCCGAACGACAATCAGGATACGATCTATGGCGGCTCTGGCAATGACACCATCTTTTCGGGTGACGATGCCGACCGTGTCTTTGGCCGCAATGGCAATGACTACATCGACGGCGGGTTCGACAACGACAGTCTCTATGGCAACTCGGGTTTTGATACGATCATCGGCGGCGAAGGCCGCGACTCGATCGACGGTGGCCGTGGCAATGATCTGATCTTCGGCGGGCTGGACCTCAGCTTCCCCGATGTCATCAACATCCCCAACGATGCGGGTGACCTGCGCCCGCAGAACAATGCCGATTTCATCCAGGGTGGTTACGGCAACGACACCATCTACGGTCAGGATGACGACGATACGATCCAAGGCGATCAGGGTGACGACCTGATCTATGGCGGTGTCGACAATGACTCGATGCTGGGTGGCGATGGCGATGACACCCTTTATGGCGGCCATGGCAATGACGTGGGCGATGGCGGCACGGGCAATGACGTTCTGTTCGGCGGGATCGGTGACGATACGCTGGCGGGCGGTCTGGGCGACGACAGCGTTTACGGCGATGAGGGCAATGACAGCCTGACCGGCGAAGATGGCGACGACCTTCTGTCTGGTGGGGCGGGCGACGATGTGCTGGATGGTGGCGTCAACAATGACACGTTGCTGGGTGGCACAGGGGCCGATACGCTGACGGGTGGCTTTGGACGCGATCTGCTGGATATGGGCACCGATGGTGTTCCCGATGCCGAGGGCGACGTCGCCTATGGAGGTCAGGACGAAGATACGATCACCGGCGTTGGGATCGGCGACACGGTTTTTGGTGGCGGCAACGGTGAAGGCTCGGATCAGGACGTGCTGGATCTGCGCAATTCGGGCCCGTTCCGAATTGTCGATCTGGTGACAGACAGCGATGGGAACGGCTTTGATGGCACGGTGGAGTTCCTTGATGCAGATGGAAACGTCATGGGCACCTCGGCCTTCACCAACATCGAGAACATCGTCTGTTTTACCCCCGGCACGATGATTGCCACGCCCCGCGGCGAAGTTGCGGTGGAAAACCTGCGCGTCGGCGACAAGGTGATCACCCGCGACAACGGTATTCAGGAAATCCGCTGGTTGGGTGCCAAGCAGATGGGCTGGCACGATTTCGCGGCCAACCCGCACCTCAAGCCCGTCTTGGTCAAGGCGGGATCCCTCGGCAACGGTCTGCCCGAGCGGGATATGATGCTGTCGCCCAACCACCGCCTGCTGGTGGCCAACGACCGCACCGCGCTTTACTTTGACGAGCATGAGGTTCTGGTGGCGGCAAAGCATCTGATCGGCGGCAAGGGTGTGGCCCAGGTTGACAGTGTGGGCACGACGTACTTCCACTTCATGTTCGACCAGCATGAGGTCGTGCTGTCGAACGGTGCATGGACCGAAAGTTTCCAGCCCGGCGATTATACGTTGCAAGGTCTGGGTAACGCACAGCGCAGCGAAGTGTTTGAGTTGTTCCCCGAGTTGAAGACCGATGCGGGGATCGACGCCTATCAGGCAGCCCGCAAGACCCTGAAAAAGCACGAAGCACGGCTTCTGGTGCGCTAAGGTCATGCAGCGCCGATCGGGGTGTCAGCACCCGGATCCGCTGGCCAGGGGGCCCCCTTTCGGGGCCCCTTTGTCATTCTGGCGCGTGCTGCGGTCGTTCCCTTTCAATTAAGAGTTGTTTCACAAACAGAAACAAACCCCAGTGCCGCCGCTATATTGTCACCATTGGCCGCAGTCCCGCCGCGTTGTGGAATTAGGAATTCTTCAAAGCATTTCGCCTGAAAGTCGGGGCATGGCTACGTTCAACGGTTCCAACGGCAACAATACAATCACCGGCACCGCAGCCGCGGATGACATCTATGGAAACGGCGGCAATGACGTGGTCTCGGCCGGGGACGGCAACGACACGGTGTTTGGCGGTACAGGAAATGACACCCTGCAAGGCGAGGGTGGCGACGATCAACTTCATGGAGATGCGGGCGCCGACCGCCTGTTTGGCGGGGCGGGCAACGATTCCCTTTTTGGCGGCGCCGACAGTGACTCGCTCGACGGTGGCGCAGGCGATGATGTGCTGGACGGCGGGGCTGGCAACGACACGCTGGATGGCGGCGCGGGCTTTGACACGGCGAACTATGCGGCCTCGACGTCGGGCGTAAACGTCAACCTGACAACGGGTCTGGCCAGCGGGTCAGCCGTGGGCAGCGACACGCTGACCTCGATCGAGAACATCACCGGCAGTGGCTTTGCCGACAACCTGACCGGATCGGGTGGCAACAATGTCATCGCTGCGGGCGCCGGAAACGACACGGTCGCCGCAGGTGCCGGCAATGATACAATTTTGGGCGGGGATGGGAATGACAGTATCGCGGCTGGTCCGGGATCGGCGGCCAATACCAACCTTGATTTCAACTGGACGCAAGTCGGCGGCAACGGCACCAATCTGGCGGGCGGCGCCGAACAAGACACCGGCGGCATCCGCGTCACGGCCAGCTTTACCAATGACGGCAATGCGACCGGGTTCACTGTAGCGACCGCGTCCACCTATGTGGCGGGGGGCGAGCCGTTCAGCGCCGCCTCGAACCTGCTGTTGCAAGGCGCGGGGGCGGGGGCCACGTCGACGACGCGACTGGATTTCGCCTCGCAGCCCGGCTCGGGTCTGGCAGGCGAGGTGGTCGATGTCCGCTTTCGCATCAACGATATCGACCAAGGCGGCACCAACTGGCAGGACATCGTCACGATCCGCGCGTTTGATGCCAACGGCAATCCGGTCACCGTCAACTTTCTGATGGCGGGCAACGACACGGTCAGTGGCAACACCATCACGGCTGGCAACACCTCGGATACGGCCAACTCGACCGCTGGCTCGGGGCTGATCACGATCGCGGGGCCGGTGGCGCGGATCGAGATTGTCTATTCCAACACCTTTGCCAGCGGTCAGGTGCTGTATGTTTCGGACGTGCACTTTTCGGGCGTGGCCACGGATGATGACGTGGTCGATGGGGGCGCGGGCAATGACACCATCCTGGGTGGCTTTGGCAATGATGCGCTGACGGGCGGCACCGGCGCCGATGTGTTGTCGGGCGAGGCGGGGAACGACTCGCTCTACGGTGGTGATGACGCCGACACTTTGTATGGTGGCGACGGCAACGACCGGCTTGAAGGCGGCGCGGGAAATGACCTGCTGGAGGGTGGGGCAGGCGACGACACGATCCTGTTCGGCGACGGTCTGGACACGGTCTATGGCGGCGACGGCAACGATCTGATCGACGACGCGCCCGGTGTGTCGCTGACCGGGCCAGATCTGATCTTCGGCGGCGGCGGAAACGACACCGCGTATACAGGGTTCGGCAACGACACGCTCTACGGCGGAGACGGCAATGATGTGCTCTACGGCGAAGAGGACAACGACAGCCTCTTTGGCGATGCCGGGCTGGACACACTGTTTGGCGGCAGCGGATCCGATACGCTGTTCGGTGGTCTGGGCGATGACATCCTCGACGCAGGGACGGGCGACGACCTGCTCTATGGCGGGGCCGGGGCCGACGGGCTGTTTGGCGGCAGCGGCGATGATACGCTGTATGGCGACGACGGGCCCGACAGCCTTTTTGGCGGCGACGGTCGGGACATGTTCCTTGGTGGCGACGGCGATGTCATCTACGGCGGCGACGGCGGTGTTGACGAAGACACACTGGATCTGCGCGCCTGGGGCAAAACGCTGACCAACATCATCTTCGACCCGGCTAATCCCGAAAACGGCACGGTCGAGTTTCTGGACGGCACCGGCATGGTCATCGGTACGATGACCTTTACCGATATCGAGACTGTGGTGCCCTGTTTCACGCCCGGCACGTTGGTCACCACGCCAATGGGCCTGCGCGCGGTCGAGGATCTTGCCGTGGGAGATCTGGTGATGACGCGCGACAGCGGGATGCAACCCATCCGCTGGATCGGACGCCGCGATCTGGGTCTGGCCGAATTGCTGGTGCGCCCCGCGCTGCGTCCGGTGACGATTGGTGTGGGCGCGCTGGGGGGTGGCTTGCCGCTGCGCACCATGCGCGTCTCGCCACAGCACCGGATGCTGATCGAAGGCGCGCTGCCCGAAATGCTGTTTGCCGAGACCGAGGTGCTGGTGGCCGCCGTGCATCTGGTCGGCATGCCGGGGATCAGCCAGCAGCCGACGCGCGCCGTCAGCTATATCCATATCATGTGCGACCGGCACGAGATTGTCTGCGCAGATGGTTGCTGGACCGAAAGTTTTCAGCCGGGGGGGGCGACCCTTGGGGCGATGGGGGTTGCGCAGCGTGATGAGGTGTTGACGCTGTTTCCGGAACTGGCCGAGTGCGCCCTCGCTTATCCGTCTGCGCGGCCCACCTTGCGCGCCTATGAGGCGCGGTTGCTGCACGCGGCCTAACGCCCTGTTCGGGCACGCCATTCAGCCCAATCCTCGGGCGTGTCAAGGTCGGTGGTGGCATGGCAATCGGGCAATGCAATCGGGCGGATGCGGCCGGCATGGGTCCGCAGCAGCGTCCGTGCGCCCTCATCCCCGGTCAGGTGGGCCAGATCCGCACGCGCCCAAGGCGGAAAGATCACCGGATGCCCCGGCGTGCCATCCTCGGCGGTGGCGCGCAGAATATCCGCGGGATGGGCCTGTTGCGCGGCGGTCACCGCGCGCAGATCGGCTTCATCAATCTCGGGCAGATCGGCCAGCAGCAGCATCAGCGCAGCATCTGGCGGCACGGCCCGGTTGGCCGCGCGCATGCTTGCCGACAGGCCAAGGGCCGCGTCATCTACCACGATCTGTGTCACGTTCAGGCCCGCCAATGCCGCATCCCGCGCCGGACGGCCGGGCGGCAAGGCCACCCAGACCGGGCACCCGGTCGCACAGGCCGCGCGCGCGATGCGGGTCAGTTGCGCGGTGCCGTCCACCGGTTCCAGCAGCTTGTCCCCGCCGCGCATCCGCGAGGCGGCGCCTGCGGCAAGGATCACGATATGCAGGGGCGGGACCGACACCGCCGCGTCAGGCACGCATCCGGCCACCATCGTCCCACAGGGGGGCAAGGTGAACCCGTGCGGGGCGCCGTTCGCCCAGGATCTCGATCTCGCAGGCCAGGCCATCAACGGCCGACCTTTCGGGCAAGAAGCCCATGGCGACCGACTTGCCCGTCCAGTGGCTGAATCCGCCACTGGTGCAAAAGCCCACGACATCGCCGTTCAGCCAGATCGGCTCCCACGCGACGACATCGGCGTCGCTTGCATCGACGACAAAGCTGACGAGGCGCCGCTTTGGCCCGCTGGCCTTTTCGGCCGTGGCGGCAGCGCGCCCGATCCAGTCGGTGGGTTTGTTCCAGCGGATGAAGCGGTCAAGCCCGGTTTCGGCGGGGGTGTAGTCGGGGCTGAATTCACGCCCCCACGAGCCGAACCATTTGTCCAGACGCAATGACATCATCGCGCGCATGCCAAAGGGGCGGATGCCGAACGGGGCGCCGGCTTCCATCAACACGTTCCACAGGGCGCGCACCGACATGTGGTCGCAGAAAATCTCATACCCCAGATCGGCGGTATAGCTGACGCGCTGCACGATGCAGTCGGCCATCCCCACGGTCATGCGGCGCACATCCATGAACTTTAACGCCTCGGCGCTGACATCCGCGCGGGTGACGCGGGCCAGAACTTCGCGCGCAAGCGGCCCGGCGATGGTAAAGCCCGAGCGGCTGTCGGACACGTTCTCAACCGTCACACCCTCGGCCGCGTTCTGCTCAAACCAGCGGTAGTGCCAGCCTTGTCCCCCATAACTTGCGGTCAGCTGAAACTCGGTCTCGGACAGGCAAGACACCGTGAAATCACCGATGATCTTGCCGGAATGGGCCAGCATCGGGGTCAGCGACAGGCGCCCCGGCTTGGGGATGTTGCCCGCCATGATCCGGTCAAGCCATGCGCGCGCGCCTGCGCCGGTCACACGGTATTTGCCGAAGTTCTGCAATTCGTTGATGCCCACACCCTCGCGGACTGCATGCACCTCCTGTCGCGTCGCCTCCCACGCGTTCGAGCGTTTGAACGAGGGCGTCTCATAGCGCGGCTCGCCCGGAAGGGCGAAGTAATTGGGCACTTCCAGACCATATTGCTGGCCCCAGACGGCATTCATGCCATCGAACACCTCATACATCGGCGTGGTGCGGAACGGGCGGGCGGCGGGGCGTTCCTCGTTCGGATAGCCCACCGAAAAGCGCATCTGATAGTTCTCGATAACCTTGGGCACGGTATAACCGGGCGTCGTCCATGTGCCAAAGCGAGATACGTCAAACCCGCGGGGATCACGCTCAACCTCGCCATGGATCATCCATTGCGCAAGGGCCAGACCCATGCCGCCGCCTTGGCTGAACCCCGCCATGACGGCACAGGCCGACCAGTAGTTGCGCAGGCCCTGCACCGGGCCGATCAGCGGGTTGCCATCGGGGGCAAAGGTGAAGGGGCCGTGGATCACGCGCTTGACCCCGGTACGTTCCAGCACCGGAAAACGGCGGTAGGCGAAATTGACAGAGTCTTCGATCTTGTCGAACTGCTCGTTCAGCAATTCATGCCCGAACTCCCACGGCGTGCCATCGACCGACCACGGCTCGCACGGCTTTTCGTAAAAGCCGATGCACAGACCACGGCCTTCCTGGCGCAGATAGGACTCGCCACCCGGGTCCATCACATGCGGAAACTCGCGGCCCGATTTCAGGATGGCCATGATTTCGGGGATGTCGTCGGTGACGAGATACTGGTGCGCCATCGGCAGCAGCGGCAGGTAAACCCCTGCCATCGCACCGATTTCCCGCGCCCAGAGGCCGCCTGCGTTGACCAGATGCTCGCAGGTGACGGTGCCCTTTTCGGTGACGACTTCCCAGCCGTCTTTCGTGGGGTTCGTCTCCAGCACACGGTTGTGCAGGATGATTTCCGCGCCGCCCATGCGGGCGGCCTTGGCATAGGCATGCGTGGTGCCCGAAGGGTCGAGGTGGCCATCGAGCGGGTCGTAAAGCGCGCCGATGATGCCATCCACGTTCACAAGGCCATCGGTCAGCTTGACGATTTCGGCAGGCGACAGGATTTCGGTATCCAGTCCCATGTAGCGGTGCTTGGCGCGTTCTGCACGCAGCTGGTCAAAGCGTTCCTGATTGTCGGCAAGCGTGATTCCGCCGACGTGGTGCAGCCCGCAGGACATGCCGGTGAT
>JBBRBJ010000074.1:0-11167 GCA_038205925.1 Rhodobacterales bacterium | reverse complement strand
CGCGTGATCGGGTTGGAGGCACGGGCATGACAAAACAAATGGTTTCCGCCGCTGATAATGCGCAGGCCATGCTGCTGCATCCGCTGGCTTTTCGCGCCCCCCTGACAGTGCGGTTGCGCCGCATCGGGCTTTGGGTTGGGTTTGTCGGGCTGTTTTGCTGGTGCCTGTATGACTTCGGCTTCTCACCCCTGCGGATATGGGAGGGGCTGGGCCGTCTGGGCCGGGTGCTGTCGTTCATGTTCCCGCCGCATATCTGGACCGAATGGCGCGCGTTTTCCGAGATCCTGAAAGGTCTGGGCGAAACCCTGTCGATGGCCTTTCTTGGCACACTGATCGCTGCGGTCATCGCGCTGCCGCTGTCGCTTCTTGGGGCCAAGAACATCAACCGCCTGCCGTTCCTGCGCTTTGGCGTGCGTCGCGGGTTCGACTTCATCCGCGCGTTCGAGACCCTGATCCTTGCCCTGATCTTCATCCGCGCCTTTGGGCTTGGGCCGCTGGCGGGTGTGCTGGCCATCGCGGTCAGCGACATCGGCGGGTTTGCCAAACTTTATGCCGAGGCGATCGAGAACACCTCGAAAAAACCGGTGGAGGGGGTGGTCGCTTCGGGCGGCAGCCGCACGCAATCCATCCGCTTTGCGGTGATGCCGCAGGTGATGCCGGTCCTGCTGTCGATCACGCTTTACAATCTTGAATCCAACGTCCGCTCGGGCACCATTCTGGGCATCGTCGGCGCGGGCGGTATCGGGTTTCTGTTGGCCGACCGGATCGGCGCCTATCGCTGGGACGAGGCGTGGTCGATCATCTTTCTGATCATCGCCATGGTCTATCTGATCGACTGGTTGTCAGGCCTGATCCGCGCGCGGTTCATTGGAACATGGGAAGGCACACGATGAAAATGCTGTCAGAGGCACCGACGATTCACCCCACCGCCAACGTGGTCGACTGCGATCTGGGCAAATGGACCGAGATTTACGCCGAGGTGTCGATGCGCGAGTCCTCGTTCGGCAATTATTCCTACATCGTGAAGGGCGGTCATGTGATCTGGTCGACCATCGGCAAGTTCTGCTCGATTGCCGAAGGGGCGCGGATCAACCCCGGCAACCATGCGACCTGGCGCGCCAGCCAGCACCATTTCACCTACCGCGCCGCGCAATACGGGCTGGGCGAGGACGATGCCGAATTCTTCCAGTGGCGGCGCGATCACTGGGTGACCATCGGGCATGATGTCTGGATCGGGCACGGCGTCACGGTTCTGGCCGGGGTAAGCATCGGCACCGGTGCCGTGATCGGTGCGGGGGCGGTTGTTTCCAAGGATGTGGCAGCATATGAAATCGTCGGCGGTGTTCCCGCGCGCCATCTGAAATGGCGTTTTGACCCCCGTCAGGCCGAAGCATTGCAGCAGATAGCCTGGTGGGATTGGGATCACTCCCGGCTTCAGGCCGCATTGCCCGATATACGGAAGCTCGACATTGACACCTTTATCGAAACGTACCGATAGACCTGACGCCTCTGCCGCGCGCAATCCGGATGGTACGAAGTGAACGCCCCGCTGCGGATCGGCCTGGGTTTGACCATCGGGACCGCCGGAGGGGCAGTTTTCTACCTGCTGGCCTTGCCTTTGCCCTGGATGCTTGGGGCGCTTTTCGCCACAATGTGTGCGGCGGTCGCCAATGCGCCGGTCCTCGCTCCGGCCCGGGCCAGGCCCGCTGTGGTGGCCGTCATCGGCGTCCTTCTGGGGTCGCGATTTATGCCGGATGTGCTTGAACAGGCGGCGGCCTGGATCGGCACCGTGGCGATACTGAGCGTCTATGTCGTTGTTGTGGCCCTGGTCGTCGTGCCCTTTTACCGCTTCGTCGGGCGGCTGGATTGGGTCACCGCCTATTTCGCCGGTATGCCCGGCGGCCTGAGCGAGATGATCGAGATTGGCGAGGCCAGCGGGGCCAAGCCCGCGCCGATCATCCTCGCGCACAGCCTGCGGATCGTGGTGACCATCGCGCTGATTGCCTTCTGGTTCCGCGTCGTCGAAGGCCAGAATGTCGGCACGCCGTTCAGCCCATCCGCAACGCCCTTGTCGTGGATGGATGCGGCGGTTCTGTTGGCCTCCGCGGTCATTGGCAGCCTTCTGGGAAGGTGGCTACGCTTTCCGGCGCCGACCTTTCTTGGCCCGCTTCTGGTCTCTGCGGTGCTGCATCTGACCAGCGTCACGCAAAGTGTGCCGCCGCCCTTGCTGGTCAATACGGCGCAAGTGATCCTTGGGACTGTCCTTGGCTGCCGGTTTCTGGGCATAGGACTGAGAACACTGGCCCCGGCCGCCGCGCTTAGCGTCGGGGCCACGGTGTTGTCGCTGGGCCTGGCCTTTGCTGGCGGAATGGCGATGCAAGGTCTGACTGGAGTCCGCATTGATCAGGCACTTCTGGCGTTGGCGCCTGGAGGCCTGACTGAAATGGGTTTGATCGCGCTTGCCATCCACGCCGATGTGGCTTTTGTGGCCCTGCACCATGTCGTGCGGATCCTTTTTGTCATTATCCTTGCGCCTTTGGTTTTCCGCCTGCTTGTGGCCCGCCGCACCGACCCGTAAGCGGCAGAAGGGCATTTCCTGCGCCCGGGTTGGCAGGGTAAGTGCCCGAAATGATCTCAACCGATCGTCGAAGAATGATTGGCGTGTGTCGCGCGCAAACTTGGTCCGCTGGATCACGGCGCCCTCGCGAAATGGCCGCGAAAGACCTGAAACCGCACCCCGTCAAAATCGGTGAACTGCCAGAGGAGAGCCTTAACGCGTGCAAAGGGTTCGGCCCCCACGATAGGGCTGATACGTGCAATCCGAAGCGCGGAACGAGCGGTAGAAGCGTTCGCAGGCGCGGATGTTGCAAGTCGGTCCGAACGCACCGTTTTCGGGCGTCGCCGTCAGGGCGAGGGCGGCTTCGTTCAGCCCCGGGGGCGCGGCGTTTGCAGCGACATCTGGCGTGGCGGTCGCGCCACCTTGATCCGTTGCGGCATCGAGCATGAATCGCTGCCATATCTGCGCCGGAAGCGCGCCGCCGGTGATGCCATCCATGGGAGAGTTGTCGTCATTTCCGACCCAGACTCCTGTGATCAGCCTGTCGTTCCAGCCAATGAACAGCGCGTCGCGGAAATCCTGACTGGTGCCGGTTTTGCCAAATGCACCGCCGGGCAGCGCCGCATTCTTACCGGTGCCTTCGTCGATGACACTGCGGAGCATATAAAACATCGGTGCCCGCGCGAGCATCACGCGGTCAGCGCCGGGTTGTGGCTCGGGGGAGGGCCATTTGAACGGGTAGAAACTGTTGTCGTCGGTTGACTTCAGGCCGCTGATGCCGCGCGCTTTGACCGGCAAGTGGCCTGTGGCGAGACTGGCATACGCCTCTGTCATGTCGAGCAGTGTGACGCCTGAGGCACCCAACGCCAGCGACGGCGTGGCGGTAAGCTCGGCCTCGATGCCGAGGATACGCGCTGTCTCGATTACCTTGTCTAAACCCACCTCCATGGCCACTTTCACGGTGGCCGCATTCAAGGATTGGGCAAATGCCTCTGAAAGCGACACGTCGCCATGAAATCGTCCGCCGAAATTCTGTGGCTGGTAGCCGTCGATATCGATGGCTTCATCGCTTACCCGGTCGTTTGGGGAAAAGCCCTGCGTCAGAGCAGTGAGGTATACGATGGTCTTGAAAGTCGATCCGGGCGAACGCAGGGCGTCGGTCGCGCGGTTGAACTGGCTGTCGGCATAGTTGCGACCTCCGACCATTGCCACGATCTCTCCTTCCGGGGTCATCGAGATCAGCGCCGCCTCGGCGTTGACATCAGCGTCTTCGAGGACGATTGCCACGGCGTTCTCTGCAAGTTTCTGCGCGATCGGGTCCAGCGTCGTGCGCAACGTCACCACGCCGTCGAAGCCGGTCGAGATGCGGTCGGCCTCGGCCACGACCCAGTCGCTGAACCAGTTGCCATAGCTGGCGTCCGGGCGACGCGGGGCCATGGTGGCAAGTTCGACGCGGGCGGCGTCGCCTTCGGCCCGTTCAACGAAGCCCTCGGCGACCATGCGGTCCAGAACAAGCGCTGCGCGTTTGCGCAGGGCATCCAGGTCCGAGAACGGATTGACTGCACTTGGCGCGCGGATCATCGCGGCCAAAGCTGCAGATTGCGCAAGGCTGAGGCTGGCAAGATCGGTATTGAAATACACGTGCGCCGCTGCCGGCATCCCGGTAGCGCCCGCGCCAAGGTAAACCGAATTCAGATAGCGCGTAAGAATCTCGTCTTTGGTGAACTTGCGCTCAAGCTGATAGGCCAGCATCGCCTCATGGAATTTGCGCCTGAAGCTGCGTTCGGGGTCAAGATAGGTGATCTTGACGAACTGCTGCGTGATCGTGCTGCCGCCCTCGACGACCGCACCCGAGCGAAGGTTAATGACCGCAGCGCGGAGAACAGATCGCACTTCGACGGCGCCGTGCTCGTAAAAACGCCGGTCTTCAATGGCGATCACCGCCTGACGGAGCATTTTTGGGATGCTGGCCTCATCGGCGTAAACAGAGGGAACGGCACCGCGCGTCAAGAGCGGGTTGCCCGCCGCATCCTCGAATATCAGGCGGTCCTCGGCATTGGCACGCATTGAGTCGAGGCCGGGCATCGTCAGGGCGGCATAGAGGGCAAAACCACTGGCGGCGATGAATACAGTGAGCGCGGCCAGACCCGCGATAGTCCGACCGGTCCGGACGCGCCGGCGCGGTGCGCTGGCCGATGGCAGAGCGGGATCAGGCCCTGTGTGCTGCGCGTCGCCAGACCCCGGTGTGGCGAAGTGCTCTCGTCGGGCGATGACTTCCCGCCACTTCCCGTGCGCGGTGCGCAGGCCGGTGGCCGTGTGGCGCGCCAAGCTGGTAGTTTTGGCGACGACCATGCGCAGAAGTTGCGTGAGATTGACCCAAAAAACCTGCAGTGCCGCGGAAGTGGTGCGCCAGAGGGCCTTCGCAAAGCCGCGGCTGGCGTCGGCAAGGCTCGGATGGGTATCGTCCGAGGTTTCAGGCGTTCGTTCGACACTATCTTCCTTGCGGACGATCGGACCTTCTGGATCATTGTTCATCCGTCCGCTCGCTCCTTGCCGCGTTTTTGGCATTACATGAAGCAACGCCCAAAACGCGGGTCATGTTCCGTTGGAAGAATGGAGGGGCCAATCAGAAGACGGCCCGTGCGATCCTGAGCAGCTGCAGCGTCTCAAAGGCACTGTCCTCCAGGGTCACCAGTTCACCATTCACGACGGCATAATTGTACCCCGGCTCAAGCTCTGGCAGATTGTAGGTCTGGCGCAATTCGTCTTGCGTCAGAGCCGCTGTGGGCGCGATGAGAAGCCCGGCTGGCAGGTTCGCGGCTCGGTCCAGTTCATGGATCATCAGCAGTGATGTATGGTCCTCATCTGTCAGTAGAACCGGCTGGCCATCGATCAATGCATACCGACTGCCCACGGGCGCGGTGCGCAACCCGTAAAGCGATGCGATCTGGCTTGAGTTCAGCAACAGGTCGTCATCGTCGAGCGCGATGTCCCGATCCTGATAGCCGCTTCGCTGGTCGCGGTAAATCGCGTCAAGGCGCACATCGTCGTAGGCGACCCACTCGTCATAGGTCACGCCCTTTTTGGCGAGTCCAGGGGGCACGCAAGGCGGGTCTTTCTTGGCGAGTCCGGGGGGACAATTGCGATACGTCAGAAGGCGGTCATCAGGCACGTCAGCGAAAACGACGCCAGAACCCAAAAGCGCAAGTGGCACGGCGCCAAGCAGCACAGTCATGTCGCGCCCTTCGGGCGCGCGAACGCCCAAGATCGTGTCGGAATCGCGCATCCGCTCGTCCGTCGACCGCTTGACCTTCGCATTGACCTTGTCGCGCTTCTTGTTGTCCTTGGCGTGTTTGGGTTTTTTCTCGGACTTCTTGATCTTCTTCTTGTCGCCACCTTTTCCCTTGTTGGCCTCTATCTTGACGATCTGGTTGTCGCGGATCGCTGGCACGGCCAACGTGGAGATGGCGGAACCGGGAAAAGAATTGCGCGCCTCAAGCGCGGGCGCTGACGCACAGACAAGAAGGGTCGCAATCGCAAGGGGGGTATATTTCATTGGCGGACTCTCATATCGGAGTTGGATCAGACAGTCTGCTCTGATCGCAATATTGGTGACATATCGGTGGAACGGTGCCGCGCTGACGGCGACTGCATACCCAACTCGACACACGTCGCTAAGTTCCGTCTTTTCTCGGGGCAGACCTCGACAGTCTGATCGACCTCGAGGCTGGCATTGTCGACATACCCGGTCTCGACAAGGTCGAGGCCGCCCGCGCCTGTCTTGCGGGCGGCTACGCCACACACCTGATCACCAGCAAGACGGTGGCCGAAGCGCTCTTGCAGTAAGCGCCGGTTATTCCGCCGCGCGGGCGGCGTGCTCCGGAAACAGGTGAGCCATGCCTTCGGAACTTGCCGGACATATCCCGCGCTCGGTGATCAGCCCGGTGATCAGTTCGGCCGGGGTGACGTCGAAGGCCGGGTTGCGCGCGCTTGTTCCGTCCGGGGAAATCTGCACTTCGAGAACCGTTCCGTCGTCGGCCTTGCCCTGCACATGGGTCACTTCGCGGCCGGTGCGTTCCTCGATCGGAATTTCGGCAATGCCATCCCGCACCGTCCAGTCGATGGTAGGCGACGGCAACGCGACGTAGAACGGCACCCCGTTCGCCTTGGCGGCCAGCGCCTTCAAGTAGGTGCCGATCTTGTTGCAGACATCGCCCCGCGCGGTGGTCCTGTCGGTTCCGACGATAACAATGTCGACCTCGCCATGCTGCATCAGATGTCCGCCCGCGTTGTCGACGATCAGATCATGGCTGACGCCGTGGCTGGTCATCTCCCACGCGGTCAGCAGCGCGCCCTGATTGCGGGGCCGGGTTTCGTCGACAAAGACGTGAACTGCGATGCCCGCCTCGACGGCATGATAAATAGGCGAGGTTGCGGTGCCCCAGTCCACGGTCGCCAGCCAGCCGGCGTTGCAATGGGTCAGGATATTCACCGGCTTGCCGCCCTTGCGGACAGAAATCTCGCGCAGCAGTTCAACCCCGCTTTGCCCGATCCGGCGGTTGATCTCGACATCTTCGTCGCAAATTTCGGTCGCGCGCCGGAACGCAGCAGCAGCCCGGTCTGCGGGCGCAAGCGGCGTCAGCGTCGCGCGCATCGCGTCGAGCGCCCAGCGCAGATTGATCGCGGTCGGGCGGGTTACGTGCAGTACCTCGCGCGCCCTGTCGAGCGCCGCGTCAGACGGATCGCGGGCCATTTCCTCTGCGACGCCCCAGGCTGCCGTCGCGCCGATCAGCGGCGCGCCCCGCACCCACATGTCACGGATGGCCGTGGCGAAATCATTCAACCCATGCAGCGGAACGATCCGGAATTCGTGTGGCAGCCAGCGCTGGTCAATGATGCGCACTTCGTCGTTCTCATTGTCGCGCCAGATCGAGCGAAACGGCGTTCCGTCGATTTTCATAGGTAACTCCTTTCGTTGATCTGCCGCGTCAGGTCGGCCACGGCAGCCATGTCGGTCAGGCTGTTGCGCCCGATTACAAGTGCCCGCCCCAGCACCAGGCCGCGCGCCTCGCACTGCGCCCGCAGGGCGTCGTCCCCAATCTGATCGTATTCGGCGATATGCGCGAGGCCAAGGATACGGCGATGAATTTCGACCCCGCAAAAGCCCAGTGTATCGCGCCAGATGGCTGCGATGCGATCGATGCGGGCCTGCTCGGCGCCCAGTTCATCGCCCTGATCCTCGAACAGCGAGGCCTGATAGAGAATGCCGTGACGCTCGTGGCGCCAAAGATGTGTGAACTCCGCCACGAAACTCGACCAGATTTGGGTGGCGACCTCTACAATCCAGTCCTGATAGCTGCTCCGTGCAGCGGGATCGGCGATGTGACCGGGCTGCGCGCAGAAGGCCATCAGAAAGTTGCCGATCAGCATGCCGATGTCAAAGCCCATCGGGCCATAGGTTGCAAACTCCGGGTCAATGACGCGGGCCCGCGCCCCGCTGACCATGATCGACCCGCTGTGCAAATCCCCGTGCAACAGAGTTTCGGCGTTGTTCGCGAACGCGGCCTTGAGGTGCTGGGCCGCAACCTTGAGGTCGCGATCCGCCCGCAACGACGCAATAATCGGGTCAAGGGCGGGTGTGTGCCGGTTAAGTTTGGCTTCGAAGTAAGGGTCCGAGAACACCAGATTTTCAGTGATGTCGCACAGTTCGACATTGTCGGCGAACAGGGCCAGATCCCGCTTGCGCTCGGCCGTCGGCATCGCGAGATCAGAGCCGCGAAACAGCGTGCGCGCGCAGAACTGACCAAGGAACTGGCCCAGTCCGGCATGCCTGTGCCCCGCCATCAGGCTTTGGCGCAGGATGACGTGACCAGCGAGGTACTCCATCACTACGATGGCCTGCGTGTCGTCGCGGTGAAACACCTCGGGAACCGAGCCGGGATCGCGCGCGGCCTGCCGGATCAGGGCGTTATACTCGAAGAACGCGCGTTTGAGGGGGAGGGGCCAGCTTTCCCCGACAAGGCGCACATACGGCAACGCCTGCTTGACGATGACCTGACCTGCCGCGCCCGTAACGATGAACACAAGGTTCAGGTTCCCGTCTCCAACTTCGACCACCTGCCACGTCTCCGGGGCGCCGACCCGGTCGCGCAGGGCGGTGACGGACCCCAGCCGCTGCGGGACTGTTTGCGGGTCGAGCGCCTTGTAAGCTGCGTCGCTCATGGCCTTTTCTCCTCCCGAGCACGGCCGGCCAGCGACCCCCTCGCCCATCTCAGGCCGTAAAATCCCCGCTCTCTCATCAAAAGTCAAATATTATTGACAATTGAAGAGTTCAGGCAATCGTCGGTATGCGATGGAGAAAATATGTGTCGCGACAGCGTGCTGCTTGCAGCCTCTGCCGCGACGCCCGCGACCAGTATGCCGCCGCCGCCAGAGCCGCCAAAAACCACACCAAGGGCCACGCAAAGCCTGGCTGCCCCAGCCAGCGCCGCCCGCCAGCGCAGGACAGCCATCGCCAGCACCACGACAAGGATCGGCAGGGCTGCCAGCGCAGTTGGCATCTCAGACCGGCCACGGCACCGGATGCAGCGGCACCCCGTCGCTCTGGAAAGCAGTGACATTGGTTATTGTGGTTGTGGCAATCGCCTCCAGCGCCTCGCGGGTGAAAAACCCCTGATGGCCGGTGATCAGCACATTCGGGAAGGTCAGCAGCCGGGCGAATACATCGTCGGGGATGAAGCTGTCGGAGAGATCCTCGAAGAACAGTTCGCCCTCCTCCTCATAGACATCAAGGCCCAACGCGCCGATCTGTCCCGATTTCAACCCCCGGACCACGGCAGGGGTGTCAATAACCGCCCCCCGCGAGGTGTTGATCAGCATGACCCCCGGCTTCATGGCGGCGATGGCCGCGTCGTCGATCAGATGGCGGGTGGCGGGCGTTAGCGGGCATTGCAGGGTGATAATGTCGGAACGCATAAGCAGCTGATCCATCCCGACATAGACCACCCCAAGCGCCTCGCATTCGGCATTGGGCTGGGGGTCGAACGCCAGAACCTCGCACCCAAAGCCGCGCAGAATGCGCGCCAGAACCGTGCCGATCAGCCCGGTGCCAACGATGCCCGCGACCTTGCCGTGCATGTCAAAGCCCATCAGCCCGTCCAAAGCGAAATTGCCCTCGCGCACCCGGTTGAAGGCGCGGTGCGTCTTGCGGTTCAGCGTCAGGATGAGTGCAACCGTATGCTCGGCCACTGCATACGGCGAATAAGCGGGCACACGGGCCACCACGATCCCGGCATCACGCGCCGCGACCAGATCGACATGGTTGAACCCGGCCGAACGAAGCGCAATCAGCCGCACGCCGATGGCCGCAAGGTCGACAATCACCCCCGCCCCCAGGTCGTCATTGACGAAGGCACAGACCACCTCAGCCCCCTCCGCCAGCCGGGCTGTCCCCCCGCTCAGGCGCGCCTCGTGAAAGCGCAGGTCCAGCCCTTGCCCTTCAGAGGCAAGGTTGAGGAAAGTATGGTCATGGGGCTTGGCGCTGAACACATCGACACGCATGGCGAACCTCGGCTTGTTTCACGGGTCTCGTAACCTTGGCAGGCTAAGGTCGTGGTGATGAAACAACAAGATGCAAGGTACACGTGCCTGAATTTGCGACTTCTCATCCACGCACAGCACGCCGGCGCGATCCGGCGGATCGAGAAAGAGCCCACCGATCTCGGTGACCGATCCCTCGAAGCGCGGATCGTTCGAGACCTTGAACCCCTTCGTGATATGCGGCTTGAGACCGGCTTCAGCCCGTTCGGCGGGAAATCGATAGTTGCCGATATGCGCATTCCGGGCGACTTGGCCATCTGTTCCGACACCATCTGGCCACGCATTCCAGAGGATGTGGCCACCTTTGACGTGCCGCTGCTGCGCGGTGTTTGTTGGTTTCAGTTGTCAGAAGTTCCCTCAACGCTTTTCGGTTCGCTTTTGCGCATTGACGGTCCGTCGAGGTTGATCCGGCAGGCGTTGTGAACGATGCGGTCAAGGATGGCATCGGCGAAGGTTGGATCGCCGATGATCTCATCCCAGGCATCGACCGGGAGCTGGCTGGTGATCATCATGGCGCCTGTGCCAAACCTGACTTCGACGATCTCCATCAGGTCGCGCCGCTGGATACCTGAGCACATTCGATTCCCGCTTGCAACTGGTTGCAAAAATGGCATGCCGATTGCAAGCTGTTTTGCACATTGGGCCGCGCTATAAAGGCCGGACTTTTCAGAAGGGCGGATCGCCATGGCGCCGACATTGAAAGACGTAGCCGAGCGCGCCGGAGTTTCCCGCTCTGCCGTGTCGCGTGCCTTTACGGATGGTGCCTCAGTCTCGGCCAAGATGCGTAAACTCGTGGAAAAGGCCGCCACAGATTTAGGATACAGCCCGAATGCGTTGGCCTCGAGCTTGACGACAGGCCGCACAAAGATGATCGGTCTGGTGTCGAACAACTTTCACAACCCGATCTTTCTGGAGGTGTTCGACCTGTTCACCCGCGCATTGCAGGACCAGGGGTTGCGCCCGCTTCTGGTCAACCTGACCGATGAAACCGATCCCGCAAATTCGGTGCGG
>JBBRBJ010000073.1:0-11931 GCA_038205925.1 Rhodobacterales bacterium | reverse complement strand
GCCCGTAGCCAGTGTCATGCTGGATTTGGACGAGATCTTGCAGGCCATCTCCAGTGTCGTTTCCCGCAACATTTCCGGGGCAACGCTGCGATTGACTAAGCCGATTTCCGCAGCCCGACTGGCGGGGGTCATGTCACCGGTCAGGAGCATTTCCATCGCGTGCTTGTCCGCAACGTTGCGCGACAGCGCCACCATCGGGGTGGAACAGAACAGGCCGATATGCACACCCGGCGTGCTGAACAGCGCGGTCTCTGCCGCAATCGCGAGATCACAGCTGGCGACAAGCTGACAGCCTGCTGCGGTCGCGACCCCTGTCACCTCGGCAATCACGGGTTTGGGACAGTTCACGACGGCCTGCATCACACCGGAACAGAGCGCCATTACCTTGGTGAAATAGGCCTTGCCGCGATCCGCATGTTCCCGACCCGCCGTCATTTCCTTCAGGTCGTGACCTGCGCAGAAGGCTGGTCCGTTCGCGGCCAGAATGATCACCCGCACCGAAGGGTTGGTGCCAGCTTCCGCAAATGCTTCGCCGAGGGCGGACAACATCGCCTCCGACAGGGCATTGCGCCGCACCGGGTCGTTCATGGTTAGGCGCAAGACGCCGCCATTGTCCAGGTCACGCAACAGGATATCGCTCATTTGCACAGGTCCCTTTCTTTTCGGGAGCTACAGAATGTTGATTTCGACGCTATCGGCCAGGGAGTTGGCGATGAAGCAATAGCGGTGCGCGCGGTCCTGCATCTGCGCCAGTGCGGCGGCATCAACATCGAACCCGGTGTCAAAACGCACGACCGGTTTCAGATCGATCCGCGTTACCGACATCTGGCCCTTGGCGTTCTTACCAAGATATGCCTCGGCATAATCATGATAGCTGGCCACCGGCCAACCCACTTTGGCGGACAGGGCCAGAAATGTCATCATGTGGCAGCTGGACAGGGCTGACGCGAGGGCCTGCTCGGGGTTTGTGTTCTCTGGCTTGCCACCCCAATCGGGGGCGGCATCGACCTGAACCTCGTGGCTGTCGTTATAGCGCACAATATGCTCGGCCGAGTATTTACCGGGCTCGAGGACGGCTTCTGTACGATGCCACTGCAGTTCGATTGCGAGGTCGGACATGGTTCAGGTCTCCGCTTTTGGGGTGTGCTCAGGTGGCGGCAATCTTCTTTTGCGGGTCGTAGAACGGGCGCTCCACGATCGTGGCACGTTCTGTTCCGGCCTCGTTGACAAGCCCCGTCTTGTTCAAAACGTCGACCCGAGCGCCCAGAATGGCATGTTCGGTCGCGACCATCGCCAACGCGATGTTTTGCTTCAGGCGCGGCGAATAGATGGCAGACGTTACCTTGCCGATGGTCACGCCATCCTGCTTGATCGGCCAGTATGAGGTGTTCGGGCCATTCAGGGGGCTGCCTTCGATGACAAGACCCACCTGCTTGCGGGTCACGCCCTGCTCCTTGATACGGCGAAGCGCGGCTTTGCCGATGAAATCCGCCTCGATGTCCAAGTTTACCAACCGGTTGAGTCCCAGTTCAAACGGGTTGGTCTTGTTGTCCGCATCCGCGTGATAGGACAGCATCCCGCCCTCGATCCGGCGAATGGAGGAGGTGTGCCCGGGTTTCAGGCCGAAGGGCGCGCCGGCAGCCATGATCCGCTCCCACAGCGCGTCGCCATGTGCACTGTCGCGGAGATAGATCTCGTAACCCAGTTCGCTGGACCATCCGGTGCGGGAGACCAGCAAAGGCATTCCGTCAAGCTCGAGCTCGCGCAGCCAGTAGTATTTCAGGTCCATGATGCTGTCGCCAAAAAGCGCCTGCATGATCTTGCCCGACATTGGCCCCTGCAATTGCAATGGCGACACATCGGGCTCGTCGATCGTGACATCCATCCCCGCATGCACCGCCACGCCCTGCGCCCAAAGAAGGATGTCGCTGTCTGCCAGCGAAATCCAGTAGTGGTTCTCGGCCAGGCGGAGCAGAATTGGGTCATTCAGCAGGCCGCCATCGGCATTGGTGATCAGTATGTATTTGCACTGTCCCACGGCCATCTTCGAGAGGTCGCGCGAGGTCAGCGTCTGGACGAACTTCGCGGCATCCGGTCCAGTGATTTCAACCTGACGCTCGACCGCCACATCACACAGGATCGCGTCGTTCACGAGGTTCCAGAAGTTCTGCTCGGGATCGCCAAAGTCGCGCGGGATATACATGTGGTTATACACCGAAAACCCCTTTGCGCCCCACCGCACGGTAGCTTCAAAATAGGGGGACTTACGGATCTGGGTGCCAAACCCGAAATCGTCTGTTTGCGTCATGGTCTTCGCCCTTGTTTGCCGACGGACGGAGTAACCGCCCGATGTCTAAATCTGACGACGTTTTAGGCCGGGCCGAGGCATGAAGGCGGACTGAAAACCGGTAAGTCAAAGACTGAACAGACCGTTTTGCGGGTGCCGATCGGGCTGATTGGACCGAAGCTTCAACCGCGACCCTTTGCCGCCAGTTTCGCAAGGTTCGGCTTGCTTGATTTGATCCGCCGAGTCGCGATGTAAGTCATATAGCGGTCAATCCCCAGCTCGGCCGCAAGCAGGGTCTCCATCAAGGCTTGGAACGAGGCCAGATCAGGGGTGATCGCTTCCATCACATAGTCCATGCCGCCACCCGTGGCGACGCAATCGGTGATCTCGTCGAGGGTCCTGATAAAGGCCTCGAACCGATCGAAATCCGCCTTTCGATGGTGCCTTAGCGAGATGGTCACAACGACTTGGGTAAAATCGGCAATCTGCTCCAAGACGATATCCGCATGGTACCCGCGAATGAACCCCGCCGCCTTCAGACGATCCAGACGGGCCCAGCAGGGTGTCGCGGAAATATTGGCAATCTCGGCAAGTTTGGTTTTGCTCAATTGTCCATGTTGCTGGATCGCGCTGAGAATGCGGATATCCGTGCTATCAAGACCAAACTTTTTCATGAGCTCACAACTTTCGCCGCACTTTCTCGTGCCATGGAGATAGCAAGCTGCGGCCTGCTGTTAGGAAATTTTCTTAGGTCATGGGCACTGAGCTGGCGACCAGTTTTGCGACACCGTCTGGAACTACCGCGTCGGGAACCGCCTGCTGCGGGTATTTCCGGATCATTGGTCAGACGGCCGACAGTGTTCACCCAGCCTCGATGACCGTGGCTGCCCAGCTGGTCGCTTTGGGACGCGCTGGGCGGGGGGCTCTGTTGCAACAGAGCCTTTTGACAGCCAACTGCCAGTCTTGACGACGATCCAGCGGAGCCTCCAGCTTTCGTCATCGAACAAGATATGCGCAACTGTGTCAGCAGCGCCTCCAGCGACGTCATCTTACCGCGATGCAGATTGGACGCCGCCGCCCCAATCTGCCTGCTAATTGTGCATATCCGCATAATAACTAATCAATTGCCACGATTCCCCGCAAAACGTGCCATCAAAACGGTCGGGCGGTTCCCTTTGTTTCGCGCTCGTTGTTACCGCTGGCGCGTGGGGGGTAGCCAAGATGCAGGTGGCGACGGATCATGCAAAAATGCAACGTAGCCAAGGGTCGGCCCTTGTGCGCTTTGCGCATCGTGTGGGCCAAACCCGGCTGGTCGATTTGCACCAAAGCGGCAGCGGCAAGGCGATCATGCCCCGCACGCATGGCGGCACCCCCGAAGTTATTTTCCTGAACACATCGGGCGGGATCACGGATGGTGACAGTCTGAACTTTTGCGTGGAACTGGGCCCGAACGGGAAGCTGATCGCCACGACCCAAACCGCCGAGCGTGCCTATGCCAGCCGCGGCGCTGCGGGCAAGGCGGTGGTGACGGCAGCGGTCGGGGCGGGCGCGCATCTGGACTGGGTGCCGCAAGAGACAATCCTTTACGATCACTGCCATCTGGTGCGCCAAACCACGATTGATCTGACGGCGGACGCAAGCTGCCTTTTGTGCGAAAGCGTGGTTCTGGGCCGTCATGCCATGGGTGAAGACCCCGCACATGCGCGCCTGACCGACCACCGGATGATCCGGCGCGACGGGCGCGCGGTCTGGGCCGATACCGTGCACATCGATCCGGATGTGTTGGCGCGACGGACATGCCCGGCCTTGATGGCACGGGCGCGGTGCTTTGCGGTTGTGGTGCTGGTGGCAAGTAATGCAACCGCCCTGTTGCCTGCGCTGCGCCGCGTGCTGGACCAACCGGGCACATGGGCCGCCGCCTCGGCCTGGGGCGAAAAATGCGTCTTGCGGATATTGGCATACGACAGCTGGCCGCTGAAACTTCAGATCTTGCGCGCTCTTGGCGTCTTGCGGCAGGGTGCTTTGCCGCGTGTCTGGCAAATGCAGGAACCCCGATGAACCTGACCCCGCGTGAGCGTGAGAAACTGCTGATATCCGTGGCCGCGATGGTGGCCCGCAACCGCCTTGCGCGCGGGGTGCGGCTGAACCACCCCGAAGCCATCGCGCTGATCACCGATTTCGTGGTTGAAGGTGCGCGTGACGGGCGCAGCGTGGCCGACCTGATGCAGGCGGGCGCGCATGTGATCACGGCGGGTCAGTGCATGACCGGCATCCCCGAGATGATCGCGTCGGTGCAGGTTGAGGCCACGTTTCCCGACGGGACCAAGCTTGTCACCGTTCACCACCCCATAAGGTAAGAGGGTTATCATGCCACTGATACCGCCGTTTCGTCTGGTTTCCGCCACCCTTGTGCTGGCCCCGACTGCCGCACTTGCCCATCCGGGCGACCATGCCGATGGGGGTTTTATGACCAGCCTGCGCCATGTTCTGGGCGCGCCAGACCATCTGGCCATGGTGGTGGCGGGGGTGGCTCTATTGGCCGTGATCCTTTGGCTACGCGAGGGGCGCGCCGAATGATCCCCGGCCAGATTTTTCCCGCTGATGGCGATATCGAGATCAACATGGGTCAGCCCAGCCTGACGCTGATGGTGGCCAACACCGGTGACCGGCCCGTGCAGGTGGGCAGCCACTACCACTTTGCCGAAACCAACCCGGGGCTGGACTTTGACCGCAGCTCCGCACGCGGCATGCGGCTGGACATCGCCGCAGGCACCGCCGTGCGGTTTGAACCGGGGCAGGCCCGTGAAGTGCGTCTTGTGCCTTATGGCGGTGCGCGCCGTGTCTTTGGCTTCAACGGTCATGTCATGGGGGAATTGTGAATGCCCACCCGCATTGTCCGCGCCGATTATGCCGCCATGTATGGCCCCACCACCGGCGACCGTCTGCGTCTGGGCGATACCGATCTTATCATTGAGGTTGAGCGTGACCTGACCACCTATGGCGAAGAGGTCAAGTTCGGCGGCGGCAAGGTGATCCGCGATGGTATGGGCCAAAGTCAGGTGTCGCGCGCCGGGGGTGCTGTCGATACCGTCATCACCAATGCGCTGATCGTCGATCATGCGGGCATCTGGAAGGCCGATGTCGGCCTGCGCGCGGGCGTGATCCATGCCATCGGTAAGGCGGGCAACCCCGACACGCAACCCGGCGTCGATATCATCATCGGCCCCGGCACCGATGTGATCGCAGGCGAGGGGCGGATTCTGACCGCCGGGGGCATGGACGCGCATATCCACTTCATCTGCCCGCAACAGACCGAAGATGCGCTGCATTCTGGCATCACCACCATGTTGGGCGGCGGCATCGGGCCGTCGCATGGCGCGCTTGCCACCACCTGCACCCCCGGCCCTTGGCATATCGGGCGTATGTTGCAGGCATTGGATGCGATCCCGATGAACATCGGCCTGTCGGGCAAAGGCAATGCCAGCCAGCCCGAGGCGCTGGTTGAAATGGTTCAGGCGGGGGCCTGTGCGCTGAAACTGCACGAAGATTGGGGCACCACGCCCGCCGCCATTGATTGCTGCCTGTCGGTGGCCGACGATATGGATGTGCAGGTGATGATCCACACCGACACGCTGAACGAATCCGGGTTCGTCGAAAACACCCTTGCCGCGATCAAGGGCCGCACGATCCACGCCTTTCACACCGAAGGCGCGGGCGGCGGCCATGCGCCCGACATCCTGCGGGTCGTGGGGCATGCGAACATCATCCCGTCATCCACCAACCCCACGATGCCTTACACCGCCAACACGGTCGAGGAACATCTGGACATGCTGATGGTCTGCCATCACCTTGACCGTTCCATCCCCGAAGACGTGGCCTTTGCTGAAAGCCGCATCCGGCGTGAAACGATTGCCGCCGAGGATATCCTGCATGACATGGGGGCGCTGTCGATCCTGTCATCCGACAGCCAGGCCATGGGCCGGGTGGGCGAGGTCATAACCCGCACCTGGCAAACCGCCCACAAGATGAAAGTGCAGCGCGGGAGGCTGGAGGATGAGACTGGCGCCAACGACAATATGCGCGTGCGCCGCTACATCGCAAAATACACCATCAACCCGGCGATTGCGCATGGCATATCGGCGCATATCGGCAGCGTGGCGTTGGGCAAACGCGCTGATCTGGTGCTGTGGCAGCCGGCGTTTTTCGGCGCCAAGCCTGAAATGGTGCTGATGGGCGGCATGATTGTCGTGGCGCAGATGGGCGATCCGAACGGGTCTATTCCCGTGCAGCCGATGTATTCGCGCCCGATGTTCGGTGCCCTTGGCCGCGCCATGCAGGCCAGTTGCGCCACATTCGTATCCGCCGCCGCGTTGGCGGATGGGGTCGCGGGACGTTTGGGATTGGAAAAGACGGTTCTGGCCGTGCAAGGCACCCGCACCATCGGCAAGGCCGACATGATTCACAACGCCGCCCGCCCGCAGATCGAGGTAAACCCAGAAACCTATGAGGTGCGGGCCGACGGCATCCTTCTAACCTGCGAGCCGGCCACCGAACTGCCGCTTGCGCAACGCTATTTCCTGTATTGAAAGGCCCGTCATGACCTTGCACATCACCGCCCGCATCCTGCACCGCAACGGCGGGGCTGCCCTGCAAGAACATGTCACGCTGGATTATGCCGGGCGCTTTCTGCGCCGCAAACGCCTGACCACCAACTCGGGCCGTAGCTTTCTGGTCGATCTGGACCAGACGACCAGCCTGAACGATGGCGACGCGTTTGAATTGCCGGACGGTCATCGCATCGGCATTCTGGCGGCGGATGAGGCTGTGGTCAAAGTTTCTGGCGATCTGCCGCGACTGGCCTGGCATATCGGCAACCGCCACACGCCCTGCCAGATTGCCGAAGGTCATCTGATCATCCGCCAGGATCATGTGCTGGAGGCGATGTTGCGCGGCCTTGGTGCCGAATTGCACATCACCACCGGCCCTATTCGCCCCGAAGGCGGGGCCTACGGCCATGGCCGCACCCTTGGCCACAGTCACGGGCCGAACGGCGACCATACCCATGCAGCGGACGGCCCATTTCATGTCCACCCCCACGCTTGACCGCCTGCACCTGATGCAATGGCTGTCGCCCGCGTTTCCTGTCGGGGGCTATGCCTATAGTCAGGGACTGGAACAGGCGATCACCGTTGGCGACGTGACTTGCGCCGACACGGCTCACGACTGGGTGCGCTGTGCGCTGTGCTTTGGCACCGGGCGGATGGACGGCATCTTTTTGGCCCGTGCACGTGACCCGCAAACCGATGTGGCGGCGCTTGGAGATCTGGCCTTTGCCTATGCGGGGTCAGCGGAACGTTGGGGCGAAATGCGCGATCAGGGTCTTGCCTTCGGGCAGACCGTGGGCGCGCTGACGGGCGAGATGCCGCCTGCCCTGCCCTATGCGGTGGCGGTGGGCCATGCAACCCGCCGGTTGGCGTTGGCAACCGACGAGGTGCTGTCGCTGTTCTTGCACAGCCTTGCCGCCCAGCAAATCGCGGCGGCAGTCAAGTTCGTGCCTTTGGGGCAGACGGCGGGGCAACAGGTTCTGGCGCGTCTGGGCCCGGTCATTGCCGGGTTGGTGCCGACACTGGCGCTGGCCCCGCTGTCGGCGCTGGGAAATGCCTGTCTTGGGGCAGACCTTGCGCAGATGCGCCATGAAACCCTTGATGTAAGGATATTCCGATCATGAAAAGTCCCAATGGCCCCTTGCGCGTGGGCATCGGCGGCCCGGTCGGCGCGGGCAAGACCACGCTTGCGGAAAAACTGTGCGCAGGCTTGGCGCACCGCTGTTCCATGGCGGTCATTACCAATGACATCTACACGCGAGAGGATGCCGAATATCTGACCCGCGCACAGGTTTTGTCTGCGTCCCGCATTCGCGGGGTTGAAACCGGCGGCTGCCCCCACACCGCCATTCGAGAAGATGCCAGCATCAACCTGGCCGCCATCGCTGATCTGCGGGCCGCGTTCAATGATCTTGACCTGATCTTGATCGAATCCGGCGGTGACAATCTGGCCGCCACCTTCAGCCCGGAACTCGCTGACCTGACGATCTATGTGATCGACACCGCCGCGGGTCAGGACATTCCACGCAAACGGGGACCGGGGGTAACGCGGTCTGATCTGCTGGTGGTCAACAAGACCGACCTCGCACCGCATGTGGGCGTCGATCTGGCGCTGCTGCACAGCGACACCCAAGCCGCGCGCCAGGATTTGCCCTTTGTCATGGCGCAGTTGCGGGCGGGTGACGGTGTTGACCGGATCGTGCGCTTTTTGGTCGAAGACGGCGGTCTGCAGCTGCGCGACACGGATCATCCAGCCACTTGACGCAACCGGTTGGCTGCGGTCGAATGTGCCGTCATGGTTCCAGCGGCAGAAATAGCCGTTTACCGTACTGCGTGGCGTCAAGTCCTTTGGCATCGACGCCCACTGGCAACCTGTGCCGAGAATATACATCAGCCCATCGACGATCTCGCGCACCACGACCGTCCGTTTGTTGCCGCCTCGCTTGGCGGGTGGGATCAGCGGTGAAATGATCGCCCATTCCTCATCGGTCAGATCGCTGGGACAGCGCAGTTTGCTGCGGTCATAACGACCGCGGTTCTCACTCGTCCACATCCAGCGCCTCCTGCAAAACCTTGCCTCAACCAAGGATTCACAAGTGATTCCAAAGATTCAAGATGTTTTTAGATAGACACTTAGTATATTCGTCATCAAGACCTGACAGATCAACTGAGCTACCCCCCGAAAATCGGACAGTGACGGAAGCTACGATCTGAGGTCTGCTGATCCCCAATTCGAGGAGATCAGAACATGTCGAAACGCAGGAACCACGACGCAGCGTTCAAGGCGCGGGTGGCGTTGGAGGCGCTGAAAGGCGAGCGCACCGTGTCGGAGTTGGCGACCGCCTTTGGGGAAGAAGTCCTTGCTCGAAGGTACTGCGGGCATCTTTGAACGGGGTGGCAAGGCGACAGCCAGCGCCGAGCTTGGCGAGGACACGGTCCGCGATCTGCATGCCAAGATCGGAGAACTGGCCGTCGCCAACGATTTTTTGTCACGAAAGCCCAAGCCTTGGACCGGGAAGTGAGGCGCGGGATGATCGAACGAAACCACCCCAAGCTGTCGGTCGGGGCGCAGTGCCAATTGCTGTCGATCTCGCGGTCGTCTTTTTATTACACGCCGCTATCGTGATCCCGCACCGCCTTGCGAGCTGCGGCTCGCCGCTCACTAGGCGTCGTCAGTTCTTTCCCAGCAAGTCTTTCAACACGACATTGTCGAGCATCGTGTCGGCCAGCAGGCGCTTCAACTTCGCATTCTCATCTTCCAGCGATTTAAGGCGATGGGTATCAGACACGTTCATGCCGCCGTATTTGGCTTTGAACTTGTAGAACGACGCTGGACTGAGGCCATGCCTGCGGCACACCTCAGCCGTTGGCATCCCAGCTTCTTGCTCTTTGATCATCCCGATAATCCGGGCTTCGGTAAAACGGCTCTGTCGCATTTGTCTGCTCCTTCAAAGATTGAGCAAACTCTACATTAAAGCGAGGGAAGTTTCGGGGGGCAGGTCAGGACGTAGCCGTGCGGCGGTGGGAGATAGCGACCGGGAGGACTGCCACAACCGTGCCGAATTGACGCTGCGGCCTGAAGTCGTCAAGGTCAGCGACAAGGACAAAGCTACCGCAAGTGGACTTGCCAATCCTTTTTGGTATTGTTGATGTTCATCGATGCGCACATGTGATGCCAATTTGAAAAATTGCAAATATTCGGAAGAGACTAAGCCAATGCCCGATGACAAGATCAAGATGATGGCGGTCGTAACCACTGGTAATGGTGGATATGATAAGCTCGAATACGGCTCAGTTTCCAAGCCTGTGCCCGGTCCAAGCGAGGTTTTGCTTCGCGTTTTGGCGGCAGGTGTTAACAACAATGATATTAACACTCGCCTTGGCTGGTATTCCTCAAGCGTGACCGCGGACACAGGTACGACGGCTGAAATACAAGAGGCCGTCACTCAGCAAAAGGCGGACGGCGGTTGGAATGGCGCAACGCTGTTCCCGCTTATTCAAGGCACCGATTGCTGTGGGACGGTCGTCCAGATTGGCGAAGGTGTGGCGCAAGATCTGATGGGCAAGCGGGCTTTAGTGCGTCCCTGCATGCGCCCGAATGGGTATGAGGTGATGGACAACGTCTGGATGGCTTCCGACTTTGATGGGGCATTTGCAGACTACGTCAAAGTTCCCGCAAAAGACGTTTTTCCCGTCGAATGTGATTGGGCGGACGAGGAACTCGCAACAATTCCATGTGCTTATGGCACTGCTGAAAATATGCTGCATCGCGCGGCGGTTGGCGTTGGCGATGTGGTTATTGTGGCAGGCGCGTCCGGTGGTGTTGGCTCTGCTACGGTGCAGCTTGCAAGACGCCGCGGCGCGAAAGTTGTCGCCATCACGAGCACCGAGAAAATGGAACTGCTCCGCGGTTTAGGAGCCGACATCGTCATTGATCGTGCGGAGAACCTCGTAACCCGACTTGGGCACTGTAGCGTCGACGTCGTTGTCGACAACGTTGCGGGGCCACAATTTGGTCAAATGCTCAAAGTGTTGAAACCTGGCGGCAGATATGTCTCATCGGGCGCGATTGCAGGTCCTATTGTCAGCCTGGACATGCGGGACATGTATCTCAAGGACATTACCCTGATTGGCTGCACGGCTTGGGACGCACCCGTGTTTCCCAATCTGGTGTCATACATCGAGAAAAATGAAATACGTCCTCTTGTCGCAAAGATATTTCCACTTGCCCAGATAGTGTTGGCTCAACAGGAGTTTATGATGAAAACGCATTTTGGGAACTTCGTAGTGGTCCCATCTCAACATTCGGACTGAAAGATAGGGTTTGCCAATACGCATTGGCTTTCCTTCGGATTATGACCAATCTAGGTAACCGTCCGGTGTCGCTGCTCTGCCGCGGATAGAGTGGGTGGGTTAGTGTCCGCTTTGGATAGCGGACACTATGGGGTTTTGGGTGGTTCGGCGCACGAAGCGGCTTTGGACTGACGTGGAGAAGCTGTCGATCGTAAGCGCTACGCCGAGCACCTCCTGCCATTGTTGATCTGACCCGGCCATACTTCGCGCAGATATGCAGCGGAGGGTTTGGCTTTGGAGAGAGACGACAAAATGGGCGTCCATTTGGACGGCTCAAAGGGTGTTGTGGTTTCCCGGCTGGAGGTGATCGAAGGGCCGAGCGGTCGTCGTCGACGCACGAAGGCAGAGCGGGCGCGGATCGCGGCGGAAAGTATGATGCCCGGGGTGATTGTGGCTGATATTGCGCGCAAGCACGGCACGACACGTTGGCAGATTTACGATTGGCGCAAGCAGATACGCAAAGGGAACCTGGTGGTGCCCGAGGGCACGGCGGCCTTGCCGATGTTCGCCGAACGGGTCGTCGAGGGTCCCGTCACTGCCTTCCACGCTTTCGCCGCCGCACCCCGCGGCACCCAACCCCCCGGCGGAAAGGGACCAAAGTTGACCAGAATGCCCACCGACACCCCGACCCCGCCCCGGACCCCTCCCCCTCCGGCCGGCACCAAACCCACACTTCGGACAACGACG
>JBBRBJ010000072.1:0-12364 GCA_038205925.1 Rhodobacterales bacterium | reverse complement strand
AGAAGATGTTGCGCGGCATCGTGTCGACATCGGTCTTGATGCCCGCGCGGGTCCACATCTGGGCCACGGCCTCGACGATGCGGGCATCGTTGACATACCGGTCGTTCGGCCCCTGGATGGTCAGTTGGAACCCGTCGCCGTAGCCCGCCTGTGCCAGCAATGCCTTGGCAGCCTCGGGGTCATAGGCATCGGCCATCAGGTCGTCGACATGACCAAAGAACCCGGGCGGCACGATGTTGCGGGTCGGCAGCGACGCGCCGCCCATGATCCGGTCGCGGATAGCAACGCGGTCTATGGCCAGGCTAAGCGCCT
This sequence comes from Rhodobacterales bacterium, assembly GCA_038205925.1. GTDB lineage: Bacteria > Pseudomonadota > Alphaproteobacteria > Rhodobacterales > Rhodobacteraceae > Pseudotabrizicola. Next base: position 12,052 of record JBBRBJ010000072.1, on the reverse strand, counting down.
TGCGCACGCGCCAGTCGCGCAGCGGGTTCGGCGTCATCACCTGCCCTGCATTGTCCAGCACATAGGCCTCGGTGCTGCGATAGGCGGGCATCATATAGATTAGCCGGTCGGATGCGACGGTCGAGATTGTGAAATCCGGGTTCGCCTCCAACTGCGGCAGATCGACGGTCGGCGGATAGTCGATGATATCCACATCGCCGTTCAGCAGCGCCGCCAGACGGGCCGATTCCTCGCCGACCGGGCGGAACACCACCTGATCCCAGCCGGGATCGCCGCCCCACCAGTTGGGGTTCTTGGTCACGGTCACGCGGTTGCCGGGGCTGTATTCCTCAAACATGAACGGTCCGGTGCCTATGGCCGCCGCACCGCTGTTGAAATCGACCGAGGCGGTTTTACCCTCAGCCACGTGCTGGGCGACGATTGGCACCATAGCCAGATCCTCGGCCACGGTCGGGTAGGGGCCGTCGGTGGTCACATGTACAGTCAGATCGTCGATTTTGGCCCAGGTCTTGCCGCCCTTGTCGAGCGTAAAGGCCGGGCTTGCCGGGGCACCGTCGATCCCTGCTTTCAGCCGGTCAAAAGAGAAGATGACGTCATCGGCGTTGAACGCCTCGCCGTCGTGCCAAGTCACGCCTTCACGCAGCTTGAATTCCCAGGTCACATCGTCAAGCGGTGCCCAGGAGACCGCCAGACCGGGCGACGGCTGCGAGGCCGAATCCAGATCGACGAGATGCTCGAAGATGTGCTCTTGCACCTGAAGGTCGGCGGATAACTGCGTCCAGTGCGGGTCAAGCGAACTTGCCTCGGACCGCACGCCGATGGTCAGCACCTCTTGTGCCGCGGCAGGTACGCCTGCCAGCAACGCCGATGTAACCACGGCAAGACCAAATCGTTTCAACTGCATGATTCCTCCTGATGGCCGGATAGGCGAGCGGTGGGGTTGGCCCGTTCGCAGGCGACGGCTCACGTCGTCATCTGGCGACGGTGGACCTTCGTTCGCATATCGAACAAATGTTTTTCCGTGACTCGGAGCCTACAAACCAAATTCCTGGCTGTCTATTTATTTCTCGTTTACGCACTCTTGTTCGCATAGCGTCCACAGTGCATGTCGTTTTCCCGAGGCAAAGGGTGTGATGTGCTGGTGAAACAATCGTGGAACGCGCAAATGTCGGCGCCGTGAAACCTGTCACGTTTGCAAATGCAGCATTTTAAATTTCGGCTGCCTGATTTCTGGCACGCACCGGGTTGAATCTCGCAGGCTGGAGATAACGGTTGAAAAAATGCGCCAAGCGCATGACTGTTCACACAGCGAACAAGGAGGCTTCCATGACAATCGACCGTATCTTGAACCAGATGGCGTCCAGCAACCCGTTGCGTCAGTCGATGCAGCACTCGGTCAGCCGGCGTAAGTTCATGCAGGGCATCGCTGCGGGAACCGCAGCCGCCGCAATGCCAATGATGGCAGAGGCGCAGGCGCGCCCTCTGTCGCTGCTGACCTGGGACGCCTACGCCGACCCGCGTCTGCGCGCCCTATGGAAAGAGCAGACCGGCAGCGAATTGCGGTATGAGATCCATATCTCTGACCCGAGTTCGGTGAACCGCCTGCGGGCGGGAGAAACTTCGGTCTGGGATTTCATCAACGTGAACAACCCCTGGGCGCGAAATGAAATGTGGCCTGCGGGTCTGATCCGCGAGTTGCCGCGGGACCGGTTCGAACCACTTTATGCCCAAATGAAGCCGAAGTTCGCCGCCCCTTATCCGTGGGCGATGAGCGCGGATGGAAACCATCTGCTAGGTATCGTGCAGCGTTATGAAACCTTTGACTTCGTGGTCAATTCCGACGTGATCTCGCCCCAGTTGGCCAAGGACGAAGGCTGGGACCTGTTCAACAACCCCGATTTCAGCGGCCGCTACGGCATCCTCGCCTATGAGGACTGGAACGTAATGGACATCTGCATGGGCGCGGGCATTCACCCCTTCCGGATCAAGACCGATGAGGAAGTGGCGAAATTCGAGGAAACCGCGAACCGCTGGATCCAGAACGCCAAGCTGATCACCACCGATTTCGTGCAATTGAACCTGGCCATTCTGAACGGCGAGATCGACATGTATTTCACGGGCGGCACCTATACTACCGCAGCAGCAAGGCTGGAGGGCGTCAACAACCTCTATGCGATCACCCCGAATTCGGGCCCCGCAGATGGCAAGGGCGGTATCAACTGGATCGAGATCAACTCGGCGGTCAACAACCCCGATCCGCTGGACGCGGCCCTTGATTTCCTTGAGTTCATCACGACCCCGGATGCGGCCGAAATCGTGGCGCGCGGCAATGGCAATCTGCAACCGGTGGCGCAGATGTCTAACCCGGACCTGATGTCGCGCTTTTCAACCGAAGAACTGGCAGCGATCCAGTGGGACGACTTTGATGAGCGTATCGCCAACGCGGTCGAATTCGACATCGTGCCCGACTATGACAGGCTTTATGATATCTATTCCGCTGCGATGCGCGCACGGGGCTAAGGGATGACGCACCCGCCGCCGGCCCTTACGCTGACCGGTCTGACAAAGCGTTTCGGCACCCTGACCGCAGTGGACAGGGTGTCGATCGACATTCGCGAGGGTGAGTTCTTTACCATCGTCGGGCCGTCAGGCAGCGGGAAATCGTCGCTTGTACGGCTGCTTGCGGGGCTGGAAACACCCACGGAAGGCAGTTTGCTGTTGCGTGGGCGTGATATCACATTGACCCCGGCGAACCGACGCCCGACGGCCATGGTGTTCCAGTCGCTTGCGCTTTTCGATCACCGCAGTGTCGGGCAGAACATCGAATTTGCGATGAAGATGAAGGGCGTGAAACCCGGCCTTCGACGCGACCGCGCGATGGATCTGTTGCGCCTGGTGCGTCTGCCCGAAGACTACTACGACCGCTCGGTGACGCAGTGTTCGGGTGGCGAGCGTCAGCGCGTGGCACTGGCCCGTGCCCTTGGATCGGACCCCGAAATACTGTTTTTTGACGAGCCGCTTTCGGCCATCGACTACCGCCTGCGCAAGACGCTTGAGGTGGAATTGAAAGAGTTGCACCAGCGCACTGGCAAGACCTTTGTTTATATCACCCACTCGCTGGAGGAGGCGATGGTGATGTCTGATCGCATCGCGATCATGCGCGCGGGGCAGTTCGTGCAGATCGGCACCCCGGACGAGATTTACCGCCGCCCCGTCAACCGTTTTGTCGCGGGTTTCATGGGCGAGGTGAACATCCTTGCGGTCAGTCAAACAGATGGAGCGCCGATGTTTGCCGATCTTGGCCTGCCCGCACACGGCGCACAGGGCGCCTATGCCGTGCTGCGCCCCGAGTCACTGTCACCGGGAAATGGCAGGGCGGTCAGTTTTGATGCCGAGGTGACGCTGAAACTGATGCTGGGGTCGCGGACGCAATACCATATGCGCGCGGTAGGGAAGTCCCTGATCGCCGAGGTGGGGGCAGCCACGCACACCGATCTTTCCATCGGCCAGAACGCGCGGTTCAGTTTTGATCCGGCGGATATCGCATGGGTAGACGGGTAATGCGCCGCAATCCCGGCCTTTGGTATGCGATGCCACTGATCTTGTTCATGCTGATGTGCTTTGTCGCGCCGTTGTTCATCGTGGGCTGGTACAGCCTGATGCCTGCCCGCACCTTTGATCTGACGGCAGATGTCGGCCTGCACAACTACCGCGCGGCCTTTACCGATGGTTATGGGCGCCCGCTGATGTGGTCGCTGATCGGGGCGGCGCTGACCACGGTGATCACCGCCCTGCTTGCCTGGCCAACGGCCAAGATACTGCACCATCATTCTGGGCGGTGGGCCAGTCTGGTTGTTGCGCTGATCGCACTTCCGGTCTTCATCTCGGAAAGCGTGAGGCTGTTCGGTCTTTCGGTGTTCCTGATGCCGGGCGGTGGCATTCTTGCGGGCACGCTCAACGCGGTGTTCGATGTGCAGATCGGTAGCTTTTTGAACACGCGGCTGGCGGCTTTGGTCGGCATGATTTATATCCATTTTCCCTTCATGCTATTTCCCCTGCTGCTTGGTGTCGCCATGATCCCCACCGACCGGGTCGAGGCCGCGCGCGATCTGGGCGCAGGCCGCTGGGCCGTGCTGCGCGAGGTGGAATTGCCGCTGGCAGCACCGGGTCTGTTGATCGGCGGGCTTTTGACCTTTGTTCTGTGCCTTGGCGCCAATGCCGAGGCGGCCATTCTGGGCGGGCGGGCTGTGACCGTCATCACGGCGGCCATCGAGCAGCGCTTCAATTATGCGCAGGACTGGCCGATGGGGGCTGCGCTAACGGTTCTCGTCATTGCGGCCACGGCTGTTCTTGTGTTCCCCGCGCTGCGGCGGATCGACCTGAACCGGATCATCCAGCGATGAGCGGCGGGCGGCATATGCTGTGGCTGAAGGTGCTGTGGGTTGGCACGTTGCTGGCGGCGCTTTACATGCCGATCCTGTCGGTGCTGCTCGCCTCGCTGGCCAACACCCGCTACATGCGCTTTCCGCATCGGGTCTGGTCGCTGGACGCCTACCGCGCGGCGGCGGCGGATTATTCCACCGTGACGCTGCACATGATCTCATTGCAGATCGCGCTGTTTGTGGTGCTGATCTCGGTTGTTTTGGGGACCGTGGGGGCAATGGCCTATGCGCGCTATGACTGGCGCGGGCGCAGCCTGTTCCAGAAGCTGCTGGTGTTGCCGATCTTTTTCCCGCAACCGGTTTTGGGCCTTGCGCTGCTGTTGTCATTCACCGCCGTCGGTATTGCGCCAAGCTGGCAGACCGCTGTCGTCGCGCATGCGGTGTGGATTGTGCCGATCGTGACACTGGTGATCTCTATCCGGCTGTTCGGCTATGACGTGGCGCAGGAAGAGGCCGCCGTTGATCTTGGCGCCAGCCGCTGGCAGGTGGCCCGCGAAGTGACGCTGCCCGCGCTTTGGCCCGGCATCTTTTCGGGCGCGTTGTTCGCGTTCCTGCTGTCGTGGTCTAACCTGCCGCTGTCGATCTATACCAGTGGCGCCGACACACCCTTGCCAGTCTGGCTGTTTTCCCGAACCGCTACGAATTATTCGCCATTGGTGCCCGCCGTCGCGGTGGTGGGGACAATCGTTTCGGGACTGATCGTGCTGGCATTGGTTGTCGTGCGGCGGATTCTGTCACCGGGCATGGCGACCGATACGCGCCGGAATTGAACATATTTGCGCCGGGGAATTTCCGGGGCACGAAGGGGAGGGGAGAGAGAGAGATGATGGACCAGAGCGCCGCGCTGCATCACCTGCTGGATCGTCAGTCGATTGCCGGGTTGATCCACGCCTATTGCTTTCATTTCGACCGGAACGAGCCTGATGCCGTTGCCGGCCTGTTCACCGAAGATGCGGTGGTGGACTACGGCCCGGAAACCGCCGATCTGATCGGCGTAGCCGCGATCCGGGCGGCCGTCTCAACCGGGCTGACGACCACTTTTGCCGCGACAAGCCATCATGTTTCGAACATAGAAATCCGGTTCGATGCGGACGATGTCGCAACCAGTATCTGCTATCTCTACGCGTGGCACCGCTATCATTCGGGTGCGCCAGATGGAGAATTGTGGGGCCAGTATCATCACAGGTTTCAGCGCGCGGCAGAGGGTTGGAGGATTTCCGGGCTTGTCCTGAAGGCCGCGGGCCAAAAGGATTTCCACCGCGCCACGATGCACCCGATCGGGCGGACCTGACGCTTTGGCCCGGCAGATCTGATACGTGCACACCGACTGTCGGAAGATGCCGCGCCTGATTTGCGGCCATCGGACCTTGTCGGCAAATTGTTCGGCTGGCGAACAAAAGAAACTATTGCGCACAAATTGAATCTGGTGAACAAATTGGCGCAACGACCACACCCCGTGTGATTCATCACTTGAGACCACAGACCCGACCCGCCCAAGCCCACACCGTCCCGACCCCCTTTTCTCGATCAAAGGAGCGTGCGCTTGCGCCAGATTGTCTCGGCCATAGATATGCTGAACAAGGGCGTCACGCTGGTCGTGGCCGGGCTGCTGATGGTGGTTTGCGCTGCGGTGATGTGGCAGGTGACAGTGCGGTTTGCCCTGACGATGGTCGGGATCAACATCAGCGCGCCTTGGACCGAAGAACTGGCGCGGTATTCCCTGATCTGGATGGTTTTTCTGGGCGCAGGCGTCGGCGTGCGGCATGCACAGATGATCGCGCTGGAGTTTGGCGTGCGCGCGCTGCCTGACCGGCTTGGCATTGCGATGCGCTACGCGGCGATTGCGCTGGCCATCGCGTTCTTTGCGCTGCTGATCTGGGTTGGCCTGAAATTCGTCGATCTGGGCCGGTCCGAGACCAGCCCGGTTCTGGGTATCACGAAGGACTGGGTATATTGGGCGATGCCTTTCGGCGCGGCCTTGATGATCGTGAATTCGCTGGCACTGGTGGCCGACACCGTCTTGCAGGGCCGTGACATCCGGTTCTCCGCAGACCTTGCACCAGAGGCCTGAAGAATGATCGGGTTGGTATCCTCGCTTCTGGTCTTGTTCGCGATCAGCGTGCCGATTGCGCTGGCGCTTGGCATGGCGTCGTTGCCACTGCTGATCGGCAAGGGAATTCCGCTGATAGCGGTGCCGCAGGTGGTGTTCGAAGCGCTTGACAGCTTTACCCTGATGGCACTGCCGCTTTACGTTCTGGCCGGTCGGTTGATGCAGTTTGGTGGCATTGCCGAACGCCTTGTCGACCTGGCCAAGGCGATGCTCAACTGGGTGCGCGGCGGGCTGGGCGCGGCTGTGGTCCTGACCTCGATGATGTTCGCGACCATTTCGGGCTCGTCTGCGGCCACGGCGGCAGCCATCGGGTCGATGCTGATCCCCGAGATGGAAAAGCAGAAATATCCCCGCCCTTTCAGCGCCGCAACCACCGCTTCATCGGGCGAGCTGGGCGTGATCATCCCGCCATCGGTGGCGATGGTGGTTTACGGTGTGATCACCGGCGTGTCGATCACCGACCTGTTTATCGCCGGGTTCCTGCCCGGTCTGATGATTGGCACCTCGCTGATCGCCACGGTGATCGCGATCTCGATGATCAAGGGTTACGGCACGCGTGAGGCGTTCGTGCTGCGACCCTATATCTGCGGCGTGTGGTCTGCGCTTAAGCGCGCCCTTCTGTCTCTGTTCTTGCCGGTGATCATTTTGGGCGGCATTTTCGGCGGCATCTTTACGGCAACCGAGGCGGCGGTCGTCGCCGTGTTCTATGCCCTGATAATCAGCTTGTTCGTTTACCGCCAGATCATCTTTCGCGACTTGCCAAAGATCTTTGCCGGGGCTGCAGTGACATCGGCGGTGGTGATGATCATCGTGGCTTTTGCCGCAATGTTCGCCTTTGCGCTGCATCTGTTGCGCGCGCCGCAGATCATCGGCGGTCTGTTGACCACATTAACCTCTGACCCGATGATGTTCCTGTTGCTGGTCAATGTTTTCCTGATTGCCGTGGGCATGTTCATGGAGACCTTTGCCGCGATCATCATCCTTGGCCCGATCCTTGCACCGATTGCTGCAAGCTACGGCATTCATCCGGTTCATTTCGGGATGATCATGATCGTCAATCTTGCCATCGGCATGGTGACGCCACCCGTGGGGGTCAATCTGTTCATTGCCTGTGGCATCGCGAAAATCACGATGGAACAACTGATCCGGCCGCTTGTGGTGTTCCTTGTCGTGCTGATTGGCAACTTGATGCTGATTACCTATGTGCCGGCCCTGTCGCTGGCCTTGCTTCGCTGACCAACCAACCAAAAGACCAACCAACAAACCAAGGAGGATACAGATAATGAAGATGATCAACACACTGATCGCCGCCGCCGCCAGCTCCGTCATGCTGACCGGGGGGGCTGCTGCCCAAGACTTTACCATGACGCTGGCTCATGTGCTCAGCGACAAAAGCCCGTATCAGGTCATTCTGACCGAGTTTTCCAAGCTGATGGAAGAACGATCCGGCGGGCGCATCGCGGTCGAAATCCAGTGCTGCGCGCAGGCTGGTAATGAGACCCGCGCTATTCAGTCCATCCGCACCGGCGTTCTGACCGGTGGGTTCATCGGCGGATCAACCCTTGAGACCGTGGTTCCCGCCTACCGCGTTCTGTCGCTGCCCTATCTTTTCGACAACAAGGTGCAGGCCTACGAGATTTTGCAAAGCGACATGGGCCGCGAGATGATGGACCTGCTGGGCGAGTACGACATGCATGGTCTTGGCTTCGGCTCTAGCTATGAGCGTTCCGTGGCCGCACGCAGCCCGGTCCGCGTTGAGAAGGTCGAGGATCTGATGGGCGTCAAGATCCGCGTCCTGCCGACCCCCGGTTTTGTCGAGGCCTATAATGCCTTTGGCACCCAACCCACCCCGATGGCTTACGGCGAGTTGTTCATGGCGCTTCAAAACAACGTCGTTGATGCGATCGAGATCTCGCCCGATGCTTTGGTGGCCGACAAGTTCCATGAGATCGTGAACAGCTACACCATGCTGACGGTGCACCAGTCCACGACCGTTTTCCTGCTGTCGAAATCGTTCTGGGAAAGCCTGCCCGACGATTTGAAGGAAATCGTGCAGACCGCCGCGACCGAATCCATTGCAGTCGGTATCGCAGCACATGACAAACTGGCCGCCGACGGAATAGAGACCGCCCGCGCTGCCGGCGTCGAGATCATCGAGCCAGAGCTTGGCCCGTTCATGGAAAAGGCCAAAATGTCGTGGGATGTGATCCTGAAGGACCAGCCCGAGGCACAGGCCTATCTTGCGCGTATCCAGACGGCCTTGGGTCGCTGACCCTATGCTGGCGCGCTTGAAAGGGTGCGCCGGTCTTTGAAGGAACAACCGATGAAAGGCTGCCGATGCATTGCATCGGCAGCCTTTCGCGCAAGGACCACCATGGGCGCAAACCGTTGCAAGGGTCGCCGCAGACGCCTTGCGCCATGTCGATCAGGCGGCGCAAGATAGACATTGAACAAAAACAACCGGGGCATGGGATGGGTGAGATATCGGTCGATGTTGGCGGCAAGTTGGTGCAGCGGTCCAGCGCATACGAGCCGGGGCGCACGGCGCTTTTGCTGGTGGATATGCAACGCATCTGGGCCGAGCCGATGATGGACCCCACCCATCCGCACCCCGCCGACAGCTATTTCATGCAAAGGGTGCATGGCTTGGTGATTCCCAATCAGCTGCGCCTTCTGAATGCGTTTCGGAGGGCGGGCGAAAACGTGCTGCACACGGTCATCGAAAGCCTGACCGCCGATGGCCGCGACCGGTCGCTGGATCACAAGCTGTCGGCGATGCATGTGCCCAAAGGCGCGTCCGAGGGGGCGATCATAGCGCCGCTTGCCCCGACTGCGAACGAGCCGGTCTTGCCGAAGACATCCTCAGGCCTGTTCAACTCCACCAATGCCGACTATGTTCTGCGCAATCTGCACACCGGGTTCCTGATCATCGCGGGCATTGTCACCGATCAATGCGTCGACATGGCGGTGCGCGACGCAGCAGATCGCGGCTATCTGGTAACGCTGGTGCACGACGCCTGCGCCACCTATACACCCGAGCGCCACGAGGCGGCTCTGCGCGCCTTTGGCGGCTATTGCTGGATCACCGATACCGAGACAGTGGTGTCCCGCATCAACGCCCTGAGCCGTTAAGAGGCCGCTATGTCCGCACCCGACATCGAAGAGCTGGTCAGCTTTGTGACCACCGACATCGCCGCGATCACACGTGGCAGATCGATTGCGCTGCGCGATCTGGCGTGCGGTATGGACAAAGGGGTGGGGTGGGTGCCGGCAAATCTGGCGCTGACACCGTTTGACGAGATTGCCAGCGCGAACCCCTTTGGCGCCTCGGGCGATCTTCGGCTGATCCCGGATGTAGAGGCCAAGGTGCGGGTGACCGTGATCCCTGATGCGCTGCCGCTGCACTTCTACCACACCGATATAACCGAGCTGGATGGCAGTGTCTGGCCGTGCTGCGTGCGTGGAATGTTGAAATCAGCAGTGGCCGACCTTGAGGCCGAAACCGGACTGCGCGTGATCTCAGCCTTCGAGCAAGAGTTCCAGATTCTCGGGGCCGATTGGCCTGCGGCCCCGGCCTTTTCGCTGGCAGCACAGCGTCGGGCCGATCCGTTCGGGCCACTGTTGATGACAGCGCTGCGTGAGGCGGGGGCGGAACCCGAGACGTTCCTGCCCGAATATGGCCGCGATCAGTTTGAAATCGTCTGCGCTCCCGCAGGCGCCCTGGCCGCTGCTGACCGCGCGGTGACGATCCGCGAAGTGACCCGTGCCTTGGCGGCGCAGTTCGGCTGGCGGGCATCGTTTGCGCCCAAAACCGATCCCGCAGGGGTTGGCAACGGCGTGCATATCCACCTGAGCTTCATTGACCTTGCGGGAAAGCCGGTAACCTTTGACGCAACGCGCCCCGGTCGCCTGTCTGAACGCGCAGGCGCCTTTGCCGCCGGTATTGTGCGGCACTTGCCTGCGCTGACGGCCATTACTGCGCCGACGGTGCTGTCATACATGCGGCTGCAACCGCATCATTGGTCTGCCGCCTGGACCACGCTGGGCGACAAGGAACGCGAGGCGACGCTGCGCATCTGCCCCACCTCGGAGCACGCGGGCTATGACCCTTCGCGCGCCTTCAATATGGAGTTTCGGGCCGCTGACGCCACGTCCAGCCCGCATCTGGCGCTGGCCGTGTTGATCCGTGCCGGGTTGGAGGGCCTGCGCGAAAACCTGCCCCAGCCGCCTATCGCCAAGGGAGATCCAGCGGACATGACCGAAGCCGAACGGGCAGCCCTTGGCATCCACCGCCTGCCCGCAACGCTGGAGGCGGCATTGGACGCACTGGACGCCGACCCAGTTGTGAAAGGCTGGTTCCCCCCGACCTTTGTTGCGTGTTATTTCGCCATGAAGCGCAAGGAGATCGGGATCGTGGCCGGGCTTGAGGGGCAGGCGCTGTGTGATCGCTATACCGCTGTCTATTGAAGGCACTGCCGTGGATGACGGACTTCTGGCACCTGACGAGCCGCCCGCCTAAGGGGTGGTGAACCCTGACGGCGCGTCGCCGTATGTGCTGATCTGCGAGCATGCGTCGGCGCGGATACCGCGCGCCTTGGACAATCTCTGCCCGGGGCAGTGCGGTCAGGCCGGACGGTTAACCTGAAAAGCAGGATCCTTTTGCATTTGTGGAGTGTGTCTTAGCCCCCCGGAGTGAAGCGAATGTCGGGGCGGCGCTTACCTGCACCAACCTGCGTTCTCTCGCATGGTATGAAGGTCTTTACTCTAGGTACGAATTATCATACACGATGTATAGTATACTTTACCATTCAACCCAATCTCCGAGCGATACTATGTCCCATGAAGAGCGTAACGTCCTGACCGAGATTCTGGCTAACGCAGTCATTATCGGCCTGTTTATGTGGTTTCTGGTCGCGGGCCATGCCGCGGGCAGCTTCAACGGGCCGGACGGGGTGCAGCTCTGGGCTATCCTGGTGCTGAAACTGATAGGGGCGAGCATCGTATTCGGAATCGTGCTGGCCGTGACCATGGCGATCGTCTGGCGAATGGTAACGGGCGAGGCCTCGGAATTGACACGCGATGAACGCGACCGTGCCATATCGGGGATCGGCTGGAAGATCTCGATGCTGGGTTCGGCAACAGGGTTCGTCGGTGGGATCCTTGCACTGGCGCTTGGGGCCGAGGTGATTTTCGCACTGAACCTTATGCTGGCTGGTTGCGCCTTTGGCGATACGGGGGGACTTCTGGCAAAGCTGTACGCCTATCGGCGGGGTGTCTGATCCATGGCGAGGATCGAGAACAACATCCGCCGCCTGCGTTTTGACGCAGGCGAATTGACGCAGAAAGATCTTGCCGCGCATGTGGGCGTGACGCGGCAGACGATCCTCGCGATCGAGAACGGCAAATACGCCCCCACGCTGGAACTCGCCTTTCGCATTGCCCGCCATTTCGGCGTGGGGGTCGAGGACGTGTTCATTTATCACGACGACTGAGCGTCGTC
>JBBRBJ010000071.1:0-13953 GCA_038205925.1 Rhodobacterales bacterium | reverse complement strand
TAAGCTTATAGAGAGTGTGCCCGGCCATATCGTCCACCTTTTTGTCCACCTTTTAGAGTAAGACGGATTGAGACAAGGTGAAAGAGAAAGATCCCTTTAGATACAGAATACTTTACAAATTTTAGTAGACAGTGCTGACTTCGATACTGCGAGACACATCATGATGCGGTCCGAAATGGTGCTTCATGGCTCTTCAGCGGCACCAATTTTCCGGACCCTGCGGGTCGGTCGATCTCGAAATCGTACAGCACGCGAGGGCTAGGAATGGCCTTGCCCTCCGGTATAGCCTGACGGCAGAGTACCATCCGGTCTGGTCCGGACAGTCGCGGAGATACCCATGTCGTTTTGTAACCGCTGGATCGCACTTGTGTGGGTTTACGTGGCTGTTGTTCTGGCCCTTGGCACGGCGGCCATGGCGCAATCGCGCACGGAAATTGTGCGTTTTCCGGCGGGCTTCAGCAGCACTGTGCTGGATGACACGATTTTTGCCCGCGAGACGGTAGACTACAAGATCGGCGCGCAGGCCGGGCAGCGGCTTTCGGTGTCGCTTACGTCTTCCAACCCAGGCGTGTCGATGGATGTATTTCTGGGCGGGTCGGTAACGGCAGATTTTGTCGGGCGGGTGTCGGGGGGCAGCTACAGCACACGGCTACGCAAATCGGGCGATCAGATCATCCGCGTTCAACTTGAACGTAGCGCCGCCCAACGTGGGGAAATTGCTGATTTCCGCCTGAACGTTTCGGTAACAGGCGCGCCGACGCAACCTGTCCCCGTGCCCACCCCCACGCCAAAGCCCCTTCCGACGGATCGGGCGTTCTGGGAGGTATCGGGCCTGCGTCCGAATGACATGTTGAACATGCGGTCAGGTCCCGGCACGAATTTCCGCATTCTCGACACCCTTGCGAACGGCACGGTGCTGCGCAACTTTGGCTGCGCCGTAACAGACGGCGGTTCGCGCTGGTGCGAGGTGTCGCGCACGGCGCGCGGGGCGCAGTCGGGCTGGGTCTCGTCACGCTATCTGGTGGCAGTGGGACAAGTGCCGCCCGCGCCAACACCGCCCCCTGCACCGAAACCCGCGCCCCCTCAGTCGGCCAGGGTGAAATGCTCGATCATTCTTCCGATTTTTGATCGCAACTGCGATGCAAGGGCGGTCTATGACGGCAGCGTCGTGCAATTGACGCTGACGTACCCGGGTGCGGCGACCAAGCGAAACCTGATTCTGAAAGATGGCGCCTTCTCATCGCTTGAGCGCGAAACGATCAGCGCGCAGCCGCTTGGCTCGCAGTATCTGATCGTGCTTGGCGATAGCGATTATTATCTGGTGCCCGCCAGCCTGTTGCAAAGGAATTAGCCTCACCGCGCACTCAGGACCGCCAGCGCCCGGTTTCGACGTCCGTCACAAGCCATCAACGCGTCATTGCGGCCCCCCCTTAACGCACGCGACAATCGACCCTCGAACGCCGGAACCTCGACGTCCCCGTGGGGCGCACAAACCCGGGCGGCGCCCCGGGCCAGAAGATCTTCTGGCCGACGTTCTGCAGGGCATTATCCTCTTGAAAGGGGGGAAGGGCCCCCCGGACTATTCCGCTGCCTCCAGCGGTTTGACTGCTCTTTGTCCGGTGATGGCATCCAACCGACCGCGCAGTGACCGTTGTTCTGCATCCAGAAGGGCAATACGCTCGGCCAGAATTTCGGGCGCCGGGGCGTCGGCCTCGACTTCTTTCTTGCCCACCATGCGGCCAAAGATCCGGTTTATCAGTCGGCTCAGGTCGTCCATGATCAGATAGAACGACGGCACGATCACCAGCGATAGAACGGTCGACACGATGATGCCGCCGATCACCGCCGTCGCCATGGGCGCACGGAACGACCCGCCCTCACCCACACCCAGCGCCGAGGGCAGCATCCCCGCCGACATGGCAATCGATGTCATGACAATGGGCCGCGCACGTTTATGGCCCGCTTCCATCACGGCCTTGATCTTGTCCATTCCCTGCGCCCGCATCTCGACCGCAAAGTCGATCAGCAGGATTGCATTCTTTGTCACGATCCCCATCAGCATCAGGATCCCGATCAATACCGGCATCGACACTGCCGACCCGGTCAGGATCAGGGCCGCCGCCACGCCGCCAATGGCCAAAGGCAGCGACAGCAAAATGGTAAAGGGCTGGATCACCGATTTGAACAACAGGATCAGCACCGCAAGGACCAGAAACAGGCCCATCAGCATGGCATTGCCAAAGGCTGCCATCAGTTCCTGTTGCACCTCGGCGTCGCCAGCCGCAGCCACGCGGACCGAAGGCGGCAGCGTCACGCCTGCGATGATCTCGGTAAAGCGGTCTGTTGCGGTGCCCAGCGCCACACCCACGGGCAGGTTTGCACCAATGGTCGCCAGACGCTCGCGGTTCAGGCGGTTCACGGTTGACGGACCTTCGGCAATGGCGATGTCGGCCACCGCGGACAACGGCACAACGGCCCCGGCCGACGTGGACAGCTTCAGCGCGCCCAGACGTGTCAGATCCTGACGCGCGGCATCGTTCAGCCGCACGCGAACCGGGATCAGCCTGTTGTCGATCGACAGTTTTGCCAACGCCGCATCGACATCACCAATGGTGCCCACCCGAACAACTTCGGCAATTTGCGACGTGGTGATGCCCAGACGGGCAGCTTCTTCGGCGCGCGGGGTGATCTGGATTTCAGGGCGCGGCAGCGCACCGGATGACGCGACGCCGGCCAGCAACGGCTCTCCCGACAGCGCCTTTTCCAGACGGGCTACGGCTTCGTTCAGATCGGTATCGTTCGACGACAGAATGGAAAAGGACAGATCCCGCTCGCCCCGGTCATTCAGCTTGAAGGCCCGCACATCGGGGATATTGGCCAGACGACGGAATATCTCGGCCTCGATCTCATTTTGCGGAACCGTCCGGCCATTGTCCTTCACCTTGGGGATGTAGTCCCCAACCAACGGTGTCCGCGCCGCGATCTGGCTGAGTTTCAGCAAAAGCGAGTGGTCCAGCCGCGCCAGCAATACCGTCACCGAGGCGCGGCGGATGTCACGGTCGCCTGTGGGAGATGACCCGCCAAGAACAAACACGTTATCGACCCACGCGATCTCACGGATCTTGTCCACCATCGCCTGCGTGGTCTTGTCCGTTTCTTCCAGCGTGCTGCCGGGCGGCAATTCTACGGAAATCGGGATACGGCTGACATCTTCCGGCGGAATGAACGAACCTGGGATCTGGATCATGAACCAGATCGACACCGCCAGCACCCCGATGGCACCCAGCAGCGTGACATAGCGAAAGCGCAGTGTCTGGCGGATCATCCGCAGATAGCCGCGCATGATCCATCCGTCCTTGTCTTCGCCCTCGCCATGCGCATCCTTGGCGCGCATCAGATAGGCCGCCATCATGGGGGTGATCAGGCGCGCCACCAGCAGCGAGAACAGAACCGCAATCGCGACTGTCAGACCAAATTGTCGGAAATATTGCCCCGGAATACCCGGCATGAACGACACCGGTACAAACACCGCAACAATGGTGAACGTGGTCGCGATCACCGCAAGACCGATTTCGTCCGCTGCCTCGATGGCCGCACGGAAAGGCGTCTTTCCCATTCTGATATGCCGCGCGATGTTTTCTATCTCGACAATCGCATCATCGACAAGAATCCCTGTGGCCAGTGTCAGGGCCAGGAAAGACACAAGATTCAGCGAGAACCCGAGCATGTCCATTACCCAGAACGTCGGCACCGCAGACAGCGGCAGCGCCACGGCGGCGATCAGCGTCGCGCGCCAGTTACGCAAGAATGCAAGCACCACCAGAACGGCCAGAAGCGCGCCCTCCAGCAGGGTATGCAGCGCGGCCTCGTAGTTGCCATAGGTGTAGAACACCGTCTCATCGACCAGCGTGATGTTCACATCCGGCTGGACCGCGCGGATGACCTCAAGCTGTGCGTTGACGATTTCGGCCACCGATACCTCGGACGCACCCTTGGCACGGAACACGGCAAAACTGACGACCTGATCGCCGTTCAGACTTGAAAAGCTGCGCAATTCCTCATTGGTGTCGAGGACGCTGCCCAGATCCGACAGCCGAACATGCCGCCCGGATGGCAGGGCAATCGAGGTTTCCGCAAGCTTCGCCACCGTCGTGGCATCGCCGAGCGTCCGGATCGCCTGCTCGCCCGAGCCGAGTTCCGACCGGCCTGACCCGAGGTTGGCGTTAGTCAGGCGCAATTGCTGGTTTACGGCTGTGGCCGTGATGCCAAAGCTGTTCAGCCGGACCGGGTCCAGTTCGATGCGGATCTCGCGGTCGGCGCCGCCGTAGCGGTCAACCCGGCCGATGCCGGTCCGGCCCTGCAACTGGCGCGTGACCACATCATCGACAAACCACGACAACTCTTCCAGCGACAGGTTCGGTGCCGAAACCGCAAAGGTCATGATCGCCTGACCTTCGACGTCGATGCGCGTCACCACGGGCGCCTCGATCGATCCGGGCAGATCGCCACGAATCTGGTCAATTGCGTCCTTTGTGTCTTGCACGCCCTTGTCGGTCGGAATCTCCATGCGGAATTCGACCACGGTTGTCGACACGCCATCGTTCACGGTTGAACGGACGTTCTTGACGCCGTTGATGCCGGCTACGGAATCTTCGATCTTCTTGGTGATCTGGGTTTCCATTTCGGCTGGCGCGGCGCCCGGCTGGACCACGGTGACCGCGACCAGCGGCACGTCGATGTTGGGGAACCGGGTGATCGGCAGGCTGTTGAAGCTTTGCCAGCCCAGCAGCATAAGAAGAAAGAAGGCAAGGATGGGCGCAATCGGGTTGCGGATGGACCAGGCCGAGAAGTTCATGCTTTCTCTCCTTAATTTGTTGCGGGCACCGGATTGATCCGGTCGCCGTCACGCACAAAAGCCCCGGCCTTGGTGACGATCATCTCGCCCGCCTCGACCCCCGAAAGAATTTCAACCCAGCCCGAATCACGCACCCCGGTTTCGACCGTGATCTGCAGCACCGCGCCGTCGCGCACCTTCATCAAGGTCGGCCCTTTGTCGGACCGGCCGACGGCCGACACCGGCACGGCAAGGGTCTCACGCTCGGACACAAGAACTTCGGCATCGGCAAACATGCCCGAGCGAACACGCGTGGGATCATCCACCGTGATGCGGGCACGGCCCAGCCGTGTGGTCGCATCAATCGTCGGCTCGACCAGACGGACGGTGCCCGTCAGCGGCGCACCGTCCCCGACCAGCGACATCATCACCTTTTGCCCCGGCGCCACGCGCATCAGATCCACTTCGGCCACGTCGGCGTCCATCTCAAGCGCGCCATCACGGATAAGACGGAACATCGCTGGCCCTGAAGCCGACGCCACCGAACCCACAATGGCATTGCGCGCGGTGATTTCCCCGCTGACCGGGGCTTTCACCTCGGTCCGGCTGAGTTGCAGATCCAAATTGGCCATCTGGGCCTCGACCAGCGACACTTGTGCGCGCGCAGCCTCAAGCGATTGTGCGGCCACGGTCACCCGGGCTGTGGCCGATATGGCATTGGAATTGGCCGTGTCGGCCGCCGCTTGCGACGCTGACCCCTGCTTGCGCAAGGTCGACGTGCGTTCGCTGACGCGCTGGGCCTCATCCGCGGCGGTGCGGGCCTCAAGCATCTGGGCCTCGGCCTGCGCAATCGTGGCACGCGCCGATGCAAGCGAGGCGTTGAACTGGCTTTTCTGCAACTCCAGCGTGGTTTTGGACAGAATCGCAAGCACCTGTCCCTCGGTCACGGTATCACCCACGTCGGCAAGCAGCGCTTCAATCGGCTGACCCTCGATCAAAGGGGCAACCTGCACCGCTTCGACCGGTGCGATCAGGCCCGTTACAATCACCCGGTCGCGCAAAAGGCGCTTTTCCACCACAGACACGGTAATCGCAGGCAAGATCGGGGCAAGGGTGGTTTGGGCTGTGGCGGTATCGGTCTGGGCAACCACGGGTGCGGCAAAGCCAATCGCAAACGCAATAAACAGGGGGGCAAGAGCGGGACGCATCGGGTCAGCCTTTCGCAGCAGACAGGGCAATTTCATCAAGAATCTGATTGATGTTACGCAAGACAAGCCGCGTAAGATCATCGGCCATCGGCAAGTCGCGGTGTTGCATCGCGCAGGCCTTGACCATCATCACGATCAGATAGGCATGGGCAGCCCAGCGCGCCTTTGCTTGCGGAACAGCAAGGCCTGTTGCACGGGCAAAGATGGTTGTCAGATGGCCTACAATACCATCCTCCATCCGGCAGGCTGCCAGACCGATTTCCGGCTTGCGACGCGCAGCGGCCGTTATCTCGGACCACAACTCACTGTCGCCATCGCATTTGGCGTTGGTGATGCGGTGTTCGATGGTCAGCCGCAGCGCGGCAATCGGGTCGGACTGTTCCAGGATCGCGGCAAAGTCCTGCTCCATTTCTGCCATATCAAGGGCGATAAGGGCCTCGACAATTGCGGATTTGGACGGGAAATAGCGATAGAAATTTCCCACGCTCATCCCCGCCTTGCGGGCGAGGTCTTGCATCGAGGCGCCGTCGAAGCCCTTTTCGACAAAGGCTGCCCGCGCGCTGGCAAGAATCTCTGCCGTGCGTTGGTCCGCCAGCGGAATGGCATAGGTCTGGTGCATCGGGGGCCCGCGAATAGGGTTCAAGAATGAACGTTCATTCAGCAGTTAGACGACGCAACGGAAACTTCAAGGCGGAAAAGCCCTATTTTGTGCCGCGCCGCAGCAAAAATTGCGAATTTACCACCCCTTTGGCGGATTATGCGCCGCAATCACAGCGACGACAGGCGGCAGGATTGTCACGTCAGACGGGCCAGAAGCGCCATCAGCACCGCGCGTTCGGCGCCATCAAGCGGTGCAAGCGTGCCTTCAGAAACGCCGAGTGCTGTCTGTACCGTCCCGGCAAACAATACCTGACCCTGATCCGTCAGCGACACCGTCAATCGTCGCTTGTCGCCAGCGTCGGGCGCCGTTGTTACCAGACCCTGCCGCGCCAGACGGTCAACCACACCCTTGATCGTTGCCGCATCCATAGCCACAGCACGCCCCAGATGGTTTTGCGACAACGGCCCCGCCTCGGCCAGCCGTGCAATCACCGCGAACTGAGTCGTCGTCACTTGCGGAATAGCCCCCGAAAACAGCGCCAGATGCCGCTGCGTGACGCGTCGCAGCAGATAGCCGACCTGATCATCCAGCACATAATGCGGGCGTTTTCTCATCCTTTTGGCTTAGCGGCGACGGGCGGGTCGTGCAAGACAGGTTTGCCCCGTTGACAGGCGGGCCGGGACCGGACCAAACTGATTTGTACACATACAAAAACCGCAACACGCGAAAGCATTGGGGGCACGATGCCCAGCTACGCCCGACCTCACACACTGGATCAGGCGCTGGACCTGCTGGCACAAGGCGGGCATCGCATTCTGGCAGGTGGCACCGACCTTTATCCGGCGGCTGAGGCACAGTTGGCGGGCAACATCATCGACATCACCGCCCTGCCCGGACTGGATGCAATCACCGCCGAGGGTGGCGGCTTTCGGATCGGGGCCTGCGCCACATGGACCACGCTCGCTGATGTGCCTCTGCCGCCCGCCGCTTATGCGCTGCAACAGGCCGCACGTCAGGTGGGCGGGCGGCAGATCCAGAACGTGGGTACGATCGGCGGCAACCTGTGCAATGCCTCGCCCGCCGCCGATGGCGTCCCGCCCCTGCTCGTGATGGGGGCTGAGGTGACGCTGGCCTCGGCAGGTGGTCTGCGGCGTGTGGCCTTGAATGATTTTCTGATCGGCCCCCGCCAGACGGCCCGGCGCGCGGATGAGGTTCTGATCTGGGTTCACATTCCCGAAAGCGGGCTTGCGGGTCGCTCGGCCTTTGTCAAACTTGGCGCGCGGGCTTATCTGGTGATCTCCATTGCGATGGTGGCCGCCCGGGTGGTGATGGCGGACGACAAGATTGCTTCGGTTGCCATCGCAGTCGGGGCCTGTTCGGGGGCGGCCCTACGGCTGGACGGCATTGAACGCGGCCTGATCGGGGCTTCCGCGAGTGATATTTCGGATCTTGTCACGTCTCAACGACTCGCCGCACTTGCGCCGATTGACGACATTCGCGCTACGGCTGCCTACAGGTTGGACGCCGCCGCCGAATTGATATGCCGAGCCGTGGCCGAGGCGATGCAATGATCCGATTTATGTTGAATGATGCCTTTGTCGCAGCGTCTGCCGCGCCGACCGCCAGGCTGACGGATGTGCTGCGCGAACACCTTGGCGCCAGGGGCACGAAAGTTGGCTGCGATGCCGGTGACTGCGGGGCCTGCACGGTCCTCATGGATGGTGCGCAGGTCTGTGCCTGCCTGATCCCCGCCGCGCGGGCCGAGGGAGCGGTGATCGAGACCATCGAATCTGCAGCCTCAGACCTTGCTCTTTTGCAGGCAGCCTTCCTTCGCCATGGCGCTGCACAATGCGGGATCTGCACGCCCGGCATGCTGATGGCCGCGACAGACCTGCGGCGACGCATTCCCCACCCAACCGAGGCCGAGGCGATGGACGCCCTCGGTGGGGTACTGTGCCGATGCACCGGATACCGCAAGATCATCGCCGCCGTCTGCGACGCCACCAACCCGCCCGATGGCGCTGCGCAAAATGGGCTTGGCGCACCGGTTGTGCGTCTGGATGGGCGGGCGAAGGTAACAGGCGACAGCTTTGGTGCCGACCATGTGCCCCACGGCGCCCTGACCGTCCGCGCCATCCGCTGCCCGCATCACCATGCGGCCTTTCGCTTTGGCGATCTTGCCACCTTCGCTGCCCGCCCGGGCATCGCCGCAGTTTTCACCGCCGGCGATATCCCCGGGCGCAATGCCTTTGGCGTCATTCCGCCCTTTGCCGACCAGCCCGCCATTGCCTCCAGCCCCGCCCGGTTTCAGGGCGAATGTGTCGCCTTGGTCGCGTTCGAGCCGGAAACAGACCCTGATCTGACGGACTTTCCCATTTCATGGCAGCTTCTTCCGTCTCTCATGACTCCTGCCGAGGCCGAAGCTGACGGTGCCCCCCTCCTCCACCCTTCCCGACCCGGCAATCGCCTGATCGAAGGCCGTGTGGTCAAGGGCAATGCCGCCTCGGCCCTGTCAGCCTCGGCCCATGTCGTGCAGGGCAGCATGCAGACCGGCTTTGTCGAACATGCCTATATCGAGCCCGAGGCAGGCAGCGCATGGATGGATGGCGATACGCTGACAATCCGCGCCTGCACTCAGGCCCCGGTCATGGACCGCGACGATACCGCCCTGATCCTTGGCCTGCCGCCCGTCCGCGTCCGTATCATCGCTTCGGCGGTGGGTGGCGGGTTCGGATCGAAACTCGACGTCAGCCTTCAGCCGCTGATCGGCCTTGTCACACTAAAAACCGGCCGCCCCAGCCGCATGACCTATTCGC
The DNA here is from genome assembly GCA_038205925.1 of Rhodobacterales bacterium. Classification (GTDB taxonomy): domain Bacteria; phylum Pseudomonadota; class Alphaproteobacteria; order Rhodobacterales; family Rhodobacteraceae; genus Pseudotabrizicola. The sequence continues at coordinate 4,494 of JBBRBJ010000071.1, read as the reverse complement.
GCAGCGAAAGCATGACATCGACGACCAAGCGCCATCCGTCCGAAATCATCGGCCGGATCGGCTGCGATGCCACTGGCCGGATCACGGGGGTCGAAGTCGAGGGGCGATTTGACACCGGCGCCTATTCCAGTTGGGGCCCGACGGTGGCCAATCGTGTGCCCGTCCACATCTCTGGGCCCTACCGCACCCCACATATCCATGCACGCGCCCGTGCAATCCACACCAATGGCCCGGTTTCAGGCGCCTTTCGCGGCTTTGGCGTCCCGCAGGCGGCGCTGTGGCAAGAAACGCTGTATGACCGGCTGGCGGAAAAGGTGGGGCTCGACCGGCTGGAGTTTCGCATTCTGAACGCGCTGCAAGATGGCGATGCGTCGGCCACGGGGCAGATCCTGCAGGCCGTCGGCATCGGGCCCTGCCTTTCGGCCCTGCGTCCGCATTGGGCGCGTGCACTGGTCGATGCAGCGGCAAACGGCACCCGAAAGCGCGGCGTTGGTGTCGCATCGTGCTGGTACGGATGCGGGAACACCTCGCTGCCGAACCCCTCGACCATCCGCATCGCCTTGTCACCGCAGGGCCGCGTGGTCCTGAACCAGGGCGCCACCGATATCGGCCAAGGCTCCAACACCGTCATTGCCCAGATCGCGGCCGAGGCCTTGGGCCTGCCGCTGTCCGCATTCACGTTGATCGGCCCCGATACCTCGCTGACACCTGATGCCGGAAAAACCTCAGCCAGTCGCCAGACCTTCGTGTCCGGCCGCGCCGCCAAAGCGGCTGCCGAAGGGTTGCGCGCAGGTATTCTTAGGCTTGCCAATGCGGGCGATCAGGCCATCCTGTCGCTTGAGGGCGCCACGCTGCACATCACCGAAGGTTCGACCACCCACGCAATCTTCCTTGCCGCCCTTGCCGCTGACGCCCATGGCAACGTGGTCACCCACCAGTCTACCTATGATCCCCCCACCACCGCCCTTGACGCTGACGGTCAGGGCAAGCCCTACGCGCTTTATGGCTATGGCGCCCAGATGGTCGAACTTGAAGTCGACCCCACCCTCGGCACCATCCGACTGCTCAAGATCACCGCGGCGCACGATCTTGGCCGCGTGATCAACCCCCAGCTTGCCACCGGCCAGATTGAAGGCGGCATCGCCCAAGGCATCGGTCTTGCCCTGATGGAGGAATATATTCCCGGGCGCACCGCCAACCTGCATGATTACCTGATACCCACCATCGGAGATGTCCCTCCGATTGAAAGCCTGCTGATCGAAGTGCCCGACCCCGAGGGCCCTTACGGCGCCAAGGGCCTTGGCGAGCACGTACTCATCCCAACTGCTCCGGCCATCCTCAACGCCATTCGCCACGCCACTGGGGCCGAGATCACCCGCGTTCCTGCCTTGCCGCATCGTGTGCTGGACGCGATCCGAAAGGCGCAAAAGCCATGAACCGCCCGTTGTCGCATATCAAATACAGCCAGGCGTCCGGGGGTAGACAGCCCCATGCGCCGGCATCACGCACGCGGCCCGTGCATGGGTGATCCATCCGAAAAACTCCGCTGCGATGCCTGTCCCGTGATGTGCTACATCGCCGCCGGCCAGACCGGCGCCTGTGACCGCTATGCCAATGACGCGGGCCGCATCGTGCGCACCGACCCGGTCGTGATGCTGTCGCACGCGGTCGAAGCCGGGGGCCGCATCGTGCCCTTCGCCACCCGCGACTGGGACGGAGACGCATTTCCCGCTGATACTACCATCACCGGCATCGGCGCAGGCACCACCTACCCCGATTACAAACCCGCCCCGTTCATCATATCGGCACAGGTGGATGGCGCCGACATGATTACCGTCGTGACGGAAGCGATTTTTTCCTATTGCGGGGTCAAGGTGAAGATCGACACGGACCGTCACCTTGGGCCCGAGGGCGCCATCGTTCGCGCAGGCGCCGAGGCGATCGGCCATGTCACCACCGCCGAATATGGCAGCCAGATGCTGTCACTGGGGGGCGTGCATCACCTGACCGGAGGCTCCAAGGCCGAGGGCCGTGTAACCTGTGCCACGCTTCTGGCCCTGTGCAACGCGCAAGCCGTCGATCTGACGATTGATGGTGGCTCTGCCGTCACGATTCAGGCCGGCCATGCGCCGATTGTTGACGGGCGGCCCGAGCGTCGGATGCGCGTCGGCTGCGGTTCGGCCACCATCGGCATGTTCGCCAGCCAGTGGCTGGGCCTGGTGGATGAGGTGGTGGTTGTGGATGATCACATCACCGGAGTTGTCTCTGAACATCAGGCAGGCAAGGTGATCGGCTGGCAGCCGACAGGCATCCGGATCAAGGGCGCCCGGTCCACCCCCGGTCGCTATTTCCGGGTGTCCGAACCGGGTCTTGGCTGGGGCGGCACGCGTCTGACCGACCCGCTGGAAATCCTGGGTCCATGGCAGGCAAACAAGGGTGCGCGCCCCGGGCTGACGCTGTTGATGGTTTCGACCACCGGCGAGGATTATGCGTACTTTGTGCTGGATCAGGCTCTGATTGCACAGAAAATGCCGCTTCCGGCCGCTTTGCAGGCCACGGTCGGGATGATTGACGAAAACTGCGAACCCTCGCTGTGCACCGTTCTGTTCATGGGTGGTGCGGGCGGATCCTTGCGCGCGGGCGTTACGCGCAATCCGGTGCGCCTGACCCAAGGGGTCCACACCGGTGCCGTGCGGCTGACCAGTGGCGGGGCGGCTTGCCATATCTGGCCGGGGGGCGGCATCACCTATATGGTGGATGTGACGCGCCTGCCACCGGGTGCTTTCGGCTATGTACCCACCCCCGCACTGGTGGCGCCGCTGGAGTTCACCTTGACCCGCGCCGATTATCTGGCTCTTGGCGGGCACGAGGGCGCGATCCGGGATCTTTCCGCCGTGCGGGAAACGGGTGGGGAATACCCGACTGCCGCCCATCTGGCCCCATGGCCCAAGGGGGCGTCATGATCCACGCCCAGATCACTCACCTGCCGGATGGCCGCATGCATCTGCATCATGGGCCCATCGACATCATCGCGCAAAGCTGGGGCCACGCTGCAGCCGTGCGCCAAGGACAGACACGCGCCATTGCCAGATTCGAGACTATTTTGGCGGAATTGGCGTCAGAGCTGCCGCTACTGCGCCAGACGGGTGGGCGACCTCGGGGCGCGCTGGCCCGAACCATGGCTCGCGCCACGGAACCCTTTCTTCCGACGTTCATCACCCCCATGGCCGCCGTGGCGGGCGCGGTGGCCGATGAGATCCTGCACCATCTCTGCCCCCCCGGTGTGACCCGGGCCTATGTGAACAATGGCGGCGACATCGCCCTGCATCTGGATCCGGGCGAGCATCTTACCTGCGCCATCGCCGCCAGAACGGGCATGCCCGATACCGTGACCATCCGCGCCCATGACGGCGTGCGAGGTATAGCCACCTCGGGGTGGCGGGGGCGCAGCTTTTCGCTGGGAATCGCTGACAGCGTGACCGTTCTGGCGCGCACCGCCGCCATGGCCGATGCCGCCGCCACGATGATTGCCAATGCGGTCGATCTGCCGGGTCACCCGGCCATTACCCGCTGCCCGGCGGATGTCCTGCAGGCCGACACCGACCTTGGCCCGCGCCTTGTCACCACTGCTGTTGGCCCCCTTTCGCGACGCGACATTCAAAGTGCCCTGTCGGCGGGCGAGTTGGCCGCGCTTCAGTTTCAGCGTCGCGGCCTGATAGACTCGGCCGCCATTTTCCTGCACCTTGCTTTGCGAACCCTTGGCCCGCTTGCCCTGAAGGAGCCCGCCTGTGCCTGACTTCACCCTGCGCAAGATCACCACCCAGATCGAACAGATTGAGCATGATGGCGGGCCCACGGCCGCGCCGCGTCTGCGCGGGGCGATTGCGGCCATTTGCGCCAATCCCTTTGCCGGGGATTATCATGCCGATCTGCAACCCGGGATGGAGGCGCTGAAACCCCTTGGGCTGATGCTGACCGATCTTTTGATCGCCGCCATGGGTGGGCATCAGGGCATAGACGGCTATGGCAAGGGCGCCATCGTCGGCGAGGCGGGCGAGGTGGAACACAGCGCGCTCTGGCATGTGCCCGGCGGCTATGCGATGCGCGAACGTCTTGGAACCAGCCGCGCCATCGTGCCGTCGGCAATGAAGCTGGCGGGCATGGGCGCCAGCATCGACATTCCCCTTGGGCACATCAACGCGGCCTATGTCCGCAGCCACTTCGATGCGATGACGGTGGCGCTGCCCGATGGGCCAAAGGCGCATGAGATTGTCTTTATCCTTGCCATGGCGAAGGGCCCGCGCATCCACGCGCGGATGGGCGGGCTTGAGGCGGATCAGGTCAAGGGCGAGGACGGCCTGAGATGAAGGCGCTTGCAGGGGCCATCATGCTCTTGCCCGGCGCGGCGTTTGCCTGCGCCTTGCCGCCTTCGGTGATCCTGACGCTTCCTACCGGGCACTACATCACCGGGGCGGCGGTGACTGTGGCCATTAC
>JBBRBJ010000070.1:0-14271 GCA_038205925.1 Rhodobacterales bacterium | reverse complement strand
CACCCTCTGTCGAGATGGTTGATATCTCCGATGAGGCCGCGATCTTGTGGATATGGATACCTGCGACGACGCCTGCAACGTCATGGCACCTGCATAACGAGGTGAGGGAAAAACTGATGCGCTTTCTCACTGAATATGAGGGCGGTGCTTATCTTCCAAGGAAACGGCATACGATTGTTGTCGAACAGAGGGCCGCTGGGAGCGGCTTCGGGGCCGACGAATCGGCACTACGCTCCAACCAATCTGAGGAAGACGGCGCGTGAGGGATCAGGGGGCCGCATTGCCTTCGGCACCTGCGAAGCCCGGAAAGCGGATCTTCGATCCGCCACGCTGACCCGCCTCAGACGGTTTCAGTGTCCGCCAGCGCGTGATCCTTCAGATCAAGCACGTCTTCGTTGCTTTTTTCCCAATCCTGGCGTTCGGCATCTGTGGCCCGCGGAGAGAAGAGGCCCGTGACCGCATAAAAGATGCCGATGAGCGGTGCCGTCCAGCAGGCGAAGGCGAGCGGGATGTAAAGCAGGTTCTCCAGGTTTCCCGACATGATCCCCAGGCCCAGTGCCGAGATGACAAAGGCACCGCCCGCATTCCACGGGATCAACGGGCTCATCAGCGTGCCACCCTCTTCGACAGCCCGGCTGAGGTTCAGCGTCGAATACCCCATGCCCCGGTAAAGCGGTGCATACATCCGACCCGGCAGCGCAATCGAGATATAGGGGTCGCCTGCCACGAGGTTCGTCGCAAATGCCGTCCCGATGGCAGCACTTTGCACCGCTGCAAAGCTTTTTACCCGCCCGATGATCGCCTGGATGATGGCTTCAAGGCAGCCCGTCCTTTCCAGCGCACCGCCAAAGCCGAGGGCAATCAGCATCAGCGAAATGGTCCACATCATCGACTGGATGCCTCCTGAATTCAGCAGGCTGTCGATATCTGCGACACCGGTCTCGATGGTGTAGCCGGATTGCGCGTAGATAAAGACCTCGTGAAGCGTAGCACCCTGCAAAAAGATGGCAACGAGGGCACCGGCCAAGACACCGGCGAACAGCGACGGCAAAGGTGGCTTTCCCAGCAGTGCCAGCGCCACGACGATCAGTGCAGGCATCAGGGGCAGCCACCCAAGCACAAAAGTCTGGTCAAGCCGTTCGGTGATCTGACTGATCGCCCCCAAAGAGCTGCCGCTTGGCTCGATCAGCAGATAACCCGCCGCCAGATAGATTGTAAGCGCGATCAGCATCGCGGGGATCGTGGTCGGCAGCATGTTCTTGATGTGATCGAATACCGTGACGCCTGTCACCGCAGGTGCAAGATTGGTTGTGTCCGACAGCGGCGAGATCTTGTCGCCGAAAAAAGCCCCCGACACCACCGCACCTGCCGTCCAATAGGCCGGGATGCCGAAGCCTGCCCCGATGCCCATCAACGCAAGGCCGATCGTTCCAACTGTCCCCCAGCTTGTGCCAAGCGAGAGCGATACGACGGCGCAAAGGATCATGGCTGCCGCAAGGAAGATCGACGGGTTCAAGAGGACCAACCCGTAATAGATCAGGGTCGGCACCGTTCCCGAGGCAATCCAGACGCCGATGATCATTCCAACCACGATCAGCACCGCCAAGGAGGGCATGGACACATGGATGACGTGAAAGATACCCTCGCGGATATCAAGCCACTTCATGCCGCGCAAAACGCCCAGCAAGCTGGTGATCGCAAGGCCGCAGATCAGCGGGATATGGGGCGTGAAGTCACCGTAGTAGAACAACTGCAGCGCCAGCAGTCCGAGCGTGAGGACCACCGGAAGCAGTGCCAAGGGCAACGAAGGCAGGCTGACCGGGACGGTCCGGTCGGGTGCCTGTTGTACCATCATGCGCGTATGCTTTCTTTGGTTTACATAATGTAAGCCCCAAGTGACGTGGTTGGTTCCGCAGGAGGTTCTTTTTTGTGGCGCCGGCAGTGGCTGGCCTGAGTAAATTTGACGCCGTATTGATCGTCGCGGGGATCGACGTCACGCGGCAGCCTTTTTGGACCTGCAGTAGCATGACGACCGGATCGGCACCTCGGCCCTTGCCACGGCCTGGTCCAGCTGGAGTCTGATATGCCGCCGTTCAACCGCTTCACCGCGTCTTTGAAGGCATTCGTTCAGCCCGTGCAGGCTCCACACATTGCGTGGGTGCTGGCCGGGGCGCGGCAGGGTCTGGTCCAGACCCAGATCGGCCCGATACACCGCCTCGGCCTCGGCATACAGCCCGGCATCCATCAGCAAGGCACCAAGGGCGTGGCGGGTCGGCTGCATCCAACCCCAGGGTTCGTCATACAACATCCCCTCGTCCAACCTGACCGCCTCGCGCAGGTGTTCAAGGCCCGCTTCGGTTTGCCCCGACTTGTAGGCCAGTTCGCCCAGCATCATCTGTTCGGCCACCAGCAGGACAGCTGAACAGGGGTTGTTGAACATCATCCAATCCTCTGGCACCGCGCGCTGCGCGGCAGAAAACGCCTCACACTCGATGCGTGCTTCGTCAAGACGGCCAAGATTGGCCATGGCAACCGCCCTCGCATAGTGCAGCAGTGCCGTGGTGTTGAGGTACAGGGCGGGGTCGGTCGGAAACGGCTCGTCCAGAATGTCCTGCCAGCGACCAAAGCGGACTAGCACATGAAATTTCATGCCGATGAACGCTTCGAAGAATTCGGGCATGTAACGGACCACCGGCTCGGGCAAGGTTTCGCGCAGGGCAGCGGCCGCCGCCAGCGCCGTGGTCGGGCGGGCGAGAAACATCGCACCGTAGATCACGAAGTGCAGATTGTGGATCCGGTAGATCGTATAGAAGTTCTCACCCCCCGCATGGTCGAAATACTTTCGGTCAACGGTGGCGGCGCGCAGGTTGCGCCAGATGACATTCTGATAATCACCGCACAGCACGTCAATATGCGTGGCCATATGCACCAGATGGCCAGAATCCGGGACAAGATCCACCAGCCGGTCACCGTGGCACAGCGCCTTTTCGGGTGTGGGCGACATTTCCATCAGGTGGATGTACATGTGCAAAAGGCCCGGATGGTCCCATGCGGCTGGATCGTTGGCAAAGGCCCTCTCCAGCGTGGCCTGCGCCTCTGCCGTCGAGGCCCCTTCAGCCGGCCCGCGTGCTTGCAGGTCCCACAGCTTCCATGGCGTGCGGTTCATCAGGGACTCGGCAAAGATCGCAGTCACATCCAGATCTGTCGGAAAGGCGTCATGGACCTTGCGCATTTCATCCGCAAAGGCGTCGTTCCACGGGCCATAATCCTCGATTGCAGGATCTGTCGGAAAGCGCGCGGCAAGGGCCATCAGGACCGCATGCTCTGCCGGGGTCGCGCGGTCGGCTACGCCTGCCGCCTGTTTCAGCGACAGGTGCGCCCGGTCCAGCGCTGCAACCTTTTCTTCGGGGCTAAAGAACTCCCAAAGTTTGTTGTAGTTCGGCCCGATACAATGCGCGATGCCCCAGTGTGCCATCACGCAATCGGCGTCGAGCTGCAGCGCTTTCTCAAAGCAGACGATCGCCTCTTCGTGGTTGAAGCCGTAAAGCCAATTCAGTCCCCGGTCGAACCAAAGCTGCGCCTCGGGGTGGGTGGTGGTGACCTTGCGTGACCGGGTGCCCAGATCGAAGTAGGTCATGTTGGCCCTCCTGCTTCCAAGATGACTGCGGATTACATTTGTGACCGACCCATTTCCGAAATGGCTGCGTCAGCCAGCGGCCGCCTTTGCCTGTGATGCTACCACCAGATCGCCGCCGATCCGCACAGTTTCTTGCACCAGCAGGTCCAAATCCGTGCGCCTTGTGCGGTGATTGCAAATGGCTGCACGCAGACAGTGGCGGCCGTGGATGGTGGTGTCGGATACCGCTGCGATGCCGGTTTCCTGCAGGCGCAGCATTGTCTCGATGTTGACATCGCGCAGCGCCGCCTCGCCCAGACCACCTGGATTGAACCGAAAGCAGACGATGTCGATCACGGTGGGCGCCATCAGCTCCAGCATCGGTTCCTGCGTGATCTGCTGGCTCAGATGCTGCGCCTGCGCCATGCCCTGATCAATAAGCCGCCCGAACTTTTCCACCCCGTGTTCCTTGAGCATCATCCAGATTTTCAGCGCCCGGAAGCCGCGAGAGGTGTCCAGACTGTAGTCGTGCAGAAACTCGGCAGCCGCGATGCCGCGTGTCGCTTTCTGAAGGTATTCGGCATCTTCGGCAAAGGTCAGCCTGTGCTGCCTGCGGTCACGCACCAGGGCGCACCCCACATCGAACGGGGCCTGAAGCCCCTTGTGCAGATCCAGAGCGAGCGATTCCGCCCGTTCGATCCCCGCCACCAGATGGCGGTTGTCCGGTGCTATGGCGATCAGGGCACCGATGCAGCCATCAACATGCATCCACAGCCCCTCTGCGGCACAAAGATCGGCGATGGCAGACAGATCGTCGATAGACCCTGTGTTGGTGGTGCCCGCTGTTGCGATCACACAAGCGGGCCTATCCCCATAGTCGCGATCAGCGCGGATCTGTGATTTCAGCGCGCCAAGGTCCATCCGAAAATGCACATCCGATGGCACCTTGCACAAAGACTTTTTACCCAGCCCCAGCAGGTTCATCGCCTTGAAATGACAGTTGTGAACCTGATCCGAGGCATAGAAGCGCAAGGACTGCGGCATAGCGTCCACGCCCTCTTGCCGCAGATCAACCCCCGCCATGGCATTACGCGCGGCCACCAACCCGATGATGTTGGCCATCGATCCGCCGTTGATCAAAGTGCCGCTGGCCGTTTCGGGAAAGCCCATCATGTCCCTGATCCAACCTGTCACCTGCCGGTCCATCTGGCTGGCCGCCATGTTCCCGCCGCCAAGGTTCGACCCGTCGATTGCCGCCAGAAAGTCACCCAAAGCGCCGGTGAAGTTTCCGGCCCCCATATACCACATCCAGAACCGGGGATGGATGTTGCCCATCGGATGCGGCATCAGACTGGCGGTAATGTCAGAGTAAACGTGTTCAAGCGGCTGCGGCCCCTGTGGCAGCGGTTCGGCAAAACCGGCCTGCACCGATGCAGGCATCTCTTGCCACAGCGGCCGTTCGCGAACCCCGTCCAGATGGTCGATGGCGTCATCGACCATCCGGTGCGCCAGCGCCCGCGTGGCGGCCCAGTCGGCGGGATCAAGCGTTTCTTCCGCAAAGTTCGTTTTCTGCATGGTCATGTCCTGCTCCCTTGCTCTGACGGCTTCAGGTCATTTGAAATCCGGGTGTCGAGTGCGACAGCGCCACCTCTTCCGCGTCCATGTCTTCGGGAATGTCGGCGAAAAGCGGAGTAGTCAGATAGCGTTCGCCGGTGTCGGGCAGCATGGCCAGGATCACCGCCCCCGGTTCCGCCCGCTCGGCAACCTTCATGGCGATGGCAAACGTGGCGCCGCCCGAAATGCCGGTCAGAATCCCCTCGCGCTGCGCCAGTTTCTTCGCCCAGGCGACCCCATCAGCCCCGGTGACCGGGATCAGTTCATCATAGCCGCCGCTGTCGAGACATTCCTGCAAGACGTTGGGGATGAAATCCGGCGTCCAGCCCTGAATGGGGTGCGGCTCAAAGCTGGGATGGCTTGCGGCTGGCGCGCCGTCTCTGCCCCTTTGCTGCGCCACACCACTGCCAATCAGTTGCGCGTTGGCGGGTTCGGTTAGGATGATCCGCGTCTCGGGCCGTTCACGGCGCAACACGCGCGAAAGCCCCGTCACCGTCCCCCCGGTGCCATAGCCGGTCACCACATAGTCCAGCCGATCCCCGGCAAAATCGCCGATGATCTCGCGCGCCGTGGTGGACTCATGGATGTCGGCATTCGCGGTGGTTTCGAATTGGCGGGCCAGAAACCAGCCGTGTTTTTCCGCCAGCTCTGCCGCCTTCATGTACATGCCGGTGCCCTTTTGCGCGCGCGGCGTCAGCACGACCTTGGCCCCCAACATCCGCATCAGCCGCCGCCGCTCCACTGAAAAGCTGTCTGCCATCGTCACAACCAGCGGATAGCCCTTTTGCGCGCAGACCATCGCAAGGCCAATTCCGGTGTTGCCGCTTGTGGCCTCGACCACAGTCTGGCCGGGCTTCAGCGTGCCCGACCTCTCTGCCGCCTCGATGATGTTCAGCGCCAGCCTGTCCTTGATCGACGCCGCCGGATTGAACGACTCGACCTTAACGTAGAGCCGCACCCCTTCAGGTCCGAGGTGGTTGATTCGCACCACGGGCGTGTCGCCTACGGTGTCAAGAATGCTGTCGTACAGCATCCCGCGCCCTTTTGTTGTCCGTATTGTCATGGCGTCCATGTCCCTGGCCCCTGCTTTGCGGTTTGCGCGGCCCAATGCCCCGCCCTTTGATCAAGGCTACGCTCTTGATCAGGACTTGCTTGACCGGTTCCTGAAGAATTCGTGTAGAAACGCGTGATTCTGCGGTATTCTGACGCATGACATGGAATTTTGGCGCCTTTCGACTTGACCCAGAGCGGTTCGAACTGTCGCGCGGGTCCGTGCTCGTGCGCTTGGAACCGCAGGTGCTTGCCCTTCTGGTCCATCTGGTGCGCAATCGCGACCGCATGGTGACCAAGGACGAAATCGTGGCAGAGGTCTGGCAGGGTCGGGCGGTTTCGGATGCCAGCATTTCCAGCCGCATCCGGTCGGCACGCCGCGCCGTTGACGATGATGGCGAGGGTCAGACGGTCATCCGCACCGTTCATGGCCGGGGATTTCGCTTCGTTGCGGACGTCGCGGACAAGCCCCCCGCGCAAGCCACGGCAAAAGAGGCTGCTCAATCGAATGGCCCGCTGCCTGGCAGGCCGTCGATTGCCATCCTCCCGTTTCGCGCGCTGGCCATGGCCCCCGAACTTGCCATTCTGGCCGAGGCGATCCCGTGTGAGATCATCCAGGCGCTGTCGTGCATGCGCTGGCTGGCGGTAATCGCGCGCGGCTCTTCGTTCCGATTCCGGCAGACCGAGCCGAACCTTGACCTTGTCGCCACTGCTCTGGGCGCACGCTATGTCCTGACCGGCATTATTGAGGCCCGCAATCGCAGCCTAGCCGTGACGCTGGAACTCTCTGACAGCAGCAAGAACGAAGTGATCTGGGGGGACCGTCTGGTAGCCCAGCTCGACAACATCGACGATCTGCGTTTTCAGATCGTCACCCATCTTGTCACCGCGCTTGAGGTCTACATTCCGCTGAATGAAGCGCGGGTTGCACAGATGGCCGGGATCGAGACACTCGATGCCTGGGCAAACTACCATCTTGGCCTGCAGCATCTGTATCGCTTTACGGGTGACGACAACCTGCGCGCGAAGAGCTGCTTTGAACGGGCCGTGACGCTGGACTCGCAATTCGCCCGCGCCCATGCCGGGCTGTCGTTCACCAGCTTTCTGGAGGCATTTCTTCAACTGGGCCCAGATGTACAAGCGGCCACACGGGCTGCTCGACGCCATGCCGAACGTGGGTTGGAACTGGACTCGCTGGATCCGTTCACGAATTTCACCATGGGGCGTTCCTTCTGGTTGACCCATGATCTTGATGCGGCGGCAGGGTGGCTTGACCGGGCCACCACGCTGAACCCGAACTATGCGCAGGGCTTTTATTCGCAGGCTCTCACCTCGATGCTGGCAGGCAATGCTTCGGCGACCGAGACAGGGCTGGACATCGCCCTGCAGTTGAGCCCGCTTGATCCGCTGCTGTATGGGTTTCACGGGGTCCGGGCGCAGATGCTGATGCAAACGGGCGATTACCCGTCCGCCGCCCGTTGGGGCGACAAGGCCGCAAGTACGCCCGGCGCGCATTACCTGATCGCGATGATAGCGCTTGCTGCCAACTCTCTGGCCGGGCGCCACGATCAGGCTGTCCGCTGGCGGCAAGAGGTGCATCGGCGCAAGGCTGACGCGACGACTGCACATTACCTTGCCGCCTTCCCCACGCAGGATACCGCCTCCAGATCGCTGATCGTCGCCGAACTGCGCCGCCACGGTTTCTGAGGCGAAAAGAAACGCATCAGTATGCATCAGAAGCTCGTCTTGAAGACCGCCGCTACAGTGGGCGCCTCGCCACCACAGCCGACGGTCGGGCCAGCCACTTTAACAGGGCTCGCAGCCAACCAAAGCCGTGCGAGGAACGATCCGCTGCGCCTTGCGACGTTCTCCGGCACGCGGCGAGCGAACGTTCGATGTCGTTCAGGTGAAACTTCACTTCAAGAGGGGACATGCCTTGCATCACTTGCTCCTATTCGTTTGGTGACTTCCTGTCCGTCAGCTAACCTCAGCGGCGGGATGCGAACGTGGGGCAGAGCGTGAGGAGAGCGTGAAAAGTGGCGTGGCCGGACGAAAACGCACAGAATTCGGTGCTGACCTGCCGTTTGCTTGGTTCTGTCGAGCTGGCGTCGGACGGTGTCGCCGTTCAACTCGGGGGCAGGAAAAGTGCCGCTCTGTTTGCCTATCTTTGCCGCAGCCACAGCACCACCGCCCCGCGCGAAACGCTGGCCGGCCTGCTCTGGGGGGATAGCCAAGACGAACAAGCTCGCGCCAGCCTGCGCCAGACCCTCTCTGTCCTTCGCCGGCGCCTTGGACCGGCGGCAGACCGGGTGCTTCATTCAGACATGCAATCCGTCAAACTCGACCTCGCATACATCGATCTCGATACGGCGCAGTTCGACAGCTTGGTGCGATCGAAAATCACCGCAGACCTGCAAAGGGCGACCGATCTTTGGCGGGGCGAGTTTCTGGAAGGACTGGGTCCGGTTTCGCCGGAATTCGACCGTTGGGCGGATGCCGAACGGGCGGTGTTGCGGTCGTCCCGCGCTGCGGCGATGCTGCAGCTGGTCGATTTACTGATCCAGGAGGGGCACCTCGATGACGCGATAGCCACGGCGCTGCGGATGTTAACCAGCGACCCTCTGCAGGAACATGTCCATCGTCGGCTGATGCGGGTCTTTATCGCGCAACGCCGTCATGACGCGGCACTGCGCCAGTTTGCGACGCTGACCAAATTGCTGTCGGATGAACTTGGCGTGGCACCTGACCCCGCCACCGCCGATCTTGCACGCGAGGCAAGGCAGCACCGCGCGCAAGGTCATGGACCTACGGCAGTGCAAAAGCCAGATGCACGGCCGGTTCAGCCAACCGAAGAAGCCCCGACAGTGCCCACGCTCGTCGCCCCCGCGAAGCCCTCGATCGCGGTCCTGGCTTTTCGGGGCGTGACCGTAGACACACAGGCGGTGCCGTTTGCCGAAGGGATTGCCGAAGAGATCACCGTGAACCTGTCGCGGGATCGCGGTTTGCTGGTGGTCGCACGGCAATCCTCCTCCCGGTTTTCCCTGTCCGAAGTGGGCCCTTTTGAGATTGGTCAGGCGCTTGGCGTCCGTTTTCTTTTGTCGGGTGCCGTGCAGGTCGCAAACGGTCGGGTGCGCGTCACGGTACATCTGATGCGGTGCGACAACGGTGCCGAGGTGTGGGGTGACACGTTTGAGCGATCGATGGAAAATGCGTTCGAAGTTCAGTCAGAGATTGCACGCAATGTGATGGTGACCACAGTCGGTCGAATGACAGCTGAAGAACCTTGGTCTGTCACCGAACGGGAAACCGCCAGCTTCGAGGTCTATCAACTGCTGCATCGCGGGCTGCGTGGCCTCGAAGGCCATACGGCGTCGGGCATGCGGGATGCTGTCGCCACCCTGACACGTGCCGTGGTGCTGGCACCTCGCGATGGTCGTGCGCACGGGCTTTTGGCCATGGCGATGATTTACGACCGTTGGAACTTCGCCGTTGACGCAACGGTGGCGGACGTCATTCCGATTGCCGAAAAGGCGCTGACACTGGATAGACGCGACTCCAGGGCGCACTGCGCGCTAGGCATTGCCTATCTTATTGGGCGCGAACATGGCCGGGCCGCGCATCATTTTGAGGCGGGCCTTTCCGCCAACCCGAACGACGACGTGCTGCTTGTCGAATACGGGCGCTACCTGATGTATGTTGATCGCCCGGAAGATGGGCTGCGCCGCGTACGGGAGGCTATGCGGCTCAACCCATTCCACCCGGACTGGTATTGGAATATCACCGGACGCTGCTTGCACCTTCTGGACCAGCCAGCGGAGGCACTGGAAGCCTTTCGCCGAGTAACGACTCCAGCATTTTACCATCTGGCGTATCAGGCAGTCTGTTTGAAAAGGCTTGGTGACCATAGTGCCGCATCAGCTCTGCGTGACCGTCTGTTTGAGGCAAAGCCAGATTTCTCTGTGGGAAAGTTCCTCGCGATTTTTCCCTATTTGAACCTTGAAACGCTGGAGCGGTACGCCAAAGACTTTCGATGGCTGGATGACGGCTATCGCGATGCAGCGCTATAGCGGAGGACTCAATATTCCAAGCTGATATAGCGAAGGAGTCCACTTGACTGGCTGCTCGTCAAGTTCCCGAATTTGTAATTTTCGCCGGTGTGCCCGGGGTAGGAAATGAACAAGATATTTGGTCCGACAAGTGCAAACCGCACTTGCATCATGCCGCTTTCCGATTTCCTTCTCCACCAAGTTCATCACTGGAAGCGCACCGAGAGCGGGTTGACGCCTAGAACAAGCCTGCAAGTAAGTCTTCGAGCTCCGCCAGACACGCATTTTCGAGCATCTCTCTGCCAACAAACAGAAAAACAACGTTGACAGTCTGCCCCTCTTGACGCCCTTGTTAATCATCGCAGAGTTGTGCCCCGAGAGAAATCTTCTTGGAGTTTTTATCAGGGCTGAGCCCGTGCGCGCGCGGAGAAGAATGAGAGGGCCCATTCTCATATCTCCCGCGCGAACCAGCGGATGCAGCCGATGATGCGATCTCTTCGGCGGTGCGTTCATACTCGGGATAGAGCTTGTTGTACGAGATCACCCGCACGGCGGGGGGATCGCTGTTCGGGATATGCTCAAGGCGCTTGGCCACGAGGCCCATGCCATCGTCGAGCACGAAGATGCCGGGCGGGTTACCGCCGCCCTGACTGGTGGTGTTGACCTCTTCGCGGAAATCGGTGGCCCAGATGATATTGCCGCCGATGCGCATCCGACCGAACAGGCGCGGGATCACGGCCCCTTCGGTCGAGGAGGTGATGCGCAGGCTGTCAAGCCGGGCGCCCTCAATGCGTTGGGCCGGGGCGAGGGACGACACGATCCAGTTGTCGACGACCGACCCCGTTGCAGATCCGATAAAGCCGCTAATGGCCGCGCCAGAAAAGCCAAGGATCGTGCCGCCAAATGCGCCGCCAATCGCGGAGCCGACGGCGCCGAGAACCAAAGTTGCAATGATGCAAATCTCAGATGCTGCTGGAGCGTGGGAACAGGAAGGCGAAGGCGATGCGCCGCCGCCATGTCGGGGTCAGGATTTCCTCGACGACGCCCAGCCGTTCATAGGAATGGATGAAGCGGTCGGATGCGGTCAGGAACCCGAAATGCTTGGCAATGGCGCGCGGGGCCATGCGAAACAGGACGAGGGCGCCAGGGATGATTTCAGTGGGCGCGACCTCCCGCATCATGCGACGCGCGCCATCCGCCAGAACTTTGCGCGGCCCGGTCTCGACCCAGTCGCGGCTGTAGGGCGGGATCGGGAAGGGCTCGTCGCCCACCACGTCGCGCCAAACGCCACGCGCCAGACCGAGGCAATCACGACCCACCCCGCGCAAGCTGGCTTGATCGTGATAGGGCGTGCCCAGCCATGCACGCCCGGTCGCGCAGCAGGTCAGTGACCACGCCCGCGCCTTTGTTTATGGCGCTTTTCAGATTGATCCCGCAACGCGCATCCCCCAGTGCGGCGTCACACCCCGCCTGAAATGTCCGCCCAACGGTCTGGCCCAGCACATGCGCAAGCGACCGGACCTCGGCCACGAAAGCCATGCGGCCACGCCTGATTTGCCCCACCGCGCCCCGGCGCAGCAACACCCGCTAGCTGGTATCGGCCCAGTTCACCCGCCACAGCGCCACCGCCGCATTGTCCCAGCGCCTATCGATGATGTCGGTTTCGGTGATGCGGTCCGAAGTCAGCACGCCGGTCGCGTCCTGCGCATCGACGGCAAGATCTGATCCCGACCGGATTTCCGAGGCGGCAAACCCGCTTTCCGGTTCAAACTCGTTACCATCGAACGTCAAAGCGCGATCATGATCGGTAAAGCCCAGCGCCACGCCGTCTGCCCGCGAAATCCGCCAACACCACGACAAGGTGGCGATGCCATCATCCAGATGGGACTGCAGTGCAGGGGAGAGGGATTTCATTCTTTACGTCCGTTTCATGGTTGATAAGTAAAGCCGTTGTCTTTACATATGGGGTGAATTCATCGCAGGAGAATGCGAAATGGTCGCCATGATACCCAATGAGGACGCCCAGCGCCGGTCGCTGATCAACCTTCGTGTAACACCTCGGGACCGCGATCTGATTGATCGTGCGGCGGCTGCACTCGGCAAGAACCGCTCGGAGTTCATGATGGAGGCGAGTCGGCAGGCCGCTGAGGATGCGTTGTTGGACCGCACCGCGTTTCGGCTGGATGCCGATCAGTTCGGAGCCTTCATGGCGCAGCTGGACGCGCCGCCTGCGCCGAACGAAGCTTTGCGCAAGCTGCTGGCCACACCCGCCCCATGGGACAAGTGACGCGAGGTGAAGGGCCGCTGACAGCACCCGAACCCATGAACGATACCCATCAGGTTGATGCCTTCGCTTCTGGTGCGCCGACGCTTGATGCGTGGTTGAAGCGCAAGGCGCAGGCCAATCAGGCGTCGGGTGCTTCGCGGACCTTTGTGCTGTGCCGGGGGGCGAGGGTTGTCGGCTTCTACGCGCTGGCGGCCGGATCGGTGAGCCACGATCTGATGCCGCGCAAGCTCAAACAGAACATGCCGGACCCGATCCCGGTCATCGTGCTCGGCCGTTTGGCGATTGATGCGTCTGAGCAGGGCAACGGCCTCGGTCGGGCCCTCCTGCGCGATGCCGTGTTACGGATCACTGCCGCAGCACAAGAGGTTGGCATTGCGGCCATCCTTGTCCACGCCCTGAATGACCGCGCCAAAGCATTCTATCTCGATGCCGGATTTGCGGAAACGGCAGCAGAGCCGATGACGCTGTTTGCCCGTATCAAGGACGCGAAGGCGATGATGGGCGAGGCCTAGCACGTCATCTGCGGATCTCCAGTAGTGGGATGGATCTGATCGAACCTAACCGTTCGATATCGAGCGTGACGTCGAGCATGTCGGTGTCAAGGCGGACAGGGACATCGAAATCGAAGTTTGCGGTGATCGTGACGCCCGCGCTGGGAGCGGTGATGAAGGTGACGCTGCCGGTGGCGGTATCGACGCTCCAGCCTGTCATCTGCTCGACCCCGTTCAAGGCCACGCGGACGGCCGAAGCCTCGCGCGCCAGCATCGCCGATGCCTTCCAACTCGGCACGGACCTGGCGGCCGCCTTCTGCCACGAGGCGGACGCTGACTCTCTTTTCAACCATCGCGGCTTCCCTCCATCTGTTCGTTCAGTTTCGGGGTGTCGGTGGGCGTGGTGGTCAGCTGTGGACCCTTTCTGCTGGGGCGGATGGTGCCGCGGGGTGCGGCGGCGAAAGCGTGGAAGGCAGTGACGGGATGAAACGCATACACGATCGAGGTCTTCCGGCCACGCAAACGGCGCTGATCGTCGAGATGCAGGAGTGGTTCATTGCCAACTCCACACATGGGTCCGCACCCGACGAAAGCACCATCCGACAGCGGATCAAGGTGATCTGGCATACACTGAAGGCCGCCTGAAGCGATTGGCGCAAATCTGCGGCTTTGCCGCAAACAGCCGCATTCGACCGCATTCGACCCGGAATAATGTCCGGTTTGTTTCCCCCGGTTTCCCCCTGAATTCCGGACCCCTGCGTGGAGCAGGTTGCTCTTTGCCGATTCTATACGCTCAGTCGGTGCGAAAAGGGGAACTGATATGGCCACGCATTTGACGGAACGAGTTGTAAAGGCTGCTGAAATCGGCACGCGCAAGTACGTGGTATTCGATGAGGATTGCGCGGGCTTCGGCCTGTGCGTGTTCCTGTCGGGCCGCAAGGGGTTCATCCTGATCTACCGGGCCGCCGGACGGCAGCGGCGCATGACGATCGGCACGTGGCCCAGTTGGTCGGTTGTTGCCGCCAGGGAAGAAGCCAAGCGGCTGAAGCGCGACATCGATCGTGGTGAAGATCCGATGGATGTCCGCAACTCGGCTCGCCATGCCCCCATCATTGAAGAATTGATTGAGAGGTACATCGATGAACATTTGCCGAAACTGTCCGCCTC
>JBBRBJ010000069.1:0-14505 GCA_038205925.1 Rhodobacterales bacterium | reverse complement strand
AAGCTGGTCGCCCCGCCCTTCGTGCATGCCCACGAACAGGTGGCGACAGTTGGCCCGCAGATCATCGAATTCGAGATGAAGATCATCGAGAAGGAATTGCAGGTGGATGAAGACGCCTGGATTCAGGCGATGACGTTCAATGGATCGGTTCCCGGCCCGCTGATGGTGGTGCACGAGGGCGACTATGTTGAGCTGACGCTGTTCAACCCGCCCGAGAACATGATGCAGCACAATATCGATTTCCACGCCGCCACCGGCGCGCTTGGGGGTGGGTCGCTGACGCTGGTGAACCCCGGCGAAAAGGCGGTGCTGCGGTTCAAGGCGACAAGACCGGGCGTGTTTGTGTATCACTGCGCACCGGGCGGCCCGATGATCCCATGGCATGTGGTGTCGGGAATGTCCGGCGCGATCATGGTTCTGCCGCGCGACGGGCTGAAAGATCATCTTGGCCAGCCGGTTTCCTACGACCGGGTCTATTACATTGGCGAAAACGATTTCTACATTCCGCGCGGGGAAGATGGGGCCTATAAGCGTTTTGCCGATGCAGGGGAAAGCTACTCTGACACTCTCGAGGTGATGAACCGCCTGATCCCGTCGCATGTGGTGTTCAACGGCCGTGTCGGAGCCCTGACCGGCGACAAGGCGCTGACGGCAGAACAGGGCGAAACGGTCCTGTTCCTCCATAGCCAAGCCAACCGCGACACCCGCCCGCATCTGATCGGCGGGCATGGCGATCTGGTCTGGGAAACCGGCAAGTTCAACAACGCGCCGGAACGCGATCTGGAAACCTGGTTCATCCGCGGCGGATCTGCGGGGGCGGCGCTGTATACCTTCCTGCAGCCGGGCGTTTACGCCTACGTCAATCACAACCTGATCGAGGCCGTCAATCTGGGGGCCACGGCGCATGTGATCGTCGGCGGCGACTGGAACAATGACCTGATGGAACAGGTGGTGGCCCCGGTCGAATACGACGTGGCACATGAAGGCCGCTCCGCCCTGCCATGACAGCGGCATCGCAGATGTGTGGGCAGCCCCGGGTTCGGGGCTGCCCTTTTCAATCCAGAGGGCAATCGTGAAGCGTCGGATAGAACTTGCTTCAATGGTCGTGGTCGCTTTGGGCGCTGCCGAAGTGCTTTGACCTGATCGAACCATTTCGTTGAAAGGTCCCGAAACCATTCACCTCGCTGCCGTTCGCCAAGAACACCGGCCAGCGGGGTGAGTTCAGACAAGGAACACGCGTCGTCGATGCGCCAAAGCAACATCAGGATGCCCTCAGCACTTGTCATCATGAAGCACCACACAAGCGAGGCGGAGTACGCGCTTTGCGTGGCCGGGGATGCCTGCCCACCCGTACCGTCCGCGTGGCGGACAGATCTTGCCCAGACAGGGATCAACCATATGGATGCCACCACCTATGCCGCGTGGTGCTCGGCACGCGCCGGGCCGCACTGGCGCCTTCCAACCGATGCCGAATGACTGCGCGCCGCTGCAGAGCGCAGCAGTGAGGACGGATTTTCCGAAGCTGCCAATGGCACCGATCCCTCACGCCGCTGGATCGCAAGCTATCTGCGCAAAGTGGAATTGCGCGGCGAGGCAGAAAGAAGAAAGGGCCGCCCCATCACCGGGGCCGCCCCTTTTTGCTGTGTGCGACTTTACTCGGCGATCTGTGCAAACAATGGCTCGAACCGGCTCTTCGCCTTGCCCTTCAACTCTACAGCCTTCACCGCATCCTGATTGACCGGGGCACCGGCCTGGATCAGCGCGACCATGCCCATCGTGTAATGCGGCGTGCATTTCACGCCATAAACCCCCTCGGCGGTCAGGGTCAGAACATAGTCCTTGCCCATGTCGCTTTTGAACGCTTCGGCACCTTCGGGCAGCATACCCTTGATGCCCTCGGCGTTGTGGCCCTTGTCGGTGGAAATGAAGGTGACGGTGTCACCCACGGCAGCCTTCACGAAGGCAGGCTCGAACACCATTGCGCCTTCGGTGCCTTTGTTCAGCATCAGCACATCAAAATTTTCCGCCTGGACGGCGGGGGCCAGCAGCAGGAGCGCAAGGCTGGCAGCGATCATTTTCGGGAACATCGGGGGTCCTTTCAGGGAACGGAAGCGATTGGTCTTGCCTCGGTTCTAGGCTAACGTCGGAAAGGACTCGTTGTGCTGCCACAACATCGGAGGCTTTGTGTTAAAGAAACTTGACGAAAGCCTGCTGACCGATCTGCCGCCGTTTCGCAGACTGTCACGCCCGCAAATCCGCGAGATTCTGGATGCGGCAACGCCTTTGCGTTTCGATCCGGGGGTAGCGGTGTTCAGCGAAGGCATGCCGGTAGAGCGGTTCTTTCTGCTGATGGATGGCCATATCCGGGTGATCCGAACCACGCCCGGGGGCGATCAGATCATCGCACTGCACATTGCACCCGGCCAGTTGTTTGGCATCGGGGCTGCGCTCGGGCGAACGGCCTATCCGGCTACAGCGATGACAGCGGATGACTGTCTGGCGCTGGCCTGGCCCAACCGACTGTGGGCTAAGTTCACCGAACAATATGAAGGCTTTGCAACAGAAACCTACAAGATTGTTGGCGAACGCGTCGGCGAGATGAACAACCGGATCGTTGAACTGGCGACGCAGCAGGTGGAACAGCGGGTGGCCTGCGCGATCCTGCGACTGATCACCCAAACCGGACGCAAGGTAGAGAATGGAATCGAGATCGGCTTGCCGATTACCCGCCAGAACATCTCGGACATGACAGGCACCACGCTGCACACTGTCAGCCGGTTGCTCAGCGGGTGGGAACGGGACGGGATCGTGCTGTCGGAACGGCGCAAGATCACGGTGACCGCACCGCACCGGCTGGTGATCCTTAGCGGCGCGACTGCCTGACCGTTCAAAACGTGTCAGCGACCATTTGGCTGACGCCGTGCCGGGTTGGGCAAGCTCAGCACACGGGCAAACCGCCAGACAAAGAGGCCAAAGCCAACCATCCACAGCGCCGCCGCGATCCACAGGCCCAAATGGACCGGGACACTCATCCGCACAACCGCCGCCAAGACCACACAGGCAAAGGCGAGCGTCAAGGCAGGTCCCGCCTGCAAAGCGCGCCCGGTATGTCCCAAAGAGGCCCGCATCATCACCGCAAGCGTCATGCCGCCAAACCCGCCGATCCCCAGCAGATGAAGCCCAGTTGCGGCAGGCAACACCTCAAGGGACGAAAGCCCCAGCGCCAGCAACCCCGCCGGAATGAAGCCAAAGGCCACGTGCAGCATCAAGACCAAGGGTGAGGACCAGACCCGCC
This sequence comes from Rhodobacterales bacterium, assembly GCA_038205925.1. Lineage (GTDB taxonomy): Bacteria > Pseudomonadota > Alphaproteobacteria > Rhodobacterales > Rhodobacteraceae > Pseudotabrizicola. The sequence goes on along the minus strand of JBBRBJ010000069.1, from coordinate 11,210 downwards.
ACCCATGCCAGCGCGCCATGCGCACCCCCTGCACCACACCGGCCAGCACCAGCAAGACCCCGGTCAGCAGCGACATCGGCCAGATCACCCAGACCAACAGGGCAAACAGCGTAGCGCCAATGCTGGCAGCGTCGAACCGGCCAAAGGGCACCGGCAGCGCACCTGGCTTGGCGGACTGCTTGACCAGCCAATTGCGGGTGAAACTGGGAATGATCCGCCCGCCAATCAGCAGGATCAGCATCACGACCATCGCGATGCCCAAGCGCCGCCCGACAGCGGCGCTGCCCGCCATCATCGCCTCGATGTGGAAGGTGACGTTGGCGGCCAGATACAGCAACACGGGTGCCACCACCTTCAGGTTGCTCCAGTTACGACCCGCCACGATCTCTATCGTGACCATCGCTCCGATGGCCGCCATGAAGGCACTGTCGACCAACATCACTGCGACCGGCCCAAGCGCAAGTCCCCCGGCCACCGCCAGCCGCCCGGCCAGCCACAAGGCAGTCAGCACCATCAACGGCCAGCCGCGTGTTGGCATGCGCCCTGTCCAGTTCGGGACAGCGGTGAACAAAAATCCGGCGATCACGGCAGACGTGTAGCCAAACAGCATTTCGTGGATGTGCCAGTCCAACACAGAAAACGGACCGTCAAGCACAACGTCGCCTGACCAAACCACCATCCACAGCGGCACCACCAGTGCTGCGAAAACGCCTGCCGCAAGGAAGAGCGGCCGAAAGCCATAGCTGAAAAGTGCGAGACCGGTATAGGGCGGCTGGATTGGCTTGGACATCAGTCAGACCTTTGTTTTTACTTGGCACGCCTGCCGAAGCCGCCTGCATTCCCCCCGCACCGAAATGCCGCGCAGGCCAGGGAGCGTGTCACCCGACGACTGCCGCCTGCAATTCGGCGCGAAACAAGGCTTCGTCCAGCCCGTATTCCGCACAAGCGTCAATCACGGTGTGAAACGGGGTGATCGGGCAGCCAAAGCAGACCATGCGATGAGACAGAAAAACGCTTGCAGCCGCTGGCCAATGGCAAAACAGCAGTCCCAACGGCAGATCGGGGTCGTCCATCCTTGGGCCAAACATGGTGCCTCCGCGTCGGCTGGAGTGCCGTGCCCGAAGTGTGCCCGCGCCATCAGCGTGCGTCGTTGTGCTGGAACAACGTCCATCCGTGGTTGCGTGCGCAAATCCGTCTGATCCGCAACAACCGCCAGGACCGACCCAATGTCGGAGATCCTCACGACTGGCGGCACTTGGCAAACCATAGACATCCTCGCCCGCCCGATCACCCGGCGGCCGCATCCGGAACAGATCGCATCCGCCCGGCGCGGCTAAGAGGATTGGTGGCAAGCTTTGGATCGGGTGCGCGATGGGCTGGTGGCGGGCGGCATGCTGCGGGAGATAGATGTGACGGCGGTGGTGCCGAAGGTGCCGCCGTGGCGCTGATGCCGAAGGCTGCCTAACTGAAAACGGCATCTTGCCAAATGGCATTTATTATGTACATTAGTGTCAGAAAGGAAGCGCCATGCACTTTGCCACAATCCAGCCTACCGTCGCCCGCCCCGACCTGCCTGCAATTACCGACGAGGAAGCGGCCGCGCTTGCCCGCGCCTCAGTTAACCTGTTCCGCGCATGGCAGCTCAGTGACATCGAAGCCCGCACCCTGCTGGGTGACATGGCGCAGCGGACATGGGCGCGATGGAAAGAAGGCAGCATCGGCCGCATTGACCGCGACCTTCGCGCACGGATGGGCATCCTGATGGGGATCCACAAAGCGCTGCGGTACATCTTCACCGACCCTGCCCGTGGCTACGCGTGGATCAAGAAACCCAACGGCGCTTTTGCGGGCCAAAGCGCCCTCGACGTCATGATGCGCGGCGAAATCACCGATCTGATCGACCTGCGCAGTTACTTGGATGCCGAGCGCGGCGGATGGTGACAGCGCCAGTGCGTCGCGTGATCTGGCCGCGCAGTGCCCGGATCATCCGTTCGATCTATCCGCCGATCGACCTGTTCGAGGATATCGCTGATCCCGCCGATTGGGAGGCGCTGGCCTCGGCCGAGGCCAAGTTCAACCCGCGCATTCGCGACAGCATCGGCGATCTGGCCAAGGTGCCGGTGGCGCGGCGGGTCACTGGCGTTGGTGCCAGCTGGATTATGGCCCCCTTTGTGCACTGCTCACCGTTGCGGCCGGGGCGGTTCAGCGACGGCACGTTCGGCCTGTATTACGCGGGCGACAGCACCGAAGTGGCGATTGCGGAAACCATCCATCACCACACGAAAACCATGCTGGCAACCGCGGAAGCCCCCGGCTGGACCTCGCAGTTCCGCGAACTGATCGGATTGGTCGATACGGACTTTGATGATGTGTCGGGATTGGCCGATTTGCTTGATCCGAACGATTACGCTGCCTCACAGCAATTCGGCGCCAAGCGCCGCGCTGCTGGGTCAAATGGGATTAAGTGGCCCAGCGTCCGCTATCCAGGCGGAAACTGCATCGCGGCGTTCTGGCCGGATGTGGTGCCAATTCCCACCCAGGGCGGGCATTTCGCCTATCACTGGAACGGGCAGGCAGTTGATTATGTCAAAAAACTGGATACCGGAGAGATTATGCAGGTGACCTGAATTTGGGAATATGACGGCATTTCCGGGTACCAGCCTGACGACGCCCGTGCGGCAAACTCGACGATGCTGTTCTGCGCCAGATATTGCGCCTATTCAACGACCCTGCCCTGCAAAGGGCCGATGGAGATGTTTTCGGCCGTATCTAAGAATACTTCCCGACCCGGTTTGCCGACCAGTCAGGTTCGCAAGTATGCAAGCAGCATGTCAGATGCTTCCTCGGCCCGCCGATCAAGCCAGGTCCCATCCATCGACAGACCAAAGATGGCCCGAAGCGTGTGGATGTTGGAGATCGGAAAATAGCAAAGCGAGGCCACAAAGACGTAGAATTCGACCGGATCTACGCCGTCGCGAAACACGCCAGCCTCGCTTCCCCTGCGCAACACTGATTGCAGTCGTTGCACCAGAACGGACTGAATACCCTTTGCGTCATGCAATTTGCGGACCGACTGGCCACCGAGCAGGTTCTCGGTGTTGAGCATGGAGATGAACCATGGCTTTTCCCGAAAATGGTTCATCGTGAACCGCACAAGGCTGCGGATCGCTTCCTCGGGGTCCAGCGTATCGAGTTCCAGCGCCCGTTCACCTTCGCGGATCTGAACATACGCCTCTTTCAAGGCGGCCATGTAGATGGCGTCCTTGTCGCCAAAATAATCGTAGATCAGTGGTTTGCTGACCCCGGCGTTGTTGGCAATCCGCTCCACCCGTGCACCCGAATGTCCGTAGGTCGAGAATTCCTCCAAAGCGGCCTGCAAGATAAGCTTGCGGCTTTGATCCGCATCGCGGCGGCGCGGTTTGGTGGCCTTCGCACGGATAGCTGTGCGCGGTTCGGGCCGCTTCTCATCGGTGGTGGCAAGCGGTATGGCCTCGTAGGCATCAAGGCTGCCAGGCAGCGGCACGGAAAACCTGCGATCGTCTTTTTTCATACTGCACTCCCAAGCACATTGGCTTCACACAAAGAATACGTCTCATCGCCGAACCAAAGCCCAAGGCGCCCGACAAAGGCCACTGATGTGCGTGACGTTACCGCGCCGGGGCAGAACCTGCCAGTGCACTGTCTGCCAACTATGTCAACAGACGCTCTGGCCCCTTTCGACAATCACAGACATCACTTCGTCAGCGTCACGGGTCCACCAATCAAGGGCGGAGAAGATCTCCACCTCATTCAGCCCAGAAAAACCATTGGCCTCGACCAGCCCGCGCAGGCGCGGAATGTCGACGACGCCGTCGCCCATCATACCGCGATCGGTCAGCATATCGCGGGTCGGGACCAACCAGTCGCAGATGTGAAAGGCCATGATCCGGTCCGTGCCCGCGCGGGCAAGCTGCGCCTCAAGCTCATGGTCCCACCAGACATGATAGACATCAACGGCGCAACCAATGCCGGGCCCAAGCCGGTCGCAGATATCAAGCGCATGGCGCATGGTGTTCACACAAGCGCGGTCGGCGGCGTACATGGGGTGCAGCGGCTCGATGGCGATCTTGACGCCTTGGGTGCGCGCATAGTCCAGCGTGCGGGCAAGCCCGTCTTCGACCATTGCCCAGGCACCGGGCAGGTCGCGGCTGTCTTTGGCGAGCCCGCCCACGACCATCACCAGACATTCGGCGCCGATCTCTGCAGCCTCGTCAACGGCGCGGTGGTTGTCGTCAATTGCAGCCTGATCAACGGCCCCCGAGGCGGTGAACCACCCGCCCCGGCAAAGGCCGGACACGCCGAGACCCGCGTGGCGTATGGCCTTTGCAGCATTTCGAACGCCCATCTCGTGCACTTTGTCGCGCCAGGGTGAGAGACCGCCGAAACCGTGGCGTTGACACCCTTCGATGCACTGAGCCAGGTTCCACTGCTCGCGCACCGTGGCGGTGTTGAGCGACAGGCGGTTGGCCAATAGCCCGGTCATACCTCGACCCCCCGCACGGCAAAGATCGCCCGGGCCCGTGCCGCCGCCTGATCGGGGTCGGTAAACAGGCCAGATACGTTGGCCAGCCGGATAATCTCGGCCAGATGCTGGGTTGAGCGGGTGCTTTCCTGACCGTTGATCATCAGGAAATGGTCTTGATGGCCAGTCATGTAGGCCATGAACACCACCCCGGTTTTGTAAAAGCGGGTCGGCGCTTTGAAGATATGTCGCGACAGAGGCACGGTTGGACCAAAGGTCGCGTCATAGCCGTCGAGATCGCCCGCCGCCAGTTGCGACAGCGCCCGCGCCGCAGCCCCGGCGATGGGATCAAAGATGCCAAGCAGGGCATGGGAACAGCCCTGATCGTCGCCCGCGATAAGATCGGGATAGTTAAAATCGTCGCCGGTATACATCCGCACGCCTTCGGGCAGGCGGCGCCGCATAGCGATTTCCTTTTCGGCACTCAGCAGGCTGATCTTGATACCGTCGACCTTGCTTGCGTTGTCGGCGATAATCGCCACGGCGGTGTCCATCGCCTTCATATGGTCCGGGCTGCCCCAATAGCCGGCCAGGGCCGGATCAAAGGCCTCACCAAGCCAATGCAGCACCGCAGGTTGTTGCAGGCCGGACAGGACACGCGCGTAAACCTTTGCGTAGTCATCTGGACCCTTGGCCGCACGGGTCAGGGCGCGACTTGCCATCAAGATCACGCGTGACCCGGTGGCTTCCACCGCTTCGCACTGCTCTTCATAAGCGCGGATCACATCCTCAATCGTGACATCGGGCCCTGGCTGCAAGTGGTCCGTGCCAGCGCCCGAAGCAATAAGGCGGCCACCCGCCTTGGCCAGTGCCGTCGAGCGCTGGATCAATTCAAGCGACGTTTCCCAGCCAAGCCCCATGCCACGCTGTGCCGTGTCCATCGCTTCGGCAACCCCAAAGCCAAGGCCCCACAGGTGTTCGCGAAAGGCAAGCGTTCGGTCCCAATCAACCGGCGCATCGACCCATGGATCGCAATCGGCCAAAGCGTCGGTCACGACATGGGCAGCGGCATAAGCGGTGCGGTTCCACGCGCCCGTCGCTATCGGCGCAGGGCCGGCCACCAGAGTGACCGAACCACCCGGTAAATTCAGGGAGCGGTTGCTCATAGCCCCAGATCCTCGATATCGACCCAGCGGCGTTCTTTCGAGCTTTGGTAACCGGCCTGGGCCAGTTGCACACCCTTTGCGCCTTCGGCCAATGTGTAGTGCCACTCACCATCTTCGACGACATAGCGCAGGAACTGTTCCCACTGCACCTTGAAGCCGTTGTCGAAATGCGTGTTGTCAGGCACTTCCTCCCAGTCGCTGTAGAAGTCCAGCTTCTGCGGCTCGTCGGGGTTCCAGACCGGCTTTGGCGTGTTGACCCGGTGCTGGCTGAAGCATTTGTGCAAACCGGCCACAGCAGAGCCATGTGTCCCGTCGACCTGAAACGTCACCAGATCGTCACGGCGCACGCGGGTGCACCAGCTGGAATTGATGTGCGCCACAATATCGCCATCCGGTCCGTCCAGCAGGAATGTCGCGTAAGCTGCATCGTCAGCGGTTGCCTTGTAGGATTTGCCGGTCTCGTCTACCCGCTGGCCTATATGGGTAAAACCAAGGCAGCTTACCGATTTTACCGGCGCGATGACGTTGTCGAGAACATAGCGCCAATGGCACAACATGTCGGAGATCATGCCGCCGCCATCTTCGGCCCGGTAGTTCCAGCTTGGACGCTGTGCCGGGGCCCAGTCGCCTTCAAAAACCCAGTAACCGAACTCACCCTTGACCGAGAGGATCTTGCCGAAAAACCCGCTGTCACGCAAACGCTTCAGCTTCAAAAGGCCCGGCAGGTCAAGCTTGTCATGCACAATGCCGTTCTTCACGCCCTTGGCCTTGGCGTGTTTTGCAATTTCCACAGCTTCGGTCAGACCTTCGGACACAGGTTTTTCCGAATACACATGCTTGCCCGCGTCGATGGCGCGGCGAAGCAGGCCGGGGCGCATCTGCGTCGAGGCGGCGTCGAAAAAGATCGTGTCATCCGGGTTAGCGAGTGCTGCATCCAGATCGCTCGTCCAACGGGGAATGTTGTGACGCTTCGCCAAGGCTTTGACCTTGGCCGCGTCGCGCCCCACGATGATCGGGTCCGGAACAAGGAAATCACCATTCTTGAGGGCAATACCGCCTTGATCGCGAATGGCCAGAACAGAGCGGATAAGGTGTTGGTTCATCCCCATGCGGCCGGTGACGCCATGCATGATGATGCCGATTCTCTGAATGCTCACGTGGGGATTCCTCCTGATCTTATCATATTCGAAGTTTATGTTACCAACTGGTAGATAACTTTACCGAAATGGTCAATTGCCTGTTTGCAACAAAGCGCCCGACGCGCCGAAACCAGGGCGGTCGAGCGATGCATTATCAACCGTTCCTTCCTTGATGTTCAAAGCTATGCCATTGGAGGACCTTGCAGTATTTCTCGGCAGTTTCACGCACCTGTCCTGCCATACTGGAACGGCAGGCGCAGCTTGACCGGACGCTCGGACACGCCACTTTCATTTATGCTGAGTGTGGGGGCATGGGTCATGTCAGCGCCCTCTCACACGCCCGCAGTGTGGCCGCGCCGATGGCAGCGGTGACGCTGGCGTTGATCAGAGTGCGAAACGGCTCGACCCCAACCGGCATTGACCAACCGACATCGCGCAGAGCGGCTACGATGGCAGGGAAAGGATCCTCTCCCATGCCAGGCGCACCCCGGTTGGAGTCGTTGGCGTGGATATGTCCGATCTTGCCGCCCGGCACCCAATGCCGGATCAGATCGGCAACCGGAGGCTCCATCTGACCGGCAGCAGAAATGTCGATCATGGTGCGAAAGGCAGGGCTGTCGATGGCATCCACAAGGGCCACGCCATGAGCGACTGTAGTAATGATATCCGCCTCGACGTCGGACAGCGGCTCGATGCAGTAAACGATCCCATGCTTTGAGGCTTCTTGCGCAATGGGTTGGAAAAAGGCGGCAAGGGTTTGCGTGACCTGCGCATCGGTCATTCCGGCCGGGCGCAAACGCTGCTTGGGCGATCCGTGCACCAGAAGGGTGCCGCCCAGATCCGCGCAAAGGCCCACAAGCGCGGTCAGGACGTCGGCAGTCTCAGACTGCTTGTCAGGAGCCGTGATGGACAGGCCCGGATACGCCGTCAAAAGCCAGTGCAGGCCCGTCACCCGCAGACCTGCCGCCTCTACCGTGCCGCGTATTTCGGCGCGCATGGCCTTGTCCAGCAGATGCGGCACCGGCCCAAGCGTGGCTGGCGCAAGCTCCAGCCCCATATATCCAAGGGATCGCGCAACCTCGCATTGCTGGGCAAGGGACATGCCTTCGGCGGCCAGAAGCTCGTTGCACAGGCTGAGGTCAAGCATTTCGCGACCATACCAATTTGGTCCGCACACGCGCCAACCCGCGCCTTACGACAGCAAAATTCAGCGCGATCGCAACGAGGATGATCAACACGAAAACCGCAGAGATGGGTCGGGTGATGAACGGCCACAGATCGCCATTCCCAAGCATCAAGGACCGGCGCAGGTTGGTATCGAGCATGGTGCCCAAAATGATCCCCAGCACCAACGGCGCCATGGGATATTTCATCTGCCGCAACATAAAACCGATGATGCCAAAGGCGACCATCACATAGACATCGAACAATCGCTGAGAGAGGGCGTAGGTGCCGACAACGCACAGCGTGAAGACCAGAGGCATCAGATAGGCGTATGGCACGCGCAGCACCTGAACAAACAGCTTGGTCATGGTCAGGCCGTAAATTCCCATGGCAATCGTGGCGAGAATCAGGATTGCGGCCATGGTCGATATGAATTGTGGCTGCTCGATCATGATCATCGGGCCGGGGCGAATGCCATGAATGAACAAGGCCGCAATCAATACGGCAGCCGAGGCAGAGCCGGGAACTGCAAGGGTCAACGCCGGGATCAGCGATCCGGGAACCACAGCGCTGTTGCCGGTTTCGGCGGCGATCAAGCCTTCGGTGCTGCCATGGCCATATTTCTCGGGCTCTTTGCTGGCACGTTTCGCCGCAGCATAGCTGGCCCATGCGCCAATATCTTCGCCCACCCCAGGAATGACGCCGATCAAGGTGCCGATCACGCCTGACCGCAGGACGGTGACGCGGTATTTCCACACTTGCCTGAACGAAGGGATGATCCTGTCGGATTTGTCGCGCACGGCAGCAAGCACACCCTGCCGCTGCCACATCGCCGTCATGATTTCGGCCAGCCCGAAAACGCCAACCATCGCGGGAATAAGCCCGATTCCACCGTTCATTGGCTGGATGGGCGAGAAACGCACAAACGCATGCAACCCCTCGGACCCGACCATTGCGATCATCAGGCCCAGAATTCCGGCGATGTAGCCCTTGATAGGCGCTGTATCTACCGTCAACTGACCCGAGATCAGCACACCGAACAGCGCAAGCCAGAACATCTCGTAACTGCCAAATCTCAGCGCCAATTCGGCCAACGCGGGTGACACCGTCACCATGATCACGATACCGACCAGAGTGCCCAGCACAGACCCCGCAGTGGCAAGACCCATCGCCTGCCCGGCAAGTCCGGCGCGCGCCAGAGGATACCCGTCAAGCGATGTGGCGGCACTGGCGGGCGTGCCCGGAATGTTCAACAAGATTGCACTTCGCGACCCGCCATAGATTGCGCCAACATACATGCAGATCAGCACGAGGATGGCGGCGGTCGTGTCCATCGAATAGGTCAGCGTTACCATCAGCGCCACGCCCATCGTGGCCGTCAGGCCGGGCAGAGCGCCCACGATAATGCCCAGAAGCATCGACCAGGCCACATGAAACAGCATTATGGGCGTGGACAGTTCCCAAAGGGCGGTGCCAAGATTTGCAAGCTGGTTCACGGCAACCTCACCAGAAATGCTTTCTCGAACAGGCTGACAACCGCATAGGCAGCCACGCCGCCGAAGACGACGGATTTTACCATCATCAAGATGCGCGCCCGTGGCGTCGCTTCATTGGACCACGAGAAGACAAACGTGAAAGCCGTGATGAATATGGCCGTCGCCAAATAAAAGGGCAGCCATCCCACCAGTATAAGTGCGTATGCAAAGGTCAAAGCGACGGTCAGTGCCAGACGCGATACGGAGCCGAAGGCGATCATCACGTCAGGACCGCCTTCAGCATTCTTTTGAAAGAACAAAATCAATGCGCAAAAGGCCAAAGCGCCGCCCAAAAGCATGGGCACGAGGCCGGGAATGGACAGAGGATGAATTTGACGGATCTCCAGCCGGTCCATCGTGTAGCCGCCAACAAGCATGGCAGTGCCCAGTGCAAAAAAGACAACGGCAGTTACACGATCCGCCAAAGACATTCTCAAATCATCATCCTTTTGAAATTGCGAAAGCTGGCGGGCGCTACTCCGCCCGCCATCCAGATCGCAGGTCTGTTACGGACAGGTGATACCAAACTCGGAAGGATCAACAACGGCTTCACCACGTGCCACACGTGCACAGGCCTCGCCAATCACAACCGGCATTGACGCGTCCAATGCGCCCTTGCCATACGACGGCGCAAAGACGGCACCATTGGCAGAGGCATATTCGCGCAGCACATCACTGTTCATGATGTGATCGATCCAGATTTGATCGACGGTGTCATAGACTTCCTGTGGTGCGCCAACCGGGATAAACACTCCAAAATAATCGGGTGCCACATGGAAGTCTGGATAAAATCCCGTGATCGGCGGAATAGGCGGCGTATCACCAATGATCAGCTCGCGGTCAGACAGCACGGCCAGGGCACGCAGACGGTTCGCACGGATCATTTCGGCCTGCTCGACGGCAAGCTGGGTGGTGGCCACAACCTCGCCACTGGCCGCAGCGATCACAGCGGGGTTGCCACCATCATAGGTGATCATCCGCGCGCCTGGCAGATCTTCGCCAACGCCTTCCTTGACCGCAGCCAAGGCCATACCGCCGGAACTGTTGATCCCGGCCGTTCCCACAGTGACATCGCCAGTGCGCATTCCTTCGATCAGATCTTCAAAGGTCTGATAGGGCGAGTCGACGTTCACACTGACGACAGGCACGTTCGCCACGCTCAGATAGATATGATAATCCTCAATTGAGGTATCCTTCAGCAAACCCGTAATGGCGTACGTCGCATTGTTGGCAATTGCGTTCGCAGTCCATGTATAGCCGTCGCGGTCGGCGTCCAGCGCTGCCTGGGTGCCAATGGAGCCGGAAGCCCCTGGCTGATTGACCACGACAACCTCAACGCCCAGTGCTTCTGAAAGGATCGGGGCCACGACGCGCGTTACCTGATCGGTGGATCCGCCAGCCGCCCACGGCACGATGATGTTGATCGGACGATCCGGCTTCCAACTGTAGTCCTGCGCCAGCACAGGAGAACCAAGTGTCAAAAAGGCCGCGATAAGGCCAGTCTTGTGGATGATAGGCATAGGTCGTTCCTCCCAGATTTACCTACTGGTAGGTTACCGACTGGGCAAGAACCCGTCAACAGATTCTATCCCAAGAAAATTTCAAGTGTTTTCAAGCTCGAAGGCTTGCCGACCTGGGCTCGTGTCGGGTTGCCCTAAAATCCGAGACACAACGCGTTGCGCGTAGTTTCTTGCCCTGAAGTGTG
>JBBRBJ010000068.1:0-14881 GCA_038205925.1 Rhodobacterales bacterium | reverse complement strand
CATGGCTTCGGCCCGCACCACGCGGGCAAAGCGGGTCCAGTCGATGACCACGATGGCGATGATGATCGAGGTCAGGCTGGGGCCGAGGACGGCAATCAGGAGGATGGAAAAGAGGACGGGCGGAAAGGCCATCCAGATGTCGATCAGCCGCGAGATGACCATATCCACCCAACCGCGCAGGAACCCGGCCAGAAGCCCCAGTGTCGCCCCGATCAGACACGTTATGCCGCCCGCCACCAGCGCCACCACCAACGCCACCCGCGCCCCGTGCAGAAGGCGGCTCAGGACATCGCGGCCAAGACTGTCGGTCCCCAGCGGATAGCCCGGCTCGGCCCCTGCCACCCAGAACGGCGGCATCCGGCCCAGAAAGAGGTCCTGCGCGAGGGGGTCATGCGGCGCGATCCATGGCGCAAGCAGGGCGGCAAGGGCCAACACCCCCAACCAAAGCGCCGACAGCCACAACCGCAGGCCCGCGCGGCGGTGGATCATGGAGCGCCCGTCAAGCATGGCGCAGCCTTGGGTTCAGGACGGCATAGGCCAGATCGACGATCAGGTTCACGGCGGTGAAGATCACCGCGAACAGGATCACGATGCCCTGGATCAGCGGCAGGTCGCGGTTGATCACCGCGTCGATGGCCATGTTGCCAAGACCCTCATAGGAAAACAGCCGCTCGATGATCACCGTGCCGCCGATCAGAAAGGTGAACTGCACGCCGACAAGCGTCAGCGTGGGCAGAACGGCGTTGCGCAACGCCTCGTGCAGGATCACATGCGTCTCGCCGTAGCCCTTGGTGCGGGCCAGCGTGACGTAATCAAGGTTCATGGTTTCTTTCAGGCTTTGCTTCAGAAGCTGGCCGATGATCGCAGCCAGCGGGATCGCCAGCGCCAGTGCGGGCATGAACATATGCGCCACCAGATCGGCCCAAAGGTCGAAACGCAGCCGGATCAGGCTTTCGAACAGGTAGAAATTGGTGACGAATGGCAACTCCAGCGACGGCGTAACCCGTCCCGAGATGTGGAAGATCGGGAACAGCACCCCGAAGACCAGCATCAGCACCAACCCCCACAGAAAATCCGGCACCGACAGCGCCATTCCATTGGCCACGTCGATCGCGCCTTCGGTCCGCGTGCCGCGCCCGTGCGTGCCGGTGATCGCCGCCACCCCGCCGATGATGACCGCCATCACCAGCGCCATGATCGACAGTTCCAGCGTGGCAGGCAGCCGCCCCAGCACAAGGTCCAGCACCGGTTGGCGCGTGGTGATCGAGGTGCCGAAATCGCCCTGCATCACCCCGGCCAGCCAGATGCCGAACTGGCTGACGATCGGTTTGTCCAGCCCGTAAAGCGCAGAAAGGCGGGCGATATCCGCGTCTGTAGCCCCGGGGGGCAGCATCATGGCAATGGGATTGCCGGGCACGACCCGGATCACGAAGAACACGATGACCGCGACGCCCGCCAATGTGATGGCGGTCGTCAGCAAGCGCAAAAGAACTATGCGAAGGATCTGCATCGGCCCCGTTCGGGGGTATCGCCCCCCATTTTTTGTCTGGAAGTATCCTTGCGGAACGATCCGGGGGGCGCAAATCCCCCCAGATCGTTCCACAAGGATGTAAAGTCAGGCCCGCTTCATCAGATGGGGCAGCAGCGAGCCCGACGCATGTGGCGTCACCACCACCCCCGGCGCGTGCAGGATCGGCTGGACATATTGCAGCAGCGGAATCACCAGCGCGTTTTCGGCGATGTATTTGTCAACGGCCTTCCAGCCCTCGATCCGCTTGACCTCATCCCCCTCACCCCACAGGGGGCCGATCTGGCCGACAAGATCCTCGCCATCCCAGACCGAATGGGGCGATGGGCCGAACATCGCAAATCCGGTCGAGGTGGTCGGATCGCCGACCGAGTTACCCCAGTTGTAAAACGCGGCCGGGGCCAGCTGGTCGGCGGCACGCAGTTCATAATGCTTGGCGATCTCGTAGACCTCGATTTCCGCCTCGATCCCCACCTTGCGCCACATGCCGACGATGGCCTGCACCATCTCGTAATCCTTGGGCTTGAAACCCTTGGTGGTCTGGATCTTGAACTTCACCGGATTGTCGGGGCCGAAGCCGCTGGCTGCCAGCAGTTCAATCGCCTTGGCCTCGTCGTAGGCCACGGTGATGCTGGCATCGAAGGCGTCGTATTCTGGCGTCTGGAGCGTGTCGATCTTGACGCCGTAGCCCGACAAAAGCCGGTCGATGATCGTCTGCTTGTCGACGGCATGGGCGGCGGCCATACGCACGTTCGGATCGGTCATCACCTCGATATCGTTGAGGAAAATCATTCCGATATCCGAAATGGGGGCGGCCACGCCAGCCAGCGGACCACCCTTCAGGCGGTCGTATTCCTCATAAGGCATTTCCAGCGTGACATGAGAGTTGCCGGATTCCACCTCGGCCACCCGGGCGGCGGCGTCGGGGACGAACTTGATCGTCACCGTGTCGAAATCGGGCTTGCCGCCCCAATAGTTTGCGTTGGCCTTCAGGCGGACAAAGGCGTTGCGTTCAAACTTCTCCACCATATAGGGGCCGGTGCCGATGGGTGCTGCTTCAAAACCCTCGGCTCCGACCTTTTCGAAATAGGCCTTGGGCAGGACGTAGCCGGTCAGGAAATACATCCACTTGAAGATCGTCGGGTCAAACTGCGCCACATCGGCGATGACCTTGCGGCCTTCAACCCGGTGGTTGGCCAGCGTGCCCCAGACGAACTGGATCGGGCTGCCGGTTTCGGGGTTCGCCACCCGGGCCAGGTTCCAGGCCACATCCTCGGCAGTGAAGGGCGATCCGTCATGCCAGGTGACCCCCTCGCGCACGGTCATCCAGACCTGCTTCTTGTCGTCAGACCAGCCCCATTCCGTCAAAAGGCCCGGCGCAGGGGTCAGGTCGGGTTGCTGCAGGATGTACTGGTCAAAGACCGACTGATACAGACCCTGAATCGTCGGGTTTACGGCACTTGGGCCGACGGTCGGGTCCCACGACGGCAGGTTGACGTTATAGGCGATCACCAGTTCGTCGATGGCCTGCGCAAAGGTCGGCAGACCGATTGTGCCCGCTGTCAATGTGGCGGCGGAAAGCTTCAGAAGGCTTCGGCGGTTGAGGTTCATTTTCGTTTTTCCCTGTTGGAGTTTTTTGGTTTTGGTTCAGTTCCCGGCGAGTTTGCGGGCCAGAAGAAAGCCCGATCCCGCCCCGGTCCCGGCACCCGGCCAGACGGCGGCGCCGGTCAGGTGCAGGTTGGCAATTGGTGTCGAGCCGTCCGCATGGCCACGAGCGGGGCGAAACAGGAAATTCTGCGACAGGTGATGACTGCCGCAGACCTGATCGCCCCCGACCAGATTTGGGTTGTCCGCCTCCAACTCTAGCGGCGTCACGATGCGGCGGGCAAGCGTTTTGGCGCGGGTGCCCGGCGCATGCGCCTCAAGTATCGCAAGCGCGCGGTCGGCAAAGGGTTCGGAGGCGTCGGCCCAGTCGGTGGCCACGATCTGATCCTTGGCGTCGCCGGTGATGGTGCCCGGCGCCATGCGGACCTGAACCCACAGCACATGCTTGCCGTCCGGCGCGCGGGCAGGGTCAAAGACGGTGGGCTGGCCGACCACAAGGATCGGCTCATCGGGCAACAGCCCCGCCTCGGCCTGCTGATAGGTGCGGGCCATCTGGTCAAGGCTGGGTGCGATGTGGACATAGGCATGACGTTGCAGCGCGCTGCCCGCGCGCCAGTCGGGCAGGGCGTCCATCGCAAGGTGGATCATCATCGTGCCGGGTGCGTGTCGAAAGCTGGCCATGCTGCGGTCGAACTTGGGCGTCGTGCTGCCGGTCAGGCGGGGCAGTGCGCTGGGCGCCACCCCTGCAATCACCGTACGGCTGGCGGTGATCCGGCGGCCGTTCGCCAGTTCCACGCCGCTGGCCCGGCCGCCGTCCTGCAGGATGCGCGCAACGTGGGCATTGGTTTCCACCACCCCGCCCCGCGCCTGAATGGCCGCGACAAGGGCGCGCGTCACCGTGTCCGCCCCGCCTTGCCCGATCACCATCCCGAAAGCCTGGCCCGCCATCCCCTCAAGATAGGGAAACATTGCCCCGCCCGCGACATCGGGGGCGAAATCCAGATGCATCCCCCAGGCCCCCAGGAGGGCGCGGATATGGGGGTGCGCAAACGTCTCCTCCAGCCAGGCACGGGGCGAGGACAGCAGGAACTTCCCCATGTCCAGCGTGCCGCCAACACCCTTGGCCCGCCACGTCCGGAACAGGAAAGATGCAAGCGCACGGAGTTTCATCTCGGATCCAAGCAGGCCGAAAAGATGCGGTGCCTCGGCCCCGAAACCTGCGCACAGCGCCTCCCACGTTGCTGCGTCCTCAGCCGAAAGCGCGCGGATCGCGGCCAGCGTTTCGCCCATGTCGGTTGAAACGCCCGCCCAACTGCCATCGGGGAAGGAGGACGCGAACGGACGGTTCACCGGAACGAAGGCGCAGCCGTGCCGGGTCAGTTCGGCGCCGTAGGTCTTGAAAAACGGGCTTCCGGCAAAAAGCGACAGGTTCATCGCCGCCCAGTCATGGCGAAAGCCGGGCAGGGTGTATTCCCCGGTCTTGACCGCGCCACCCGGCACGGGAGCCTGTTCGAACAACCCCACCCGCCACCCCTTGGCGGCAAGGTGAAGCGCTGCGGCCAGCGTGTTGTGGCCCGCCCCGATCAGGACTGCGTCGAAATCTCCGGCCATGTACTCTCCGACAAATTGTCGCAGTGATATTTGCAAACGCATTTAATTCTGTCTAGCATGATTCCATGGTCGCCTGAGCAACCGGTGCACGAAACACTGTCGGGAAGGCTCGGCCAATTCGGGGAGATGACGATGACCTCTGCAAATGTTCTGAGTTCATTGGCGGGGTTGCTCGCCTCGGGGGGGATCGAAGTAGTGGATTGCACGGGTGTGCTTGGCCCTGAGACGCCGCTGTTGAAACTGCCGCCGGACTTCGCCAAGGACACGCCGCCGGTCAAGATCTACCGGATCAGCGAGTATGACGAGGACGGCCCGTTCTGGGGCACCGGCTCTCCGATCCGGGCGCTGGCGCTGGTGCCGAAGGGTTAAGCGGTGCGGCCCGATCACGTCATCATCGGCAGCGGGATCAACGCGCTGGTCGCCGGGGCGCTTCTGGCGCTGAAGGGCGACCGCGTCTTGCTGTTGGAGCGGGAGGCGGTTGCGGGCGGTTGCCTGCGGACCGAAGAGATCACGCTTCCGGGCTTCCACCATGATGTGATGGCCGCGACATGGGTCTTGTTCATGACCTCACCGGCGGGGGCAGCACTTGGCCCCCACCTTGCACGGCACGGCTTTGACTATTGCCACACAGCCCATCCGACGGCCGTGATCCGCCCGAATGGCGAGGCGCTGGTTCTGACGACCGACCGCGCGAAGAACATCGCCGCCTTCAACGCGCTGGCCCCCGGTGACGGCGATGCCCATGCCGCCGATGTCGGCGGGGTCGAGGCGGACGCGCCATTTCTGTTCTCGCTGTTGGGCGGTTCCCTTTGGTCCTGGCCTACGGTGAAACTGATGTGGGCGCAGGCGCGCAAACGCGGCTTGCGCGGGCTTGCGGCGTGGTTCGGCACGGCGCTTGTGCCTGCACGCGGCTGGCTGGAGACAGGGTATCAGAGCCCGCTGGTGCAGGCGCTGTACGCGCCTTGGGTTCTGCATGCCGGTTTGACCCCGGAAAGCACCTATTCCGGCCAGATGGGCAAGGTCATCGCCTTCGCGCTGGAGGCCGCTGGCGCGCCGATCGTCAGGGGCGGGTCGGGCCGCGCGGTTGCCGCCTTCAAGGCCTTGATCGAGGAAAAGGGCGGGGAAATCCGCTGTGGCGCGGACGCAGACCGGATTCTGGTGACGGGTGGCCGGGTGCGGGGCGTGGCTTTGGCCAGCGGTGAGGAAATCGCCTGCGGGTCCGTCCTCGCCTCGGTCGCGCCGGGGCAGTTGCACGGACGGCTTCTGCGCGGGGTGAACCTGCCGGAGGATCAGGCTGCGGCCAAAGCCTTCCGCCACGGGCGCGGCAATTTTCAGCTGCATTACGCGCTGGATCGCACCCCCGAATGGCTGTCGCCGGGTCTGGATCAGGTGGCGCTGGTCCACCTGGCGGACGGAATCGATAGCGTCTCGAAATCCGCCAATGAGGCGGAACGTGGCATGCTGCCTGCGGTGCCGACGATCTGCGTCGGCCAGCCACACAGGCTTGACCCGTCACGCTGTCCGGAGGGAAAGGCGATCCTGTGGCTGCAGATCCCCGACGCACCGCGCGTGGTGAAGGGCGATGCGACGGGCGAGATTGCCACCGATGGGACATGGTCCGAACCCACCCGTGAGGCCTTTGCGGATCGGATCGAAGGCATCCTGAAACGCCATATCCGTGATTTCGACACCATAAAGCTGGCGCGGCGAGCATACTCCCCCGCAGATCTTGAACGGATGAACATCAACCTTGTCGGTGGTGACCCCTATGGCGGGCTTTGCAGCATCGACCAGTTCTTCATCTTCCGCCCCTACGCCCATTCCACCAACGGCACGGGAATGGTGCGCGGGCTGATCCATATTGGCGCGTCTACCCATCCCGGCCCCGGGCTTGGCGGCGGGTCGGGCTTTCTGGCAGCGAAAAGGCTGGGCGCATGACCGACCAGTCCCCGCCCGAACAGCCGCCTGTCAACCTGCCCCGTCTGGGGGAAATCGGTCTGACCAATTTCGCGCCTTACCTGATGAACCGGATCATGGGGCGCTACAACGCGTCCTTGCGCGACGAGATGGCAGGGCTGGGTCTGACCACCCCCAAGATGCGCGCGCTGGCGGTCCTTTCGGTGATCGAAGGGCCACTGATCCGGGAACTCTCGGTCTTTTCGGTGGTCGAGCAATCCACCCTGTCGCGCGCCCTTGACCAGTTGGCGACCGAAGGCCTGATCCGGCGCGAGACCGATGCCGCTGACAGCCGCGCCACCCGGGTCTTGATCACCGAGGCCGGGCGCACGGCCTTTGAAACCCTGTGGCCCCATATGTCCGAGGCCCATTCCCGTATGTTCCGCGGCATCCCCGCGGATGAGCGGCGCGCCTTTGTCGGCACGCTTCAGAAGATGTTGGCCAACATTCGCAAGCACGAAATCTGACATCGCTGAACGGTCCTTCAAGGCGCAAGTGGAACACCTGCGGCTTGGCGCGGGCGAGACCTCAACCGGGGAGGGATTCCGGCGATCAGAATACGCCTGCGGTGTCAATGTGCATTCAAAAGTCACCCGGTGGGATCATTTAAAACTGGCCCACCTCAGCGTTTGCAATGCTCACAAGCGAGCGGCCACCAAAGAGCGAGCGCGTCTGTGGGCTTTGCGATCTTCGTTCTGCCCGCACCCGTCCGCCGTCGCCAGAACGATCCGGGCACGCCAGACCAATACAACGACGGCGGGCAACAAGCCGCCGCAGACGTCCTGATGCGGCGCCGTGAGGGTTTGTGACGAATGAAAGGGTGAGTTCTCGAATCAGTTTGATTGGGAATACTCCACGATGCAGAAAATTGTGATCGCACGACCGGTATGGCGCACGTTCGCAGCCCGATCCGCCCACATTCGGGCGTTCCAGCGAGCGCCGATGCCGCTTGGAGCCCAAAACACTTGACGAGCAGGCAACATCAGGAAAAATTGACGTCAAACCGCAGGCCACTTGTAAAACATCAGTGAAAGAGAAGAGATTTTGCGTGAAAAATGGCAGCCGAGAAATATCCATGTCCAGGCCGAATAAATTGGCCTATCTGGTGCCGCAATTCCCAGGCCAAACTCATATTTTCTTTTGGCGGGAGATTTTGGACTTGGAGCGTATGGGCGTTGACGTGAATTTATTCTCCACTCAGCCACCTCCCTCCGGATTGATTTGTCACAGTTGGTCGCAACAGGCCATGGCTCGGACGACCTATCTTGCCAGCCTGTCCATCCCCAAAATGCTGACCGCTATCCCCAGATTGCCATTCAAAGAGATAGCGTTGGAAATTGCGAAGGACGGCAAAGACGTATTTCGGGATGTTCTGATTTCTATCCCCGCCGCGCAGCGTCTGATCAATGAATGCCGAGCACGTGAAATAACCCACGTCCATGCGCATTCTTGCGGCAGGGCAGCGATGATTGCGGCGTTAGCACAAAGGCTTAGTGGGTTGAACTATTCGCTGACCTTGCACGGGCCGTTGCAAGATTATGGCCCCGCGCAATCCTTCAAGTGGCGAAATGCACGCTTTGCGACGATCATCACTCAGAAACTTCTTGCCGAAGTGCACCAGAAAATGGGATCTGATTTGCCAAAGACCATTCACGTGCAGGCCATGGGGGTCGACACCGACACCATGCGCCGCGAAAATGTGTATCGGCCTCCCGAGGTTGGTGAAACACTTCGCATTTTTACGTGCGCGCGACTGAACCTGGTGAAAGGTCATCAGGATCTCATCGATGCCGTCGGCATATTGCGTGACCAAGGCTGCGATGTACGGCTGGATATTGCAGGAGAAGATGATGACGGTGGGAACGGATTTCGTGATGTTCTGAAAAACAAGATCCGCGACTTGAATCTGGGGGACCATGTCACCTTACTTGGAGCCATTGACGGGGACGAAGTCAGGCATCGTCTTGGCAAAGCGCATCTCTTTGTCCTTGCCAGTTGGGCCGAACCCTTGGGCGTGGCATATATGGAAGCCATGAGCTGCGGCACACCCGTCATTGGGACAGATGCGGGTGGCGTACCAGAATTGATTGAAAGCGGAGTAGATGGTATTTTGGTGCCGCCGCAGGATCCAAAGGCGATTGCGGAAACAATTTCCAAATTGTCTGCAGATCCAGCCTCCCTTGTGCGGTTGAGCATTGCAGGGCGGGAAACAGTGGAAAAGCGCTTTGATTCAAAATTGGGGGCAAAGGTGTTGATTCAAGAGATCTGGAAGAATTAGAAATAACCCTCGGCGTAGCTGTCACATCCCGGAAGGTGACAGGCGGAGTTTGTTCAAAGGAGTTGTCCGCCGATTGCATGCGGCGTCTCTGATTTCAGGGGCGCTGACTTCGTTTTCGGGGTTGCGCCAGACGGCTCCGGCTGATTGCCAGTTGCGGGTTTTACCTGACCAGCGTTCCGGGCTGTGCAGGCGCTTGCCGTTATACTTTGAACGCGACGGTGTTCCCCAATTCGGCAAGGCTCGACGGCTGCTTGAAATGCAAAGGCAACAGGTCTTCGATCCGGCCTTGCGGGTGGCCGTCGAGGATAGTGCGCAGCGCGGCGTGGCGAGCATTGCCCAGTTCTCGACGCCAATCTCGTTGCCTGTGAAGAATGCATTTTCCCGCGTGCGGGCAACCGGACGGATTGATTTTCGACCGGGTTGGTGTCCAGTTCCAGCAAGCCGTTTTCGATGAAGTGGCATCGACGTTACAGGGCGGGATCGGACGGAACGCGCCCCACCTCGGACAAGGCAGAGAGCAAAAATCAATTATCTTCGGGTTGCAACATCCGGGTCAGGGTGTCGTTGCGCAGTATCATATGCTCGAATAATGCGCCCGCCACATGCAGCGCAATCAACGGGATCAACAGCAGACGGGCCAGTTCGTGAATTTCTGCCGAAACGTCGCTGCCGCCGAACCATGCGATTGCGCCCGATATCGGCATGCCAATGATGAACACGTACAGCGTAAGATGCGCTGCGGACCCGAGCCAATGGACGATTGCAGAGTTTCCGGCGGGCGCCGGGGGTACGCCACGCCAAAGCCTGACGGCCAGCCGCAGGCAGGAAAGGCCAAGGATGGACAGCCCGATCGAGACATGGACAATGGCCATCACCGTTGCCACCATGGCGCTGCCGTCCATCCGGGAGTCAAAGGCGATCTGCACCGCGTCGTTCACCACCAGTTGAAAAATCACCAGCGCCGCGATGGTCCAATGCAGCGTGACCTGCAGGGTCGAGTATCCCTTTGGCGCATCCAACGGCGCTCTCCTTGAAACAGACCAGAACAAATCGCTGCGAAGGGAACGAAACAGCCCGTAAAAGCGTTCCCTGACCGTCTGAAATAGGTGCAGCCGTATGCAATTTGACGCGGGACATCGGCAGCGGGCCGTCCTCGTGGGGTTGGGAGGGGTGCCAGCCGTGGTGCTGTCGGCCTGTAACCCGGTGCAAAGCGCGCTTCACCCCGCCGGTGCGGATGCGGCCGGTGTCGCGCAACTGTTCTGGGTGATGGCGGCGGGGGCTGTGGCGATATGGATCGTTGTCATCGGCTGTGCGATCTATGCCGTACTCGGCCGCCGCCGCCCATCCAACGAAAAATTCGCTGACCGTTTCATTCTTGTAGGGGGCGTCGCCTTTCCGTCAGTCACGTTGGCCTTTCTGCTGTATTTCGGCCTCTCGCTCCTGCCCGCCTGGACCGAAACGGACAGCCCCGACCTCCGCGTTCATGTGACCGCAGAGCAATTTTGGTGGCGGATCGGCTATGAACGACCCGACGGCAGCCGAATCGAAAGCGCCAATGAAGTGCATCTGCCCGTCGGCGCGGTCGTCGAGTTTGTGCTGACAAGTCCCGATGTGATCCATTCGTTCTGGATTCCGGCTTTGGGAGGCAAGATGGATGCGGTCCCCGGTCGCACCAACGTCCTGCGCCTGCAACCAACCAGAACCGGCAGCTTTCGTGGCGCCTGCACCGAGTTTTGTGGCGCATCGCATGCGCTGATGGCCTTTGCCGTCGAAATCCATGAACCTGAAGATTTTGCCACTTGGCTTGAAGACGAAGCCGCTCCGGCGCAGGCAGATGGTGCTGCGTTCGCGAAGGCGGGGTGTTCCGCCTGCCACACCATTCGTGGCGTCAGCGAATTGGGTGCCGTCGGCCCCGATCTCACCCATGTTGCCTCGCGTCAGACGCTTGCGGCAGGCACGCTGGAAAACACTCCCAGCGCTTTTCGCGATTGGCTGGTGGCTTCGGATAGCATCAAACCGGGGTCGCACATGCCGAACTTTGCGATGCTGCCACCCGATGAAATTGGTGCGCTTGTTGCTTTGCTGGAAGGGTTGCGGTGATGGAACGCCACATTGCAAAGGATCCGGCATCCCCAGCCCCGAATGCAGACGTCGCGGCCGAAGATGTTTCCCAGAAAGCCCAGAAGGCACGCCTGGCCAAGGCATGGCAGGCGCCGAAAAGCTGGCGCTATCTCTCGGATGTGAACAATTCTGTCGTCGGCATCTGGTACATCGGCACCGCGTTCTTCTTCATGCTGTTTGGCGGCGCGCTGGCGTTGATCATGCGGCTGCAACTCGCCGTGCCCGAGAATGATCTGGTCACGGCAGAGATGTACAGCCAGTTGTTCACCCTGCATGGCACGGTGATGATGTTCCTGTTCGCCGTCCCGATTTTTGAGGCGGTGGCAATCCTGATCCTGCCTGCGATGCTGGGGGCACGAGATCTGCCGTTTCCACGCCTGTCCGCGTTTGGGTTCTGGTGCTTTGTGATCGGGGGCGTGTTCGTATCCGGCTCGATCTTTTTCAACGCCGCCCCGGATTCAGGCTGGTTCATGTACCCGCCCCTTTCGACCGAGCAGGGCGGCATCGGCACCGACATCTGGCTGCTGGGCCTCAGTTTCATCGAGGTGGCATCAATTGCGGCGGCGGTAGAGCTGATCGTCGGCGTGCTGAAGTGCAGGGCGCCGGGCATGCATATCAACCTGATTCCACTCTATGGCTGGTATGTGTTGGTGGTGGGCGGCATGATTCTCTTCGCCTTTCCACCCCTGATCGCAGGTGATTTTCTGTTCGAGATGGAGCGTGCGTTTGACTGGCCGTTCTTTGACGTCACGCGCGGCGGCGATCCGATCTTGTGGCAACACCTGTTCTGGATCTTTGGCCACCCCGAGGTCTACATCATTTTCCTGCCCGCCATCGCCCTGCTGGCCATGATCATCCCGACCTTTGCGCAGCGTCCCATCGCCGGGTATTCGTGGATTGTGTTGTCGGCGCTCGGCACTGGATTCCTCAGCTTTGGTCTGTGGGTGCATCATATGTTCACCACCGGACTGCCCGCGATATCGCTTGGCTTCTTTTCGGCCGCATCCGAAGCTGTGGCCATCCCGACGGGCATCCAGATCTTTGTGTTCATCGCCACCGTTATGCTGGGGCAGGTGGTGCGGTCGGTGCCCATGCTGTTCTGTCTGGGGGCGTTGGCCACATTTATCGTCGGCGGGTTGACGGGTGTGATGCTGGCCATCGCGCCGTTCAATTTTCAGGTGCATGATACGCATTTCGTCGTGGCGCATCTGCACTACACGCTGATCGGGGGCATGCTGTTTCCTGTCATGGGGGGGGTCTGGTATTTCTTCCCCTTCGCCACCGGCAGAAAACTGTCGTACAGATTGGGCCTGTGGTCGTTCTGGTTGTCATTCATCGGCTTCAATTCCGCCTTTCTGCCCATGCACTTGACCGGCCTTTTGGGCATGCCGCGCCGGGTATTCACCTATGGCGCAGACCGCGGGTGGGAGTGGCTGAACCTTGCATCCACCATCGGGGCTTTCGTGTTTGCCGCCGGATTTCTGGTGTTTGTCTGGGATTGCGTGCGGTCGATGACCCATGGTGCAGCGTCGGGCCGTAACCCGTGGAACGCAGGCACGCTGGAATGGTTGACGCCGCTGCCCGGGCCAGATTACGGCCTGCGCGCGGTGCCGCAGGTCGAAAGCCGCTATCCGCTGTGGGACGACAAGACGCTGGCCGCACGAACCGACCGGGGCGAGGGCTATCTGCCCGACGCGCCCGAAGGCCGGCGCGAGACGCTGATCACCACCGTTCTGGATGCCGAGCCTTTGTATGTATTGCGGGTGAAAGGACCGTCATGGATTCCGGCCATAACGGCCATCGGATTGGGCGGCGTGTTCATCTTTGTCACCTTCGAATGGTATTGGCTGACCTTTGCCTCGGGGCTGTTCTTTTTTGCCGCGTTGATGGTCTGGATCTGGACCGGCACCGCCGAAATTCCCGAGAAACCCACAAAGGACATCGGTGATGGCCGCCAAATGCCGCTCTACAGTTCTGGGCCAACCTCGCCCGGCTGGTGGGCGATGTTCATTACCATGACCGGCGATCTGACGGCCTTTCTGGCGCTGATATTCGGCTACTTCTTTTTCTGGACGATCCACACGGATTTCCCGCCGCCGGGTGTCACCGGCCCTGGATGGGTCTGGCCGCTGGCAGCAGCAGCCCTTTCGCTGACCGCATGGGCGCTCACGCTGGCCGCGCGGTGGATCAACGCCCGCGGAAATGCGTTCCTGGCGCGGCTGCTGCTGGGGCTTGCGATGCTGGCCGCCGCCGCGGCCGCAGCGGCCCTGCTCGGCGGTCCGTGGTTGACGGGGCTGGACCCGACCAGCCACGCCTACCCGGCCATCGTCTGGGCGCTGGCCCTGTGGACCGCGCTGCATCTGGGGGTTGGCATCATCATGCAGGCCTATTGCGTCGCGCGGTCGGTGTTTGGCAGGATGACGCCGAAGCATGATGCCGATCTGTGGAACACGACGCTCTATTGGCACTTCGCAGCCTTTGGCGCCATTGTGACCGCCGCCGTCATCGGCGGCTTTCCGTTGCTCACATGACGGGCCCGATGGCAAATCAGGTCCGGCGCGAAACCGGATCGGGTACCGACCTTTGGCGCGTGATCGCACCACTGATCCTGTGGGCGCTGCATTTTCTGTTCTGCTATGTCTGGGTCGCGATTTATTGCGAGAAGGCGGGCCGCGCGGCACAGTTGGGCGATGCGCGGACGGCGGTAGCTTGGGCCACGGTTGCAGTGCTTTTCATCATCGTGCTGAACATGGCCAGTCTGTGGCGCATCCGGCGTCGCAGCCTTACCGATGATGATTTTGAATTCGAGCACAACAGCCCCGAAGAACGCCACCGTTTCCTTGGCCATATGGGCCTGATGCTGAGTGTGCTGTCCGTCGTGGGGGTGATCTATGTCGCTGCCCCGATCTTCATGTTGGGAACATGCCGGTGATGCCGGGCATCTTGGCCATTTCAGGTGCGGCGGTGCTGATGTTCGTCTGGGCGGGGCCGCTGCCACAGCGGGTTGCCGACAGTTTTGCCGCGCACATGACCCTTCACATGACCGTGGTCGGCATCGGTGTGCCGCTTTTGGCGGCCGGCCTTGCTCCGGCGCTGGCGCGGCGCGGGCCGTTGCCGCAGGCGTTGCCTGTGATCGCAAGTCTGCTGGATCTCGTGATCGTCTGGCTGTGGCATGCGCCTGCGCTGCATCATGCCGCGCGCTCGGGGATGGCGGTGCTGGCGCTGGAACAGGCCAGTTTTGCCGGGGTGGCGTTGCTGCTTTGGCTGGCCGCACTCGCCGGTCCGCCGTTGGCGGGCGCGATGGCGCTGTTTTTCACTGCAATGCACATGACCCTGCTGGGTGCGCTGCTGGGACTGGCCCCCCGACCGATCTTTCAGGGACACGATGCGCATGGCGGCATGGGCCTGAGCGCGTTGCAGGATCAACAGTTGGGCGGCGTAATCATGTTGGCCATTGGCAGTCTGATCTACCTTGGCAGCGGTCTGGCTTTGGCCGGTCGCGCTCTGCGCCAGAGCGTGCCGTCATGAGGATCGAGCGTCTGATCGCAGCGGTCCTGTTCGCCATGGCCATCCTTGGGACGCTCGCCGTGCAAAGCGGATTGATCGATCTGCGCGCCTTCTTTGGCGGCGTCATTGGTGAAGTGGCAGGCGTCGCGGCGCCCCGTCTTGGAGATTCCGCCCTGGTCAAACGTGGTGCTGCGCCTTAAGATCAGGTCTGTGCCAAATTTCACGCCAGCCCCAACCGCCCCCAACAGGGTGATCACATGGACCTGACGCCCCCA
>JBBRBJ010000067.1:0-15071 GCA_038205925.1 Rhodobacterales bacterium | reverse complement strand
GATGCGGGCGCGGTGTTCGCCCGACCTTATGGTGGCAAAGCCGCGCAGCAGGCCAAGGGGCGGCTGATGCTTGAGGCTGTTGGCCACCATATGCGCCACAAAGATCGAGTTGCGCGCCGCCTCGCGCAGCGTGTCGTCTTGCAGATCGTGAAACAGCGCTGTCTTGCCACCGATGGGGCGCAGGTCGAACATCACCGAGGCAAGCATCTGGGCCTGCGGGTCAGGCACCGCCACCCAATGCCGGAAATACTCGCGCCACACCCGCAGCGGCTGACACCAGCGCGGGTTGGTGGCCATCATGTCGCCGGGGCAATAGACATAACCGCAGGCTTCAAGTCCGTCGCTGACAAAGCGCGCAAGTGCGCTAAAATAGGGCATGTCGGCCTCGGTTGCGGCATCATCGAAGATCAGGCAATTGTCCTGATCCGACACCCCCGTCTGTTCCTGCCGCCCCTGACTGCCACAGGCCAGCCACAGATAGCGCACCGGCGGCGGCCCGAGTGTGGCTTCGGCCATCGCCAGCAGGCGCCGGGTGACGGTGTCGGCGATGTCTGTAATCAGCCGCGTCACCACCTCATGCGCGGAATTGCCGCCCACCAGTTGTACAAGCAGGTCGGGGATCCGGGCGGTAACGGCGGCCATGCCGGCCACGCTGTCGGCAACTGCGACGTCGCGCACCAGCTGCGCAGACGACACCGCCTGAAAGCGCGTCAGATCGGTCTGCGTGACGATGCCCACCAGCCGTCCGCCTTCGACAACGGGGACATGCCCGATGCGGCGTTCCAGCATCACATGCAAGATGTCGGAGCCAAGGTCATCGGGCGAGAGCGCGATGGGGTCACGCGTCATCACCTGGCTTGCAGGCGTGTCGGGCGACAGGCCAGCGGCCAGCACCTTGCCGCTCATGTCGCGGGTGGTCACGATGCCCACAAGGCGCCCACCGTCGACCACGCACAGCGACGACACCTTGGCATCGCGCATCCGCGCTGCGGCGGCCTGAACCGATACGTCCGGGGCAATGGCAAGGGGATTGCGCACCATCAGATCGCCCACCTTTTGCGTGGTCAGATCGTCATGGCGCGGGCCAGACGTACGGACCCGGTTAAAGAACCGCGCAAAGGCCGCAAATCCAGACGTAAGGCGCCGGTATTCTGCCACCGGCAGGTGCAGCACCACAGTATCGCCACTGGCATTCGCCGTGGTGACCGCCAGCCCGTCACGCGCCAGGCCGCGCTCGCCAAAGCTGTTGCGCGGGCCCAGAAGCGAGATCGTCTCGCCCGCCGCATCGGTCACCTCGACCGCACCACTTTTTACCAGATAAAGGCCGCTCAGCGGCTGGGAAAAGCGATATATCTCTTCACCGTCGGTGCAGTGTCTGCGGCTGAAAGAGGCGGCGACGCGCGCCAACTCGTCCCGCGGCAGCGAGTCATAGGGGTGGACCGTTTCGAGGAAACTGAGGGTCGCATCGTGTGACGGGTCCATGGACGTGTCCCTGAGAAAGGGACGCACGCCCCGGCATGGACTGCCGGGGCGTGCGCGTTTGCTTTAGTGCGCGGTCGCAGCGCCCGCACCACGCGGGATGCGGATTGACTCGACCAGATCAACAACTTTTTGCGGCGGTGCCTTGGTGGCCAGCGACACCACATAGGCGACGCCGAAGTTCACCAGTGCACCGATTGTCCCGATCGACAGCGGCGAGATGCCGAAAAAGTAGTTCGCAGGCACGTTCGCATACACGTTCGTACCCGGAACGAAGAACCAGCCAAGGTAGAGGAAGATGTAGACGGACGTGAACACCAGACCCGAAAGCATGCCAAGGATGGCACCTTCTTTGTTGATGCGCTTCGAGAAGATGCCCATCATCAAAGCCGGGAAGATCGTCGCCGCCGCCAGACCAAAGGCCAAAGCCACCACCTGTGCCGCAAACCCGGGGGGGTTCAGACCCAGCCAAGTGGCCACAACGATGGCAAAGCCCATCGACACGCGGGCCGCCAGCAGTTCGCCCTTTTCCGAAATGTCCGGATTGATCGCGCCTTTGATCAGGTCGTGACTGATGGCCGAAGAAATGGCCAGCAGCAGACCCGCCGCAGTGGACAGCGCCGCTGCAAGGCCGCCTGCGGCAACCAGTGCAATGACCCAGCCCGGAAGAGCCGCGATCTCAGGGTTCGCAAGAACCATGATGTCGTTGTCGACCTTGGTCAACTCGTTGCCGGCAAAGCCAAGCTCGGCCAGCGATCTGCCACCCAGCATCGTGGTTCCCAAGAGATCGTCCCGCGCTGTCTGCGCGACCAAAACGGCCGCCTCAAGCGCTGTCTTGTCAGTCTCGGTCGAGTCCGTCACGGCCTTTTGCGCATCGGCCAGTGCCTTGTTGGCAGCAGCCACAGGCGCCGGTTCGTTGTAGTACTGGATCAGGCCATCGCCATTCTTGTCGACAAAGTCCAGCAAGCCGGTCTTCTGCCAGGTATTGATCCAGGCCAGTTCAGGCTTGGAGTTGATATCGGCCACCGAAAGCGCCGGGCCGGAAAGGGCCGGGCCGGTTGCCGCAGCAGGCCAGAACGTCGTCGTCAGGTTCAGACGCGCCATCGCACCGACCGCAGGGGCGACCGTGTAAAGCAGCGCGATGAATACCAGTGCCCAACCCGCCGAAGACCGCGCGTCAGCCACTTTCGGCACAGTGAAGAAGCGGATAATGACGTGCGGCAGACCCGCTGTGCCGATCATCAGCGACATGGTGAAGAGGAACATGTTGAACATGTTCGTGGAGTCGGCTGTGTAGGCGGTAAAGCCCAGTTCCGTCACAACACTGTCCAGCTTGGCCAGCATCGCCACATCACCACCCGACGGCACGTGGTTGCCGATCAGGCCCAACTGCGGGAAGAAGTTGCCCGTCAGCGACAGCGAGATGAAGATGGCAGGGATCGTGTAGGCGATGATCAGAACGACATATTGCGCCACCTGCGTGTAGGTGATGCCCTTCATGCCGCCCAGAACCGCATAGGCGAACACAATGGCCGCACCGATATAAAGGCCGGTGTCAGTGCTGACTTCCAGAAAGCGTGCAAAGGTCACGCCAACGCCGCGCATCTGGCCGATCACGTAGGTAACAGAGATGACGATAAGGCACAAAACCGCCACAAGACGCGCGGTTTTCGAATAGAACCGGTCGCCGATAAACTCGGGCACCGTGAACTTGCCGAATTTGCGCAGGTACGGGGCCAGCAGCAGCGCCAGCAGCACATAGCCACCCGTCCAACCCATCAGGAAGGCCGATTGCTGATAGCCGCCCGCGCCCGCAAGCGCGATGATCCCGGCCATCGAGATGAACGACGCAGCCGACATCCAGTCAGCGCCGGTCGCCATGCCGTTCATGATCGGGTTGACGCCTTGACCGGCTGCGTAAAATTCCGCGGTCGTGCCCGCGCGGGCCCAAATCGCGATGCCGATGTAGAGCGCGAAAGTCGCGCCCACGACCAGCAGGTTGAGGGTATATTGATCCATCTGTGTCTTTCCCCTTACTCTTCCACGCCGTATTCTTTGTCGAGCTTGTTCATCCGCCATGCGTAGACGAAGATCAGCACGAGAAAGACGTAAATTGATCCGTTCTGAGCGAACCAGAAGCCAAGGTCGGCCCCGCCCACCATGATGCCTTTAAGTGCCGGGCGCAGAAGGATGCCCAGCCCGAATGAGCAGAAGAACCAAACCGCAAGCGAGATCAGGATGATCCGCACGTTGGCTGCCCAGTAGGCGTTTGTCGAAGATTTATCCGCCATTAGAGTTACTCCCTTTCCTGTTTTTCTGTCCCTTGCCCGCGCTCCGGTTTCCCGGACCGCAGGGCCTCCCCTTCGTCATGCCGAAACGCCGTTGACGATGGACCCGAGCGTTTGGCGGATATCTGCGATGGCACCCATCGCGTCGATCCGTTCCAGAACCCCCTTGCCGTCGTAATAGGCGATCAGCGGCGCCGTCTGGGCGTGATAGGCTTTCAGCCGCTCGCGCACCGTTTCGGCGTTGTCGTCGGCCCGGCGCTTGAACACCGTGCCGCCGCATGTGTCGCAGGTCTCCGCACGGGCGGGCTGCTTGAATGTGTCGTGATACCCCTCACCGCATGTGCCGCAGGTGTAGCGGCCCGCGATACGCCCGATCATCGCCTCGTCATCGACCTCAAGGCTGATTGCGGCTGTGACCGACTGGTTGTTGGCTTCCAGAAGCTCGTCAAGAGCGGCAGCCTGCCCGTCTGTGCGCGGAAATCCGTCAAGGATAATGCCGCACGCCACGTCCGGTTGCGCCATTCGCTCGGCCAGAATTGCCAGAACGATGTCATCGCTGACCAACCCGCCCGCAGTCATGACCGAACGGGCGCGGGTGCCCGCATCAGTGCCAGCGGCCACGGCTGCGCGCAGCAGATCGCCCGTGGACAACTGGATCAGGCCGAAGTCCTGTTCGAGCATGCGCGCCTGCGTGCCCTTTCCGGCGCCCGGAGGGCCGAGCAAAATCAAAACGGGTGCCCCGGACATTGCGCCCTCAGACCCGGTTCATGCGGTTGTCGATCAGCTGTTCGACAACCGACGGGTCGGCCAGCGTCGAGGTGTCGCCAAGAGCCGCAAAATCATTCTCGGCAATCTTGCGCAAGATGCGGCGCATGATCTTGCCCGAGCGCGTCTTGGGCAGGCCCGGCGCCCATTGGATCAGATCGGGCTTGGCAATCGGGCCAATCTCGATGCGCACCCAGGCCTCAAGTTCCTTACGCAACTCGGGCGTTGGCTCCACCCCGTTCATCAGGGTGACATAGGCGTAAATCCCCTGCCCCTTGATGTCATGCGGATAGCCCACCACCGCAGCCTCGGCCACCGCCTCATGCGCGACAAGGGCGGATTCGACTTCGGCCGTGCCCATCCGGTGGCCCGACACATTGATCACATCATCAACGCGCCCGGTGATCCAGTAATACCCGTCAGCATCACGCCGGCAGCCATCCCCGGTAAAATAGTAGCCGGGATACTGGCTGAAATACGCCTCTTCAAACCGCTCGTGATCGCCCCACAGGGTGCGCATGATGCCGGGCCAAGCGTCCGCAATGCACAGCACCCCATCAGCGGCGGCCCCGGTCTGCACCTGCGCCGTGGCGGGATCAAGGATGACGGGCGTGATACCGAAGAAGGGTTTGGTGGCCGAACCCGGCTTTTGCGGAATGGCCCCGGGCAGGGGCGTGATCAGATGGCCGCCGGTCTCGGTTTGCCAGAACGTATCGACGATCGGACATTTGCCTTTGCCGACATGGGTGTTGTACCAGTTCCACGCCTCGGGGTTGATCGGCTCGCCGACCGAGCCGAGCAGTTTCAGGCTGCTCAGATCATGATTGGCCACCCATTCCGGACCCATGCCCATCAGGCTGCGGATCGCGGTGGGGGCTGTGTAGAACTGCGTGACCTTGTGCTTGGCGCACACCTCCCAAAAGCGGCCCGCGTCAGGATATGTGGGCACGCCTTCGAACATCACGGTCGTGGCACCATTGGCCAGCGGGCCGTAGATGATGTAGCTGTGCCCGGTAACCCAACCCACATCCGCCGTGCACCAGAATACATCGCCGTCGTGGTAATCGAACGTGTATTGATGCGTCATCGCCGCATAGACCAGATACCCGCCCGAGGTGTGCACAACCCCCTTGGGCCGCCCGGTCGAGCCTGATGTGTACAGGATGAACAGCGGATCCTCGGCGCCTACCTCGGCGGGCGGGCAGACCGGGTCGGCAGCGGCCATCTCGGCACGCAGATCGATGTCGCGCCCCTCAATCCATGTCGTCTGATCTCCGGTATGCTTGACCACCAGACATTTCACCCGGTCCGAGCAATCGAACAGCGCCTTGTCGGTGTTTGATTTCAACGCCGTCTTCTTGCCGCCACGGGGGGCGTGATCGGCGGTGATCACTATCTTGGCGCGGCAGTCATTTATCCGGTTGGCCAGCGCATCGGGCGAGAAACCCGCGAACACCACCGAATGAACGGCCCCGATCCGCGCGCAGGCCAACATCGCATAGGCCGCCTCGGGGATCATGGGCATGTACAGTACCACGCGGTCACCATGCCCGACGCCATGCGCCTTCAGCACATTGGCCAGACGGCTGGTCTGCTCAAGCAGTTGCGCATAGGTGATGTGCTGAACGGGGGTCTTTGGATCATCCGGCTCCCAGATGATGGCGGTCTGGTCGGCGCGGGTGGCAATATGCCGGTCAATGCAGTTGGCGCTGATGTTCAGCGTTCCATCCTCATACCATTTGATCGAGACATGGCCGCGCTCGAAATTGGTATCCTTGACCTTGGTGTAGGGCTTGATCCAGTCGATCCGCCTGCCATGCTCGGACCAAAAGGCCGCAGGGTCGGCCACCGAGGCCGCATACATCGCTTCATATCCCGCCGCATCGATATGCGCCGACGCTACAAACTCGTCTGAGGCCGTAAAAATAGCCGGCGCAGCAACTTGATCTGACATCTTGATCCCCCCCCGAGATGCCGGCGAACAGGCAACTGTCCGCCGAAAAGGCCCATCAAGCCGAAAAACAGGCAAGACGGTGCTTTCATGCTGCGCGAGTGTAACGCTTGGTCAATTTTTATGTAACCCATTAAATAGTTTGAAAATTTCTGTAAATAAATTGACTGATGGCCTGTAAAGTGTGAAAATTTAACCAACTGAGCAAAAATTAGACAAAGGTTTTCAAGGGCCTGAGTCTTCACAAGCCGGTGATCCGCGCAAAGCCTGGGCCGAAATCCGCTCAGGTCCTTCTCCGTTCGCAAAAAAGATACAAGTGGAAGATGATTAACGGGCAGGGCAGCAGCCGAATCACGGTGGCGCTAACGGTCTGCCTCTTCTTGATCAACGGCCGCAGTATTGGCCAAAAAGCGCACCAGCGGTTCATGCGCGCCACCGGCCAAAAGCGCCTGCCGTACCTCGGGGCCCGCGCCGATGATATAAAGCTGCCCCCCCTTGCGCGCCAGTTTGCGTGCCAGCAATTCGAACGCGCGCGCGCCGGAACTGTCAAAGAAAGGCACGTCCGTCACGTCGATGACAAAGGCGCTCGGATGATCGGCAATCTGGTCCAGGATCGCCCCCAACCGCGCTGCCGCACCAAAGAAATAGGGGCCTCGCAGGCGATATGTCACCCGCGCCGCATCCGACGCGACGCCTTGCGGAAAGGCGTTCTCGTGTGTGTCGGTTTCTGCGGCCTCGATCTCGGCCGCGTCTGACATCCGGCGTATGAAAACCAGACCACCAAGAGCAAATCCCACCACGATGCCCGTCGTCAGGTCACGAAATACGACCAGCAGGAACGTGACGCCGACCACCATCGCATCACCGCGCGAGGCGCGGAGCAGGGCGCGGAACTCTTCCTTCTCGGCCATGTTCCATGCCACCACCGCCAGTACCCCGGCCAAGGCGGCCAGCGGAACATAGGCCGCCAGGGGGGCGGCGATCAGCATGAATGCCAGCACGAAAAGCGCGTGCAAAATACCCGACACCGGGCCACGGCTGCCCGCGCGCACGTTCGTCGCGGTGCGCGCAATGGCGCCGGTCACACAGAACCCGCCGAACAGGGATGATCCGATATTGGCCACGCCTTGCGCCATCAGTTCGGCATTGCTGCGGTGCCGTCGCCCGGTCATCCCGTCGGCCACAACTGCCGAAAGCAGCGACTCGATCGCGCCCAGCAGGGCAAAGCTGACAGCAAAGGGCAGCGCCGCCACGATGGCGTCAAGGGTCATCACGGGCATGCCGGGCATGGGCAGGGTTCGGGGCAGCGCACCAAAACGGGTCCCGATGGTTTCCACCGCAAACCCGCTCAGCGTTGCCGCCACTGACGCCAGCATCACCGCAATCAGCATGTTCGGCCAACCCGGGCGCGCCCGCTTGAGACCGATGATCACCCCGATCACCGCGCACGCGATCACAACCGCGGCAGGGGTCACGGTTCCGCGCGCTACCCACAACGCGCCCACCTTTTGAAAAATCTCGGCAGGTTCCGGGCCAGCAAGACTCAAACCCAGCAGATCCTTGATCTGGCTGGCAAAAATGATCACCGCGATACCAGTGGTAAATCCCACTGTCACCGGATAGGGAATGAACTTTATATACGTCCCCAGACGCAGCATCCCCGCCGCAATCAGCACAAAACCGGATAGGAAAGTGGAAAGGATCAGTCCCTCAATCCCCGTCGCCATCACGCAGGCCGAGACAAGAACGATGAACGCTCCCGCCGGCCCACCAATCTGAAACCGGCTGCCGCCCAGTGCCGAAACCAGCAATCCGCCAACTATGGTCGTGTAAAGCCCACGCTCGGGGCCTACTCCGCTGGCAATGGCAATGGCCATGGCCAGTGGCAGAGCGACGATGGCCACTGTCAGCCCGGCCAAAGCATCGGCACGAAAATCGTCCCATCCATAGCCTTCGCGCAGCACCGTCACCAGTTTGGGCAAAAACTCGGACGGGTGCGTGGGGCTCGATTTGTTCATTTCCTGGGTCTTGAAATCAGATTTGGGCCAGCGTTCGCCCTTACCTGCCCCCGTGTCAACGTCGAAAGACCGCATCATGCCCGATCCCGTCGCCCCCCGCCGATGACCGTGCCCGAACGCGGGATCAGGGCGGGCGCATCACGTGGCGCCCCGATCTGACGTCCGCGCCCCCTGAACCCGTGAAAAGGCGGCCCCGAGGGACCGCCATCGCGTGTCTCTCAAGTGGGGTTGTCACATCTGATGGTGGCCAGCACCTTGCCCCGAACTGCCGTCGGCCACCTCAGGTGAACCTGATCGCGGTTTGTGCCCTGCTCATTCACGACATAAGGCATCACGTATTGTGCGGCACCGCTGCTGGTGATGATCGCCCCCTCGGCCACGATGGACGTGGTATTGCGGGCGCGCGCACCAAACGGCATGAACGCCCCGCCATCCACCACCCAGGTATCGGCCACTGAATTCTGCGTGTGCAAGATGGTCAGCGGCGTCATAGCTATCTGTGTCACCCCATTGAACGCATTCGCGGCAAAAGTAACGTTGCGGAAGCGACTATAATCCAGCGACCCGTTTGTCGTATCTACCCCTTCTGACCGGTCGACCGTGCTGTTGATCGTGCGGAACGTGTTGTCGGAGACGCTGAGGCCGTGCACGAACTGCCCCGAACCTTTGGGCGCAATCACGATCCAGCGGAACCACGGCGCGACGTCACTTGCAAAGAAGTGGTTACCGACGATGGACAAGCCGCCAAAACTGAACCCCCCGGTAAAGGCGGGCTCGGCGTCGTGCTCGTTTGACCATTCGACCCAGCAGTTGTCGATATAGTTGCCCGAGAATGTCAGCCGCGGATTTGTCTGCGTGATCACTATGCCCGCGCGCCGGATCCCAGCGGACGCACTGTCGCCCTGAAAGAAGTGGTTGCCCAGGACAAGATGCCCGCCCCCGTTCATAACGGCGAAATGTGCAAAACGCACCACCCGGTTGTCGCGGATCTTGGCATCGTTGGCATTCACGTTCAGCGCAATCGTGCTGCGGTCCTGCGCCAGTGCGGGCTGCTCGTTCGACCAGAACTGGCAGGCGTCCACGATCAGACCCTGACACCCAGACCCTATCGAGGTTATCCCGCGATCTTTGGGCCGGTTGAACACACACGACGTCACCGTGATGGTCAACCCGATCCTTGGCAGCATCACGCCGCTGGCCACGCCATTGCAATTCAGATCCATCCGGTCGATCTCGAACCGGCTCAGATCATCGAACCCCGAGAAATCCAGCAGGTATTTGTAGCGGCGAAAGCTGAACGTCCGCGTTCCCGCCCCACCCCAGATCGGCAGACTCAGCGTAAGGGTGTTGGTGCCCACGTTCTTGGCCAGAACGTAAACCTCGCGCCCCACGCCGGTGCCCACCACCTGCGCGCCCACGGGAATGCTGGCGATGTTGGTCACCCCGGTCAACTGCAGCGGGTTCGACGGGGTGTAGGTGCCAGTCGCACCAACGACGGTGGTGTCCCACCCTGGCCCTGCCACGGCGTTCAACTGACCATTGGTCAAAAAGCGGCGCTGCGCAAAGGTCGTCAGACCGCAGATGGCGGCCACGTCAATCGGCTCGACCAGATCAACCCGGCGGTCAGACAGATCCAGCGCCACATGGTCGGTAAAGTAGAAAAGCGCCTGTAACGCCTTCTTGAATCCCTTCAACTCGGTCCCGAAGGCCGAGGTATATGTATCAAGGTCATAGTTCCGTGTCAGCGCCAGACGCACGTTGTCGGGCTGCACGACCGTGCCCTGAAACCGGATCGGGTTTTCAATCGTCAGGTTGCCTGCGATCCGATAGGTGCCGGCTGGCACCGTGATAGTACGCCCCTGAGCTGCAGTATCTGCGGCATCAAATGCAGCGGTGTCATCTGTCACGCCATCACCACGGGCGCCAAAGTCGCGCACATCCACCGCGTCAAATATGTCCCGCAGGTAGATGCCGGTGATGTCCTCGATCTCGATGTCGTCGATCCGCACCACGCCGCCATTCGGCCCGGTCAAATCAAGGCCGATATGCCCGTAAACTGCGCTGAGGCCCCAGGCCATGGTGACGCCACCGCGGCCACCCGCCCCAATGATCGCACGCAACTCGACCACCTGACCATACTGCGTCAATTGCACTGCCGGCCCCGCCTGAACCACTCCCGGCACGTTGGTGCCGTTGCTGCGCCCAGCCCACCCCGCAATACGCACCGCCGGAAAGGCGCCGGAGACGCACTTTACCCGGACTTTCACCTGCAGATACAGACCCGGCTGCATCGGGATTTGCTGAAAGCATCGCAGCTTTTGCGTGGTTTGCGTCTTTTGCAATTCGATCGCGCCGCCGAAATCCTGATCGGCGGGCACAAACGCCGCATTGGCCTGCGCGGCATAAGACCCTTGCCCCGGAGCGCCATCTTCACGCGACCACAGGTTCAGGCCTGCTGCAAAAGGTGGCGGCATCAGCGCCAGCCCGTCGGTAATCGCCTTGTTCATATCTGAAAACCCTCGCCCTGCCGACGGTTCACACACCGCCATCCCTCGCCAAGCGAAAGCAGTAACAACGAGGGGTTAACGCGGCCTCAGGCCACAGCGCGCTCGTGCCGGCAAGGGTTTTCAGGGCCCCGGCAAATGTGCCTTGATCAAATCACTGCGGTGGCGGAAAATGCTCACATCGTCAAAACCTTCGCGGTCCCGTGCCGCGCGTCCGATCAGATCCGCCACGCCTTGGCGGTCGGCGTCAAGCGCCATCAGGGCTGCGCCAAGTGCCGCGACATCGCCCCTGGGGACCAGCCGCCCTCCCCCGGCGCGTTGCGTCAACTCCTTCGCAAAGGCGCCGCCATAGCCCACGATCGGCGTGGCCATGGCCAGCGCTTCGATCAGACAGCGCGGAGATTCCGGGGTCTGGTGGCAAAACAGAAAGACCTGCGCATGCCGCAGCGCCGCTTTCACCACCGCCCGATCCGTCACTTCGCCCGCCAGCCGAATACGGTCCTGCAGATCCAATGTTGCAATGCGCGCCCGCATCGCCTCTAGCGCCGGGCCGTCGCCGATCCATTCGGCTTCGATGTTCGCCCCCCCGTCAATGGCATGCGCGACCACCTCGATCCAGTCGGCCGCACCCTTCATCGGATCAGCGCGCCCCACATATAGCACGCGCAATCGGCCCCGCGCCGTGTCGGCCTGCTTGGCGGGAACCTCGGCCTCAGGCAGATGGTCGGACAGGGTCAGGTGGATGTCGTGCACGACATGCGGATTGCGGCTGAACGGTGCATAATGATCATAGGTTTCCTGCCCGTGGAACAAGCCAAGTGCGGCGCGGCGGATCACAGCGCGCTCCAGCGCCGCCATGGGCCGCCAGATTACGCGCGCCTGCAGGCGCGTCTTGAACCGGGGTGCCGCCTTGGCCTTATGCCGCGTCACCTCCGATTCCACCCTGTCCGTCCAGACATAAAAGGGCCGCCCTGCGCGGTGCGCCTCATAGGCGGCCACGGCACCCCAATCGCCGACCAGGCCGCCGATGGCAAACCCCATCCGGTCTACACGCCCGATCGCTTCGCGTATCCTGGCCCGCACCGCGGGCAGGGCACGAAGAAACGGCCCCGGCTTCCAGACAGCGGGAACAGGGATGACCTCGCAGCGCGCAAGCGCCGACCCGACCGCCGCGATCGGCACCCAGCGCCCCGGAGCGGGGCCCGTTTCCAGCGGCATCAGCACGATCAGCTTGTCAAAATTCTCTGCCCAGAGCCGCAGGCCATTGCAGGCCTGATCCTCCAGCAACAGGCCGCCGTCCGGCCCAAGATGCAGCGGCACCGGTGCATAGATCAACAGAGTGCCCGATGCCATGCCGTACCCCCCGCTTTTGCGTTTCGCGGGCACTGTGCACTTATCACCCTTGTCCGCAATGAAAAAGGGCGGCCCCGATGGGACCGCCCTGTGTCTGCATCGGCAAACGGCAGATTACATCATGCCGTCCATGCCGCCCATGCCGCCCATGCCGCCGCCGCCGCCGCCAGCGGACTCTTTCGCCGGCTTGTCAGCGATCATCGCTTCGGTAGTGATCAGCAGCGAAGCGACCGAAGCTGCGTCCTGCAGTGCGTGACGCACAACCTTGGCCGGATCGATCACGCCGAACTTGAACATGTCGCCATATTCATCGGTCTGCGCGTTGTAGCCGAACTTCGGATCGTCGCTTTCGCGAACTTTGCCCGCCACAACCGAACCGTCTACACCAGCGTTCTGTGCAATCTGACGCAGCGGAGCCTCAAGCGCCTTGCGGACAATCGCAATACCGGCGGTCTGGTCAGCGTTTGCGCCTTCCATCCCGATCAGCATCTTGCCAGCCTGAACCAGCGCCACACCACCGCCGACGACGATGCCTTCTTGCACAGCCGCACGGGTCGCGTTCAGCGCGTCATCAACGCGGTCTTTACGCTCTTTGACTTCGATTTCCGACATGCCGCCAACCTTGATGACAGCAACACCGCCAGCCAATTTGGCCACACGCTCTTGCAGCTTCTCACGGTCGTAGTCGCTGGTGGTCTCTTCGATCTGGGTACGGATCTGCGCCACGCGGGCCTCGATCTCGGCCTTTTCGCCGCCGCCATCAATGACGGTGGTGGTGTCTTTGGTGATCGCGACTTTCTTGGCTTTGCCCAGCATGTCGATCGTGACCGACTCCAGCTTCATGCCCAGATCTTCGGAAATCACCTGACCGCCGGTCAGAACGGCGATGTCTTGCAGCATCGCCTTGCGACGATCGCCAAAGCCGGGAGCCTTGACCGCAGCGATTTTCAGACCGCCGCGCAGTTTGTTCACAACCAGCGTGGCAAGCGCCTCGCCTTCGACATCTTCCGAAATGATCAAGAGCGGCTTCTGGCTCTGGATCACAGCTTCCAGCAACGGAACCATGGGCTGCAGCGAAGACAACTTCTTCTCGTGCAGCAAGATCAGCACGTCTTCCAGTTCGGCAACCATCTTGTCGGGGTTGGTCACAAAGTAGGGCGACAGATAGCCACGGTCGAACTGCATGCCTTCGACGACTTCGGTTTCCGTTTCCAGACCCTTGTTTTCCTCGACGGTGATCACACCCTCATTGCCGACCTTTTGCATCGCGTCGGCGATCTGGCGGCCAATTTCGGCCTCGCCATTGGCAGAGATGGTACCCACTTGCGCCACTTCGGCCGAGTCCGAGACCGGACGCGACGCTGCCTTGATCGCCTCGACAACCTTGGCGGTTGCCATGTCGATCCCGCGCTTCAGGTCCATCGGGTTCATGCCGGCGGCAACCGATTTCAAGCCTTCTTTGATAATGGCCTGCGCGAGCACGGTCGCGGTGGTGGTGCCGTCGCCAGCCTCATCATTGGTGCGGGAAGCAACTTCCTTCACCATCTGGGCGCCCATGTTCTCGAACTTGTCGGAAAGCTCGATTTCCTTGGCCACCGTCACGCCGTCCTTGGTGATGCGCGGGGCACCAAAGGATTTGTCGATCACCACGTTGCGGCCCTTTGGCCCCAGCGTGACTTTCACAGCGTCGGCAAGAATGTTCACGCCGCGCAGCATGCGGTCGCGGGCATCGGTATCAAAACGTACGTCTTTCGCAGCCATATCGGTTGCTCCTCTAATCGGTTGATTTTGGAAAGCACGGGCTCACACGGGGGTGGAGCCCGATCAGCCTCAGGAAATGATCCCGAGAATGTCGCTTTCTTTCATGATCAGCAGTTCTTCGCCGTTCAGCGTCACTTCGGTGCCCGACCATTTGCCGAACAGGATGCGGTCGCCCGACTTGACCGACGGTGCGATCAACTCGCCCGAGTCCTTGCGCGCGCCCTCGCCTACCGAGACGATCTCGCCCTCTGCGGGCTTTTCTTTTGCAGTTTCGGGGATGATAAGACCGCCCTTGGTCTTGTCTTCGCCTTGAATACGTTTCACCAGCACACGGTCATGCAGCGGTTTGAAAGCCATCTGGTAACACTCCCTTGGGTTTCCAGGTTACACCTCTTAGCACTCAGTTTACCCGAGTGCTAACGATGCTTGACCTAGGCAACACGGCCTGCGCTGTCAACTCCCCCCTGCCCAAAATCTTGGCAACATTTCGATCAAATCCGCTTGCCCCTTCACATCACGCCGTCGCAATGCCACCTTAAGACGACATTTTCCCGAGGTAGCCATGCGCACTTTTTTCCCTGCCCTGTTTCTGCTCGCCTCCCCTGCGAGTGCAGAGTGCGTCGGCAAGAACCTGTTTGACACGATGCCTCCCGCCAGACGCGCGATGATAGA
Organism: Rhodobacterales bacterium; assembly: GCA_038205925.1. Taxonomy (GTDB): domain Bacteria; phylum Pseudomonadota; class Alphaproteobacteria; order Rhodobacterales; family Rhodobacteraceae; genus Pseudotabrizicola. The sequence continues at coordinate 280 of JBBRBJ010000067.1, read as the reverse complement.
CGCCGCCACAGCCGCCGTGCCCTTTCCCACCGGCAATTACTGGACCGCCACCAAAGGTGACGCCAAGGTTACGTTGATCGGCACCTATCACCTCAATGATCCGCGCCACGATCAGATCATGGCCGCCGTCGGCCCGATGGTCGACGCGGCAAGCCTGGTTCTGGTCGAGGGCGGCCCCGAGGAAGAACAGGCGATGAAAGACCGCCTTGCGCGCGAACCGTCGCTGATGATCCTGCAGGGCAAGACCCTTCCCGAATTGTTGCCGCCCGAGGATTGGGCC
>JBBRBJ010000066.1:0-16788 GCA_038205925.1 Rhodobacterales bacterium | reverse complement strand
GGTGGGATTCGAACCCACGGAACGCTTGCACGCTCAACGGTTTTCGAGACCGCCCCGATCGACCACTCCGGCACCTCTCCGCATTTGGTGTGGACATCGTGGGCAGGTTCCTAGCGGGCCTTTGCAGGACTGACAAGCCCTGACCTGTACTTCGTGGGATAGTACTGTCCGAGGCCGGCGCGTCCCAAGGCATGGTGGCGGTTCCATGCTGCTCACTCAACCGTGCGGTGGGGCGACTTGGCAAGGTGCACCGAAAGCCTTACGTCTAGATCGTGAATTCCCGTGTTACTTTAAGGTTGATCATGTCCCTGCGCCCGTTTGTTCTTGCCATCTGCCTTTGTCTTGCGCCTGCCATGCTGGGGCAGGTGGTTCACGCCGAAGGTCCTGTTGCACCCAAAACGGCGCAGACCGAAGTTTCGGCGCGAATATCGGCACTGTCTGACATGATGATGATGGGCAAGGTCATGTCAGTCATGCGCGACGAGGGGCTGGATTACGGCCGCACGCTGGAAGACGAAATGTTTGCCGGCCGGGGCGGGGGCCGGTGGCAAACGGTTGTGGGGATGATTTACAATCCCGACGAGATGCGCCGCCGGTTTGACGCCGCGCTGACGACCGAACTTGCAACGGCCGGAAGCGATCTGGTGCTGATCGAGACCTTCTTCGGCTCGGACCAGGGACAGCGGTTCTTGCAACTGGAGATCGACGCGCGCGAGGCCCTGCTGGACACGGCTGTCGAGGATGCAGCAAAGGTTGCCTGGGCCGAAATGGCTGGCGAAGAGACGTCGCGCGCGGCCCTGATCCGCCGCTTTGTCGAGGTCAATGACCTGATCGAATCAAATGTGATGGGGGCATTGAACGCGAACCTCGCTTTTTACCGAGGGATGGCCGAAAGCGGGTCTTTCCCCGAAGAAATGACCGAAGAGCAGATGCTGACAGATGTCTGGCGGCAGGAACCCGACATTCGGTCCGAGACAGAAACCTGGCTTTTCCCGTTTCTTTCCCTGGCCTATCAACCCTTGTCGGACGCGGATCTTGAGGCGTACATCGCCTTTTCCGAATCGACGGCTGGCAAGCGCATGAACGCGGCGCTGTTCGTGGCATTCGATTCAGTTTTTACGCAGATTTCTGCGGAACTGGGTGCCGCTGCCGCGCGACAGATGCAGGGCGAGGATATCTGAACCTCAGGCACCAGCCTTGGCGCAACGGCGCTTGACTTCACCACGTTTTTTCCCGATAAGCCCGCATCCCGGCAGGGCAGGTTGTCCGTGCCGGGGTTTTATTTTGCAATGACGCCCCAGGGGCGCGCTGTCCAAAGGCGGGGAAAACCCCTCGAACGCCCTGACATCAGGGGGCCGAAGGACGCGGAGAGATAAAGGAACGAGCTATGTTCGCGGTCCTCAAGACCGGCGGCAAACAGTACAAGGTGCAGGCAGGCGACGTGCTGCGCATCGAAAAACTGGCCGCCAATGCTGGAGACAAAATCCAGTTCAACGAAATTCTGATGGTAGGGGGCGAGTCCCTGACCCTTGGATCACCCTTGGTTGCCGGCGCCGCCGTGCAGGCCGAGGTGATCGACCAGATCAAGGGCGAAAAGGTCATCCACTACGTCAAGCGCCGCCGGAAACACTCCAGCCAGCGCACCAAGGGCCACCGCCAACACCTGACGCTGGTTCGTGTGACCGATGTTCTTGCCTCGGGCGCCGATGCAACGGGCGTCATGGCTGCAACCGGCACCGCCGATGCGCGCCGCGCCGCTCACAACGCCGACGCAGCGCCTGCTGTCGAGGCACCTGCCAAACCCAAGCGCGCCGCCAAGGCCGCTGCTGCAAAGGAGTAACATCCCATGGCACACAAGAAAGCAGGCGGTTCATCCCGCAACGGTCGCGACTCGGCCGGTCGTCGTCTGGGCGTGAAACTGTTCGGTGGCCAGCATGCTATTCCGGGCAACATCATCGTGCGCCAGCGTGGCACCACATGGTTCCCCGGCGAAAACGTAGGAATGGGCGTGGATCACACCTTGTTCGCCAAGGTAGAAGGCCATGTATCGTTCAAGAAGGGCATGAAGGGTCGAACCTTTATTTCGATCCTGCCTCTTGCCGAGGCAGCCGAGTAAGCCGAACCTTTACATTTGAGATGTAGACAGGGGATCGGCTGAAAGGCCGGTCCCCTTGGCTTTTTCCGGCATGTTGCCGGACGGGGCCGCAACCGGGCAGGGGACCAGCTTTGTCCACAATACCTTGGCAGAGGGCTGGCGCATACCCAACTGGGGCACCAGCAGAAGCCGCAAAGAAGTTTGCCGTAGCGGGACGCGCTCCCCGTAGGCGGGGCCGAAACAGGAGGAGAGGTTGATGACCCTTGACGTGATCGCTGCACAGGCGGCGCCCGGCCAGATATCGGCGGGGCGCTTTGTTCTGCGCCCGGTTCACACGTCGGACGCAGGCTTGTTTCATCTTTACGCGGGGGATGTACGGGTAGCCGAGGCGACGCGCTCGATCCCGCATCCCCTTCCACCCGGCGCGGCCGAGGCATTCGTGACCCGCGCCATGAAGCCGGGGCAGGATGAAGACGTCTGGGTGATCGACGGCACCGCAGCCGGCCTGCCCGAAGTTCTGGGCATTCTGCACCTCAAGCGGATGGATGAGACACGCTTTAACCGCGATCAGTCCGAGATCACCTATTGGGTGGCCCCGGCGTTCTGGAACCTCGGCATCGCATCAGAGGCGGTTCAAGGGCTGGTCGCGGCCAACCCGCAGCGCAACAAGACCCTGTTTGCCGAAGTGTTTCAGGACAATGCAGGTTCGGCCCGGGTGCTGAGCAATGCGGGGTTTCAATATCTGGGCGATGCCGAAAGCTTCAGCGTGGCGCGCAATGCGCGGGTGCCGACCTGGACCTATATCCGCAAGCTGGCGTGACACGCCGTCCCTGTCCGCATCCCCTTGCTTGAGGTCCGCCGCTTGATCCTGTATCGCACGGGTTTGATCCTTGTCCGAAAGCCCGTCGCATGAAATTCCTCGACCTTGCCAAAGTCTTCATCCGCTCGGGCGGCGGCGGATCGGGCTGCGTGTCCTTCCGGCGTGAAAAGTTTGTCGAGTTCGGCGGGCCGGATGGGGGCGACGGCGGCAACGGCGGTTCGGTCTTTGCGGTCGCAGTGGACGGGCTGAACACGCTGATCGACTTTCGCTATCAGCAACATTTCTTTGCCAAATCGGGTCAGCCCGGCATGGGCGCGCAGCGCACCGGCAAGACGGGTGACGAAATCATCCTGCGCGTGCCCGTGGGCACCGAAATCCTTGACGAGGATGAGGAAACCGTGATTGCCGATCTGACCGAAGTGGGACAGCGGGTCGAACTTGCGCATGGCGGCAACGGGGGCTGGGGCAACCTGCGGTTCAAGTCGTCCACCAACCGTGCGCCCGCGCGTGCCAATCCGGGGCAAGAGGGGGTAGAGCGCACGATTTGGCTGCGCCTGAAGCTGATTGCCGATGCGGGCCTGGTGGGTCTTCCCAATGCGGGGAAGTCGACGTTCCTGGCGGCCGTGTCCAACGCGCGGCCCAAGATTGCCGACTATCCCTTTACCACGCTGGTGCCCAACCTTGGGGTCGTCGGGATCGACGGCATCGAATTCGTCATGGCCGACATTCCGGGCCTGATTGAAGGCGCAAGCGAAGGACGCGGACTTGGCATCCAGTTTCTGGCGCACGTCGAGCGCAACAAGGTGCTGCTGCATCTGGTCGATGGCACATCCAGCACGATCACCAAGGATTACCGCACGATCGTGACAGAGCTTGAGGCCTATTCCGACATCCTCGGCGACAAACCCCGGATCGTTGCGCTGAACAAATGCGATGCGCTGGATGCCAAGACCATTTCCACCCGCCGTCGTGCCTTGGAAAAGGCAAGCGGCGGGCCGGTCATGGTGATCTCGGGCGTGGCGGGAACGGGGCTGCAAGAGACGCTGCGCGCCCTTTACCGGACCATCCTGGGCGAGGCGCCGGTCGAGGAGACCGGGCCATGGCAACCCTGATCGCCCCCGATATCCGGCACGCAAAACGGCTGGTCGTCAAGATCGGCTCGGCCCTTCTGGTGGACCGGGTCACGGGGTTGAAGCAAGACTGGCTGGCCGCGCTGGCGCTGGATGTGGTGGATGCCAAGGCGCGCGGGGCCGGTGTGGTTCTGGTCTCGTCGGGGTCCATCGCGCTCGGGCGCAAGGTTCTGGGCCTGGGGGCAGGGGTCCTGACGCTTGAGCAGTCGCAGGCGGCCGCCGCCGTGGGGCAGATCCGGCTTGCACGCGCCTATGAAGAGGTGCTGGCGCCGCATGGTATCACCACCGCTCAGGTGCTGGTGACGCTGGAGGACACGACAGATCGCCGGCGCTATCTCAATTGCCGGGCGACGATGGAGACGCTGCTGGCCCTCGGCGTGGTGCCGATCGTGAACGAGAATGATACGGTGGCAACCGATGAAATCCGTTTCGGTGATAACGACCGCCTGGCCGCGCAGATCGCAGTGACGGTGGGGGCGGATCAGCTGATCCTGCTATCGGATGTCGACGGTTTCTATACGGCCAATCCGAAGGAAGACGCCCTTGCCGCGCGCTTTGATCTGGTCGCCGCGATCACGCCCGATATTGAGGCCATGGCGGGGGATGCCATCTCGGGCCTGTCCAAGGGCGGCATGAAGACCAAGCTGATGGCTGCGAAAACGGCCGTGGCGGGGGGCTGTGCGATGGCCGTGATGGAAGGATCGGCGCAGCGCCCGCTGACTGCGCTGGCGAACGGCGCAAACCGGACTTGGTTTCTGGCCCAAGGCGATCCGCAGGCGGCGCGCAAACGCTGGATCAATGCGATGAAGCCCAAGGGAGAGGTGCATCTGGACGCGGGCGCCGTCGCGGCACTGGGTGCGGGCAAAAGCCTTTTGCCCGCAGGGGTTACGCGCGTCATGGGCACGTTCGGGCGCGGAGAGCCGGTGGCAATTCTGGCACCGGACGGGGCTGTGCTGGGCAAAGGTCTTGTGCGCTATACAGCCGCCGAGGCAAAAGCGATTGCCGGGCACCGGTCAGGTGACATTGCGGGAATTCTTGGCTATCCGGGGCGTGCGGCGCTGGTCCATCGGGACGACATGGTGGTGTGAGAGGCGCAGTTTGCGGGACGGCTGCGCGCGGTAAGGAAGGAAACAGCGATGGACGGTCAATCTTCCGACATGATGGTCAAGATCGGCGCCCGCGCCCGGGCGGCGGCGGCAGAACTGGCTTTTGCAACGTCCGAGCGTAAACATGCAGCCCTGATTGGTGCTGCGCAGGCGGTCTGGGCGCAGCGGCAAGAGATTTTCGACGCCAACGCGATCGACATGGCCTATGCTCGGGAAAAAGGCCTGTCGCCCGCGATGACTGATCGGCTTCGGCTGGATGACGTGCGGTTGCGCGGCATCGTCGATGGCCTTCGGAGCGTGGCCGAACAGCCTGATCCTGTTGGGCGGGTGCTGGCGGAATGGGATCGCCCGAACGGTCTGCACATCCAGCGTGTCGCCACCCCTTTGGGGGTGGTGGGTGTGATCTACGAATCGCGCCCCAACGTTACGGCCGATGCCGGTGCGCTGTGCCTCAAGGCCGGAAATGCGGTGATCTTGCGGGGAGGATCAGAGAGCTTTCACAGCTCGGAGGCAATTCACGCCTGCATGGTGCAGGGTCTGCGCGAGGCGGGGTTACCCGAGGCGGCAATCCAGCTGGTTCCTACCCGAGACCGCGCGATGGTGACGGCGATGTTGCGCGCGGTTGCGTATATCGACGTGATCGTGCCACGCGGCGGCAAGGGGCTGGTCGGACTGGTTCAGGCCGAGGCACGGGTGCCAGTCTTTGCCCATCTGGAAGGGATTTGCCACGTTTACGCCGATGGTGAGGCTGATCTGGCAAAGGCGCGGGCAGTGGTTCTCAATGCTAAAACCCGGCGCACCGGCGTGTGTGGGGCGGCCGAATGTCTGTTGATCGACTGGAAGTTTTACACGAAACACGGTGCGATACTGATCGACGATCTGATCGCCGCAGGGGTCGAAGTGCGCACTGAAGGCGAACTTTTGAAAGTGTCGGGCACTGTTTGCGCCGCGCCAGAAGATTTCGGGCGCGAATTTCTGGACATGATCATCGCCGCCAAACTGGTCGACGGAGTAGACGAAGCGATTACCCATATCCGCCACTATGGCAGCAACCACACCGAAAGTATCCTGACCGAGAATGACGCCACGGCTGCGCGGTTTTTTCAGCATCTCGACAGCGCGATCCTTATGCGCAATGCCTCAACCCAATTTGCTGACGGCGGAGAATTCGGGATGGGTGCCGAGATCGGCATCGCCACGGGCAAGCTGCATGCGCGCGGTCCCGTGGGTGCCGAGCAACTGACCAGCTTCAAATATCTTGTGACTGGAAACGGCACGGTTCGCCCCTGAAGACCTTAAAAACTCATCCGAACATCCCCGTCGCGGATATCGACCGCGATGCGGCGATGCTGGCGCGAGAGTTCTTCGCGCAGCAGGGCAAAATGCACCTGGTCCGGGCCAAGATCGGGGCGTGCGGCAGGGTTCGACAGAACCTCCCACACCTCGGGCTCAACCTTCAGGCGGCCGGCTTCGCCGCGCAGCGTCCAGCGGCTTTCACCCTTGTCAGCCGTTATGGTGCCGCCGTGCGGCATCGCACTTTCAAGGCACTGGATCGACAGGAAGGCAAGCTTCACCTCGCGCCGAGACAGATCGGGGGGCGTATGCCAGTCAATCGACAGGCGCCCGCCGCGTGTCAGATCGTTGAGGATGTTGGTCACCTCGCTCCGCCCGATCCGCTGCCCGGAACTGCCCGAGGCGCCGAAGGCTACACGGAAGAACCGGATGCGCGCATTGGCGTTCGCTACAGCATCAACGATCAGCGTCAGTTCCGGACTGCGCGCCCCGCCATCCATCATCATCAACTCAATGCCATTGCTGATCGCGCCGATCGGGCTGATAAGGTCGTGACAGATGCGGGACCCCAGCAGGGCGGTGAGGTCGGGCATTTCAGCGGTTGTCATCGGCGGGGTCCTGGGATGGCGCCCGAGATGGGCAAATGGAGGCGGCATGCGTAACGCGATACTTGAGCCGGGAATGCTGGTCCGTCACCCGACGCAGCCCGACTGGGGTTTGGGTCAGGTGCAATCAAATGTCGGCGGGCGGGTCACAGTCAACTTCGAACATGCCGGCAAGGTGGTGATCGACAGTCGCCATGTCGATCTGGTGACGGATTTCAGTGCCTGACCGTGTCTCATGCCCATGATTTCCCCTCGCATCGCCCAATACCGCAGTTGCGCCGCCCCGCACTTCCTTTTAAGCCCCTCATCATTAACCGGTGGTTAACCGCAAAGGTCAGGCAGGGTCCGGGACGCGGGCAATGGGGCACTAGATGACGGTGGCAGAGCGGTATTACGTGCGGCTGGCCACGGCCGAGGCCGATCTGATCGCGGCCCAGCGGTTGCGCTATACCGTCTTTGTCGATGAATTGGGCGCCGATGGGCCGCTGGTTGACCACCACTTGCGGCGCGAGCGGGATAATTTTGACCCCGTCTTCGACCACCTTGTTCTGATAGACCGGACGATACCAGAAGCCAGCCTCGATCATGTCGTCGGAGCCTACCGGGTGCTGCCCTGGGACAGGGCGGCGGCGGTCGGGCGTTATTATTCGGAAAGCGAATATGATATCGGGCCGCTGAAAGCCTCGGGGCGGAGGCTGTTGGAGTTGGGTCGGTCGTGCGTGCGCGCCGATCACCGCGGCGGGACGGCGATGTTGCATTTGTGGAACGCCTTGGCCGACTATGTGATGGAACGCAAGATCGACCTTCTTTTCGGTGTGGCAAGCTTTCCCGGCACTGATGTGGCTTCACTTGCGCAACCGCTTTCGCACCTTTTCCATAACCATCTTGCCCCTCAGCCGCTGCGGGTTCACGCCATCGGGATGGGCGCCACGGCGATGGACATCCTGCCGACCGAAGCTGTAGACCCGCGCGCAGCCCTGCTGGGCACGCCTGCCCTCATCAAAGCCTATCTGCGCCTGGGCGGTTTTGTGGGTGAGGGGGCGTTCGTTGACCGTGCATTCAACACCACCGATGTGTGCCTCGTCATGGACACCCGGCAGATGAGCGCGCGTCACCGCGATTTCTACATCCGCAAGCGGGGCCCCGCGTGACCGATTGGAAGCAGGCGCAATTCACCCGGCCCCTGATCGGTGCTGCGGGTTGGGCCCGGGTCGTCTGGCGCGGTGGGCTTTTGGCGGCTGTCACCTATGGCGGGCTGGCGCTTTTGCTGGTTCTGCGACTGATCGAGCGCCCTTTGTTCGGTTTGGCCCGTCCATGGACCCCGCTCATCACGCAAGGCGTCTGCCGCACGGCTTTTGCCATTCTGCGCCTGCGGCTGATCCGGCACGGAACACCCCTGACCGGAACGGGCGCCATGGTCGCCAACCATGCCTCATGGCTGGACATCTTTGCGTTGAACGCAAGCACGCGCCTCTATTTCGTCGCCAAGTCCGAGGTGGAAACCTGGGCCGCGATCGGCTGGCTTGCCCGCGCGACAGGCACACTTTTCATCGCGCGCCGCGGGGGCGAGGCCAAGGTCCACCAGCAGCTTTTCGAAGACCGGCTGCGTGCCGGTCATCGTCTCTTGTTCTTTCCCGAAGGCACCTCGACCGACAGCCTTAGGGTACTGCCGTTCAAATCCACCCTGTTCGCGGCCTTCTTTACTCACGGGATGGAACGGCAGATGCACATCCAGCCAGTCACCTTGCGCTATCGCGCGCCGCAGGGACAGGACCCGCGATATTACGGCTGGTGGGGTGATATGGATTTCACGGGCCATCTGCTGATGGTCCTTGCCACCCCCCGGCAAGGGGTTGTCGAGGTGACGTTTCACCCGCCCGTGCCGGTCGATGCGTTCGAGGGGCGCAAACCGCTGGCTGCGTATTGCGAACGGGTCATCGCGACAGCTTTGCAGCACCGCCCCTGACCCCTGCCACCCGGCTGTCAGCCCATCGGTGCCAGCAGCGCTTTCAGCGCCGCAAGCGGATCTTCCGCACCCCAGATCTCGGGACCTGCGGCAAAGAAATCGGTGGCCGGGGCAAAGGTTGCAACCAGATCTGCCGTCAGGGCGCCTTCGGCGATCACCGGCACTTCGATCATCTCCGACCACCAAGTGAACAACGCGTGATCCGCCTGCGTTCCATCACCTAACGGCGTGGCGCCAATCGGGCCAAAGGCCACATAATCCGCCCCTGCCTCGGCCGCGCCGATGCCCTCATGCCGGGTGTGGCCGCAGTAGGCCCCCACGATGGCATCGGCCCCCAGCGCCTTGCGCGCGGCCCGGACCGAGCGCGCGCCGTCAAGCAGATGCACCCCGTCAAGGCCCAGCCGTTCGACCAGCAGCATGTGGGTGTCGATCACCACGGCCACGTCGCGGGCATGGGCCACCTCGCGCAGGGCATCCGAGGCGCGGGTCAGGTTGTCCTCGTCTCGACTCGCGAGACTGATGCGCAGGCAGGCGACCTCGACCGCGTCCATTACCCGCGCGACCTGATCCGGAAAGACCGCCAGATCAAAGGTGGGGGGGGTGATCAGCGTCAGTTGCGGGCGGTCATCAGCGGCCATGTCGGGGCATCCTTGGGGGCATTTGGAACGGGTTTGGTCCCTCTAACAGCCTTTCGGCCCCTTGACCATGTTCTCGGCATCGGGGCGGCCAAGGGGGCATGCGTTGGCGCCAACCTCTCACTTGCCCCCGCCCCCCAAGCCAGCGTATCAGCCGGGTTCACCGCTCAGGAGCCGTCCAGATGTCCCAGACCCAGACCCTTGCCCGGCTCGAGCCTGCCTTCATCCTCGTACGTCCGCAAATGGGCGAGAACATCGGGGCGGCAGCGCGGGCGATGTTGAACTTTGGCCTGACGCGGTTGCGGGTGGTGGCCCCGCGTGACGGCTGGCCGAACCCGCGCGCCGTGGCCATGGCCAGCGGTGCTGGTCGTCTTCTGGACACCGCCGGGCTGTTTGCGGATGTGGCGGGCGCAATCGCCGATTGCGACTATGTCTTTGCCACCACCGCGCGGCCCAGAGAACTGGTCAAGCCCGTGGTCACGCCTGAGCGCGCCATGCAGATGGCGCGCGTCCTTGGCGCCGAAGGCAAGCGCGTGGGTGTGCTGTTCGGACCCGAGCGGGCGGGGCTGGAAAACGAAGATGTGGCTCTGGCAAATGCCATCGTCACCGTACCAGTAAACCCCGATTTTCCCAGCCTCAACCTTGGGCAATGCGCGCTGTTGATGGGATATGAATGGCAGCGCCAGACCGATGCTACCGCGCCCGAAGTGATGGGCCTTGGGCGCACCGACTTTGCCAGCCGCATCGAAGTTCAGCATTTGGGCGACCATTTCGAAGAGCGGCTGGACGCTGCGGGTTTTTTCTTTCCCGAGCGCAAGGCTGCCAATATGAAGCTGAACCTGCGCAACATGTGGGCACGGCTTAACCTGACCCGGGCCGAGGCGCAGACATTTCATGGCATGCTGCGTCAAATCGCCTTTGCCCTCAAACGACAAGGGGGCGGCCCGGATGGACCGCCCCCCGCCGACTGATCAGCTTTCGCCGTCAGAAATCGAGCGAGATGAGACGCGAGATGCCGATGCTGACGCTCACCTGATCGTTTGACCCTTGGGTCACGATGGGCGAGGCTTTCGCATCACCCATGAAGCGGTCATAGCGCACCGCGCCATCGAGGTTCCAAACGTTGCTCAGCGCATAGCTGGCGCCGATCTCGATCCCGGCGCTGACAGCGCCTGCGCTTGGGTCATACGCACCAAGCACTCCGCCGCTGGCCACCGATTCAGCCGCCGTCACGCCAAAATAAGTGTCGTTGAACTTGTTTGATCCCAGCAAGAGACGCGGGCCTGCCTTCAGCGTCAGCCGGTCGGACGGGCGCATTACGAAATCTGCGCCCAGTTCACCCACAAAGGCGTGGTGGCCAACGGCACCATAGCGCACGTCGGCAAAAGCCTCAAAGTTGCGGCTGGTATAGCCCAGGCCGAAACCAATCTCGACCGACAGCGGCACATCTTCAAGCCCGGTCAGTTCCGGGTCATCGGTTGCCGAGCGTTTGCCGATGACTCGGAATGATCCGCGCGGCGCGAAGCCCGAGCGCACCTCACCGGTTTCCGACCCGAGTGCGAGCCCCCCCGGTCCGCGCAGAAACTGGAAACTGAGCGATCCGGTAGGCCCTACGTCATTTGACTTTGACCCGAAGTAGGACGGCCCGTACGTCAGGCCTGCGCCAAGGCGGAAGATCAGATCAGGCGAGGCCACCACGACCGGGGCCGGCGTGACGGCGACGGGATCACCCAATATATCAAACCCGCCCGCCTGAGTGGCCAGAGGAAGCATGACGCCAAAAGCGGCAGCGGAGAGGGTCTTGATCATGGCGCGGTCCTTCGGTGCAGTATCAGCGGGGCGGGCTGTTCAACCCCTGTCGTGGCCGGGGCGTAGAGCATCTCGGAGCGTGTTCCCACCATGATGGGGACAATTTCTAACCAAAGTGTTGCTTTTGCCGCGGCGCATTTGTGCAAGCGTCTCGCGTCTGGGCGCGTATTGCAAGGTCGATAGGCGGGTCTCGGCGCAGGCCCGCGCAAACGTGAAGGGTTTTTGGCCGGGAAGGGCACCGCACCCTGTGCCGCCATCGTGCCGCAGCCCCCTTGAAGGGGGCGGGGCAGGGGCCTAGTCTTGGCGCCAGGCGCAGGCAACGAGGCGACAATGGCCACAAATCGCAAACTCTTTGAAGAGATCGGCACCGGGGACACAGGTAGCGGGGGCGCCCGGCCTGCGGGACCCGCAGGGGGCATGATCGGGAGGCGCGCCACGGGCGCGCGGGGCGGAGTGCGTCTTTGGCTGATCTTGCTGTTCGTGTTGGTCACGGCGATGATAGCAGTAGGCGGGCTGACGCGACTGACCGATTCCGGCCTGTCGATCACGGAATGGCGCCCGGTTACCGGTGCGTTGCCACCCCTTACCCCCGAAGCCTGGGACGCAGAGTTTGCCAAGTATCGGGCCAGCCCCGAGTACCAGGTGCAAAACGCCGGCATGTCGATGGACGCGTTCAAGACCATTTTCTGGTGGGAATGGGGCCACCGTCAGCTTGGTCGGGTGATCGGTCTTGTGTGGGCGGTGGGCTTTTTCGGCTTTCTCGCGGCGCGCAAGATCCCACAGGGGTGGACGGGAAGGCTGCTGCTGCTGGGCGCACTGGGGGGCGCCCAAGGGGCGATTGGGTGGTGGATGGTATCGTCGGGACTGAAAGGCACGATGGTTGACGTGGCCTCGTACCGGCTTGCCACGCATCTGGGGCTGGCGTTTGTCATCCTTGGGCTGATCGCGTGGTATGTGTTCAAGCTGGGCCGGACCGAGGCCGATCTGATGCAGGCACGCCGCGTGCGCGAGGGTAAGCTTTTTTCCCTTTCGACCGGGTTGATGCACTTTGCCTTTTTGCAGATCCTGCTGGGCGCGCTGGTGGCGGGCATTGACGCCGGGAGAGGCTTTCCGACCTGGCCGCTGATGAACGGGCAGTTCTTTCCGGCGGATGCCTTCTATGTGCCCGACGGGCAAGGGGGCGCGCTGCCGATCTGGCACGCGTTCTTTGAAAACCCGGGACTGGTGCAGTTCATACACCGGATGTCGGGCTATCTGCTGCTGCTGTTTGGCGTAGTGGTTTGGCTGCGCGGACGCAAATCCCCGCATATGTACACGCGCACGGCGTTTCACGCGGTAATGGCGCTTCTGGTGGTGCAGGTGGCCATCGGCATTGCGACTGCCCTCACCGCGGCGCATATGCACGTGGCGATCACGCATCAAATATTGGCCGTGATCCTGTGGGTGCTGATCATTCGCGCGCGTCATCTCGCGCAATACCCTGTGGTGGGATCGATTGCAAAGGGTACGGCATGACCGCCTATGACGAACTGATGGCATTTCAGCGCGAAACCGAGGCGTTGGCGCAGGTGGCGGGCCGTCTGGGATGGGATCAGGAAACCGTGATGCCCAAGGGTGCGGCCGAGCAGCGATCCGAAGAGATGGCAGCGATGGAGGGGATAATGCACGCCCGTCGCACCGATCCGCGCGTGGCCGACTGGCTGGATCAGGCAAAGGCCGAGGGGCAGATAGCGACAGCGCAACTGCGCCACATCCGTCGCAGCCATGACCGCGCGACCAAGGTTCCGGCGGCGCTGGCGCAGGAACTTGCGCGCGTGACCAGCATGGCACAAGGCATCTGGGCCGAAGCGCGGGCAAAGGATGATGTGGCGGCGTTTTTGCCCATTCTTGGCCGCGTGATCGATCTGCGGCGGCAAGAGGCCAGCGCGCTGGCGGAAGGAGGCGACCTCTACGATGCGCTGATCGACGATTACGAACCCGGCGCCACCGCCGCCAGCCTTGGTGCGATGTTTGACCGGATGCGCCCGCGACTGGTTGCCCTGCGTGCAGCAATACTGGGCGCGGATCATCAGCCAGCGGCGCTGAGCACTGTCTTTCCCGCGGATGTGCAGATGAAACTTGCCCGCGATCTGGCCTCGGCTTTTGGCTATGACTGGACGCGGGGGCGGCTGGATCTGGCGGTGCATCCGTTCAGTTCCGGCTCGGGTGATGATGCGCGCATCACCACAAGGGTGGTCGAAACGGACCCGTTCAACTGCTTTTATTCGACGATCCACGAAGTGGGCCACGCCTGTTATGAGTTGGGCACAGACCCCGCCTATCGCTTGACGCCGTTGGGCGCCGGGGTGTCGATGGGGGTACATGAAAGCCAGAGCCGGATCTATGAGAACCAGATGGGCCGGGGGCGCGCCTTTACCGGTTGGCTGCATGGCCAGATGGGTGCAGCGTTTGGTGATTTCGGCGTTGCGGACGCGGACGCGTTTTATGGCACCGTCAACCGGGTGCAGAGCGGCTTCATCCGCACCGAGGCTGATGAGGTTCAATACAACCTGCATGTCATGTTGCGCTTTGATCTTGAGAGGGCGCTGATTGGCGGCGATCTGGCATTGGCCGATCTCGAGGCCGCGTGGAATGACCGTTTTCAATCCGATTTCGGGGTGACGGTGATCCGTCCGTCGCAGGGAATGCTGCAAGATGTGCACTGGTCGGTAGGGCTGTTTGGCTATTTCCCGACCTACAGTTTGGGGAATGTCTACGCAGGCTGCCTTGATCAGGCGATGCGCGCGGCGGTGCCGGATCTGGACGCGCATCTGGCGCGCGGCGACGCGCGGCCCGGAACCGAATGGCTGCGCGCGAACGTTCAGAGCCACGGCGGGCTTTTCACGCCTGTCGAAGTGATCACACGTGCGTGCGGGTTTGCTCCGCATGAAGGCCCGCTACTGGACTATCTTGAGGCCAAGTTCCGCGCGATTTACAGGCTTTAGGCGCCCCGAGACATCAGCCCCAGTCGGGTTTGCGCTTTTCCAGAAAGGCGCTGATCCCCTCATCCGTATCACTAAGCAGCATGTTGCGCACCATCACGTCGCCCGCAAACGCATAGGCGTCAGCCAGCGGCAGGCCGATCTGCGCATAGAACGCGGCCTTGCCCATTGTGACCGCCGCACCCAATTTGTCGGCAAGGGTGTGGGCAAGGGCCATCGTCTCGGCCTCCAGTGTCTCGGGCGTTGTGACGCGGTTGACCAGCCCCACTTCGGCCGCGCGGGCGGCGGTCAGAAAGGCACCCGTCGTCAGCATCTCGAAGGCCACGGCGGGCAGCACCTTGCGGGTCAGCGCTACCATGGGGGTCGAGCAGAACAGGCCGATGTTCACCCCGTTGACACCAAAGCGCGCGGTGTCCGAGGCCACGATCATGTCGCAGGATGCGGCAAGCTGGCATCCGGCGGCGGCGGCGATGGCATGCACCTCGGCAATCACTGGCTGGGGCAGGGCAGTGATTGCCTGCATAACGGCTGCACAGCGATCGAAGAGGTCCTTGAGTGCCGCCGCACCGGCATCGGGTGCGGCCCGCGCGGCCTGCATCTCGCGCAGGTCATGGCCTGCGCAAAAGGCCTTGCCTGTTGCCGCGATGATTACCACGCGGATGCTGCGGTCAGCCCCGATCTGCGCAACAGCATCACCAATGGCCGCCAGCATGGCATCCGACAGCGCGTTCATCCGCGCAGGGCTGTTCAGCACCAGCCGGGCAATGCCGTCCCGATCGGTGCGCAAAAGAAGGCGGTCGGTCATTGCATGTCGCTCCTGTATCCGGTCAGTCTAGGCGAAGGGCAGGGCTGATGCAAAGACGGGATGCGCCGGGATGACACTGATGATGGACCGCGCGGCACTGACCGCGTTTCTGACGCGCGAGTTTGGTCAGGTGGCCGAAGACTTCGAGGTGCAGGAAGCGCATGAGACGGGCGTGGTTCTGAGACTGCGGGTGGCGGATCGGCACTTGCGGCCAGGCGGCACGGTGTCCGGGCCTGCGATCTTCGGGCTGGTGGACGTGGCGATGTATCTGGCCATCCTCTGCCGGATCGGGCCGGTTGCATTGGCTGTGACCACGCATTGCAGCATCGACTACATGCGCAAGCCGGCCGCAGGCTGCACCCTGAGGGCCGAGGCGCGGCTCTTGAAGTTGGGCCGAAGCCTTGCGGTCGGAGATGTTCTGGTGTTTTCAGACGGGATGGACGCGCCGGTGGCGCGCGCCGGTCTGACCTACTCTATCCCGCCCAAATGAAACGGCCCCCGGAAACCGGGGGCACGCCTGGCCGCGCATTCGTTGTGATGTCAGGCCTTGGCCTTGGCAAAGCGACCTTCGATATGGGCGCCGCTTTCGATCACCAGCGTCTTGTAGGTGATATCGGCAGCCACCTGGGCCGAAGCGCGCAGCAAGAAGGCACCCGCGGCAACCTGGCCGTCCAGTCTGCCCTTCACCTCGACGGTGTCTGCGCTGACCGTGCCGTTCATCCGGCCTTCTCCGCCGATGACAAGGCCACGGGCCGAGACGTTTCCGTCAATCTCTCCCATCACCTCTATATCGCCCGCAGAACTGACTTCGCCGGTGATGCGCAGATCGGCGGCAAAGGTCGACTTCGTGTTCGACACGCGCGCGGACGGCGCAGCGGTCGGGTCGGCGGTCTTGTTGAACATGATCAATCCGTTTCTGACGTTCCATTGATAAGGGCCGAAGTGCTGCTCTTGGTCAAGGCCCGGACACCCCTTCAGGCGGTAAAACGCGCGTGCTTTGCCCCGATGGGGCCCGCAATGGGGGGGATGACGAAGGATCGGCAGCGCACGGGCTGGTTTGGGGATCGGTTCATCAAGACTGAGTCGGCCCTTTCAGGCCGTGAAAGCGGTCGTCATGGAACGATTCTGTCGGTTCACGGGATGCCCGTTCCCCATGCGGTGCCGTTTCGTGCAGCGCGGACACCAAGGAAAACAGGGCTCTGAAAAGAAAATGACGGTTGGGCTGCATTTTCCTCTTGCAGGTTTTTGCGGACGGTCCTAAACACCGCCTCACCGAAGCGGACACGACGCGGCAACGCGGAGAGGAAGCGACGGAAGGCGGTGACGAAGATCATCGTGACAATATCCGGAGGCAAGGTTGCAGGGTGCACCAGAAGTTTGGTGCTCTTGTGGTTTTTGTGTCCACGCTCTTTGAAAATTGAATTGTGATGAAGGGATATGTGGGCGGTTTGGGCGTTTCGGCGTTTGACTGTTTGCATATCTGGCCAGGTAGGTTTGGGCACGTGAGTGTTTTGACCGATGATCTTGGAAAAGCTTCACTGTT
>JBBRBJ010000065.1:0-17238 GCA_038205925.1 Rhodobacterales bacterium | reverse complement strand
GGGTTGCACATTCAGAACGCACAAAAAATTGTGCAATATCTTACACAAAAGTCGGTAATCTATGATCAGGGCATTATCGCGGGTCGCTTAGCTTCGATGCGTCAAGCAGTAGGCGCTTCTCCTATAGGTTTAGAGGGGGTCGAAGAGCTCGAGTCCATTGCCAACCTGTTGCAAGTACAGGGCTATGACGATGACCGTATTGTCATCGATTCTTCCGTCGTCCGTGGCCTTGGCTACTATACCGGCCCGGTTTATGAAGCCGAACTTACCTTCGAGATCCTCGACGAAAAGGGGCGCAAGCGGCAGTTTGGCAGCGTTGCGGGCGGGGGGCGCTATGATGATCTGGTCAAGCGGTTCACCGGGCAATCGGTGCCTGCGACGGGCGTTTCGATTGGTGTTGACCGTTTGCTGGCGGCGCTTGCCGCCAAGGGGCGCAGCATCACTGATGCCGCTGGCCCAGTCGTCGTGACCGTGATGGACCGGGACCGGATGGCCGATTACATGGGCATGGTTGCCGATCTGCGCAACGCGGGCATCCGCGCCGAAGTGTATCTTGGCAACCCGAAGAACTTTGGCAACCAGTTGAAATACGCCGACAAACGCGCCAGCCCCATCGCCGTGATCCAAGGCGGGGATGAGGCGGCAAAGGGCACGATCATCCTCAAGGACCTGATCCTTGGCGCGCAGATCGCGCAAAACGCCACGCTTGAGGAATGGAAGGACCGCCCCGCGCAGATCGAAGTGCCGCGCGCCGAATTGGTTACGGCCATCGTGAAAATGCTGGGCAAATGATCCCAAAGGCTGTCATCCGCGCCGAGGCCGAGGCGCTTTATGCCGCCATCGCCGCCACCGGGGCGGTGCCGGTCGAGGCCGATGTGCTGCTGCCCGCCGAAACGCTGCTCGATCTTTACGGCGAAGATATCCGCGCCCGCGCCTATGTGACCCACGATCCGGTGCGCGGCGAGATGATGCTGCGCCCCGATTTCACCGTGCCCGTGGTGCAGGCACACATGGCGCATGGCGCCGCGCCCGCGCGCTATTGCTATATCGGCGAGGTGTTTCGCCAGCAATACCACCTTGGACCGCGCCAAAGCGCCTATGTGCAGGTCGGGTATGAGGTTTTCGACGGCACCGATCCGCTGGCCGCCGATGCCGAGGTATTTGCCCTGTTCTCGCGCCTGCTTGCCCCGTTGGGACTGCGCGCAGCCACGGGTGATATCGGCATTTTGCGCGCGGCCGTGATGGGGCTGAATACCACGCCTGCACGCAAGGCGGCACTGCTGCGCCATCTGTGGCGCCCGCGCCGTTTCCGCGCGCTGCTCGACCGGTTCGGGGGCCGCACCCCAGTGCCCGAAAGCCGCGCGCGGCTGCTGGCGGCGATGGCGCGGGGCGAAGACCCTGCGCAAGGTATCAACCACACCGGCCTGCGGTCCGAGGCCGAGATCGCCGCCCGCCTGACCGCCCTGCGCGAAGACGCTGCGGCACCGCCCATCCCGACGCAGGAACTTGCGCTGCTGCAAGAGGTGCTCGACCTGTCCGACACATGCCCCGCCGCTCTTGCGCGGCTGGCGGGTCTGGCGGCGCAAATGCCCGCCCTTGCGCCCGCTGTCGACAGGCTGGGCGCCCGCCTGGCCGCGCTGAAGGCCAAGGGCGTGGCGGTGGATAGCCTGCCTTTCGAGGCAAGCTATGGCCGCACGATCATGGAATATTACGACGGCTTCGTGTTCGGCTTTTACGCGAACGATCCCACCTTGCCCCCCGTGGCCACCGGCGGGCGTTATGATGCGATGACGGCCGTGCTGGGGCAGGGCCGGTCGATCCCTGCCGTAGGCGGCGTCATCCGCCCCGGTGTCGCCGCACAGGTGCGGGGGATGGTCGGATGTTGAAGCTGGGCGTGCCGTCCAAAGGGCGGCTGATGGAACAGACGTTTGACTGGTTCGGGGCGCGCGGGGTGATCTTGCGGCAGTCCGGGGCCGAGCGCGAATACGCTGGCAGCGTCGACGGCATCGAGGGCCTGGAACTTGTGCTTTTGTCGGCGGGTGAGATCCCGCGCGAACTGGCCGCCGGCCGCATTCACCTTGGCGTCACGGGCAGCGACCTCGTGCGCGAAAAGCTGGCCGATTGGCAGGCGCAAGTCTCGGAACTGACCTCGCTTGGCTTTGGCCATGCCGATCTGATCATCGCGGTGCCGCAAGCCTGGGTCGATGTGGATACCCTCGATGACCTGGACGCCGCCTGCGCGCAGTTTCGCGCGACGCACGGTTTCCGCCTGCGGATCGCCACGAAATACCACCGGTTGGTGCGCGAATTCCTTGCTCAAGCCGGGGTCGCGGATTATCAACTTCTCGACAGTCAGGGCGCCACCGAAGGCACGGTCAAGAACCTGACGGCCGAAGCCGTGGCAGACATTACATCCTCGGGCGAGACGCTGCGCGCCAACCATTTGAAAACCCTGTCAGATGCGCTGATCCATTCCAGTCAGGCCACGCTGTTTGCCGCACATGGGGCCGATTGGGGGCCCGGCGAGGGAACCACGCTGACGGCACTGCAACGCATGCTTCATTTGCCACATATGGTTTTCCAGACCGGCAGGGCCCTGTAGCAACGGTTGGTTATGCGCTATCATAGCGCCGGATCAGGAGTTGACCATGTTCACGCGAATCGCAGCACCCGCCCTTTTTGGTCTTGTTCTTGCCGCCACGGCTGCCTTTGCGCAGGGCCTTGCGTCCGGCGATGCGATCATGGGGGCCATTTCCGGCAACACCGTGCGCGGGTCGATGGACGCTTCGGGCGGGTACGAGGAATTCTACACCGAAGATGGCACCATCAAGGGCGCGGACTATTCTGGCCAATGGTCTATCAAGGGCGACAGGATGTGTTTTGTCTATGACGGCAATCCGGCCAGCTGCTGGGCGGTGCGGATTGAGGGCGCGACGGTGACCTGGGTCGGCGCCACGGGCGATGAGGGAACCGGCGCGATCCTGCCTGGCAACCCCAGCGGTTACTGACGCCTACAGGCGCGCAGCCAGTCGCGCGCCCTGATCGATCGCCCGTTTTGCATCCAGTTCCGCCGCAACATCGGCGCCGCCGATCACATGCGCGGTGATGCCGCGCTGCTCCAAGGCGTCCGCCAGCCCGCGTTCGGGGACTTGCCCGGCGCAAAGCACGACATCATCCACCGCCAGCAACTCTTCAACACCGTCCCGCATGATCAGCAGGCCCTTGTCGGTGATCGCCGTATAGTTGACGCCACCAATCATCCGCACGCCCTTCATCGTCAGTGCCGCGCGGTGGATCCAGCCCGTAGTCTTGCCCAAGCCCCGCCCCGGCTTTTCGGCCTTGCGCTGCAACAGCCACACTTCGCGGGCCGGGGCCTCGGGCGCGGGGCCCGCGGCCGCCAGTCCGCCCGCCTCGTCTGCCGGATCGCCAATGCCCCATTCGCGGCGCCAGAGATCCAGATCGAGTGTCGGCGACCCGCCCTGATGTACCAGAAACTCGGCCACGTCAAATCCGATGCCGCCCGCCCCAACAACGGCCACACGCCGGCCAACGGGCGCGCCCCGCAGCACGTCGATATAGCTCAGCGCGCGCTCTTGCCCCGTAATCCCCGGGTCACGCGGGGCCACGCCGGTGGCAATCACCACCTCGTCAAACCCCGTCATATCATCCGCCGCCGCCTGATGCCCAAGAGCCAGCGTTACCCCCGCCTGATCCAGCATGGTCGCGAACCATGTGATCAGGCCCTTGAACTCTTCCTTGCCCGGAACGGATGCCGCCAGATGCAACTGGCCCCCGACGCGCGGGGTGCGGTCAAACAGCGTCACCGCATGGCCACGCTGGGCCGCAACCACGGCGGTCATCATTCCCGCAGGTCCGGCGCCCACCACGGCTATACGTTTTGGGGCATTCGTAAGGGGATAGGTCAAGACCGTCTCATGGCAGGCGCGTGGGTTCACAAGGCACGATGCCAGCTTGCCGCTGAACGTGTGGTCAAGGCAGGCCTGATTGCACGCGATGCAAGGGGCAATCTGGGCCGCCTCTCCACGCGCCGCCTTGGCCACGAAATCAGGGTCAGAAAGGAAGGGCCGCGCCATCGAGACCATGTCCGCCTGCCCGCCCGCCAGGATGGCTTCGGCAACCTCGGGTGTGTTGATGCGGTTTGAGGTGATGACCGGGATCGACACCTCAGGTCGCAAACGCTCGGTCAGCCAAGTGAACGCCGCGCGCGGTACCGAGGTGGCGATGGTGGGCACGCGCGCCTCATGCCAGCCGATTCCGGTATTCAGCATGCTGGCCCCCGCCGCCTGAATCGCTTTGGCCAGCATCACAACTTCGTCCCAGGTCGAGCCTGCGGGGATCAGATCGATCAGGCTGATGCGGTAGATCACGATGAACTCAGCACCGACAGCGGCCCGCACACGGCGGACAACCTCAACCGGCAGGCGCATCCGGTTTGCATAAGGCCCGCCCCAGTCATCGTCGCGCGTGTTGGTGTGCCGCACAAGGAACTGGTTCAGGAAGTACCCTTCAGATCCCATGACCTCAACCCCGTCATAGCCAGCTTCGCGGGCGCGGACGGCAGCGGTCACCATATCGCTGATCTGCTTCTCGATCCCTTCGCCGTCCAGCGCGCGCGGCGCAAAGGGTGAGATCGGGGATTTGATGGCCGATGGCGCGACGCATTCCTTGCCATAGGCATAGCGGCCGGCATGCAGGATCTGCATCGCGATGCGCCCGTCCGCTGCATGAACGGCGTCGGTGACGATGCGGTGGTTGGCAAGATCACGGGCGCAGAACAGCCCCGCCGCGCCGGGAAATACCCCGCCCTCGCGGTTCGGCGCCATGCCGCCCGTCACGATCAGCCCCGCCCCCCCGGCGGCGCGCGCGGCATAAAAGGCGGCCACGCGTGACCAATCGCCCGTCTCTTCCAGCCCGGTGTGCATCGACCCCATCAGTACCCGGTTGCGAAGGGTCACATGCCCCAGATCCAGTGGCGCGAGCATGTGGGGATATGGCGACATGGGGCAGGGCATCCTTTGCGTTTGGTGCAGAATGACGGGGGGCCCTGCCCTTGTCACCCCCGGCACGCCGCCTACGACGTGGCGTCACGCGCGCAGACCTATCCTGCGTTGCCGGTCAACCCGTTCAACGCGCCGGTCGCCTGACGGATAAGCCCGTCCAGCCAGACACGCGCCGCATCAACCGCCGCGACATAGGTGGTCAGCGGATCGGTTAGTCCCGGTAGCTGTTGCGAGATCTGAGGCGCCATCAGATACACCGCCGCGGCCAGTCCTGCCAACACAAGCATCAGCACAAACCCGGACCTGAACCCCGACCGGGGTCGGCTGCCGTCGGTCAGATCAGGCAGATC
Organism: Rhodobacterales bacterium; assembly: GCA_038205925.1. Classification (GTDB taxonomy): domain Bacteria; phylum Pseudomonadota; class Alphaproteobacteria; order Rhodobacterales; family Rhodobacteraceae; genus Pseudotabrizicola. The sequence goes on along the minus strand of JBBRBJ010000065.1, from coordinate 11,867 downwards.
GTCTGCGCTGTCCCCGCCACGGTTGTCGTTGTGGGCGGGCCGCAGGTTGGTGCGTGGGCTTGGGCTGAGGGTGGAATTGATTTCTTCGATATCGGGCAGCAGATCACGCCGGGCCGCGGGTTTTGGCGGGGGAACAGGCTCTCCCTTCAGGGCGGCCACGCGCTTTTCAGTATCAGTCATCGGGCCGGATGCCGTCGCAGCAGCGCCGACAGTCAAGGGCACCGGCGGCGGTAATCCCAAATCGCCCTGCATCTCAAGGCTGCCTGCCTCGGCGCGGCGGGCGGCGGTTTCACGCGCGGCCTCTTCGCGCAGCACGGTCAGAACGCTTTCATCCAGACTGCGCTTCGGCGGGGGCGCGAACTGAGAGGACGGGGGCGGTGCCTCTTCGTCTTCGTCGGCATCGCTTTGCATGATCGCCTCGGGCACAGCCACATCATCGTGGTCAGGTTCAGGGGCGCGGTAGAGCGGAGCGGCGGGATCTTCGGCTGCGGGTTCGGCATCCTGATACCACGCATGACCGCAATTTGAGCACTGCACATCCCGGCCCGCGGGTGGGATGGCACTGGCGTCCACCTCGTACTGGGCGTCACAATTGGGACAGATCAGACGCATCACGGTCGCCCTTCTCCCCGTTTCCTACGAGGTTATGTTGACGTTGTAGCAACGATACTTGCCAAGGCCAATAGTTTGTGGCGAAAGGTGCATCGCGCACAATTGAATTCACAGCAAGTTTCAGCAATTCTGCCCCCCGGACCAAACGGGTGGGCCATGGGGGACGTGCCGGGTGATTGCGTTTGAGGGTGTGGGCTTCAACTATGGTGGGGGCGAGTTGCTGTCGGACGTCTCGCTGCGTCTGGCGCCGGGATCGTTTCATTTCCTGACCGGACCGTCAGGGGCGGGCAAAAGCACATTTTTGAAGCTTGCCTATGCCGACATGCAGCCGACCGCGGGGCGCGTCACGCTGTTCGACCGCGATGGCCGCAGCCTTTCGCGCGATGATGTGGCGATGACGCGGCGGCGGATCGGGGTGGTACAACAAGATTGCCAGTTTCTGGACCATTTGCCGCTGGCAGCCAATGTGACGCTTCCGCTGACCGTAGCAGGCCGCACGGGCGAAGCGCGCGATCTGACGGATCTTCTGTCCTGGGTGGGTCTTGGCACGCTTGCCGATGCGCTGCCCCCGTCGCTGTCGGGCGGCGAGCGGCAGCGAGCCGCGCTGGCCCGAGCCATCATCATGGGGCCCGATGTCATATTGGCGGATGAGCCGACCGGAAACCTCGATTGGGAGATGTCGTTGCGTCTGCTCGCGCTGCTGGTCGAGTTGCACAAGATGGGCAAGACCATATTGGTCGCCACGCATGATCTGAACCTGATCCGGCAGGCGAAATCGCAACTGGCGGCGCGCGTGCTGCGGATCAAGAACCGCAGGGTCCAACTGGCGGGGGCGGATCTGTGATCAAGGCAATGCTTGAAAAACTTCTGCCATCCTCGCGAAACGCAGACCGCGTCGTGCCGCCCAGCGGTTTTACCGCACGGCTGACCCTTTTCACTGCTGCCGCAATGGCTTTTCTGGCGGTGTTTGCGCTGGCGCTGTCGCTGGCGGCGGGGCGTCTGGCCGAACGCTGGTCTTCGGCGCTTGCGGGAACGGCGACGATCCGCATCTCTGCCCCACCCGAACAACTGGAACTGCAGGCGCGGACCGTGCTGTTGCTGCTGTCGACCACGCCCGGAATCGCCACCGCGCGTGCCCTTGACGAGGACGAGCAGCGCGCCTTGCTGGCGCCGTGGTTCGGGCCCGATCTGCCGGTCGAGGCCCTGCCTCTGCCGCGCCTGATCGAGGTGACAGAAGATGCGACAGGCTATGATGCCGAAGGCTTGCGCCAACGTCTTGCGGCTGAAGCGCCCGGTGCCGTGCTGGACGATCACACACGCTGGCGCCGACCGATGGTTCTGGCGGCCGACCGGCTGCGCCTGCTGGGGGTATTGTCGCTGGTGCTTATCGCGGCCTCGACCGCGGCGATGATCACGCTGGCGGCGAATGCGGCGCTGGCAGCCAACCTGCCAGTCATCAGGGTTTTGCGGCAGGTCGGGGCGAAAGACACCTATATCGTGCGCGCCTTTGTGCGCCGGTTCACTCTGCGCGCGCTTGGGGGGGCGGCCATCGGCACCGTGCTCGCGATGATCGGCGTGGCGCTGCTGCCGCGTGTGGATGAGGCAGGCGGCTTTCTGACCGGACTTGGCTTTGTCGGTGTGGGCTGGCTTTTGCCTCTGCTTCTGCCGCTGCTTGCCGCTATGGTCGCCTTTGTCGCGACCAGGATCGCGGCGTTCCGCACCCTGAAAGGGATGACCTGATGACTGCCGTGCGCTGGATCCTTTCGCTGAGCTTCATCATCCAGATGTATGTGGCCATGGCCGTCGTCGCCATTGTCTTTGCCCCCTGGGCGCTGTTTTCGCGGAACGGGGCCTTTGCCGCGTGCAAGACCTATTGCCGCTGGGTGATCCTGACCGCCCGTATCCTGTGCGGTCTGCGCTGCGAGGTGCGCGGGCCCGTGCCCGCGGGCGAGGTTCTGGTTGCCGCCAAACATCAGAGCTTTCTGGACATCCTGATGATTTTCAACGCGGTGCCACGGGGCAAGTTCATCATGAAGCGCGAACTGATCTGGACGCCGTTTCTGGGCCAATATGCAATGCGGATCGGTTGTGTCTTTGTGGACAGGGGCAAGCGCGGCGCGGCGATTGCCAAGATGAAGGCGGATGTGGCCCGAAGTGCCGCCGATCCCGGGCAGCTGATCATCTACCCGCAGGGGACGCGCGTGGCGCCGGGCGTGTCAAGGCCCTACAAGGTCGGCTCGGGGCTGCTTTATGAACAGCTTGGCCAGACCTGTGTGCCCGTAGCCACCAATGTCGGGCATTTCTGGCCAAGGCACGGGATCATGCGCAAACCGGGGTTGGCGGTGGTGGAGTTTTTGCCCCCCATTGCCCCCGGCCTGCCCATTCCCGCCTTCATGAAAACGCTTGAAACCGGGATCGAGACCGCATCCGACCGCCTTCTGGCCGAGGCGCATGCGCGCTAGCCCAGCAGACAGCCGCCCACCGTCACATCCAGACCCAGCCGCTTATCCGGCCCAAACGTCCGGCGACGTTGATGTAAAGCGCACCTCCATCGGTGCGGATATCGGCAACGGCAACGGCCATGGTGGAAACGACGGTGTCCACCGCCCCACGGTCCGTCCCACCAGCGTGCCGCCCGCAAGGGCCGGAAACGCAAGCAGGGTAGTCAAGGCAACATATCGGATCATCGGGCAGACCTTTTCACGGGTGCCCGCAGGATGGCCCAGACGCGGAATATCGCCCAATGACAAACGCCGTCAGGCAAGCTTCAGTGCCACAATGCCTGACAAGATCAGCACAAGGCCCGTCACCCGCATCAGGTTCATCGGATCACCGAACATGAACACTGCCACCACCGCCGTGCCCACTGCCCCGATGCCCACCCAGACCGCATAGGCCGTGCCCACCGGCAGATCCCGCATCGCCAGCGACAAAAGCCAGAAGCTTGCAAGGGCGAAGACAAGGGTCAGTGCCGTCGGCACAGGCCTGGTGAACCCTTCCGAGTATTTCAGGCCAATCGCCCAGCCGGTTTCCAACAGACCTGCGAGAAACACAAGCCCCCAGGCATTCATGCAGCCAGTCCCTTTGCACCCATGTCCAGAAACTTGGCGCGACGCTCTTTCATGATCGCATCGGGCTTCTTGCCAGCAAACTCTTGCAACATCGCCTCGATACCCTTGCCAACCGCTTCGATCGCCTCACGCGGGCCGCGCTGCGCGCCGCCGGTGGGCTCTTTGATGATCCGGTCGATCACGCCCAGCTTTTGCAGGTCTTGCGCCGTCAGGCGCAGGGCCTCGGCAGCCTCGCGCATCTTTTCCGCGTCCTTCCACAGGATCGAGGCGCACCCCTCGGGCGAGATCACCGAATAGACTGAATGTTCCAGCATCGCCACGCGGTTTGCCGTGGCAAAGGCCACAGCCCCGCCAGACCCGCCTTCACCGATGATCACCGAGATCAGCGGCACCCCGATTTCGAGGCATTTCTGCGTGCTGCGGGCGATTGCCTCGGCCTGCCCGCGTTCTTCGGCACCCTTGCCAGGATAGGCGCCGGGGGTGTCGACCAGCGTGATCACCGGCAGACGAAAACGATCCGCCATATCCATCAGGCGGATGGCTTTTCGATAACCTTCGGGGCGGGCCATACCGAAATTCCGCTCGATCCGGCTTTTGGTGTCATGGCCCTTTTCGTGGCCAATCACCATCACGGGCATATCGTTGAAACGGGCGATGCCGCCCATGACGGCGTGATCCTCGGCAAAGTTCCGATCCCCTGCCAGCGGCGTGAATTCGGAAAACAACGCGTCGATGTATTGCTTGCAGTGCGGACGCTCGGGGTGGCGGGCCACGAGGCATTTCTGCCAGGGCGACAGCGACTTGTAGAGATCTCGCAACAGCGACTCGGCCTTGCGGTCCAGCGCCTCGGCCTCTTTGTCCACATCCATTCCGGTGTTCGACCGCGCCATCGCGCGCAGTTCTTCCGCCTTGCCTTCAATCTCGGCCAAGGGCTTTTCGAAGTCCAGATAGTTCATCGCGGGCTCTCCGGTGGCGGGCTTGGCTCTATATGGCCTTGCGCGGGGCGCGATGCAACTGCGGCGCGGTTAGGGCATACGACCAAGCGCCTCTGCGGGGGATGCGGCCGAACAGGACCAGAACGAAGCCTTTAAACAGCAGCGCCCCGAGCGCTAGGCTCGGGGCGTGCATCCTCCCAGTCTTGCCACGCGGGGGCCTCCCCTCCCCGGATGCGTGGCGCTGGTATTCTTTGCAAAGTGCCAAAATGGTGACAATCGCCAAGGTCAGCGTGCCCGAATTCCGGGCAATCTGTCAACAAATCTCTGTCACGTCTCTGTAATCATCTCGGATTGGCGCACGATCACTTCGGCCTGCTTTATACTGGCGATGTCGACCAGACGGCCCTTGTAGACGGTCGCCCCTTCGCCCCGGGCGCGGGCGGCCTCCATTGCCGACAGGATTTCGCGCGCCTCTGTCACTGCGGCCTCGGAGGGGGTAAAGACTTCGTTGGCCAGCGCCACCTGCCGGGGGTGGATCGCCCATTTGCCCACCATCCCGATGGTGGCCGAGCGTCGCGCCTGCGCGCGGAAGCCCTCGTCATCGCTGAAATCGCCAAAAGGTCCGTCTACCGGCAAAACCCCATGCGTGCGGCAGGCGGCCACAATGGCGGCCTGCGCCCAATGCCACGGGTCGGACCAGTGCCTTTGGCCTGCCTGCAGCATGTAGTAATTCTCTTGCGTGCCGCCAATGCCGGTGGTCTGCATGCCCATGCTGGCCGCGAAATCCGCGGCCCCAAGGCTCATGGCTTGCAGCCGGGGACTGGACGCGGCGATCTCTTCCACGTGGGCGATGCCGGCCGCTGATTCGATGATGACTTCAAAGAATATGGGCTTTGTGCGGCCACAGGCGCGCTCAACCGCCGTCACCAGCGCATCCACGGCATAGACGTCAGCCGCGCATCCCACCTTGGGGATCATGATCATGTCCAGCCGGTCGCCCGCCTGCTCCAGCAGATCCACCACGTCGCGATACCAGAACGGGGTATCGAGTCCGTTGATGCGCACGGACAGGGACTTGGTGCCCCAGTCAACCTCACGCGTGGCTGCAATCACGGTGGTGCGGGCATGATCCTTGTCCGAAAGGGCTACCGAATCCTCAAGATCAAGGTTGATCACATCAGCGCCCGAAGCTGCCATTTTCGCGAAGATCGCGGGCCGAGAGCCGGGGCCGAACAACTGGCAGCGATTGGCGCGCGCGGGGGCGGGGGGTTGCGGACGAAAGCTCATCTTGACAGGCCCTTGGCAAGTATATTTCACGCAGTACAACGGCAGCGATAGAATATTACGCACCGGCTTGCAAGGCCGCCTTCGCAGGTGCAGCATGATTTGCCCAACCGACAACCCTTGCATCCGCTCCGGTTCAAGCAGGACAACCGGGGGACTCACCCAGGCTTTGGCGACGCGCGGCCCGGCGCGGCAAATGGGCTTTGGCATCATGGTGGGCTGCATGGCTGGCACCGTACTTGCCATGGCCACGGCGACGCTGTTGGCCCAAGGTGCTGCATTCACAGACCTTGACGGGCCGCTTTTGCTGGCCCAAGACCGGGAGCATGCGCTTTTGTTCGATGAACAGGGCATCTACCCGCCAACCGCACAGCTTTGGGGATGACACCATGACCCGCACAGTTTTCGTAAACGGCCAGTACTTGCCCGAACATCAGGCGACCGTTTCCATCTTTGACCGCGGCTTTCTGATGGCCGATGGGGTGTATGAGGTGACAAGCGTCCTGGACGGCAAACTGGTCGATTTCGACGGCCATATCAAACGGCTGGACCGTTCGCTGGACGCGTTGCACATGGCCAGACCCATGGACGATGCGGACCTGCTGGCCATGCATCGCGCGTTGGTGGCGCTGAACGGCATAGATCAGGGAATGATCTATCTGCAGGTCACGCGCGGCAACCCCGGTGACCGCAGCTTTCTGTTTCCGCCCGAAGACCTGCCGCCGACCATCGTGGCTTTCACGCAAGACATCCCCAACCTTGCCGATGCCCCTGCCGCGAAGACCGGGCTCAGGATCATCACCATTCCCGACGAACGCTGGGGCCGTGTCGACATCAAGACAGTGCAACTGCTGTATCCCTCGATGGGCAAGATGATGGCCAAGAAGGCGGGGGTAGATGACAGCTGGTTCGTGGCCCATGGCACCATCACCGAAGGCACGTCGAACAACGCCTATATCGTCAAGGGCAACACCATCGTCACCCGCCAGCTTTCGACCGACATCCTGCACGGCATCACCCGCGCCGCTGTGCTGCGCTTTGCCGCCGAGGCGCAGTTCGAAATCGAAGAGCGCCCTTTCAGCGTGGATGAGGCGCAAAATGCCGACGAGGCGTTTTCCACCGCCGCCAGCATCTTTGTGATGCCCGTAGTGGAAATTGACGGCGCGCAAATCGGCACTGGCAAACCTGGCCCTGTAGCGCTGCGGCTGCGCGAAATTTACCTCGACGAGATGCGAAAGGCCGCTGTTTAACCTTCGGTTGTTCAGGGGTCGCACGCCCGCAGCGTGCTTGCCGCCTTCGGCACCGGCCAGCGGCGCGTCGGCCCCCGGTCAGTCCTTTGTCACATTCTGCGCAAACGCCTGATCGAACGCCGCCTTCTTTGCGTCGTCGGCGGCTGTCTGGTGCTTTTCCACCCACGCGGAATAGGGCATGCCGTAGACGATCTCGCGCGCGAAATCCTTTTCCATGGCAATCCCCCTGGCAGCGGCGGCCTCTTGATACCAGCGGCTCAGACAGTTGCGGCAAAACCCGCCCAGGTTCATCAGATCTATGTTCTGCACATCCGGGCGCTTTTCCATCAGATGATGGATCAGGGCCCGGAAGGCCGCGGCCTCAAGCTGCGTTCGGGTGGCGTCGTCAATGTCGTGCATGGCGTCCTCACAAGGGCAAGGCACCAGCATGCGGCAAGATCAGGTCCCGCTCAAGGCCCAGCCGCGCCCAATGAGCGCCCGGTGGGCGTGCCGCGTGCGCGAGGCGCGCCCCCAACCCTGTGGCTCAGCCGTAAACGGCTGACAGCGCATACCGCAGGAGCGGCGCCAGACGATGCGCCCAGGCCCGCTGTTCCTCTGGCGTGGCGATCAGGTCGTTTCGCACTTCGATCAGCGTGTTCAACCGACCGGGACCCAAGGCATGGCGGTCGATGGCATCGCCGGGCAGATGGCCTGAATAGGGTTCATTATCGCCCACGCACAGGTCGGACTCTTGCTGCAGCCGGGCGATCATCGGGCGTGACAGAGACGCGTCCCTGTGGCTGTAGAGGATACCTATCTGCCATGGCCGCGGGCTGCGTCCGCGCAGACTAGGGGTGAAAGAATGGATTGACACGATCACCCGCCCCTCTGCCAGCGCTGCATAGGCGTTGTGATAGGGGTGGTAGAGACGGTCGAGACGCATCTGCACCTGCGCGGGCGTGATGTTGCGGTTGCCCGGAATGATCGTGCCATCGTAAATTTGCATCACCAGCGTCGGGTCATCCTCGCCCCGGTTCGGATCGATCACCAGCCGGCTGAAATCCGAGCACAGCACGGGGCTGTCCAGCGCCTCTCCCAATGCAAGTGCGACGCCCTGCGCACCCGGATCAAAGGCGATGTGCCGCTGCATGTCCGCAGCACCGATGCCAAGACTGCCGCCCAACCAGTCGGGCACCCGGTTCGTGGCGTGATCACAGGTGACCAACCAGCCGCCCGCCCTGCCCGCACCCGTGACGCAATACGCCTCATGCCTGTTCTTTGTGCGATCGTCCTTCATCAGCCTTTTACCATTCTCTGATTTCCGGGGTCTAGCGCACGCGGGCAAAAAGCGCCAGTTGCCCCGCCTGTAGCTTTGCTTTATTCCCACCCGTGGCCCACCACGAAACCGGCAACCGAAGAAGGAAACAAGGCATGAGACGCCTTCGGAACGTTAAGATCGTGGCCACATTGGGCCCCGCTTCCAGCGACTATGAAATGATCCGCGCATTATTTGAGGCAGGGGCCGACGTGTTCCGCCTGAATATGAGCCATGGCACACACGATGACATTCGTGCCCGCCACACCATCATCCGGCAAATCGAGGCCGATACCGGCCGCCCGATTGCCATTCTGGCCGATCTTCAGGGCCCGAAGCTGCGGGTGGGCACCTTCACCAACCCCGAGGGCGAAGAACTGGTGGATGGTGCGGCCTTCCGCATGGATCTTGATCCCGCGCCGGGCGACATCAGCCGCGTGCAACTGCCCCACCCCGAGATTTTTGCAGCCCTTGAACCTGGCGCCTCCCTTTTGGTGAACGATGGCAAGATCCGGCTGGAGGTGAACGACTGCGGCAAGGATTTCGCCAATTGCACCGTGACGGTGGGCGGCACGATTTCTAACCGCAAAGGCGTGAACGTGCCCGATGTGGTTCTGCCGCTTGCCGCGCTGTCGGACAAGGATCTGAAGGATCTGGAGTTTGCCTGTGATCTGGGTGTGGACTGGCTGGCGCTGTCGTTCGTGCAGCGGCCAGAAGACGTGATTCAGGCCCGCAATCTGACCAAGGGCCGTGCGTTGATCATGTCCAAGATCGAAAAGCCTGCGGCGGTAAAGGCGTATGACGCCATTCTGGCGGTGTCAGACGGCATCATGGTCGCCCGCGGCGATCTTGGGGTGGAACTGCCGGTCTATTCGGTGCCACCCATTCAAAAGCGTCTTGTGCGCGGCGCGCGTGCAGCGGCCAAGCCAGTGATCGTGGCGACCCAGATGCTGGAAAGCATGATCGAATCGCCCATGCCGACGCGGGCCGAAGTGTCTGATGTGGCGACCGCGATCTATGAGGGTGCGGACGCGGTCATGCTCTCGGCGGAATCGGCTGCTGGAAAGTTCCCGGTCGAAGCTGTTGCGACGATGAACAACGTCGCCATCTCGGTCGAAAGCGATCCGACCTATCGCAACATCATCGAAGCCTCGCGTGCCGTAAAGCGTGAGACTGTCGCCGATGGGATCGTCGCGGCAGCGCGGGAAATCGCGGAATCGACCAACATCAAGGCAATTGCCGTGTTTTCCCAAACCGGCACAACCGTAAGCCTGGTCGCGCGCGAGCGGCCGCGCGTGCCAATCATCGCGCTGACCCCGCTGATCGAAACGGCGCGGCATCTGTGCCTGACCTGGGGCACACATTGTGTCATTACCGAAGTGCAGGATCGGTTCAAAGGTGCGGTTATCTCGGCCGTGCGTGCCGCGCGCGAACATGGCTTTGCCAGCGAAACGGACCAGATTGTACTGACCGCAGGAGTTCCGTTCAACGTGCAAGGCACGACCAACATCCTGCGCGTGGCCCCGTGCGATGAGCGGTTGATTTACCGTGCAGACCCGGAATAAATCAGCGGCGTAAACGTTTCAAAGGGGGATGGCATGGACACGGATCTGATGTTCGTCATTGGAGCCGTCGTGTTTGCCTTGTCCATCCCTTCGATCATTTCGGCGTTTGCAGATGGCCGCCCGCCCCGCGTGGCGGCCATTGCGTTGCTGGTGGGCGGCGTTCTGGTGGTGATGGCCTTGCGCCGGATGCCTGGTGGGCTTGAAATTGCCGACGTGCCCCACATCTTCCTCCGGGTCATCGGGCGGCTGCTAAACTGACGTTTTGGCTTGCAGATCGCCCCTGCCCCCCCTATAGACGCGGCTTCTGACAGCCTGCGCGGCCGGCCAACTTAGGCATGCCGAGTCGCGCATTTGACGATTGGAGATCGAAATGCCCAAGATGAAGACAAAATCCGCGGCGAAAAAGCGCTTCAGCTTTACTGCCACCGGTCGTGTGAAAGCCGGTCCTGCCGGCAAGCGCCACGGCATGATCAAGCGCTCGACGAAGTTCATTCGCGATGCTTCCGGTACGATGTTGCTGTCCCCTGCGGACGCCAAGATCGTCAAGAAGTACATGCCCTACGACAGGTAAGGAGAAACACCCATGTCCCGCGTCAAATCCGGTGTTGTGACCCACGCCCGTCACCGCAAGGTCATCAAGAAGGCGAAAGGCTATTACGCCGCCCGCTCCACGAATTTCCGCACAGCCACGCAGGCCGTCGACAAGGCGCAGCAGTATGCCACGCGCGACCGCAAGGTCCGCAAGCGTCAGTTCCGCGCCCTGTGGATCCAACGCATCAACGCCGCTGTGCGCATGTTCGATGCCGACTTCACCTATTCGCGCCTGATCAACGGCCTGGCCCTTGCCGGGATCGAGGTTGACCGCAAGGTACTGGCCGATCTGGCCGTGCACGAACCCGAAGCGTTCAACGCCATCGCAGCCCAAGCAAAAGCCGCGCACGACAAGTCCGAAGGCGAAAAAGCCGCTGCCTGATTTGGGCGGTTGCAGAAATACGAAAGGCCCCGCCGTTTGGTTGGGGCCTTTTTGTTGGGCGTCGGAAAAGCAAACAGGTCTCAGAACACTACAAAAATGTATCAGAAAATGGCTCCGCCTTGATTTGAAAATCATCTTCATAAACGACGTATCTCGGGCGCGTTTTTTTCAAAATTTCTGTTACATATCCGTGTTCTTCCAAAGATGCGTCAAGCTCGAAAGCTTTGGAAACGCCACCGCAACGCCACGATCCGTCACCAGCCGAACGGGAACCTTTCTGATCCAAGTCAGTTCCACAAGGTCATAGGTCGGATCTGGAATTGGCAATAAGCAGAAGACCAGGCCGGCCTTCCTTCAACAGAAGATCAGCCATGTCAAACGACGTCCACGAAGGCATCGATCAGGTGCAGGAAACCCCATTTGCCACCAAAGGCTTCAGTCGCCTTTCCTTGCTTGCCGGCACAGCCGGGTTGACCATCGGCGGGGTGTTGAGCGCGCCCGCGGCTCTTGCCCAGCAAGACCGCGCGGCGGGCCCCTAGGCGCATCACGGACCTTCCGCCACAATGAGCGACCGCATCTATTCGGTAAACCCGTCGCACCCGCAGATGACCGACATAGCAGAAAACCCGGCAAACGTTCCCCCGCCGATCAACCGCAACGAACCAGCTATTCTGACCGAAAGCTGGCAGAAGCTTATTGACGAGCGGGCAGAATACATCGTCTTCAACGGCCATGTCGGGGCGTTGACAGAACACTACCCCTTGCAAGCGCGGGTGGGAGAGACTGTCCGCATCTATTTCGGCGTGGGCGGGCCGAACTACATGTCGTCCTTCCACGTGATCGGCGAGATCTTCGACCGCGTTTACCTTGAAGGATCGCTGGT
>JBBRBJ010000064.1:0-17528 GCA_038205925.1 Rhodobacterales bacterium | reverse complement strand
CCACTCCACTGTCTCCGCATCGGGAAAGCCGAGGAACCGCATCGCGGCTTTCAGACCAGCCCACTCATTTCGAACCGCAAGACCGTACATTTCGGCGATTGCGCCCGGTGTCGTCAGGTCATTCGACAAAAGTTCCAACACACTTGATGGGATCACTTCCGCAACCGGAACGCCATCGGTCCCGCGATACCAAGCTGTCAGCGTGCGGCGCGCCTCACGCACCTTCTCCTCCGTCCAGTCCATCGGCTTGCGGTAATGCGTGCCCAGAAACACCAGCCGGATCACCTCGCCCGGCACGCCCTGATCCAGCAAATCCTTTACCGTGAAGAAATTGCCCAAACTCTTGGACATCTTCTTGCCCTCGACCAGCAGCATCTCGTTGTGCAGCCAGACTTGGGCAAAGCCGCCCTTGGGGTGGGCGCAGGTGCTTTGGGCCAGTTCATTCTCGTGGTGCGGGAATTGCAGGTCCAACCCGCCTCCGTGAATGTCGAAGGACTTTTGATCTTCGGGCAGGTCTTTCATCAACAACTCATCCGCCATGGCCGAGCATTCGATGTGCCAGCCGGGGCGACCCTTGCCCCAGGGGCTGTCCCATCCCGGCAACCCGTCATCCGACGGCTTCCACAGCACGAAATCCATCGGGTCTTCCTTGAACGGTGCCACTTCGACCCGCGCGCCTGCGATCATGTCATCGACCGAGCGGCCTGAGAGTGCGCCGTAGTCGGCATATGAGCGGACGCGAAACAGCACATGCCCGTCCTTTTCATAGGCGTGGCCCCGACTGATCAGCGTCTCGATCATGGCGATCATCTGGGGAATGTAGTCTGTCGCCCTCGGCTCATGGTCCGGGGGGGCGGCCCCCAGTGCGGCCATGTCGGCGTGATACCATGCAACCGTCTCGGCGGTGCGCTCGGCGATCAGTTCCTCAAGCGTGCCCGGTGCCCCCGCCTGCTGGCGGCGCAGGGCCTCGGCGTTGATCTTGTCATCCACATCCGTGATGTTGCGCACATACGTCACGTGCTCCGCTCCGTAGACATGACGCAGCAGACGTTGCAGCACATCAAACAGGATCACATTGCGCGCGTTGCCCAGATGCGCGCGGTCATAGACCGTGGGCCCGCACAGATACATCCGCACATTGTTCCGGTCGAGCGGAACAAAGTCTTCCTTGGCGCGGGTCTTGGCGTTGTAAAGGCGGATCGGGTCCATGGTCGTCCTCGGGTTTTCGATGGCCGCAAACTTTCCTGTCCCGCGCGGGTCAGGGTTGGCAACGTCCGGCAAGGATCAGGATGTTGACAAGCGCCCGCGCGACCAGAGGGTCAGCAGGTAATGCAGCAGCAAATCGGGGCGCGCGGCGGTGTCATGGGGCGGTGTTTAATCGGAACGCGCCTGCCTGCCAAGCAAAAACGGGTGGCCGATGACCATACATCGGGGGTTCATAGACCGGCGTGACATTTGCCGGGTGAATCGGTGGTCCGGAAAACAGACAGGGGCGCGGCCTGCGAAGGCTGCGCCCCTGTCCCCTTGGATCAGGTCCTTATCAGAAGTTGTAGGCCACGCGCGCCGTAACGGTGGTTGCCTTCAGATCTACGCCTGTTTCATCGAAATTGTTGAAACGGTGGCCCAAAAGCTCGGCACCCACGGTCACCTGATCTGTCACCGCGTAATTTGCGCCGACACCCAGGAAATAACCGTTGTCCGAGCGTTCGACGCCGCCGAGCGTCGCCTTGGCGCGCGCGATACCGCCCGTGCCATAGATCAGTGCCCGGCCCACGTCGGCGCCTGCAATAAGCTTCAGGCGCGCGATACTATCCAGCGTGTCGGTGCCTACGCCCAGATCGATGTCGGTCTTGTCGTAGTCGATTTCTGCACCGGTCACGAACTGACCGAAGTCGTAGCGATAGCCCGCGTGCAGGCCATAGGTGGCACCCGAGCCGTCAAACCCAACGCTATCGGCGCCCACATCGCCATAACCCAACTGTGCGCCGACATAGCCGCCACTCCAGTCGAACGAGGGCGCCACGAAGACGGGTGCAGCCTCGATGATCATCGGCTCAGCCGAAGGTTCATTCATGCCACCCGCAAAGGCCGGAAGGGCCAGCAATGCTGCGATCGGGCCCGCGATCAGAATCCGTGTCATGCTGTTTTTCATTCTTGTTCTCCTGTCTGAACATCGGCGGCCGGCATGAATGCCGGTCCGCCTCGTGTGTGAACACATCAGCTGACAGATAGGTTCCGGCAAGCCACCGGTGCATCACAAGATCGGGGGATTTCAGCCGATGGCAGTCACCCGCCTGCATGCTTTTGCCAAACACGCGGAAATCCACCGGCGCGCGCCGCGCTAGGCCCGGTCGGCAAGATCCAGCCACTCGGCCTCGAGGGTGTGCAGCGACTCTTGCCGTTCGGTCAGGGCTGCGGTGGCCTTGGCGAACTTGGCGGGTTCGCGCAAGTAAAGGTCGGGGGCCGCGAGAAACGCGGTCAGCTTGGCCATTTCGGCCTCAAGCCGTGCCATAAGGTCGGGCAGATCATCCAGACGCTTGCGGTCAGAGAAACTGAGACCCGCCGATTTGGGGCGTTTCTGGTCTTGTGCGCTTGAAGCGGACGATGGGCCCTTTGTGTCACGGGCGGTTTCCTGGGCAGCCTGCGGTGTGCCACGCTGGCGGGCGTAATCCGACCAGCCGCCGGGATACACCATGGCGCGCCCGCGCCCCTCCAGCGCCACAGTTGCGGTGGCGATGCGGTCGATGAAATCGCGGTCATGGCTGACCAGAAGCACGGTGCCATCGTAGTCGCCGAGAATATCTTGCAAAAGATCCAGCGTTTCCACGTCCAGATCATTGGTCGGCTCGTCGAGGATCAGCAGGTTCGACGGCTTGGCCATCAGCTTGGCCAGCAACAGACGCGCCTTTTCGCCGCCCGAAAGGCTGCGCACCGGGGCGCGGGCCTGCCGCTCGTCGAACAGGAAATCCTTGAGATAGGCCACGACATGCTTTGGATTGCCGCGCACCATGACCTGGTCGGACGCGCCCGATACCCGCATCAGCGGATCACCCGTCAGGTTTTCCCATAGCGTCGCCTCGGGTGCCAGTTGCGCACGGCTTTGATCGAATACTGCGATGTCAAGGTTGGTGCCGAGGGTGACCGTACCTTCATCCGGGGCCAACTCGCCCGTCAGCATCTTCAGCAAGGTCGTCTTGCCCACCCCGTTGGGGCCGACAAAGGCGATCCGGTCACCGCGCTGAATGCGCAGGTCGAACCCCTGCACGATGGTCCTGGCGCCAAAGGCCTTGCCCACACCGCGCGCCTCGATCACCCGCTTGCCGCTGGTAGAGCCGCTTTCAAGTTCCAGCGCCGCCGTTCCCTGACGGCGGATCTGGGCGCCGCGCTCTTCGCGCAGGGCGGCAAGGGCGCGGACCCGGCCCTGATTGCGCTTGCGTCGCGCGCTGATCCCCTCGACCGCCCATTTCGCCTCGGCCTTGATCTTGCGATCCAGCTTGTGACGGGCCTCATCTTCCTCGGCCCATGTGATTTCGCGCCATTCCTCGAATCCGTCAAACCCGGACTCGCGGCGGCGGACCTCGCCCCGGTCGATCCACAGCGTGGCCTTCGTCAGCGCGCGCAGAAATGCCCGGTCGTGGCTGATCATCACGAACGCGGTGCGGGTACCCGACAACTCGGCCTCAAGCCATTCGATCGCCTGAATGTCGAGGTGGTTGGTGGGTTCGTCCAGCAGCATCAACTCGGGCGCCTCGGCCAGCAGCTTGGCCAGCGCCGCGCGGCGCCGCTCGCCGCCCGAGGCGGTGGAGACAGGCGTTTCGGGGTTGAACTTCAGCCCCTCGGCCACGACGGCTACCTTGTATTCCTCACCCTCGGGCAGGGCACTTGCCGCATAGTCGCCGAGCGTGACAAAACCCTCCAGCGTCGGGTCCTGTTCCATGTAGCCCACGCTGACGCCGGGGCTTACGACACGGGTGCCACGGTCAGGCTCTACCAGCCCCGCCATCACCTTCATCAGGGTCGATTTGCCAGACCCGTTGCGCCCGACAAGGGCCACCCGGTCACCGGGTTGAACCACCAGCGAAAGATCGTCGAAAACCGGATTGCCGCCGAAGGTCAGCGTGATGCCGGAAAGCTGAAGAAGGGGTGCGCGTGCCATGGGGCGTCAGCTATGCGGGCGCCGGGGCGAGGTCAAGCCCGCGCCGGTGCCGCGCGTGCCGTTTTCGGCCGTGAACCAGGGGCGCAAGGCTGCGAAAGATCAGACCAGGCGCGGCGGTTTGGCCGGGTCCATGCCGGGGCCGCCGGGGCCGCCCGCGCGCGGTTGCACCGGATCCGGCAGATCAAAGCGCAGGGCCACGCGCCCCATCGCCGCTGCCGACGGATCGGCACTGTGCAAAAACGCCACGTCAATCTCGGCGGCCTCCAGCCCGGAAAACACCAGCGCCTCTGATACCGCCCGTGCAAGTGTTCCTTCGGCGCCCGGTGCGGCATCAAGGAACGCAAGCATATGCCCACGCCTGCCTCCCTGATAGCTGACCCCCGCCAGCAAGGCCCCCGACGCAAGGCCGGACGAGCGGGCCAGTTTCGCATCCAGACCGCCGAGAAATCCGTCGGGAATACCTTTGGGCGCATGAAACTGCTCGGGTCGCGCCTCGGTCTGGTCGGGTTCGGTGTCCAGGGTCTCGGCCAGCCAGTCCAGCGCCTCGGGGGGCAGCAGCATCTCGGACGCACGAACCCCAAGGTTGACCCCCAACCCGATGCCCTGCCCCGCCAGCAGCCCCGCAATCACCCGCCCCGGCAATGCCGCATAGGGCGCGATGCCACCCGAAAACCCGGCCAGCCGCTCTTCGCGGTCAAAGATCAGAACCATGGGGCCGCTTTCCAGATCAAAGACCCGGGGTGTCAGCGTATCGCCTTCGGCCTCGGTTTCCAGCAGCAAAAACATCTCGCCATCGGACAGACGCTCGAAAAAGCGCAGGCGCAGGGCCTCGTTCTCGGGATCGGCGGTAAGGGCTGCGTGGGCTGCATCCAGCAAGGTGAGGATTTCGGCATCAGACATCGGCGGAGCCTCTGGGTTGTGGTTCGCCTGACCTAAGGCACGGGGCACGGGGCGGCAAGGGTGCGGCGACGGTTGCATCACAGCGCGCGGTTTGCGACCACGCGCGGCAATCCGGTCTTGCGGATTGATGCCGGGCCCGTTTGCGCCAAAACCCACACCCGTTATGCCACCGGGCAACACATCGGCGCAATCGCACAGGTGCGGCGAAGGCGGGATTGAAGCCTGCCCTGACCCGCGCTAGGCGTAGACCCTCCGCCTGCCGCTTCCAGCTTCGGACCCCCTTCCCCCATGTACCGCGTCTCGACCTTTCTGCGCCATTTTGCCCATGCCCTGCTGGCAGGGATTCTTGTGGCAACCGTGTGGGTCAACATGGCCCCGGCCAGCTATTACGACGCCATCGAATGGCGGCTGGCTGAATTGGCGCTGCCGGTCTGGATGGCGCCGGCTCCGGTGGCGCTGACACCGCTTGCCATAGTATCCGAAGGGTTCATGGCGCTGTTCCTGTTCGTTGTCGCCAAGGAATTGTGGGAGGCGATGCGCCTTGAGAAAGGCGCCCTGTCCGGACTGCGCGGGGCGCTTCCGGCAGGCGCCATGATTGGCGGATGGGTGGGCGCCATCGCCCTGTGGCTGATCGCAGGCGCCCTGTTCGAGACCGCCCTCGAAGCCGCACCCGGCATCGGCTGGCCGGTGCCTGTGGGGTCGGACGTGGTTCTGGCCTATGTGATCGGGCGAAGGGTCTTTGGCCCCGGCCACCCGGCGCTGCACCTCTTGCTCTTGATCACCATCGCCAACGACATTGCGGGGTTGGTGCTGGTGGGGGGGGTCTACCCCACCGCGGGTCTGCGCCTGACGTGGCTTTTGCTGACGGCGATCGCGGTTGCGGGCGTCTGGTTTTTTTCGGGCCGCTTTGCCCGTCCGGGCCGGACCGAGCGTGAGCATCGCCGCGCGTTTGCGCTGTGGCCCTATGTGGTGGCGGGGTTGGTGTCCTGGCTGGGGGTCCTGTTGGCGGGGCTGCCCGGCGCGCTGGGGCTGATCCCGGTGATCCCGGCCATTCCCCATGCCGACCGTGCCTTTGGCCTCTTTGCCTTGGCGGAAGAATTCTTGTACGATCCGCTGAACCGTCTGGCCCATGCCCTTGTCACGCCACTCGGGGCGGTGTTGTTCCTGTTTGGCCTGACCCGCGGCGGCATCGACCTGTGGGCGATTGCCCCCACAACCGGCACGGTGCTGGCAGCGCTGTGGATCGGCAAGCCGCTGGGGGTGATCCTCGGCGCGCTGCTGGCCGTGCGGATGTTCGCGCTGGAACTGCCGCAGGGCGTGCGGATGCGCGATCTGATGTTGGTGGCTGTGATCAGCGGCATGGGCTTTACGGTGCCGGTGCTTGTGCTCGACAGCGCCCTGCCTGGCGGCGGTATGGCCGAGGCCGCGCGCGCGGGCCTTGCCCTGTCGCTGCTGGCCGGGTTGGCCGCATTGGCATTGGGCCGTTTCGTGCAGAAAGCCTGAGGCGCGCCATCCACCACACGATCCATTGTCACGCCCCGGCAAATTCGACATAATGCTGCCCAAAAGCCAGAGTAACCCAATACCGGCAGGTCCGACTGCAGGGCAAGCGGCGCAAGACCGCGTTAACCCGGTTGAGGTAAAAGAAGCGGGCAGCCTTGGGCATGGCATGACCGGGCGCAAGAGTTCAGCCCAAGGTGGGGGCGGCAGGTGATCGAATTCGAGAATGTGTCGAAGTCCTTCTGGACCGGCAAACAGCGTAAGGTGATCCTGGACCGCGCCTCGTTCCGGGTTGAGTTGGGCAATTCCCTTGGCATTCTCGCACCCAATGGCGCAGGCAAGACCACGATCATCAACATGATGGCGGGCCTTGAGAAACCTGACGAGGGCCGCGTCACCCGCACCAGCCGCATCTCGTTTCCGTTGGGCTTCATGGGGGGGGTGGTGTCCAAACACACCGCCACCGAAAATGCCCGCTACATCGCGCGGCTTTACGGGCTGGACCCCGATTATGTCGAAGGATTCTGCCGCTGGCTCTGCGGGATCGAGGAATATTTTGACATGCCTGTCGGCACCTACAGCCAGGGTATGCGCTCACGCTTTTCTTTCTCGCTGATGCTGGCGCTGGAATTCGACATCTACCTGATCGACGAGGGCATGCCATCGACCACGGACGTCTCTTTCAACCGCAAGGCGGGCAAGATCCTGCGCGAGCGTCTGGGCAATGCCACAGTCGTCGTGGTCAGCCATCAGGCCGAGACGCTTGAGAAATTCTGCAAGCAGGCTGCCGTCCTGCGCAACGGACAACTTTACATGTTCGAGACACTGGAAGAGGCAAGGCAGCTTTATGATTACCAAGCTTAAGGTCAAGCGCTACAATCTGCGACGGCCCGATCCGGCGGAGACTCCGGCCGGTACGCCGGTGTCTGCGGCCCCCGCTGCGCGGCCGCGCGTGGTGGCGCCCCGACCTTCCATTCAGAACCAACTCACACCCGACAGCCAAACGGCGCATTCCCGGCCGCGCACGCCGATCGAGGACGACGGCTTTGGGACATCTCCCTTTCCGACGGCGCGCGACCAGATCGTCGCCATGATGGACGACGGCAACCCCCAGACGAATGGCCCCCAGACGAATGGCCCCCGGACGGCTGGCCCCCAGACGGCTGGCCACCAGACGACTGGCCTTCAGCCGGCGGCCACGCAATCTTCCCCCGTCCAAGTCGCCTCCGACCTCGACACGATCCGCAAGGAAGGGCTCACGGGGCGGCAGCTTCGCATGGCCCGCAGGCTTGCCCAGAAATATGGTCTGCCCGCCACCTCGGATTTTGATGCCGTGCGCCTGTTGCGGGCTGCGGGCATCGATCCGTTCCAGAAGGGCACCGTGCTTGATCTGATCTCGGCGGATCAGGGTGCGGGCGAAGGGTCGCGCGCGCTGACGGTGCAGCCGGGCGGTGATGGCGTTCAACTGCCTCAGACGGTCAAACCCATCAAGGTGCCCTCGACCGAGGTGCGGGCCGAGCAAAGCCACATCACCGACATTCAGAACATTCAGCGCGACATCGCGCGCCGCCGCCGTCGCCGCTCGGCCCTGCTGATGGCCCGGCTGTTCTTTTTCGTCGGCCTGCCCACCCTGCTGGCTGGCTGGTACTATTATTTCGTGGCGACGCCGCTTTATGCGACCAAGTCGGAATTCGTGATCCAGCAGGCCAATGCCACGGGTGGCGCGGGCCTTGGCGGCCTGTTGTCGGGCACGCAATTTGCCACCTCGCAAGACAGCATTGCCGTTCAGGGTTATCTGCAATCGCGCGACGCCATGCTGCGGCTGGATGAGGACAAGAACTTCAAATCCTACTTCACCAACCCCGATGTCGACCCGATCCAGCGACTGGAACCTGATGCCACGGTGGAAGCGACCTACAAGGCCTATAAACGCAACGTCCGCATCTCATATGATCCGACCGAAGGCATTGTGAAGATGGAGGTGATGGCCCCCGATCCGGTCATCTCGGCCGAGTTTTCCAATGCCCTTATCGGTTATGCCGAGGAACAGGTCGATCATCTGACCCAGCGCATGCGCGACAATCAGATGGAAGGCGCTCTGACTGCGTTTGAAACCGCCGAAGCGGCCATGCTTGCGGCGCAGCGCAAGGTGGTCGAGTTGCAGGAGAAGTCCAAGATCCTGTCGTCCGAAGTCGAGGTCAGCCTGATCACCGCACAGATCACTCAGCTTGAGACGCAGTTGAGCACCGACAAGCTCAGCCTTGCCCAGATGGAATCGAACGTGCGCCCCAACACGGCGCGCATGGACCCGGTGAAACGCCGCATCGCCACACTTGAGGCCGAGATTGCCAAACTGCGCGCCAGTCTGACCGAAGGCCAGAATGGCGGGCAGTCGCTGGCCCAGGTTCAGTCCGAATTGCTGGTGGCACAGGCAGATGTGCAAACGCGGCAAATGCTGCTGGCGCAATCGCTGCAGGCCATGGAACTGGCCCGGACCGAGGCCAACCGGCAGGTGCGATATCTGTCGGTTTCGGTGTCCCCCATCCCCCCGGATGAGGCCGCCTACCCCCGCGCCTTCGAGAACACGATGGTGGCCCTGCTGGTTCTTGCCGGCATCTACCTGATGATCTCGATGACAGCGGCCATCTTGCGCGAACAGGTCTCGGCCTGACGCACCTCTGTGCACGCATCGCCTGGGGCGCCACCTGCCAGCGGCGCCTCTGGGGCACTTGCAGGGACGTAACAAGACGACCGTCCCAGCGTGGTCTTGACATATGGCCCGCGAAACGATCCACAGGCTGGCCCGGCGCGCAAGGGTCAGGCCGCCTGACCCGCCGCCCAGCCCGAAGACCACGCCCATTGGAAATTATACCCTCCCAGCCAGCCTGTCACATCGACCACTTCGCCGACAAAATACAGCCCCGGCACGCGCCTCGCTTCCATCGTGCGGGCATCAAGTGCATCGGTGTCCACCCCACCCAGCGTTACTTCGGCTGTACGATAGCCTTCTGATCCAACCGGCATCAGCCGCCAGCCCGTCAGCATCGACGCCACACGGTCCAGAACTGTGTTCGATAAAGCGCCCATCTGCGCCTCGATCCCAAGCACCGCCTCGACATGTCGCGCGAGCTTTTCGGGAACCAGTCCTGCCAGCGCCGTACGCAATGCAGTCTTCGGTGCCGCCGTGCGCGCCTGGCGCAGCGCCTCTGGCAGGTTGCGGCCCCGGCTCAGATCCAGCGTGATGGCCTCGCCCTCGCGCCAGTAGCTTGAGATCTGCAGCACCGCGGGCCCCGACAATCCGCGATGTGTAAACAGCATCGCCTCGTCAAAGCCGGTACGTCCGTGGCTGACCCGCCCCTCGACCGCGACCCCGGCAAGCGGCTGCATCCAGCCCAGTTCCTGCTCGGCAAATGTCAGCGGAACCAGTGCGGGGCGGGTTTCGACCAAGGGCAGTCCAAAGGCCTCGGCCACGCGGTAGCCATAGCTCGTCGCCCCCATCTTGGGGATGGACTTTCCCCCCGTCGCCACCACCACCGAAGACGCCAGCACCGGCCCTCGCGAGGTATCGACCCGGAACCTCGCGCTGCCCTCAGTGTCGCCCCCGGCACCCGCCTCAGGCGTCACATCGCCCAAGGTCACCCCCAGCCACAGCGCCCCGCCTGCACGGGCCAGATCGCCTGTCAGCATATCGACTACCTGTTTGGCCGAGCCGTCACAGAAAAGCTGCCCCAGGGTCTTTTCGTGCCAGCCTATTCCGGCGGCGTCGATGCGGGCGATGAAATCCCACTGGGTAAAGCGTTTCAGCGCCGACAGCGCAAAACGCGTGTTGTTCGACAAGAACCGCTCTGGTGCGATTTGCAGGTTGGTGAAATTGCACCGGCCCCCGCCCGAGATGCGGATCTTTTCGCCCGCCACCCGCGCATGGTCGATCACCACCACCCGCCGCCCGCGGCGCGCAGCCTCGATCCCGGCAAAAAGCCCGGCCGCTCCGGCACCCAATACGATCACGTCAAGACGTTCCATCCCCGCGCTTTAACGGCATGTGGCCGCGCCGTAAATGGTGCCGCACTTTTTCGCCTGCGCCCTCTTGCACCCCCATGCGCCGTTCGCTACACACCGCGTCACGGTTGGGGCGTCGCCAAGCGGTAAGGCATCGGTTTTTGGTACCGACATACCCAGGTTCGAATCCTGGCGCCCCAGCCAACTTCCTTTTCACACCTTGCGTCCTGCCAGATGCAAACGGGAGACCCGGACCATATGTCGATCCGCCCTTTTGCCCTGATCGCCCTTCTTTCCCTTGCCGCCTGCGGGGGGGCGAACAGTGACATGCTGTTATATCCCCTTGAGGGCCCCATCGCCGTGTCGGATCCCGCGCTCGTGATCAAGGCCACGGCCACGGACACCGACAAGACCTCGGGTACCGTTACCTTCCGCCTGCCTGAAAAGCTGAAGTGCACGGGCACATGGTCGTCGCTGGCGCCCAAGGTGATCTCGCAGACGCGGGGCGTCTCGCTGACCTTGCGCGATACGGGCGGCCGCATCGGGACCGAGCGCAAATCGGTTGCGGGCGTGAATGAGGGAGAGATTTACGCCGTCTGCTCGGATGGCACGCGTGTGCAAGGCAATTTCATCATTGGATCAGGCACCGCCAGCGGCACGGGCCGCGCGACCGACACCAACGGCAACGTCTACAAGCTGCTGTTCTGACGACGCCCGAGCGCGTCGGACAAGACCCGCAACACGGCATCAGACGGCACATCTTCGGCCACGAACGCCTCGCCTATGCCGCGCGCAAGAATGAAACGCAGCCGCCCGTCAACCACCTTCTTGTCCTGACCCATAAGCGCCAGCAGCGCCTCGGGTCCCGGCAAGTCGCCCGGGATATCGGCCAGATCCACCTTCATTCCCAACGTCTTGAGATGCGCGCGCACCCGGCTGGGTGCCTCTTGCGCGCACAGCCCAAGGTGTTGTGACAGCTCGAACGCCAGCGTGCAGCCGATGGCGACACCTTCGCCGTGCAACAGGCGGGGCCCGTATCCGGTCGCCTTTTCCAGCGCATGGCAAAACGTGTGACCAAGGTTCAGCAGCGCGCGCTCGCCCTCTTCGGTCTCATCGCGGCTGACGATGCCTGCCTTCATCTCGACCGACCGACGCACGGCATATTGGCGTCTGGCCGCATCATGGGGCAGATCGGCTGCATTCACATCAAGCCAGTCGAAAAACCCGGCGTCGCCCAGCAGGCCGTATTTCACCACCTCGCCGTAGCCCGCCAGAAAATCACGCGGGGAAAGGGTTTCCAGCACCGCAATGTCGGCAAGCACAAGCGAGGGCTGATGAAACGCGCCGACAAGGTTCTTGCCTTGTGCGGTGTTGATCCCCGTCTTGCCCCCGACAGAGCTGTCGACCTGCGCCAGCAGCGTGGTGGGGATCTGCACAAACCGCACCCCGCGGCGCAAAATAGCGGCAGCAAAGCCCACCAGATCGCCGATCACGCCGCCGCCAAAGGCGACCACCACATCGCCGCGTTCGACCTTTTGCTCCAGCAGCCATTCGGTGACGCGGGCCAGATGCGGCCAGCTTTTGGTGCCCTCGCCCGCAGGCACGGCAAGGCTGGAGGTGGTGATCCCCGCCCCTGCGAAAGCGGCAAGCAGGCGATCAAGATGTAGCGGGGCCACGGTTTCATCCGTCACAACGGCCACCTGCCTGCGGCGCAGCAGAGGCGCCACCTCGGCGCCGGCGCGGTCGATCAGGCCGGGGCCAATGCGCACCTCATAAGACCGGGCGCCAAGGGCCACGTGCACCACATCCACTGCCATGACTCAAACCTCCTCCAGCACATCGGGGCGGGTCCGCAGCGCCTGCACGACACGTTGCGCCATGCCATCCACCGACAATTCGGGCGCCCCATCCACGATGATGTCAGCCAGGCCATAGATCGGCACCCGCGCTTCGTAAAGGCTGCGCAAGGTCTCGCGCGGGTTGGGCGTGCGCAACAGCGGCCGCGTCGCCTTGTGGCGCACGCGCTGCCACAAAAGGTCAAGATCCGCCCGCAGCCAGACCGCAACTCCTCCCCCCGAAATCAGATCGCGGTTGCCGGGCGCCAGAAAGGCACCGCCCCCGGTGGACAAGACGCACGGTTTGCCGCGCAACAGCCGGGCCAACACCTCTGCCTCGCGGGCACGGAAGAACGGCTCGCCGTCCCGGGCAAAGATCTCTGCAATCGACTGGCTGGCAGCGCGTACGATTTCTTCGTCCGAATCAAGGAACGGAACCGACAAAGCCCGGGCCAGGGCCGAACCGACTGCCGTCTTGCCTGCCCCCATCATGCCGACCATGGCGACGGTCTTTTTCAATCGCAACACCGGGCGCCCCCCTGGCCCTTTGGCCCTTGCGGGCCGTAACCGTGGCGTGAAAGCGATGTTTCGCCCCCTCACGCGCTTTTTTCCTGTCATGGCGTGAACTCGCCGCGAATGCCATATATAATCGCAGGCAGGGCAGAGTCGAACATACACCGCGCGCGGGCCGGAAAAGCCCGCAGGCCATACCACAACGGGGCCACGGACCCGGGACAACACGACACCGGGGATTACCCGGGGCAATGCGAACGGGGCAAGCAAAGGGCGCGGACGATGACAGGACGGATCGTGAAACTGGTCTTGGTACTGGGGCTTTTGGGCTTTATCGGCCTGACTGGGTATGCCTATCTGGCCGACCTTGCGCCCGCGCAGGGGCAGGTCACGGTGCCGGTTACGCTGAATGCAGATTGATCTGCGGGCGATTGCTGTCGTTTTGAGCGTCGGGGTGGTTGGTCCGGCGGGGGCGGAGGCGCCCTTGTCGGCCATTGATTGGCTTTCCGACACGGTAACCACGCCCGCCGGTGCCGCTGTTGGCAACGCCGAACGCGCCACGCCGCCAGACGAAGCCCCGGTCAGCCGCGAAGGTGCCATGCCGCAATCGGTAGCGGTCAGTACCCTCGACGGTCCCTCGCCTGATGGCGTGGGGATGCTGTCGCCCGCCGTCACCGGCCTTCCGCTTGATCTGTGGGGCATGGGGCTGGAGGCCGAGATTGCCGCCCGCATCACCGCCGAACGCGCCGATCCTTTGCCCGCACTGCAAGGCCTGCTGATGACACTGTTGCTGGCCGAAACCACCCCCCCGGTTGACTCGGGTGGCAAAGGCACGCTGGCGCTGGCGCGGATCGACAAGCTGCTGGCCATGGGTGCGCTGGATCAGGCGGCGTCAATGCTTGACCTTCTAGAAGGATCCGAGCCCGAGATCTTTCGCCGCGCCTTTGACGTGGCGCTGCTGACCGGGAATGAGGACAAGGGCTGCGAGATGATGCGCGCCTCGCCGCAACTGGCGCCGACGTTTCCTGCGCGCATCTTCTGCCTGGCCCGGTCGGGCGACTGGAACGCGGCGGCGCTGACACTGCGCACGGCACAAGCCTTAGGCTACGTCACGCCCGAGGATGACGCGCTGTTGTCGCGTTTTCTCGACCCGGACCTGTTCGAGAGCGACATGCTGCCCGCCTTGCCCGCCACCATGACTCCCTTGTCGTGGCGCATGTTCGAGGCGATCGGAGAGCCGCAGCCGACGGCGAGCCTGCCACTGGCCTTTGCCCACGCCGAATTGCGCGACACCGCCGGGTGGAAAGCACAGATCGAGGCGGCCGAACGGCTGACCCGCGCGGGCGCGATCCCGCCCAATCGCCTGCTGGGGCATTACACCGAACGGCTGCCTGCGGCCTCGGGCGGGGTGTGGGACCGGGTAGATGCGTTCCAGCAGTTCGATACCGCCCTGCGCGCAGGCGATCCGGGGGCCGTGGCGCAAAGCCTGCCCCCGGTCTGGGCCGCCATGGCCCAGGCCGAACTTGAGGTGCCCTTCGCGATCCTGTTTGCCGATGCGCTTGCCCGCCTGCCGCTGATGAATGAGGCAGGGCGCATTGCCTTTGACGTGGGCCTGTTGTCGCCAGGCTATGAGGCGATTGCCATCGCGCGCAAACCGCAATCCCCGCGCGAGGCGTTCCTGATCGGCATCGCTACAGGCCACCTGGCAGGGGTTGTGCCGCAAGACGGCCTTGGCCGCGCTATAGCGCCCGCGTTCCTGCGCCCTGCCCCATCGGCAGAATTTGCCACGCTTACCGACCAGAACCGTCTGGGCGAAGGCATCTTGCTGGCGATCGACAAGATCGGCCGCGGGGTGCGGGGTGATCTGACTGGCGTGACCGAGGGCCTTGCTTTCCTGCGCCAGGTGGGGCTTGAGGATGCCGCGCGTCGCACGGCACTGGAACTGATCTTGCTGGAACGCCGCGGATGAGCGCGCCGGCCAGTACCGAGACGTGGATTTCAACCTTTCTGCAGGCGGCGGCCGCGGAACTGGATGCTGCGCGCAACACGCAATTGGCCTATGGCCGCGATCTGATGGATTTCGCGGGCTGGCTGGCGCATCGCGGGCGCGGGTTTGCGGATGCAACCCGCGCCGATGTGGAAAGCTATCTGGTGTCGTGCGAGGCACAGGGCCTTTCCAAGGCCACGCGCGCGCGGCGGTTGTCGTCTATCCGCCAGTTGTTCCGCTTTGCGCATGAAGAAGGCTGGCGGACCGACAACCCTGCGATCCGCATCAAGGGGCCGGGCGCGGTGCCCCGTCTGCCCGATGCGCTGAGCGAGGCCGAGGTGACGCGCCTGCTCGATGCCGCGCGCGCCCATGGCCGCACGCCAGAGGACCGCCTGCGCAGCACTGTGCTGATCGAGGTGCTGTATGCCACCGGCATGCGCGTGACCGAACTTGTCACCCTGCCTGTGGCAGCCGCGCGCGGCGATCCGCGGATGATTCTGGTGCGCGGCAAGGGGGGCAAAGAGCGGATGGTGCCCTTGTCCACACCCGCCCGGGTGGCGCTGGTACAGTGGTTGTCGTGCCGCGATGCGCAAGAGGACCGGGGGCGCAAAGACGGCAAGGCGCCCTCGCGCCACCTGTTTCCCGGAACTGGCGCCGAAGGGCACATGACGCGCCAGACCTTCAATCTGATGCTGAAATCCATCGCCCTGGCTGCCGGCGTCTCAGCCGCGCGGGTCAGTCCGCATGCGCTGCGCCATGCCTTTGCCACGCATCTGCTGGCCGGGGGTGCGGACCTGCGGGTGATCCAGACCCTGCTGGGCCACGCCGATCTGTCCACGACCGAGATTTATACCCATGTGCTGGATGAGCATCTGAAAGCGCTCGTTCTGACGCATCACCCTTTGGCAAAACGCGTCAAGAGTTCTTGAACCTCATCACGGCACCTTACATAACCACACGCACACATTGAACAGGACAGATGACTGGAATGGATTATGCCGCCCTTGATTCCGCCTTTTGGCTGACCGCCGCAGTGATCTTGTGTCTTCTTGTCGTGTCGGCCTTCTTTTCCGGGTCTGAAACCGCGCTGACGGCCTCGTCGCGCGCCAAGTTGAAAACCATTGCCGACAGGGGGTCACGCGGCGCCGTATCCGCGATGAAGGTAACCGAAGACAATGAGCGCATGATCGGCGCCATCCTGCTGGGCAACAATGTGGTCAACATTCTGTCGGCGTCGCTGGCGACAGCATTGATGACACGGACGTTTGGGGATTCCGGCGTCGCCTTTGCCACGCTGGGCATGACGATCCTTGTGCTGATATTCGGGGAGGTGTTGCCCAAGACGCTTGCCATTATCGCGCCGGAAAGCATGGCGATCAAGGTTGCGCCGATCATCAGGGTGCTGATCCTGATCTTTTCGCCAATCGTCGGTGTTGTCCGCGCGTTCGTGCGCGTGATCCTCAGCCTCTTTGGCGTACGCGCCGACCCCGAGGGCAAGATCCTCGCGCTGCGTGAAGAGATCGTGGGGGCAATCTCGCTTGGTCATTCCGAAGGTGCCGTCGAAAAGGAAGACCGCGACCGCCTGCTGGGCGCGCTGGATCTGGGCAGCCGCACGGTCGACGAAATCATGCGTCACCGCCGTCACATCGAGATGCTGGACGCGGATCTTTCGCCCGATGAAATCCTGACCCGCGTGCTGGCCTCGTCGCACACCCGCCTGCCGCTGTTTCGCGGCGATGAGGAAAACATTCTGGGCGTTGTCCATGCCAAGGATCTGTTGCGCGAGGTGGACCGTCTGGTGCGCGGCACAGAAGGCAACGTGGGGCTGATCAAGGATCTCGATATCGTCAAGGTGGCGATGAAGCCCTATTTCATCCCCGAAACCACCTGCCTTGATGAACAGATGCGCGAGTTTCTGAAACGCCGGACGCATTTTGCCATGGTGGTCGATGAATATGGCGCGCTGCAGGGCTTGCTGACGCTGGAAGACATTCTTGAGGAAATCGTGGGCGAGATCACGGATGAGTTTGACGTGGTCCTGAAAGAGACGGCGCTGAAAAGGGCCGAAAATGGCGATTATCTGGTCGAAGGGTCCATGACGATCCGCGATCTGAACCGCGCGATGGACTGGAACCTGCCTGATGACGAGGCCAACACCGTCGCAGGCCTTGTGATCCACGAGGCTCAGACCATCCCGAACGAGGGCCAGGCGTTCAGCTTTCACGGCTTTCGCTTCGAGGTGGCACAGCGCCGCGAGAACCGGTTGACCAAATTGAAGATGCGCCCACTTTAAAGGGCTTTGCACGCGAGATCAGAAAAACCGGGGGCGTTTTCCCTAGGGCCCCAAGCAGCAAAATCCGGGCGGCTGCCAAGTGCAGACCTTAACGTTTGCCGAAGATCGAGCCGAGCACACCGCGCACGATCGCCTGCCCGGATCTGGTGCCAAGCTGACGGGCAAAACTTTTGGCGAAGGCCTCTCCGATGCTGTCGCTGCGGCTGGACGTGCTTTTTCTGGGCGTGGGCCGGGTGGCCGCAGTTCCTCCATCATAGCGGCGACCCTTGTTGTAGGCGCCCGGATCACGGCCTGTATCCCCGTTTGACGGGGCGTGCGCCCCCTCGGCCTGAGCGGCCGCGTCTG
>JBBRBJ010000063.1:0-18348 GCA_038205925.1 Rhodobacterales bacterium | reverse complement strand
GCACTGTCGGACGGCACAGCAGTATTTCACGCATCGCGCGGGAACTATGCAACCACGGGAAGCTTACTTTCAGGCTTTGCGCTGTTGAACGCCCGCAAGGCCATGCGAAAAGTCACGGGACTCGACGGCAAGACGATCATCGACGCCCGCCCAAAGTTCCTTGTCGTTTCGCCGGATCTGGAGACCGCGGCTGAAATGCTGCTTGCCACGATCTACCCCGCCACGACCGAAGATGTTGCGGCCTTCGCGGGCAAGTTGACTCTGGTTGTGGAGCCGCGCCTGACCGGCAACGCCTGGTATCTGCTGGCCGACCCCGCCCGCGTGCCTTCGCTGCAGTATGGCTACCTTGCCGCAGCGCAGGGCGTGCAGATCCAGCGGCAGGAAGCTTGGGACACATTGGGGCTGAAGTATCGCGCCTGGTTGGACTTTGGTTCCGGCTGGGCTGACTGGCGCGGCGCCTACTTTGCAACGGGTGCCGCCTGATGGCATCCCTAGCGCAACTCACAGAATGGCGCGACCGTCTTCAGGATGCGCGCTTCAGTGGCACGCGATCGGTGCAGGACAGCAACGGCGAAAGGATCGAATACAAATCCGACTCCGAGATGGCCCGCGCGCTTGCCGCGATCGACTCTCAAATCAGCGCGGCGGCTAACCGTCCCGCTTCCAAAATCACCTTCTCAACCTCGAAAGGTCTGTAATGAAAAACTTTGTTCAAGCCGGGTCGAACCTGACCATCCCCGCACCTGCTATCGTCGCCTCTGGCGGTGTCGTTATCGCCGGTGAGATCATCGGCATTGCCAATGGTTCCGCCGCGTCTGGTGCGTTGGTTGACCTGACCACGACCGGCGTTTTTGAACTGCCCAAGGTTGGGGCCGATGCCTTCACCCTTGGCGCGCCGGTCTACTGGGATGCGACACCCGGCCTTGCCACCACGACCGCAACCGACAACACCCGCATCGGGGTTGCCGTTGCTGCGGCGGGTGCAAGCACGGCAACGGTTCTAGTGCGCCTGTCGGGCTTCTGACGTTCTGGTCACTGTGCCAAGAATCGGCGGCGGGATTTGTGTACCCTGCCGCCGCAACTAAAAGGCGAAGATGCGCTGTGCCGCATCTTTGGACCCGTATTTGTCGGTTCGAATCCTGATTCCTCGCTATCGGGAACGGCGGTAAATGTGACGTATTTCTATTTTTTATTAGCAATATCAATGACTATGGTAGCGATACCCGCCTCCATATCTATCTGAACCAATGACTTAGCCTAGAAGCCGCTGACGGCCCTGAGCAAAATTCCTTCAAGGCGCAACCCCGACCAGAACCCCCGATGGCCCCTGCGGCCGCGTCTGCGCGGTTGCGCTTCAGGCGCGCCCGAAGGCCCCGGCGGTCGGCGTCTGGATCTCTATGCACTCGCCCGCCTCTATGACGGTCTGCGCGCAAGCAGGCATCACTTCCACCGTGCCGTCGTTGCGGTAGACGCGGTTCACGCCCGCTTGCCCTTCGCCGCCACCGCACAGCCCCTGCGGCGCCCGGTTCCGGTGCGAGGTCAGCAGCGCGCATTCCATCGGCTCCAGAAACCGCGTGCGACGCAGCGTGCCGTCGCCTGCGTCGAATGCTCCCGTTCCGCCCGAACCCTGCCGGATCGAAAATTCCTCCAACAACACCGGAAACCGCATTTCCAGCACCTCCGGATCCGTCAGACGCGAGTTTGTCATATGGACATGCACCCCGCTTGTGCCGGCAAAACCCGCGCCCGAGTTCATCCGTCCGGCAGGCGAGCCAGAGCACAGAGTCTCGTAATACTGATAGGTTTCATTGCCGTAGGTCAGGTTGTTCATCGTACCCTGCGAGTTGGCAATGGCGCCCAGCGCTCCGAACAGACAGTTCGTCACATGCTGGCTGGTCTCCACATTGCCAGCCACGACCGCGCGGGGATAGGCCGGTTTCAGCATGCAGCCATCCGGGATGATGATCTTGATCGGACGCAGGCACCCTGCATTCATCGGGATGGGCGCCTCGACCATCACGCGGAACACGTAAAGGACCGCCGCCCGCGCTACCGGTTCGGGGGCGTTGAAGTTGTTGGCGATTGCATCCGAAGTTCCGGTGAAATCCACCGTCACCTCGCGCGCTGTGCGGTCGACGGTGATCTTGACGCGGATCATTTGACCTGTATCGGTCGCGTACTCGTAAGAGGCGTCGTCAAGTCGTCCGATCAGGCGGCGCACCTCTTCGGCGGCATTATCCTGCACGTGGCCCATATAGGCCTGCACGGTCTGCAGCCCGAATTCGCTGATCATCCGCCGCAATTCGGACGCGCCGCGTTCGTTGGCAGCAACCTGCGCCTTCAGGTCGGCGATGTTCTGTTCCACATTGCGGACGGGATATGGGTGATCGGTCAGCAAGTGGTGCAGCGCCTCTTCCCGAAACTTTCCCTGTTCGACCAGCACGAAATTGTCGATCAGCACGCCTTCCTCATCAACCGTGGTGGCCAGCGGTGTCATGGAGCCGGGCGCCGTACCGCCGATATCGGCATGGTGCCCGCGCGAGGCGACCCAGAACAGCACCTTGTCCTTTGCGTCATCGAACACCGGCGACACGACGGTGATGTCGGGCAGATGGGTGCCGCCGTTATAGGGCGCGTTCAGCGCGAACACGTCGCCGGGGTGAATATTGCCCTCGTTCAGGCGAATGACCGTCTCGACGCTGCGATCCATCGAGCCCAAGTGCACCGGCATGTGCGGCGCATTGGCCACCAGCGCGCCCGAGGCATCGAACACTGCGCAGGAAAAATCGAGCCGTTCCTTGATGTTGACAGAATGCGCAGTGTTCTGAAGCGCCACGCCCATTTGCTCGGCGATATTCATGAACAGGTTGTTGAACACTTCGAGCAAGATCGGGTCGGCTTCGGCCGTGCCCGCGGCGCGATCCCGCGCCATCGCCTCGTGACGGGTCATCAGCACATGGTCGGCAGAAGTCAGGCGGGCGGTCCAGCCGGGCTCGATGATGATCGTCTGGTTGGCCTCGATGATCAGCGCGGGACCCCTGATCGCGCTACCGGGGGTCAGCCCCTCGCGGACGAAAACGCCTGCCTCGTGCCATGCGCCGCCGGAATAGATCGGGAAATGCCGGTCGGTCGCGGGTCGGGTTTCGGGCGCTTCGTCCGGCGTGGCCTCGGCGCGGCTTGTAGCGCGCTCCCGCCCCTCGACCTCCACTGCCTCGACTGTGATCGGCTTTTCCGGGCTGACGAAGCCGAACTGCGCCTTGTGTGCGGCCTCGAACGCGACGCGGGCGGCCTCCATATCGCCGTCATAGGCGACCTCGATTGTCGAATCCGTTCCTGCGTAACGAAGATGCAAACGGGTATCGGTGTCGACCTCGCGCACCTGTTGTTCGGCCAGCGCGCCCATGACCTCGGCGGTCAGATCGCGCGCCAACGCGTCGATGACAGGCTTGTTATCGTGCTTCAAAGCCTGCACCAGACCTTGTTGCCGGCTGGCCGAGACGGTCGCCAATCCGATGCCATAGGCGCTGAGCAAGCCGCCCAGCGGATGAATCAGAACCGATTCCATGCCCAGCACATCGGCTACGAGGCAGGCATGCTGCCCGCCTGCGCCGCCAAAGGAATTGAGCAGGTAGCGCGTCACGTCATAGCCGCGCTGGACGCTGATCTTCTTGACCGCATTGGCCATGTTCTCGACCGCTATGGTCAGGAACCCCTCGGCCAGTTCCTCCGCGCTTTTGCCTTCACGGCCGGCGATTTCGGCGAAAGTGGCTTTCACCACCTCCGCATCCAGCGCCTCGTCCTGCCCGGGGCCGAACACGCGCGGGAAGAATTCGGGGCGCAACTTGCCCAGCATCACGTTGGCGTCGGTTACCGTCAGCGGGCCGCCCCGGCGATAGCAGGCAGGGCCGGGATTGGCGCCTGCACTGTCGGGACCCACCCGGAAGCGCCCCGGGTCGGCATGGAGGATGGATCCGCCGCCCGCCGCCACGGTATGAATGCGCATCATCGGTGCCCGGATGCGCACGCCTGCTACCTCGGTATCGAAAGCGCGTTCATAGGCGCCCGCGCAGTGCGCCACATCGGTGGAGGTGCCGCCCATATCGAAGCCGATCACCCGGTCGAACCCCGCCGCGCGCGCGGTCTGCACCATACCGACGACACCGCCAGCCGGGCCGGAGAGGATGGCATCCTTGCCCTGGAACCGCTCCGCCGCTGTCATCCCGCCTGACGACATCATGAATTGCAGCGTCGGGCCAGCCACGCCCGCGGGGGTAGCACCCAGCGCATCGGCCACCCGAGCGACATAGCGGCGCAGGATCGGCGACAGATACGCATCGACCACGGTTGTATCACCGCGCCCGACCAGTTTGACCAATGGGCTGACTTCATGGCTGACCGAAACCTGGGCAAAGCCCATAGCACGCACCATCCGGGCCAGTGCGGCCTCATGCGCGGGGTTCTTCCACGCATGCATCAGCACGATCGCGACCGATCCGATCCCGTTGGCCTTGGCTGCCTCCAGCAATGGACGCAGGCTGTCCAGTTCCAGCGCCACCTCGACCGAGCCGTCGGCACGCAGCCTTTCCGCGACCTCGACCACCCGCTCGTAAAGCTGTTCGGGCAGGATGATCTGCTTGGCGAAGATGTCGGGCCGCGCCTGATAGGCGATGCGCAGCGCGTCCCGGAAACCGCGCGTGATCAGCAGCATGGTGCGGTCGCCCTTGCGCTCCAGCAGCGCATTTGTGGCAACGGTGGTGCCCATCTTGACGGTCCCGATCCGCGTTGGATCAATTGCACCTCCCAACAGGCGCCGGATCCCCTCGATCGCGGCATCGGTATAAGCTTCCGCGTTTTCCGACAGCAGCTTGAGTGGCTTCAGCGATCCGTCAGGTGCGCGGCCCACGACATCGGTGAAGGTGCCGCCCCGGTCGATCCAGAAATCCCAGATGCCCTGCGTGTGCTGATCGGCCATTGTCCGCTCCCCCGTGATGACTTGCCCGCATTTCGGGCAGTGAAACGGGCTGCAATGCACCCATTCCAAAATCGTTGACATTTTGTTGACAAATTGCGAGCGACTGGTCAACCTCTCAATTACGCTGCGTCAAAATGCTGCGACAAGCACAAACGATTCAACAGGAGAGACTAGCCATGACTTACTGTTTCCGTCCGTTGGCTGCTGCCGCCCTGGCTCTCGCGGTGGCCTCGCCCGCAATCGCCCAAACCAGTTGGGACATGCCGACGCCCTATGGCGATGCCGTGTTCCACACCCAGAACATCATGACCTTCGCCGATGATGTACGCACCGCCACCGGCGGCACCCTTGATATCACGGTGCATTCCGCAGGCTCTCTGTTCGGCCATGCAGAGATCCGTGACAGCGTGCGTCGCGGTCTGGCGCCGATCGGTGAGATCCTGCTTTCGCGCCTCTCGAACGAGGATGCCGTCTTCGGCGTCGATTCGATCCCCTTTCTGGCAGACAGCTATGACGATGCCGGCGCCCTGTGGGAGGCATCGCGCCCCGCGGTAAAAGATCTTATGGCGGCCCAAGGTCTGACGCTGCTATTTGCCGTGCCATGGCCGGGCCAGTCGCTGTTCCTGACCAAGGAAGTCACCGATCCCGCAGCGCTTCAAGGCGTCAGTTTCCGGGCCTACAACACCGCTACCGAGCGCATTGCACAGATCCTTGGCATGATCCCGACACAGGTCGAAGCGGGCGATATCCCGACCGCATTTGCGACGGGTCGTGTCGCTGCGATGATGACCTCGCCTTCAACCGGCGTGTCGTCGCAGGCGTGGGATTACACGACCGTCTACGTTGATGTGCAGGCGTGGCTGCCCAAGAACGTGGTGTTCGTGAACACCGACGCGTTCAATGCTTTGACTGCCGACGAACAAGCCGCGGTAATGGCCGCAGCAGCCACCGCCGAAACCCGTGGTTGGGAGATGTCCGAAGCCGAGACAGCGACCCAGATCGCGGCACTGGCCGAAAACGGTATGACCGTGGTCGCGCCGTCCGAGGCGATGTCGGCCGCACTTGCCGCAGCGGGCACCACAATGGAAGCGGAATGGCTGGCCGAGGCCGGTGACACCGGGGCTGCGATCATCGCCGCCTACCGCGACTGAGCCACGACCGGGCCGGGCCAGAGCGCCCGGCCCGGTCATTTCCGCATACATTTCAAAAATCATTCATCGGGGAGGCTCTGGTCATGCGCAAGGCGCTCGACGGGCTATACGGCGCGGCGCTGATCGCCTCGGTCATGGCAATGGTGACCATCGCAGGGCTGGTGCTGTTCCAGGTCGCAGGACGGATCATCGACCGGGTGCTTGGCTGGTTTGGCGCGGACGCACTGGGACTTTCCGTGCCGTCGCTGGCCGAAATCGGCGGCTTCCTGTTCGTCGCCTCGGCCTTTCTGGCGCTTCCCGCGACATTGCGCGCTGCAGGCCATGTGCGCGTCACCATGCTGGCACGCGCGCTGCCGCCAACAGGCGCGCGCGCCCTGACGCTGCTGGTGGTTGCCGCCGCCACGGCACTCGGGCTGTTCGCGGCCTGGCATTCATGGTTGCAGACGCTGGACAGCTGGCAGTTCAACTCGGTCTCTTTCGGGATGATCCGCATCCCGTTGTGGCTGCCTCAGGGTGGCATGACGCTCGGCCTTGTAATCTTTGCCGTGGCCCTGACAGACGAGCTTGTCGCCGCCCTGCGCGGGCGGGATCCCGCCTTCATTGCTGCCGAAGCCTCCAAGAGCATCGATGCGATGGAGGGGCACTGACGTGGATCTTGGTATCCTTTCCCTTATCCTTGTCGCCGTCTTGTTCATTTGCCTTGCACTCGGGCTGTGGGTCGGCTTCGCGCTGACCGCCGTGGGCCTTGCCGCCATGGTTCTGGCCACCTCCGCCCCCGTCGGCGCTGTCTTTGCGACCAAAGTCTGGGGCGCGCTGAACATCTGGGATCTGACGGCGCTGCCAATGTTCATCTGGATGGGCGAGATCCTGTTTCGATCCCGGCTGTCATCCGACATGTTCCGGGGCCTTGCGCCTTTCACCCGGCGCCTGCCGGGCGGGCTGTTGCACGTCAACATCCTGGGCTGCGCGCTGTTTGCTGCCGTCTCTGGCTCGTCTGCCGCGACCACGGCAACAGTCGGGCGCATGTCGCTGCCCGAACTGCGCAGCCGGGGCTATGACGACCGCATGTCGATTGGCACGCTGGCAG
Source organism: Rhodobacterales bacterium (assembly GCA_038205925.1). Taxonomy (GTDB): domain Bacteria; phylum Pseudomonadota; class Alphaproteobacteria; order Rhodobacterales; family Rhodobacteraceae; genus Pseudotabrizicola. Next base: position 11,138 of record JBBRBJ010000063.1, on the reverse strand, counting down.
GATCGGGCACGTTCGGCTTTCTGATCCCGCCTTCGATCATCCTGATCGTCTATGGCGCCGCGACCGAGCAATCCATCGCGCGCCTGTTTCTGGCGGGCGTCCTGCCGGGCCTGATGCTGGCGGTCATGTTCTCGGGCTACACCATGATCTGGGCCACCCTCAACAAGCACCGGATGCCTCCGCAGGAGCCGCCCGCACCTTTGCGCGAAAAACTGCGCGGTGCCTTGCTGCTCCTGCCGACCCTTGCGCTGATCGTCTGCGTCATAGGCTCCATTTACGCCGGTCTCGCCTCACCGACAGAGGCTGCGGTGGTGGGCGTGGTTGGCGCGCTTGCGATCTCACTCGCTTCAAACGGCCTGACACGCGCCGGACTGTGGGACAGCGTCCGAGGTGCCGCCATGACGACCTGCATGATCGCCTTCATCCTTGCGGGCGCCGCCTTTCTGACCGGGGCCATGGGCTATACAGGCATCCCGCGCAGTCTGGCCGCATGGATCGGCGAGCAGCAGTTTTCGCCCTATGCGCTTCTGGCTGCACTCTTGTTGTTCTTCATCGTGCTGGGCTTTTTTCTGGATGGCATTTCCATTGTCGTCCTGACCACCTCGGTCATCTTGCCGATGGTTCTGGCGGCGGGCATCGATCCGATCTGGTTCGGCATCTTCCTCGTTCTGGTGGTCGAGATGAGCCAGATCACCCCTCCTGTCGGCTTCAATCTGTTCGTCCTGCAATCCATCACCGGGCGCGATATCTTCTCGATTGCGCGCTATGCGCTGCCGTTCTTTCTGATCCTCGTTCTGGCCACGGTGATGCTGACGGTCTTTCCGCAGATCGCTCTCTGGCTTCCCTCGACGATGATGGCGCGATGAGCGGGCCCCCCCTTCCCAAGCCCGGGGTCGGACCTGTCGTATCGTCGGCGCATCTGGCGAATTCCTCGCTGCCCGCGCTGTCCGAGATCGAGTTCGCGGTGACAATGATGGGCCAGGCCTATCACCGCTGGATGGTGCGCTGCATGACCGCCGCCGGCGGCCCCGCGATGTCGCCGCTGGAGGTGCTGATCGTTCACCTCGTCCACCACCGTGATCGCGCCAAGACGCTGGCCGAGGTCTGCTTGATCCTGAACGTCGAGGATACGCATCTGGCCAACTACGCCATCCGCAAGTTGACCGAGGCCGGACTGGTGCGCGCGGGCCGGAAAGGCAAGGAAAAAACAGTTGAGATCACGCCAGAAGGTGCCACCCTGTGCAAACGTTACGCCGAGGTACGCGAGGCGCTGCTGGTGCAATCCGCCCTGCAAGTGGGCCTCGACCCGGCCGAGCTGAGCCGCACCGCCGCCCTCATGCGGGCGCTGTCGGGCAGCTACGATCAGGCTTCGCGCGCGGCTGCGGCGCTGTGATCGACGCGGCGGCACGGATTGTCGCGGGGCACGCGCGGATCGTGCTGATCGCGGGGCTGGTGCTTGGCCTTTCTCTGCCGGGTCTGGCGCAGGCCGTGCGCCCGCTGGTCTGGTCCTTGGTGATCACGCTGCTGTTTTTGACCGTCTTGCGGCTTGGTCCCGCAGCATTCGCCCTGCCACGCGGCGGGCGCGGCCGCGCACTGGGCCTGACGGCGACCTTGCAGATCGCCTGTCCGGTCGCGGCCTTCGTCGTCCTTGCGATGGCGGGTGTTGCGGCGGAACCTTTGTCGCAAGGCATCGTCCTGATACTGGCCGCAGCGCCAATTGTCGGGGCCGCGCCGATCACGCTGATGACAGGCGGCGCGCCCGAACTTGCGCTGCGCCAGACCGTGCTGGGCACGCTTTTGCTGCCGCTGACGTCGCTGCCCGTGCTGCTGCTGATCCCCGCCTTCGGGACCGTCGCCCAGGTGGCGGGGGCCGCATTGTCGCTGTTGCTGGCGATCGGGCTGGCGGGTGGCGCGGCCATGGCGCTCCGCCATGTCGCGGGTCTGGCAGAAACGCCCGTCACTCTGGCCCGGATTGACGCGGCTACGGCCGTCTTGCTTGGGCTGGTCGTCATCGGGCTGATGGCGTCAGCGGCGCATGTGCTGCGAACGGACCCCGCGCACTTCGCGATGGTTCTGGCGCTGGTGATGGCGCTTGTCTTCGGGCTGCAGGCACTGGCCGCCCGGCTATGGCCCGACGCGCGCGAGGCGATTGCCGTAGCGGTGGTGTCGGGGAACCGCAACGCGGCGCTGTTCATCGGTGTCGTGCCGGCCGCAATGGCTGACGAAATATTCCTGATCATCGGCTGCTACCAGATCCCAATGTATCTGACCCCCCTTGTCCTGCCACGCCTGTTGACGCGGGGCAGATAGGCGCGCGCACAAAGCCTGCCCCCTTCGTTTAAGGGAAGTCACGACAAACCCCGGCTTCCTGTCAAAGGCGCCCGTCATGGCACCCAAGGGTCATGCCGCGCTGTCGATGCCTGCACTCAACACCAAAAGCGGTCGCGGAAAAGACGCTTGATCCCCGGGCCGGTTCAGGCGACCTTGCCGTCGAACCGCGGGCTGCTTGGTGAAAGTCTCGCGACAGGCTGAGGTCCAGTAAAGGCTTTCAACGAAAGCGGGGGGCCCGGCAGGTGCCAGAGCCGCGCGACAATGAAAGAAGAACCAAACATGCCCACGGAAGAAACCCTTGCCCTGATTGCTGCAGGAGTGTGCTGGACACTGGCAATTGTCGTGGTTGTCGTGACAGTGCTGCCTCTGTCGAACACGAACATCTGGTGGATCCGGGCCATGGACTTTCCGCGATTGCAGATCGCGATCATTGGCGGCGCCATCATGATCGCTGCGCTGTTTGTGCCCGGATCAACGCGGCTTGCGGTGCCGGTGCTGATGGTGGCTGCCTCCGGCTATCAGTTGTGGCGGATCTACCCCTACACGCCTTTCGCATTCGTTGAAATGAAACTGGCACCGGAGGGATCGGATACGATCAGGGTGCTGTCCGCCAACGTACTGATGGAGAACCGGCAACACGACCTGTTGCTTGAGGTGATCGAGAAATTCGACCCTGACATCCTGCTGTTGATGGAAACCGATCAGATCTGGATCGACGCTGTCGAACCCGCACTGGCCAATTATACCACCGTCGTCCGCGAACCGAAGTCGGACCATTACGGCATGGTTTTCGCAACCCGGCTGCCCACCGACGACGCCCGGATCGTTCGGCTGACCTCTGACGAAACACCGTCGGTCTTTGCACAGATGACGGCCCCGGACGGAACTGTTTTCCGCTTCGTCGGACTGCATCCCCAACCACCCGTGCCGGGAGAGGATACGAAGGAACGCGACGCGCAGATATACTACGCGGCATTGTTCGCGCAAAAATCCAACGTTCCGGTCGTGGTGACCGGAGACTTCAACGACGTTGCCTGGTCGGATACGTCAAGGACCTTCAAGCATGTCGGTCAATATGTCGACCCGAGGATCGGACGCGGGTTCTATGCCAGCTTTGACGCAAACCGGTTCTATCTGAGGTTTCCGATCGATCAGCTTTATGTGACCGAGGACATCGCCATGGTTGCGATCGAGCGCCTTGCCTACATCGGCTCGGATCACTTCCCGATGGCCGCAAGGATCCGTGTGGATGCCGACCTCGCGGCGCGTCTCAATGTGAAGCCAAAACCGGTTTCGGACGCCGAGCAAAAGCTTATCGACGAATCCGTGGCGCGGACGCGCGGTAAGCTTGGCGCAGAGAAATTCTGAAACGTGGTGTCGGTTTGTCCGCAGCGCTGGTTCTTTTGGTGGGCCGAAACAGATCGGCATGCAAGGGTAAAGGGTGGGAACTGACGGGCCGCGACAGTCCGGACAATCTGCCTCGTCGTGACGGCTTGGGCGCACGCCCTCGCCGTGTTAAACTGGCCCGGCAAGACCAATTCCGGCATCAGCCGGAAACGGTGCCAGTCCTCAGCCAGTTCCTGCATCTGGTCGAAACGAAGGAAGGACCGAGTAAACCCACTTGGCGGGCAGACCGCAGCGGCCGGAAGTCGATCCGGCCACGTTCGCCAGCACAGGTCACAACCGAAAGGACAGCCACCATGACGCTAAGCTCTCAGCAGGCGCAACTGTGCACGGATAACACGATTGATTTTTCAGGCCTGTCGGCACTGTTCATCAACACGTCCTTGAAGCGGGCAGCGGACCAGAGCCATACCCGGCTTTTGCTAAACGTTTCAGGCGACATGATGGCGCGCGCCGGTATCACTGTCGAGCATCTTCACATGCTCGATCACTCCATCCCGCCCGGTGTGCAACCTGACATGACCGAACACGGCTATGATCGTGATGACTGGCCGAAGGTATGGGAAAAGGTCAAGGCTGCGGACATTCTCGTCATCGGCACACCGCTTTGGCTGGGCGAGGAAAGCTCGGTCTGCCGGGTGCTGATCGAACGGCTTTACGGCATGTCCGCCCTGCTCAACGACAAGGGCCAGTCGATTTATTATGGCAAGGTCGGCGGCAGTGTCATCACGGGCAACGAAGATGGCATCAAACACGCGGCAATGACGATATGCTATGCCCTGTCGCACCTGGGCTATACGATCCCGCCGCAGGCTGACTGCGGCTGGATCGGTGAAGCGGGTCCGGGGCCGTCTTATGGTGACGAAAAAGACGATGGCAGCCGCGTCGGTTTTGACAACGCGTTTACCCAGCGCAACACCACGATCATGACATGGAACCTGATGCATCTGGCGCGGATGCTGAAGGCGGCAGGCGGTTACGATAATCACGGCAACGACCGCAACGCCTTGAAGGCGGGATGCCACTTCGGCTTCGAGAACCCGGACTACCGTAGCTAAGCCGCCGATGTTTACGCAAAAGGTGACCTTGGCGATCAACCCCGCGGCACGAGGATGGCAATGATGACCGAGATTGACCCTGTGCAGGCGGTTTTCTTTGGTGGTGCAAGCGGCGTGTGGCGGACGATTGTCTTCGGGATCGTGGCCTATGTCGCACTGATCGCCATGCTTCGCCTTACCGGCAAGCGCACGCTGAGCAAGATGAACGCATTTGACCTCATCGTGACGGTTGCACTGGGATCAACGCTGGCCTCGGTGATGCTGAACGCCAGCGTGCCGCTTGTCGATGGGCTGTTGGCGCTTGGACTTTTAGTGATGCTGCAGTTCCTGATCACCTGGGCTTCGGTGCGATCGGCGCACGTGCGGGCCCTCGTCAAGAGTGAGCCGACCCTGCTTGCGTCAGACGGCAACTACCATCGGGAAGCAATGCGCCACCAACGCGTACTCGAGGACGAGATTGACGCAGCTTTGCGGGAACACGGGTATGACAGGCTGGATGAGGTCCGTTACGTGATCCTCGAAAACGACGGTAAACTTTCGGTCATTGCAAAATAAAATCAGGGCAGTCAGGCTGCACCTGTCTGCGTTCGATCGATCCGACCGAAAGAAATGGGTCAGCGTCCGACCGTAACACCCGCTGGAACGCCACGACACCTTGCGCGTTGCATTGGCATGACACTTCTGACCGCCTGTCTCGCCGCAGTGCTCGCGCTGATCCACCTTTTCAGCAATCGGTTGCGAACCTTCGACAGTCTGCCCCGCAGCGCCTGGCAATCGGGAGCCGGCGGTGTCGCCGTGGCGTATGTTTTCCTGCACATTTTGCCCGAACTCGCCGCACATCAACAAGCGATTGCGCAGGAAATGGAACTCGCGCCCGAGACGGCAGAAAAATTTGTGTTTCTCCTCGCGCTTGCAGGGTTGACCGCCTTTTTCGGACTCGAGCGTTATGCCAAGACGTCGCTCGTTCAGTCGCAAAAGGGCACGGATGCCAATGCAGTCGGCGTCCGGCTGTTCTGGATTCATATCGGGTCGTTCAGCCTTTATAACCTGCTCATCGGATATCTGCTTGTCCATCGCGATGAGACTGGCATCGCGTCGCTGCTTCTCTTTTTCTTTGCGATGGCCACCCATTTGGTGGCGACTGACTTCGGCTTGCGGCACGACCACAAGCGTCGATACAATCGGTTCGGGCGATGGATCATCGCTGCGGCCGTCATTGCCGGTTGGGCGATTGCCGCCGTGACGCGGCTGCCGGATGTGGCAATCGGCTTCCTGTTCGCCTTTCTTGCCGGGGGCATCGTACTGAATGTGTTGAAAGAAGAATTGCCGGAAGAGAAACAAAGTCGGTTCCTGCCCTTCCTTGTCGGAGTCGTCGGATATTCGCTTGTGCTTGCCGCAATCTGACCGAAGTTTTTTGTCCCGACTGCCACCTTCAGGCGACGGAAACCGACCTTCGGACGTCCTCAAAGGTCTTGCCGCACCCCGAAAAACCACTTTTCTCGGAACCTTTTCCGCCCTGACCCGTTGGATTTTCAATCAGACGCACGCAGAGGAGGCACAACCATGCGCAAAAGGCATTTCCCCGTGATTGTGCTGGGTGCGATAGGCATTGCGCTTGCGGCCTATGCGTACATTTCGTCCGACACGGGTGTCGCGGGTACCACAGGGGCTCTCCTGGCGCTGATCGGGGCGGTCGCCGTCACGGCCGGCAGCTTTCTTGCAGCCTTTGCCCGCCTCGATGGGTTTTTATTCGGCACGCTTGCCTTTCTTATCGCCCTTGGAGCGGTTCTGACCGCGCTCGCCGGCTATTTCCTCATGCAATATGTGCTCGCCATTGTCATGGCGCTGGCCTTCGCGGGCTTGCTGGTCGCCGTTTTTCTTCCCGCCCCCCAACGGAGACAGATTTGATGACACATGCCCTCTGCCCGCTGATTGCAGCGCTGTGCCTGGCCGCGCCTGCGGCAGCGGACCAGCTTCGCTGGGACACTTTCAACGGCGATCTTGCGAACACCAAATTTGCCGATGTTGAAAGTTTCACACCCGCAAACGTGACCGAACTGGAACGTGCATGGGAGGTGCATACCGGCGACGTGTCTGACGGATCGGGCGATCTGCCGCCGACGGTGTGGTCGGCCACGCCCATTTATGCCAACGAGACACTGTACCTTGGCACGCCTTTTTACCGCATTCTGGCGCTTGACCCTGCGACCGGGGCGGAACGCTGGTCCTATGACAGCCAGTCCACGCTTGAGGCGCTGACCCAACCCGCCCTGAAAAATCGTGGTGTCGCGTACTGGGAAAGCGGGCAGACCGGCCCGTGCGAAAAGCGCGTCTACCTTGGCACGATGGACGCCGAACTGCATGCCGTAGACGCCGACACCGGCGAACGTTGTGCCGAATTCGCCCAAGGCGGCGTGCTGAACGTCAATCAGTGGAACACGGTCAACGACAAATTTCCCTTCTCGCTTTTGCAGCCGCCGACGGTTGTCGGCGATACCCTGATGCTTGGATGGGCGGGTAACGACTGGGCCTATTCGGTGGCGCCGCCGGGCAACCTGATGGCGATTGACGCGCGTACCGGCGCGCTGAAATGGGACCTCGCGTTCATCCCCGACGCGCTGATCCCCGTCACCGGCACCGCAAACATCTGGACCTCGATGTCGGCCGATCCCGAACTTGGTCTGGTCTATGTGCCTGTGTCGTCGCCCAGCCCCAACTACTGGGGCGGCAACCGGACCGATCCGATCCCGCTGGCCACCTCTGTCACCGCCGTTGACGTGGAAACCGGCGAGGTCCGGTGGAGCCAACAAATCGTCCGCCATGACATCTGGGACTACGACACCCCGTCCGCCGCGACGCTGGTCGATATCGAACGGGACGGCCAGACGATACCCGCGCTGGTGCAGACCACCAAAATGGGCTTCATCTTCGTGCTGAACCGCGAGACGGGTGAGCCGATCTTTCCCATCGAAGATCGCCCCGTTCCCGCCAGTGACGCTGAAGGCGAGGTTGCATCCCCGACCCAGCCCTTTGTCCTGACCCCTCCGCCCACCAACGATCCGTTCGAGATGCCGGACGTCTGGGGGTTCGCGGATGCCGTCAGCTTTGGCCAATGCTCGCGGGAACGCGACCAATACCGCTATGAGGGCATCTATACGCCGCCGTCGGTACAAGGGACGTTCCTGTTTCCCGGCACGGCCGGGGCCAACAACTGGGGCGGTGCCTCGGTCGATCCGCGCACCGGTATCCTGTATGTGAATTCAATGCGTGTGGTGCAGATCATCCGCCTGATCCCGCGCGAGGAATATGAACAGATCAATGGCGGCAGCGGCAACGAAGCCGGGTTCTATCCGCAGGAGGGCGCGCCCTACGGGATCGAACTGAGGGAGTGGCGCACCGATCTGGGCCTGCCCTGCTGGGAACCGCCCTATGGCACTTTCTCGGCCTTTGACCTTGCAACGGGTGAGCGTCTTTACGAAGTGCCCTTCGGTCTGTCGCAGCAATGGGGGTTCTACGGGCTGACGGACTGGGGATCTCCGACGCTGGGCGGCCCCGTCGTGACGGCGGGGGGCGTCGTCTTCATCGGCGCGTCGATGGATGCCCGTGTCCGGGCACTTGATGCCGCTACAGGGACGGAACTGTGGTCCGATCTGGTCGATGCCCCATCCGTGGCCATTCCTGCCGTCTTCACGCATGAGGGGGTCGACTATGTTGTCTTCGTCGCTGGCGGGAACTCGATTCTGAAACCGCAGGTCTCCGATCAGGTGGTCGCCTACCGATTGGGTCAACCTTGATGGAACCCGCACTGGCGGGGAGCCTTTACTGCGGACCTGCCCCGCTGCCGGCAGATATCTGGATGCGATGGAATTTCGATCCGGCGCTTCTGTTGGCGTTGTTTGTACTCGCCTGCCTGATTGGACGGCGCGCACCCGGTGCTGCGGCGGTTGTAGTGCTGGTGATCGCCTTCATCTCGCCCCTCTGCGCGCTGTCAGCCGCCCTTTTTTCGGCGCGCGTTGTTCATCATGTCCTGCTGATTGGCGCGGCTGCGCCGCTGATCGCGCTTGCAATACGTCCGGGACGCGGCAGGTTTACCCTTTCCAGCCTGGTGATTTCGACGGCGGCGCTTTGGCTGTGGCATCTGCCGGGCGCCTATGATGCAGCCATGTCGAACGTCGCGGTATATTGGCTGATGCAGGTCACGCTCCTCGTTCCCGCCGTAGCCTTCTGGCGCGCTGTCCTGCACCCGGCGCAGGCGCCGGGCAGAGCGATCCTCTTCGTCTGGGCAGCGTTCATGCAAATGGCCTTGCTCGGCGCACTGCTGACCTTTGCGCCAGACACACTCTACGCGATCCACGCGATCGCACCGATGGATTGGGGCTTTACCCCGCTTGCCGATCAACAGCTTGGCGGCCTGATCATGTGGATTCCCGCCGCAATCCCCTATCTCGTTATCGGCGCGCTGATAGCAAGGCGCGGCTGGCTTTCCATGGCGGACCGGCACGTATGATCGACTTTGTCACAGGGCTTATCCCCCACCTCAAAGGCCTCCACATCGCGGCGCTAGTCATCTGGTGCGGTGGTCTTTTTGCGCTGCCTTTGCTGCTTTCCCGACATGATGCAGCGATTGGCCAGGCCGATTACACCCGAATCCGCCGGGTCACACATTACAGCTACATCTTTGCGATTACGCCGGCTGGCCTTGTTGCCATCGGCTCGGGCACCACCCTGATCTTCTTGCGCGAAGTCTATGTGCCGTGGCTTTTCGCCAAGCTGGTCTTCGTGGCGCTTCTTGTCGCGTTTCACGGATGGGTCGGGCACACTCTTGTTGAAGTTTCGGAAACCGAAGGCACACACATCCCGCCCGAGCCGGCGGTGCCACTGATGCTTCTCATGGTGCCGATTTTTGCGATTCTGACCCTCGTGCTCGCGAAGCCCGACCTGCAAATGATCCCTCTGCCGGACTGGCTGATGCAACCCTACGGTGGTCAGCTATTCTTCGAAGCCCCCAACCCATAGTCGAAAACGAGCTTGCCGCCGTGCCACCCCGTCGCAGCCACCACAATGACGTTAAACGCAGACAACATAAGTCCGTAGGGCAGGACGGCTGTCTGGTACCCCGTCATGCGATACCCCCAGCTGGCACCAAGCAGGGACAACAGAAGGATTGCGATGATCGCGTGGGTCCAGGCAGAAGATCTGATACGAATGCCGGGTACGAGAAGCAGTTCCATCGTACCGGACAGCGCGGCCAGAAGCCCGAAAAGAAACGCCGTGCCCGCAGCCCAGACCCCTGCCCGCGCCCAGAACACATCCCCCGACCACCAGTAAAGCGCGTCCGCGCCAAAGGTGCAGAATGTCAGCGCCACGGGAAAGGCCACCGTCATGGCGTGGATAGGGTGGCCGATAATGGCAATCCTCGATACGGTCTTGTCAAAATCGGGATGGGTGGAAACGGGATCGACAAGCGCGTCTGCTTCGGTTTTGATCGGTTCTGGCGACATCATGGATACCTTCCTGCAGGGAGCAACACTGTACGGCTCTTGGCATCAACGCTTCTAACTCTCGCGGGTTGCACAGAAAGTCTGTCAATTGTTCACCCCGCAGGGCCAGCGGCCGCCACCATCGCGACACTGTGGTGGGTGCTGCTGGCCGGTGCCAGTGTGATCTTTGGTCTTGTCATGACGCTCTTGGTGCTGGCGTTTCGCGCGCGCGGGGCGGATGATTCAGCCTCAGACGACCGCCACGACCGCCACCTCGAACGACGCTGGATCGTCGGGCTTGGGCTGGTGTTCCCGGTCACCGTCCTGTCCGCTCTTCTGGCCTACGGCCTGATCATCGGAGAGCGCCTGTTGCCCCGCACGGCACCCGATCTGGTCACGGTCGAGGCCGAGGCGCGGCAGTGGGCCTGGCGGTTCGCATATCCCGGCCTGCCGGGACGCGAGACGGAAGATGTCCTTCACATCCCCGCCGGCCGCCCGGTTGACGTACGGATCTCCACCCTCGACGTGATCCACAGCTTCTGGGTGCCGCGCCTTGCGGGCAAGCTTGACGCGATCCCCGGCCACGTCAACGTTTTGCGGCTGGAGGCCAACACCCCCGGCGACTATGCGGGCGGCAGCGCCGAATTCAGTGGTGCGGGCTACCGGAACCACCGTTTCACTGTAACTGCGCATGACGCAGCGGGATGGTCGGCCTTTGTCGCAGGGGTGGCGCCATGAATGCCCTGCGCCGCCACCGCGAACTGTCGCGGATCTGGGCCTCTGATCCCGGTTGGCGGGGGTGGTTCACCACCGTCAACCATTCCGATATCGGCCGCATGTTTCTTGCGTTGGCCGTTATCTTCTT
>JBBRBJ010000062.1:0-18411 GCA_038205925.1 Rhodobacterales bacterium | reverse complement strand
AAGAACAACCCGCCGCAGGCCCGGCACCGCCCCAAGGGCCTGCATCATGCGTGGCGACAGATTGCTGTGACCGACATTCAGATAGACCGCCCCTTGCGGCACCCTTCGTCTCAGGGCCGCACCGGCAAATACGATTGGCGTGCGCAGGGTGGCAAAGCGGCGCAGGGCCGTCTCAATGCGCCCAAGCCTATGGTCGTGCCGCCGAGTCAGTCGCGCCAGCAGATCGCGCGCGCATGGGATTGGCGCGCCTGCGACCCACGTCTCGATCATGCCAAAGGCATCAGCCGACAGCAGCAGAATACCCGCCTTGGTGCGCAAAAGAGCGTGCGTCGGCGCGCCTGTTTTGGGAATATGGCGGATATAGGCCAGTTCGACCCGGTCTATACCCGTCAAAGCCCCACGCCCAAGGCGTGAGGCAATGCGGGTCACATCGACAATAAAAGCCGACGCCAAGGTGCTTATTGAGCCGCCTTTTGCATGGCGATCATGTCGTGCAGATAGGCGTCGAATTCCTCGCGCAATTCGGGTCGCGCAAGGCCAAAGGCCACCGTTGCCTGCAAGAAGCCCGCCTTTGAGCCGCAGTCGTAACGCTGACCGCGGAAGCGATAGCCGTAGACCTTGCCCTCGCCGATTTCCTCGGCAATGGCGTCGGTCAACTGGATCTCGCCGCCGGCACCTTGCTTCATCTTGTTGAGGTTGGTCATGATCTTGGGCGACAGGATATACCGCCCGATCACCGCGAGGTTGGACGGCGCCGTGCCCTTGGCAGGCTTTTCGACCATGCCCTTGGCCTCGACAATCGAGCCCATGTCGTTGGCGACATCAAGCACACCGTAGGATGACGCCTTTTCGGGCGATACTTCCATCGCGGCGACCATATTGCCGCCAGTTTCCTCATACGCCTCGATCATCTGTTGCAAGCAGGGTTTTTCAGCGGCGATCACGTCATCGGGCAACAGCACGGCAAAAGGCTCATCCCCAATCAAACGGCGGGCGCACCAGACGGCATGGCCCAGACCCTGTGGGCGGTTTTGACGGATGTAGGCAATGGCGCCGCTGTCCATGTTGGTGTCTTTGAGCACCTCAAGCAGTTGGTCCTTGCCTGCCTTGCGCAGTGCGCTTTCCAGTTCTGGCGCCACGTCGAAGTAATCTTCCAGCGCGGATTTTCCGCGGCTGGTCACAAAGATGAACTCCTTGATGCCGGCGGCCCGCGCCTCGTCGATTGCGTACTGGATCAGAGGACGGTCAACGAGGGTCATGATTTCTTTGGGGATCGACTTGGTCGCCGGAAGAAAGCGCGTTCCAAGACCGGCAACAGGAAAAATTGCTTTGGATACTCGTTTTTTTGACATCACACCCACTCTGATTTCTTTTGCGGCGCTTTCGCGCCCGTCCCTTTGTCTTGCGACTGTATCCTAGTTTCAGGATAATGGCGATATTCTGGCGCCAGATACCCTGATGTAGGTCTTGATTTGCTGAAATGGCAACGATGGTTGTTCGGTCAGAGTGGACGAAATGCGCCAAGGCGACGAATTTCGGCCTGTGCTACCGCCACAAGCCTGCGTGGACCGGGGTGTGGGCCGTCACGCGCGGCCCGGCCCCACAAGCCACCGGTCTGCACCCAGAATCCCGCCGAATCAAAGCTGTGCCAGTGGCGGCGCCATCCGGGTGACAGACACAACACCGTGACAATCTGACCCGCCTGCACCCGTGCCCGTGCTGCGGTCAACAGTGCTGTGCGCTGCCAACTGCGACCGACAAGAAACGTACCTGTCCGTGGCCCAGACCCAGCTAATTTCTGGAATGGTACGGTGGTGTCGGGCAGAGGCGACCGCGCGGTCATCGCGCGCTCCAGCCCGGTATCCCATCCTTGCGTCAAGCTGCGCATCAGGCGGCCCACATCGCGCGGTTCGATCCGGCCGTCGATCAGGTGCCGCAGGACGCGTCTGCGTTGATCATGCCACAAGCGCGCTTTGGCAGCTGCCAACCCATGGGGTGTGTGGCGGCGCAAGAAAACAGCGGTCGAGGCGGCAATCTCGGTCAGATCCAGCGGCACGCGGTCGCTGCGCCGCCTGTCCGAGGCGTGGTAGCCGTGATGCACCTGTGCATCGGGCACGATGGCGGTCAGGCCAAGTGGTGCAAGGCGCAGGTTGACGTCCGCTTCATCGAGGAAAAAGCGAAAGGCCGGATCAAACCCGCCGATCGCACGCAACCGGGTCGCGCGAAAGGCGCAGTTGGTGCCTTGCGTCTTGACCGCGCGGTCATGCGTGCCCGCCCGCAGGGTTACGCCCTCCATGGGCACATCCAGCGCATGGTCCATCCCCATCGCATCCACCTCTGCGGCGCGCCATTGATACGAAATTCCATTGCGCCCCCGTACGAACCCGGTTGCGGCAACCACCCCAGGGTCGATGAACGGCGCAATCAGGCGGCTGGCCCAGGTTGGTTCTGGCACCGCATCGTCATCAATGAAAGCCACCACTGTGCCCGCCGCCAATGAGAGCCCGAGGTTGCGGGCCGCACTTATGTTGGGATGATCGTAAACCGCGGTCTTGAGATTTGCCCCAAGACTGGCGGCGAACCCCACTCCCGCCGGATCCGCGACCACGATAACTTCAGTCGCCACATGGTCTTGCTGCATCAATCCCGTCAGACATCGTGTCAGCGCGGCTGCCCGATGGCGGCTGACCACGATTACCGACAGGCGCAGATCCGTCATGCCTTCAGGTCAACGCCGGGCGACAGGGCAATGAAGAACGGGTTGTCCCAGCCCTCCTTGCCATAACCAAGCGGCTGTTGGTCGTCGAATCGCACCACTTTGCCGCCCGCACCGCGCAGGACTGCATCGCCCGCCGCCGTGTCCCATTCCATCGTACGACCAAGGCGCGGATAAAGATCGGCCTCCCCGGTGGCGACCAGACAGAACTTCAAACTACTGCCGGCGCTGGTCATGTCGCGCACGGCATACCGGCCGATGTAGGCATCCGTCGCCGCGTCACGGTGTGATTTTGAGGCGACAACCATCAGCGCGCCATTGTCAGGAGTGCTGACTTCAAGGTACGTCAATGCACCTGCCGTTTCCTTGGAAAAGGGGCCAGTCTCCTCGACCGAGGCGCCCTCGGCTGTGGTGTAGAAAAGCCGGCCCTTGGCCGGTGCATAGACCACGCCGCGCAGCGGAACGCCGTCTTCGACATAGGCGATGTTGACGGTAAAGTCGCCCCGGCGTTGAACAAATTCCTTTGTTCCGTCCAACGGGTCGACAATCAGAAAAGTCCGGGCGCGCAGGGCATGGCTGTCGGCCTGCTCTTCGGTGATAAGGGTCACTTCGGGAAAGGCCGCGCGCAATCCGGCGGATATGAGGGCGTCGGCCGCTTCATCTGCCTCGGTCACGGGGCTGAGGTCGCTTTTCGATTTGACCTCGAAATTCGGGCCGTCATAGACCTCCATGATTTTGTCGCCAGCTTCAAGAGCAAGGCGACGCATCTGAGTGACCAAGTGCTCGAAATCCAATTTATCCTCCAGAACTGCTGCTGCCTGCATGGCTGTTGCCACAAGCCCACCGTGGCCTTATCATTGACGCAAAGGAAACAGCAAGATTTCCTGCGGTAGGATCGGGGTTCAGCGCACCTGATCCCGCAGCCAGTATTGAGGACGACGCAGAGATGTTCCGAACCGAGGTCAGAAAGACACCGGCCCGCAGCGCGATCGCGATGCTGGAATTGATATTCCACGCGTCGGTGCGCCATGTCCGAAGGTCGCATGGTAACGCCGTTATCGGCCTTGTGATGAACATGCTGCAGACGGTGCTTCTGGTTGTCATCTTCTACCTCATGTTCGATCTGCTGGGCATGCGCGGCAGTGCAATCAGGGGTGATTTTCTGCTGTATGTGATGTCGGGCATCTTCATGTTCATGACGCATGCCAAGGCCATCGGCGCCGTCACCGGGGCGGACGGGCCCACGTCGGCCATGATGAAACATTCGCCAATGAACCCGATTATCGCTATTTCGGCAGCGGCCTTGGGCTCGCTCTATCTGCAGACGCTGTCGGCGGGGCTGGTGCTGTTTTTCTATCATGCAATCTTCCACCCGATCACGATCCATGACCCGGTCGGAACGGTGGGCATGTTCTTGCTATCATGGGGGTCGGGCGTTGCCGTAGGGATGGTGTTCAAGGCGGCGACACCCTGGCAGCCCGAATTCTTTGGAGTCCTGTCGCAGATCTATCAACGCGCCAACATGATCGCGTCGGGAAAGATGTTTGTCGCCAATGCCGCGCCGCACATCCTACATTTCTTTGATTGGAACCCGCTGTTTCACACCATCGATCAGGGGCGCGGGTTCATCTTCCTGAATTATCATCCCAATTACAGCAACTGGCATTATCCCATGGTGGTGACGGTCATTTGTCTGGTTATCGGCCTGATGGGTGAGTTTTATACGCGCAAGCATGCATCCGTCAGTTGGGGGGCAAAGCGATGATCAGAATGTGGGTAAAGGCAGCCTTCCTTGGCGTTTGGGCAGTGGTTGCGGGCGCGGCCGGGGCGCAAACCCTGCCCGCGGCCTTTGAGGTGCAAGGCGTGGCGCAGACCGATGTCTTGAACATCCGCGCGGCGCCCTCTTCCTCTGCCGAGGCGGTTGGCGAAATCGGGCCTTTTGCCATCAACATCGAGGTGATCGCGACATCACCCGATGGCAAATGGGGCAAGGTCAGCATTCCCGACGGAAACGGCTGGGTCAACATGCGCTACCTTGCGGCTGCACCGCCCGTTGACCCGTATGCGGTGCCGCGCCCGCTGTCCTGCTTCGGGACCGAACCGTTCTGGAACGTCGGCCTGTTCCCGCGCGGGGCCGAATTCAATTCCCCCGATACCGGTGCCATCCCCATGACAGTTGTGTCCGAAGCCGTGGCGCAGCAAGGCTTTCTGGTGCAAATGGAAGAAGGCCCGACGCTGAACCGCACGCTGATCATCACGCGTGAGATTTGCAATGATGGCATGTCTGACCGCGAGTACGGGTTTTCCGCGCGGATGTTCCTTGAAGCGCCCGATGGCAACGCGGCCGTCTCGGCATGCTGCACGCTGGATCACCGTTAGGATCGCAGCGCGCGTCCCTTTATGATGGCATCGGGGCCGTAGCGGGCGCGAATGGCATCGGTCGCACGCTCGGCCGCGGCGCGCTTGCCGGCATCGGGGTCCAGAAGGTCGCCCGCGCGGTCTGCGCCGCCCTCATCCGTCAGATCGGAAATGCCCACGCCGATCAGCCGGAAAGGCCCCTTGACCCCCGCCTGATCATAAAGCGCCCGCGCCGCGCGATATATGCGGTCGGCGATCTGGGTGGGATCAGTCAGCGCGTGCCTGCGGGTGACCGTCTGAAAGTTCCCTTTCTTCAGCTTCAGCGTGACCGTGCGCCCCGCCAACCGTTTGGCCTTGGCCCGGTCCGAGACTTGTTCGGCCAGCCGCCAGATGTGGCCATCCAGCAGGTCAGGGTCCGAGGTGTCTTCGTGAAAGGTGGTTTCTTTCGAGATCGACTTCACCCGTTCATCCCGGTTTACGGGCCGAGAATCCATCCCCCGCGCCAAATGCCACAGCCGGTCGCCCATATGGCCAAAGCGCGCGGTCAGGTCGGTGCGATCCCAGCGTAGAAGATCGGCGATCGTGCGGATGCCGGCGGCCTCAAGTGCGGCTTGCGTGGCCGTGCCCACACCCCAGATAAGACTGACCGGCTTTGGGCGCAGGAAGCTTTCGGTTTCGGCCCGCCCGATCACGGAAAAGCCGCGGGGTTTATCAAGGTCCGAGGCGATCTTGGCCAGAAACTTGTTGTGCGACAGGCCGACTGATCCGGTGACGCCCACCTCGGCCTCTATCCGTCGCAAAAGGCGCGCCAGCATCACTGCAGGGGGTGCGCCATGCAGGCGTGCGGTGCCGGTCAGATCCAGAAACGCCTCGTCGAGCGACAAAGATTCGATGGCGGGGGTCATTTCCTCCATCAGGGCTCGGATCTGGCGGCTGACCCCGACATAGACAGACATGCGGGGTTTGACGACCACCGCGTCAGGGCACAGCTTCAGGGCCTGAAACATCGGCATGGCTGAACGCACACCGCGGATGCGTGCAATGTAGCAGCAGGTCGAGACCACCCCCCGCGTGCCGCCGCCCACGATCACGGGCTTGTCTGCGAGAGCTTGATTGTCGCGCTTTTCGACCGAGGCGTAAAAGGCGTCGCAGTCCATGTGCGCGATGGTCAGATCAAGCAGTTCCGGATGCGCGACAACGCGCGGACTGCGGCAGGCAGGGCAGCGCGCGCCGGTGGCAAACTCGGTCAGGCAGTCGCGGCACAGGGCGGGCATGATCGCTTAAGCATAGTCGCTTGTGACCTTGGCGCACAGGGGGAAACGTCTCGCTTGCCAAAGGTGTCGAAGCCTCTGTCGTTAGTTTTGGAAAGCAGCAATGGACAACGGTCAGGCAAGGGCAGGGGCAGGGTTGGCGCGGCAGACGCGACGGCTGGAGGGGCTGTAATAGCGGGCGACGCCAAGGTCGCGGCTTTCGATCTCGGTCGCACGGCCAGAGATCACGTCGGCCAGGACGCGACCCGAACCTGCCGCCATCGTCCAGCCGAGGGTGCCGTGGCCGGTATTCAGAAACAGGTTTGAAACCGGTCTGTGGCCCACGGATCGGGTCGGGGCTGGATGATCAGCGGGGCGTGTTCCATCAAAAGCCACTTCAGCGCCTTCATCGGGCTGCCGGGGGCGGCCCATGGTGCCGAATAGCCGGGGCAAAGGCTTCATGCAATATGGATTTATCGCGAAGAAATCACCGACTTTTTGTAACTGAACGGGATAAAACATCATATCGATGTTATTTCCTGCGATGAATGCCCGAGGATTTGTCCGAAGGCGCCGTATCATCCCGCTGCTTGCGCATTGCCCGCCAAATCGCCATGTTCGACGCAGACGCATGTTTGATCAGGGATTTTGACAAAATGACGGGCGATCAGCTGATTGGTGGCAACGCGGTGTTTCTGGCGATTGCAGTCTTTATCATCCTGTGCATTTTTCTGGGTGTGCGGATTGTCCCGCAGGCGGAAAAGCACGTGGTGGAACGGTTTGGGCGGCTACGGTCGGTGCTTGGGCCCGGCATCAATTTCGTGGTGCCATTTCTTGACCGTGTGGCGCACAAGATTTCCATCCTCGAACGACAGTTGCCAACCGCGAGCCAGGACGCGATCACGGCCGACAACGTGCTCGTCAAGGTGGAGACCAGCGTGTTCTACCGTATCACCGAGCCGGAAAAGACCGTCTACCGCATTCGCGATGTGGACGGCGCCATTGCAACCACGGTGGCAGGCATCGTGCGCAGTGAAATCGGCAAGATCGAACTGGATCAGGTTCAGTCGAACCGTGCCCAGTTGATCGAACGGGTGCGCGAACAGGTTACGGCCATGGTTGACGACTGGGGGGTCGAGGTGACGCGGGCCGAAATTCTGGATGTAAATCTGGATGAGCAGACGCGCGCTGCGATGTTGCAGCAGCTGAACGCCGAACGCGCGCGCCGCGCGCAGGTGACCGAAGCCGAGGGCAAGCGCCGTTCGGTGGAACTGGCCGCCGATGCGGCGCTTTACGCCGCCGAGCAAGAGGCCAAGGGCAAGCGCATCACGGCGGACGCCGAGGCCTATGCCACCAGCGCCATTGCGGTTGCCATTCGCGAGTCGGGGCTTGAGGCAGCGCAGTATCAACTGGCACTTGCGCAGGTAGAGGCGCTGTCAAAGGTGGCGCAGGGCACGGGCAAACAGACAATCCTGATCCCGGCGCAGGCGCTTGATGCCTTTGCCGATGCGTTCAAGATGCTGAAGGGCCGGGTGTGATGTGGGCCATCTGGTGGGTCTGGATCGTGGCAGGCTTTGCGCTGGGCGTGCTCGAAGTGATCGTGCCAGGCTATATCTTCCTTGGTTTTGCGATCGGCGCGGTGGTCGTGGGCGCAGGCCTGGGCCTGTCGGTGCTTGGGGGAAGCTTGCCGGTGCTGCTGGTGGCATTTGCTATCGTATCACTGCTGGCTTGGGTGCTGCTGCGACGCACTCTGGGGGTGCGGGCGGGTCAGGTAAAATTGTGGGACCGCGACATCAACGAATAGAGAAGTCCCGATTCATCCAAGACTTGCGATGATCGCCCGTGCCGCTGCGGCCGGATCGGCTGCCTGCCAGACCGGGCGACCGACGACGATATGGTCGGCGCCGTCTCGTATTGCGTCCTTCGGGGATGCGATACGCTTTTGATCACCCGGGGCGCTGCCCGCCGGGCGCACACCAGGGGTAACGATCAGCTTGCCCCGCGCTTGTGGCAGGGTACGGATCAGGCTGGCCTCTTGCGGGCTGGAAATCACGCCATCTGCCCCCGCCTCGAACGCGCGGGCGGCGCGTTCCAGGATGATCTCGCGCACATCGCCCGCCCTGATCAGATTGGCGTCCAGATCCGCACGGTCGAGCGAGGTCAGGATCGTCACGGCAAGGATCCTGGTGACTGAGCCTTGTCGCCCCTCGGCAGCGGCGCGCACCACCTGTGGGTCGCCGTGCACGGTCAGGAAGTCCAGATCGTATTGCACAAGGCCACGCACGGCGGCCTCGACCGTGGCGCCGATGTCGAACAGCTTCATATCCAGAAAGATGCGCTTGCCGTGTTCCTGTTTCAACTCGTTGGCAAGGGCAAGACCTCCGCCTGTAAGCATCCCCAGCCCGATCTTGTAAAAGCTGACGGCGTCGCCGATGCGCGCAGCTAGGTCCAGACCCTGCACGATATTGGCCACGTCGAGGGCAACGATCAGGCGGTCATCTGACATCGGTGGAGGCCTTCTTCTGGTGCAGGGGCGTCTTGCGATGTAGCCACCAAGGTGTCAAGCCATAGGCAACCGGGGCCGAGAAAAGGGGAGTGCCAATGATCGTGTGCTTCGACATTGGTGGATCACGGATTAAGGCGGCGGCGTTTGAGGGCGGTCATCTGACCGCCTTGGGCGATGCCCCAACGCCACAGACCGATTTTGCGGCATTCGCCAAAACCTTGCGCGGTTTTGTGCAGGGCCGCACGACCGGGGGCATTGCCATTGCTATCGCCGGTGTGGTTGATCCCGACACGGGAGCCATCAAAGTGGCCAATATTCCGTGCATTGATGGCATCGTGCTGGCCGACACGCTGAGGGCTGCACTCGACCTGCCCGTGCTGATTCTGAACGATGCCGATTGCTTTGCGTTGGCCGAGGCGCGCCTTGGCGCGGGGCGCGGGCACCGGACGGTCTTTGGCGTGATCCTTGGCACCGGGGTGGGCGGCGGTCTGGTGATTGATGGGCGACTGGTCACGGGCACGGGCGGTTATGCGGGAGAATGGGGGCACGGCCCGGTCATCGCACCCCCTTGGGACTTTCCCTGTGGCTGCGGTTTGCGCGGCTGTGTCGATGCAATAGGTGGCGCGCGCGGGATCGAAAAGTTGCATCTGACCCTTCATGGGATTGCCGCCCCCTCGACCGCAATTTTGGCCGAATGGCAGGCGGGGCAGGCGCAGGCCGGGGCTACCATTGCCCGCTGGGTGGATCTGGTTGCCCCGCCATTGGCGCTGGTGATCAATGTCACGGGCGCATCCATTCTGCCCGTGGGTGGGGGGCTTGCGCATGTGCCTGCGCTGATTGCAATATTGGATAGCCGCGTTCGGGCGTCCATCTTGCGGGCAGTACGTTTGCCCGTTCTGGTTCCGGCGCTGTGCGGGCCCGAGGCGGGATTGATCGGCGCGGCCGAAGCTGGAAGGGAAAGGTTCGGGGCATGAGCGTTCTGGTCGAAGTCTGCGTGGACACCACCGAAGGGTTGGCCGAGGCAATCCGGGGTGGTGCCGGGAGGATCGAGTTGTGTTCCAGCCTTGATCTTGGCGGGCTGACCCCTTCAACCGGGATGATGCGGCGTGCGGCTGGTTCGGGCGTGCCTGTGTTTGCAATGATCCGCCCGCGCGCGGGTAATTTTGTCTGGTCGCCCGATGAGATGGCGGTAATGGAGGCCGATATTCACGCCGCGCGTGAGGCAGGTCTTCAGGGCGTGGTCCTTGGCGCTACGCTTCCCGACGGGCGGCTGGATGTTGATGTGCTGGGCCTTCTGATTGGTCATGCCGCAGATATGGGGCTGACGCTGCACCGCTGCTTTGATCTGGCGCCCGACCCGACCGAGGCGCTGGAGGAAGCCATTGACCTGGGATTCCACCGAATCCTCACCTCGGGCGGGGCGTTGAAGGCAACAGATGGTACCGGGCAGATCGAGGCCCTGATGGCCCGGGCCAAAGGGCGGATCATCATCATGCCGGGTTCCGGGATCAGCGCCGAGGGCGTGTCGGCCTTGGCACGTTTGGCCCCGCAGGAGGTGCATTCGTCTTGCGCGATCGCCTCTGTCGGGTCTGGGCGGGTCGTGGATTTCGGCTTTGCCCCGCGCGTCGGCCAGCGCACGGATTCGGGGCGCGTACGCGATTTGCGCGCGGCCCTTGGAGAACGGTCTTCGCATTAGCCAAGCGCGCTTGACGCGAGGGCCGGAAAGACGGACGTTGGCCGTAAAAAAATCGCATGAGGCATGGCATGGATTTCAACATCACCTTTGAGCGTCCGATGGATGGCCCGAAATCGGGTCCGCTGACGGTCGGGTGGTTTCTGGCGTCCGACAAGGGCGCGGTGCTGTATGATCCGCCCGAACGCATCTTGTTTCGCCAGACCAACAAGACCCATGCCAAAAGCGCCAGCCGCTGCCCCGCCGTGGTGCAATTGGAAAGTCGCTACTTCATGGTGAAATGCCCGTTTGACATGCAAATCGGCTTTGCCCGCGATGCCAAGGGCAAGGGCACACTGGTCAACCGCCTTGGCACGTCCAGCCCGGTCCGTGCGAACAAGCTGGGCGAATTGCTGACCCTGGTGAACGAGGCAGAATGGCGCTACCCCGACCGTCCCACGGTACAACTGTCGCTGCCCTATACGTTCATCTGTGATGAGGTATGCTACATCACCCAGCTCGGCACGTTTGCGCATTACCGCAAGGATCCTTTGCCTGGTACCATTTTCGGCGGGCGCTTTCCGCTGAATATCTGGCCGCGCCCCCTGATGTGGGCGTTCGAGTGGCACGAACCTGAAAAGGACATTGTGTTGCGCCGGGGCGAGCCGCTGTTTTACTGTCAGTTCGAGGGCGACGACCCCTCGCGCCCTGTGCAAGTGGTCGAGGCGGAAAAGACTCCGGAACTGGCGGCCTATATGGAAAAGATCTCGGGCGTGGTGAATTACGTCAATCAGAGCTTTGGCTTGTTCAAGGCGGCCGAGGGGTTGCGCCCGGCCAAGTTGCTGAAGCCGAAATCCCGCCAATGAAAGCGTTTCTAGAGGTCTGGGATATGGCGGCCGCGACTGCGCGCTGCCTGTTGCAGACGGACCGACTTATCGAGGCGCCGAACTGGTCGCCCTGCGGCACCTATCTGCTGGTGAATGCCGATGGCGGGTTGTTCCGTGTGGGGCTTGATCGTCGGGATCTGGTGGCGATTGATCTGGATGGCCTGACCCGATTGAACAATGACCATGGCATTTCACCCGATGGTCAAAGCTACGTCATCTCCAGCCATCACCGCGGGCATGGGTCCGAGATCTATGTGCTCTCGGCGCAGGGCGGCGCGCCTCGGCTTGTCTCACCGAAGGCTCCAAGCTGGTGGCATGGCTGGTCTCCCGATGGCGCCACGTTGGTCTATGTGGCCGCGCGAGGCAGCCGGGTGATCGATGTGTATACCATGCCCGCCGAAGGTGGCCCCGAGCGGCGGCTGACCTTTGGCGAAGGGCATTGCGACGGTCCCGACTTTGCCGCCGACGGGACGTCCATCTACTACAATTGTGACCGGGACGGCCATGCCCAGATCTGGAGGATGGGGGTGGACGGGGCGCATCAGCGCAAGGTATTTGCCGACGATCATGTCAACTGGTTCCCCCACCCGTCGCCGTGCGGCCGGCATGTGATCTACCTTGCCTATCCGCCGGGCACAGTGGGGCATCCGGCCAACCTGCCGGTGTCGATCTGGCGCATGAACCCGGATGGGACAGATTGTCAGCGCCTTGTTTCGTGTACGGGCGGGCAGGGCACAATGAACGTGCCGAATTGGGCGCCGGACGGCAGCGCCTTTGCCTATGTGCGCTATGAGCTTTAGGCCGAGTCTTCGGATTTCAGCGCGGGCGGCGTCGTGACTGTGCCGTCATCCTCCCAGACAGCAATATGGCGCGGATCGCCCCAGACCGAGATGTGTACCTCCGCCCCCTGGGGCGGCACGGCAAGATGCTCGGGCGTCAGGCCGACGATGCGGACGCGCAACTGCTCACCACGTTCCACCGCAGGTGAAATCAGGGTGGCGGCGTGGGGGCCAAGGGCACCGATCATCACGTTGACCTGCCGTGGAAATACGCCCAGAAACCGCCGCCGCAACCGGGTGAACACACCGATGCGGCCATCCGGCAGCGACAGTAACTCAGCCGCGTCACCGATCGAAATTCCGGCCCGTGCCACATGGATCGAGATCGAATGAACGGCCGCCTTGTGTATCAGCGGCTGTAGCATTTCCTGCATGGGTGGCCCTTTTTTCTAGCTTTCAGGTAGGCGCGACCGATGACGCCTGTGGTTTTCTCTGACCTATGGCCCGCGCCCCCAGCACCGCAACCCGCATCGGAAGGGCTGGCCACAGCATGGCCCGATCCCGCCGACCGCAGATGTCTTGATCGGCAAGAATCCGTCGATGTGAGGTGCCACAAGAATCTGGGCAACAGACTTGTTGCAATCTTGCATCAAGCCGTCCGGCGCCCCATCTTCAGGTCAAGGCCGGGGACTTGTGTGCCAGAACTGGGCACGGGCAAGCGGTGCTAATCAAAAGGAGACGACCCGATGGATTTGGAGAAATTCACGGAACGGTCGCGCGGCTTCTTGCAGGCAGCCCAGACCATCGCGATGCGCGAAAACCATCAGCGCATAGCGTCCGAGCATTTGCTGAAAGCGATCATGGATGACGATCAGGGCATGGCCGCAAACCTTATTCGCCGCGCCGGGGGCGAACCTGCGCGCGTGCTTGAGGCGGTGGATGCTGCGCTGAAAAAGCTGCCGCGCGTCACGGGCGATGCCCAGCCCTTTACCGACAGCAGCCTTGTGAAGGTGCTGGACGAGGCCGAAAAACTGGCCAAGAAGGCGGGCGACAGCTTTGTGCCGGTTGAACGGATTCTGATGGCTCTGGCGATGGTTGCGGGCAAAGCCAAGGATGCGCTGGTCGCGGGTGCCGTGACGCCGCAAAACCTCAACACGGCGATCAACGACATCCGCAAGGGCCGCACCGCCGATACGGCCAGCGCCGAGGCCGGGTATGACGCGCTGAAGAAGTTTGCACGCGACCTGACCGAGGCCGCAGCCGAGGGCAAGATTGACCCCATTATCGGCCGGGATGAAGAAATCCGGCGCACGATGCAGGTGCTGTCGCGCCGCACCAAGAACAACCCTGTCCTGATTGGCGAGCCGGGCGTAGGTAAAACCGCGATTGCCGAAGGCTTGGCCTTGCGTATCATCAATGGCGATGTACCGGAATCCCTGCGCAACAAGAAGCTGATGGCGCTGGACATGGGCGCGCTGATTGCAGGGGCCAAGTACCGGGGCGAGTTCGAAGAACGGCTGAAGGCGGTTCTTTCCGAAGTCACGTCGGCCAACGGCGAGATCATCCTGTTCATTGACGAGATGCACACGCTTGTCGGCGCGGGCAAATCGGATGGCGCGATGGATGCGGCAAACCTGATCAAACCTGCGCTTGCGCGGGGTGAACTGCACTGCGTGGGTGCAACCACGCTGGATGAGTATCGCAAATATGTCGAAAAGGACGCGGCCCTTGCGCGCCGGTTCCAGCCCGTGTTGGTAAGTGAGCCGACGGTCGAAGATACGATTTCGATCCTGCGCGGGATCAAGGAAAAGTATGAATTGCACCACGGCGTGCGCATTTCCGACAGCGCCCTGGTGGCTGCGGCGACGCTGTCACACCGCTATATCACCGACCGGTTCCTGCCTGACAAGGCAATCGATCTGATGGATGAGGCCGCCAGCCGCCTGCGGATGGAGGTGGACAGCAAGCCCGAGGAATTGGACCAGCTGGATCGTCAGATCCTGCAGTTGCAGATCGAATCCGAGGCGTTGAAAAAGGAAGACGACGCCGCCAGCAAGGACCGTCTGGAAAAACTTGAGCAGGAGTTGTCAGATCTTCAAGAACAATCCACCGGGATGACGGCCAAATGGCAGGCCGAGCGTGACAGCCTTGAGGCTGCGCGTGGGCTGAAGGAGCAGTTGGACCGCGCCCGAGCTGAACTGGAGCAAGCCAAGCGTGAAGGTGACTTCGGCAAGGCGGGCGAACTGCAATATGGCCGCATCCCCGGTCTGGAAAAGCAATTGTCCGAGGCCGAGGCGCGTGAGGGGCAGGCCCTTGTCTCGGAAGCTGTCAGACCTGAGCAGATTGCCGAAGTGGTCGAGCGTTGGACCGGCATCCCCACCACCAAGATGCTGGAGGGCGAGCGTGAAAAGCTGCTGCGCATGGAGGAAGAACTGGGCAAGCGCGTGATCGGGCAGATGCCCGCACTAACGGCTGTTGCCAACGCCGTGCGCCGCGCGCGGGCCGGACTGAATGACGAGAACCGCCCCCTCGGGTCGTTCCTGTTCCTTGGCCCCACGGGGGTCGGCAAGACCGAACTGACCAAGGCGGTGGCCGAGTATCTGTTTGCTGACGACGCGGCGATGGTCCGGATAGACATGTCTGAATACATGGAAAAGCACTCGGTTGCCCGACTGATCGGGGCGCCCCCCGGCTATGTGGGCTATGATGAGGGGGGTGCGCTGACCGAAGCCGTTCGCCGCCGCCCGTACCAGGTGGTGTTGTTCGACGAGGTGGAAAAGGCCCATCCCGATGTGTTCAACGTGCTGCTTCAGGTGCTTGATGATGGGGTTCTGACCGACGGTCAGGGCCGCACGGTCGACTTCAAGCAGACGTTGATCATCCTGACCTCGAACCTTGGGGCGCGGGCGCTGTCCGAACTGCCCGAGGGGGCTGATCCTACTGCTGCGCGGCGCGAGGTGGCCGAGGCAGTGCGGGCACATTTCCGCCCCGAATTCCTGAACCGCCTGGATGAGCAGATCATCTTTGACCGCCTGGACCGCGCGGATATGTCGAGTATCGTGAACATTCAGATGCATCGGCTGGATGCGCGTCTGGCCTCGCGGAAGATTGTGCTCGATCTTGATCCTTCGGCACGGATCTGGCTCGCGGATGAGGGCTATGATCCGATCTTTGGCGCCCGGCCGCTGAAGCGGGTGATCCAGCGACATTTGCAAGATCCGCTGGCCGAGATGATCTTGTCGGGCGATGTGCTGGACGGGGCGGTGATTCACGTCTCGGCCGGGCCTGACGGGCTGATGATTGGCGACAGGGTCAGCGCTTCACGCCGTGAACCACCTCTGCAGGCCGTCATTCACTGACGAATGAGGGGGCTCTGGCCCCCTTTTTCATGCTTTGTCTGAGGGGATCACATCGGCAACCGGGCAATGAAAAAGGGGCGGAAAAATCCGCCCCCCTTCCCAAATACTGGAGTCCAGCCTTACATCGGCGGCATGATCACCGTGTCGATGACATGGATCACGCCATTGGACGCTTCGATGTCGGCGGTCGAGATGACGGCGCCGTTGACCTTGGCGCCACCATCGAGCGTGACGGTCACGTCAGCGCCATTCACTGTGGCGGCCATCATGCCCTCGGTCAGATCGGTCGACATCACTTTGCCGGGGACGACGTGATAGGTCAGAATGGCCGTCAGCTTGTCCTTGTTCTCGGGCTTGAGCAGATCTTCGACCGTACCAGCGGGCAGGGCTGCAAAGGCAGCATCAGTCGGCGCGAACACGGTGAACGGGCCTTCGCCCTTCAGCGTTTCGACCAGACCTGCGGCACCCAGTGCTGCGGCCAGCGTGGTGAAATTGCCGGCGCCTACAGCGGTGTCGACAATGTCCTTGGAGTGGCCGCCGGCAAAAGCCGGTGCGGAGAAGGCCAGTGCGGTGGTCAGTGCGAGGAAAGTTCTGCGGATCATTGGTGTCACTCCCGTGTGATCGTTAAGCCGTGTTGGCCTGCCTTATATGGGTCGGTGGCGCGCGCAGATCACCCCAACATCTTCTTGCGCAGGCCTTGACAGCGCGGCGGCGCCGCCTAAGCACCGGGCATCGGCAATTTCCAGTCAATTACGTGTGAGATGAGTTTATCTGGCGTTATCTGCAGAAACGGCTTTCGGCCATGTTTCAAAGCCGTCCCGCAGATGTGACGCGGTTTGTTTTGCTTTTTCGGCCTACGCTGACATGTTTGTCAGTGACAGGATATCCAGGAAGGTTTGGTCCATGCGGTTTAAGTCAGATTTGAAATGGTCGGATGTGACGCCAAAGCATGCGTTCCTGACGCGCAGGGAAATTATGGCGGGGGCAGCGGCCCTGATCGCCTCGCCTGCGCTGGCCAAGATGGATGCCGCCAAAAGCGCCTATTCCACTGACGAGGCGCCGAATTCGCTTGCCGATATCACGACCTACAACAACTATTATGAATTTGGCACCGACAAGGGTGATCCCGCCCGAAACGCACGGCTTCTGACGACCGAGCCGTGGTCGATCGAGATCGCAGGAATGGTCGACCGCCCCGGAACCTATGCTTTGGCAGACATCCTGCAAGGCGCACCGCTGGAAGAGCGCATCTACCGTCTTCGCTGTGTCGAGGCGTGGTCGATGGTGGTGCCGTGGATTGGGTTTGAACTGGCGCATCTTCTGAACAAGGTGGGTGTGCAGCCGGGTGCCAAGTTCGTGGCCTTCGAAACGCTCGTCCGCCCGGAAGAGATGCCGGGCCAGCAGTCGCGGTTGCTCGACTGGCCCTACCGCGAGGGTCTGCGTCTGGACGAGGCCATGAACCCGCTGACAATTCTGGCGACTGGTCTGTATGGCGACCTGATGCCCAACCAGAACGGCGCACCGATCCGTTTGGTGGTGCCGTGGAAGTACGGCTTCAAGTCCATCAAGGCGATCGTCAGCATCCGGTTGACCGACACGATGCCGCAATCGACATGGAACATGCAAAGCGCGCGCGAGTACGGCTTCTATTCCAATGTGAACCCCGAAGTCGATCATCCCCGCTGGAGCCAGGCCAGCGAACGGCGGATCGGAGCAGGTCTTTTCGCCGGCCGTGTCGATACGTTGCTGTTCAACGGATATGGTGAACAGGTGGCAAGCTTGTATGCGGGTCAGGATCTGACGAAAGATTTCTGATGGACCGCTTGAACGGGGTTCTGCGCCGGGTGCCAACGGCCGTGGTCTGGATCGGGGGGCTGATTCCCCTGACGTGGCTAGTGTGGGCAGCCGTGGGCAACACGCTGGGCCCCGACCCGGTGAAAGCCATTGAAACAAGCCTTGGTCTCTGGGGGCTGCAATTCCTGATCGCATCGCTCTGCGTCACACCTCTGCGTAAGGTGGGCCTGAACCTGATCCGCTTTCGCCGGGCCTTGGGTGTCACGGCATTCATTTATGTCAGCTTGCATTTCCTGACGTGGATCGTGCTGGACATGGGGCTGCGCTGGGTTGAGATCACGGCTGACCTGTACAAACGCCCGTACGTGATTCTGGGGATGGTTGGGTTGTTGTGTCTGTTCCCGTTGGCGGTGACGTCGACGAACGGCATGATTCGCAGAATTGGGCCATTGGCGTGGCGCAGGTTGCACCGCCTTGCCTATGTCGCGGCAGCGGCGGGCGCGCTGCACTTCGTTGTTCTGGTGAAGGGTTGGCAGGTCGAACCGCTGTTATATGCGGCGGCGGTTGTCCTTTTGCTTCTGGTCAGGATTGCTTGGCGGCGCCCTGTGGCCGCGCGGGCCTGAGTCGGCCAAGTCGGCATGCGGTTTGCGCCGATACGGTGGAAGAAAATTACCGCACCGCTGCCCGACTTGTGCCTGAAGTTGCGCCAACCCCCAGATTTTGAGCGTTTTTCCGCCTTTGTGAAAATAATGCGACGAAGGTGGTTTTTACCTCTTGCGGCTTTCCGCATCCCTCCGTAAATACCGCCTCACCGAAGCGAAGAAGCGACGGCGGCGGACGGAAACGGAAGAAAGCGCGAATGCGCAGACCGAAGCGAACGTTCGAAGATACCGAAGATACGGCGGTTCAGGCAACGCTAGGAAGCTAGCGCCCTGATTTGTTTTGTCCTCACGCTCTTTGAAAATTGAATTGTGATGAAGGGATATGTGGGCGGTTTGGGCGTTTCGGCGTTTGACTGTTTGCATATCTGGCCAGGTAGGTTTGGGCACGTGAGTGTTTTGACCGATGATCTTGGAAAAGCTTCACTGTT
>JBBRBJ010000061.1:0-19044 GCA_038205925.1 Rhodobacterales bacterium | reverse complement strand
CGCGCTTTCCTGCGCATCAGGGGTTGCCTGCGCCCCCGCGCTTTCCTGCGCATCAGGGGTTACTTGTGCGTCAGGTGTTTGTTTCACCTCCGCACTTTCTTGCAGCGTCTCAGGCGTTGCCTGCGCCTCAGGGTTTTCCTGTCCCTGTAGCTCGGCGATGCGCCGCTCTACTTCGACAAGGTGCTCGCTTCGCGTCGCAAGATCTTCCGAGAGCTGCGTGACGATCGCCTGCACGGATTGTCGCTGTTCCGCCGCAGCGGTATTCTCGGTTTCCAGCAAATCGCGACGCTGGGCCATGTCCTGAAGCTCCTCGGACAGGGTTTCGCGTTCTGCCGTAATGCGATCGAGTTCCGCTGTCGCCGAGGTAAGAGCGCTCTGCAATGAGGCCTCTGCGTCCCTTGCCTCTTGCACGCGACCCTCAGCCTCGGAAGATCCCGCGGTCAGCCGCGCCGTCTCATCGGTCAGAACGGAGAGCTGCTCCTGAATGACCGCCTCGCTTGCCCGGGCTTCGGTAAGACGTTCGCCCACATCGGCGAGTTCCTGCGTGCTTGTGGACAGGCGTTCCTCCGCCTCGGTGCGGGCGGTGTCGAACTCCGCAATTTCCTCGCGCAGCGGTGCGACCTGCTGTTCGACGGCAGTCAGGTCGGACCGCTTTTGTTCGATCTCGTTCTCAGCCGAAGAAATTTGTTCCTGCAACTGTGTCAACTGCAGTTTCTGTTCGGCAAGGCTGGTGCCTGCCGTATCGCGTTCGTCGGTTAGTCGAGCCGTGTCCGAGGTAAGTGTGGCGACCTCGCCGCGCAGGGATTGCAGGGTGCCAACAGCCTGGTTCTGTTGCGCAAGTTCGGTTTGCAATTCTGACCGCGCACTGCCCAAGTAAAGCGCATATCCCCAGCCGATTACCGCCACAATTGCCAACAAGATGGGCACGGGCCCTCTGAATGCTCCGCCTTCACTCATTACCGTGCTCCTTTTTTAAATGGCCACTTGCCTCCGGAAATTCGAAAGCCGTTGCTTGCTAACGTTATGCAAGCCGGCTTGGTTCCCCCGATTGGCCAAAACACCGGAACTGTCCCAGCAAGACGGCCTGTTGAGGCACTTGTTTCAGCCCGCGGGGATCGGCCGCACCTGCCCGCGCCGCATGTTGGGGCACGCGTGACAGTAATGGGGCCAACTAGGCGAGACCGATTTGGCTTTGGCGTCAGCCGGCGTCTTTCAGGTCCTTGAGAAGACGATTTTCCAATTGATCCAGTGGC
Source organism: Rhodobacterales bacterium (assembly GCA_038205925.1). GTDB lineage: Bacteria > Pseudomonadota > Alphaproteobacteria > Rhodobacterales > Rhodobacteraceae > Pseudotabrizicola. The sequence goes on along the minus strand of JBBRBJ010000061.1, from coordinate 17,791 downwards.
AGCTTTGTCAAACCTTTGGGAATCTCGGCCACCACGCGGTCGGTCACCTCCTTGTGGAGCGCTTTGCGCAGATTACCCAAAACGTCCGGGGCCGCAATCAGCACCAGTTCATCAAAGCTTGACGCGTGCGCATGCTTGTAAAGCAGGTCCGCCAGTTCGCCAGCAAAGCGTTCCTTGCCAAGTGCGTGCCAGTCCGTCTCGTCATAAGCATCGTTGCCGGGTCCATGGCTCGATTGCGTGCGGCCTGGTCGGTCTGTGCCCTGTTCGCGGTCAGGCGGATTGTCCTGCTCGGTCTTGCGCAGGACGCGCAGGTCCGGTGGATCGCCGGTTCCCCGGTTTGCAAGGATCATGGCTTTTTCGCTGTCGGCTACCAGAACCCAAGTGCCATCCTTCAGCTTCGCCATGTCAGGACCCGCCCTCTTTCTCGTCGGCCTTCTTGACGCGGGTGGCCCCCGCTGGGCGTTCGCCCGCGCGTTTCAGCTCGTCTTTCGTACCGATGTCGCGGGCAAGGCGCCCACCGTCGCGGCCACCTTGCGAGATCTCGCCCTTGGCTCCGAGGATGTCGTCGGTGTCACGGTGTCCATCATGTGATTGCACTCGTTTCGCCATGGTCTGTCCTTTCCGGCTTAGCCCTTTTTCCGTTTTCGGGCCGCCACGCTGGTGCGTGCCTTGATCAACGGTTGTCCGCGGGGTTGGTTCCCCAATCGCGCAGGCGCCGCGCGATTATGCCGAAGGCGATTGCGCGCCCAACATCAGCAGGCCGGTCAACCTGCAAGGCGCACAAGGCCACTTACAGGGGTTTTTCGTACAGGACTCGATCAAGGCACAGGAATCGTCTGCGCCTTTGGTCGTAAACATCAGGGCCGCCCACCAATATTCGCATCGTTCGGAAATCGCCCGCCAGCGTTGCCATATGGTTGAAATGCCCGCTCAGTTCTGAAACAGCGGAAAACTGACGCCCAGCGCCCAAGCCAGCACCACGCCCAGCGCCAGACCCGATGACAGCGGTCCAGACCGGACGGAAACATCCCTCCCCATTGTGCCGAATACAAGGTAGAACAAGACCATAACCGGAGCGATCAGCATCAGAAAGAACAACGCTTCGAAATCCAGCGCCACCGCAAGCCCAAGCGACAGCAGGAACCCCGTCCGGATGCCCAGACGCCAAAGTACCGAGGCCCGCGACGTGAGCATCGAGTCAGCCACCATGTAGGGAATGGCACCAATCATCATGACGGCAATGATCCAAAGCCGCCCGGCCGTTGCCAGGAAATTCGCGGCATAGCGATCAAGTGCCATGCCGAAGACCGCGCACCACAGCATCAGCAGGCCAAAGGCCGCCCAGGAAAACCGCCGCTGCAGCAGGCCCCATCGCCAAAGTATCGCCAGTTGCAAGATGCCATAGACCAACAGATGCAGACCCAGATAATCTGCCACCAGAACCGGCAGAAAGCTGGGGTTCAAGGGAACGGCGATCAGCGGTGCGACGATTGCGGGCACGATGACGACGACGGCCATCTGGCTGGCGCCGGGTCGGACAGAAGGCTCGCCGTACGCAGGCAATAGCCAGGCGATGCGCCGAAAGATCAGAACCAGCCCGAACAACAGCCCCAGAATGGCCCAGCCGGTCGGCGGGATGGCAACATCCGAGGTGCGCCCGTATGCCCGGTCCAGCCAGCCAACCGCCTCGCGCCGCCCGGCCCGGCTGTGCAGAACAGAGACATGTTCGGCAAAAGGCGCGACGACTGCACGCCGCAGCACGTCACCATCGATGGCGGTGGTGCCTTCCGCAGCATCAGGCTGCACCATCCGCAACGCCGTCAGTGCAAAAGCGCGCAGTGGCGGCTCCCACGCGCCAGAGATCAGCAAAAGGTCGGGGGGCGTCGTGGCGTCAACCTCGTTCGAGAAGGCCGAAATCAGCACGACAGGGCCAATGTCAGACCGCCCCGCTGCAACCCGCACCAGAATGTCCGTGGCCATCGAATGGCCAAGCAATGCCACCTTGGAACCGTCAGGGTTGACTGCGTCTATAACCTCAGCCGTCTGTTCGACCAAAAGCCGCGTCGTCCCGTCTACCGACGCAACATCGCCCGACATTGGCGTTGGATGACGCCCGTGTCCAAGGAATTCAAAAACATAGACGCGGTACCCGGCCTGCGCGAGGGGCAGCGCATAGCCTTGCATCATCTGCTCGGACCCGGCAAAGCCATGCGCGATGACAGCGATGGGGCCGTCAGGCCCAGAGTTTGTGTATTCGGTGACCGGGGTTTGCCCGACCGTAAAGCGCCGGATTTCGACGCCGAGACGTGAGAATTCCAGCACGGCAAGCGAGATCAGGATCATCACCACCGCCACAAAAGCTCTCAACGTCCTGCCTCCTGCGCGTGGATTTGTTTCCCTTGGCCTTCAGATCTGATGCCATCTTTTCAGGACCCGGTGAATAGTGAAACGGTGCCCGGCGCTGGACCGCTTGCCTTTTTGTCCTGCGGCAGCAAAAGGTGTCCAACGCGATACCCGGCACCGCAACGATGGAAAGCCGCTCGCCATAGATCAGCCGCCGAGCGCCGGGTAGGTCCCGAGCATCAACATGAACACCAGACCCGTGACGAGTGGAGAGACAAGGATCCTGCGCTCGGGAAGCGTGCCGCCATTGCCGGAACACACCTCTCTGCCGCATCAGCCCAAGATACGTTGCAATGTTGGTGATGCACGCATCACACTTTCGGTCTTTTGCGGATCGGTGTGGTAATAGCCGCCGAGGTCAGCAGGCTGTCCTTCGGCCGCCGACAGTTCTGCAAGGATCTTGCCTTCGTCGTCTTCCAGCGCCTTTGCGATGGGCGCGAAATGGGCACTGAGGTCTGGGTCCTCGTTCTGGCTGGCAAGGGCGCGTGCCCAATAGAGCGCGAAATAGTAATGGCTGCTGCGATTGTCCGTCTGGCCGACCTTGGCTTCGGGCGATTTGTTGTGATCAAGCACGCCTTGCGTCGCCCGGTCAACGGCGTGGCCCAAGATACGGGCTTTGTCGCTGTTCTTGGTTTCGGCCAGGAATTTGAGGCTTTCGCCAAGTGCGCAGAACTCACCCAGCGAATCCCAGCGCAGATGGTTTTCTTCCATGAGTTGCTGAACATGTTTGGGCGCAGACCCGCCAGCACCCGTCTCGAACATGCCGCCACCGTTCATCAGCTTTACGATCGACAGCATCTTGGCCGAGGTGCCAAGCTCCAGAATTGGAAACAGGTCGGTCAGATAGTCGCGCAGAACATTGCCGGAAACGGCGATGGAATTGTGGCCCTTGCGGATCGTTTGCAGCGACAGCCGGGTTGCGGCGCGCGGCGTCAGGATCAAGAATTTGTCCGTCGCCCCGGCAGCAGCCAGGATCGGCCTGACATACTTCAAAAGCTGTGCGTCATGGGCGCGCGTCTCGTCCAGCCAGAAGATTGCCTGACAGCCTTCGGCCTTTTGGCGGCTGATGGCCAGATGCACCCAATCCTCGATCGGTGCTTGTCTCGTCGAGGCCGAACGCCAGATATCGCCTGCCTCAACCTCATGCTCATGCAAGATGTCACCGTTGGCGAGCACGATGCGGACGGTCCCATCGTGGGGAATTTCAAAGGTGGTGGGGTGCGATCCGTATTCTTCTGCCTTCTGCGCCATGAGGCCGACGTTTTGGACCGTTCCGGCAGTGCGTGGGTCAAGCGCGCCGGTTTCCTTGAAATAGCGCACGGATTCGTCATAGACGGGCGCGTAAGAGCTGTCGGGAATGATGCAGTTGGTGTCGGTGGCCTTGCCATCGGGGCCCCAGCCTTTGCCCCCTGCCCTGATCAGCGCCGGGATCGAGGCGTCGATGATCACATCAGACGGCACGTGCAGATTGGTAATGCCCTTGTCCGAGTTTACCATGTAAAGGGGCGGACGGTCGGCCATCACGGCGTCGATGTCGGCCAGAATTTCGGCTCCCTCGGGCAAGGCCTTTGCCTGTTCCAACAGCGCGCCAAGACCAGAGTTCGGGTTGACCCCTGCGGCGGCCAATCGGTCGCCATAGGCGTCAAATACCGGTTGCAGGAAAACCCTGACCGCATGCCCAAATATGATCGGATCAGAGACCTTCATCATCGTGGCCTTGAGGTGGATCGAAAACAGGACGCCAGCCGCCTTGGTCGCCTCAATCTGTTCCCCAAGGAAAGCATCCAGGGCGCGGACTGACATGAACGTGGCGTCGACCACGGTGCCTGCGGTATATTTCACCCCCTCCTTCAGGACCGTCAATCCACCATCCATGCCGACCAGTTCGATCCGGGCAGGTCCGGCCTGACCGGTGGTCAAGGTTGCCGATTTTTCGTTGGAGAAGAAATCGTTGCCTGACATGGTCGACACGATTGTCTTGCTGTCAGATGACCATTTTCCCATCGAATGCGGGTTGGCTTTGGCATAGTTCTTGACGGCAATCGCCGCCCGCCTGTCAGAGTTGCCTTCGCGCAGCACAGGGTTCACGGCAGATCCCTTGATCGCGTCAAATCGGGCCCGAATGGCTTTTTCTGCTTCGGTTCCGGGATCTTCAGGGTAGTTGGGAATCGCATAGTCTTTGGCTTGCAGTTCCTTGACCGCTGCGACCAGTTGCGGCACGGACGCCGAGATGTTCGGCAGCTTTATGATGTTCGCCGAGGGAGTCTTCACCAACTCACCCAGTTCAGCCAGATCATCTGGCTGGCGCTGTTCTGCGGTCAGATTGTCGGGAAAGGCTGCGATGATCCGACCCGCCAACGAAATATCCCTGGTCCCGACCGTGATGCCCGCCGCCGAGGCGAACGATTGAATGATCGGAAGCAAGGATGCCGAAGCAAGCTGGGGAGCTTCGTCAACTTTCGTATAAATGATGTCGGGCGAAACGTCTTTGGTCATGGATTAAGCCTATCGTTACTGGTTTGTCGCCAAGCCTCGTCTGTTCCCAGATGCTTCATTCCATCAGAAATTGCAATGATGCGCGCGGTCGAGAACGAATGCGCGAAAGGTGAAAAGCGAACGGACGAAACCGCTTCGGGGCAGAGTGCAACTTCAACACACCAAGGCACGACACGCGACTACAGCGCGCCCATGTCAGTCCAGTTCCGACAGCACGACATCGAACCTATCGATCAGGATGTCAGCATGGGCCTGAGAGAATGTCAGCGGCGGGCGGATCTTGAGTACGTTGGCCGCCTTGCCACAGCCCGAGATCAGCACCCGGGCCTCACGCAGGCCATTGATCAGACGGGCGGCGGTGCGGGCGTCCGGCACCTTGCGGACGCGGTCCGAGACGATTTCGACACCAAGAAACAGCCCGGCGCCGCGCACATCACCAATGCAGGCGTAGCGCCCGGCAAGGCGTTCCATTCCGGCCTTTAGATAGGTACCAACAGCGCGCGCATTCGCAAGAAGGGCTTCGCCTTCGATCACGTCAAGCACTGCAGATGCGGCTTCAACTGCAACGGGATTGCCGCCGAAGGTGTTGAAGTAGCGCGACTTGGCGCCAAACGCGGCCAAAACCTCCGGTCGGACGGCAACACCGGCGACCGGAAAGCCGTTGCCCATCGGTTTGCCCATGGTCACGATGTCGGGCACGACGCCGTGACGCTGAAAGCCCCACATCGCCTCGCCCGTGCGGCCAAAGCCGGACTGCACCTCGTCTGCGATGTACAGGCCGCCTGCCTCGCGAATGGCGGCGACGGCATCTTGCAGAAAACCGGCCGGCCCGTCAAAGACGCCATCACTGGCGAAGATGCTGTCGCAGATGAAGATTGCGGGTTTGATGCCGTGTCGGTTGAGGTCGGCGATGGCCGCCCGAACGCTGGCGGCAAATTCTGCGCCGACGTCGCCGGTCGCACTTCGATAGGTGTCGGGGGCGGGGACTGTGCGGACCTGGGCGCCCAGGTTTACATTTTTCCCCAGCGAGGGCGAGAATTCCGAAACGGCCTGCGTGACGCCATGATAGGCCGTCTCCGTGACAATGATCCCCTTGGCGTCGGTATGGGACTGCGCGATCCGCACGGCGAGATCGTTCGCGTCCGACCCGGTGCACGTGTACATGAGGTGTCCAAGTTCCGATGGCATCGTGGCCAAAAGCCGTTCGGCATAACCGAGGATGGCACGGTGCAAATAGCGCGTGTTGGTTGCCAGAACGCCGACCTGACGTTGGATAGCCTCGACGACCGTTGGGTGGCAATGGCCGACCGAGGTGACGTTGTTGTAGGCATCGAGATAGCGCTCGCCCTCGGGGGTATAGAGCCAGACCCCCTCACCTCGAACGAAATGCAGCGGGCGGGCATACATCAGCCGGTAGGCAGGCCCAAGCAGGGCCTCGCGTTGCACGATCATGCTGGCGGTGGCTTCGTCGAGAACTGCGGCGCCTTCAACGTAGGCATTGACCATGGAAGTATCGGGTTTCATCTGTGGCTCCCACAAGATCACATAGGACGAGCCAGGATGATCGAACTGTCACATCCCGGAAGGTGACAGGGCTGTTTCTTGAACTGTTCCGGCTTCAGTTTGTGCCAGCGTTTCATCGCGTGCAAGTGCGTCTTGCGGTCCAGGGTTGATTGCGGAAGCTGCTGGTTCGTGATCGATGCGGCGGCCCTGCCCTGCCAAAGCCGTTTTGTTCGGACCGTCTTGCTCAGCGGCCGCATGCCCTACGACTGCATCTGCCAGCTATGTACGTCAGAACCTGATCAATCCATCCTCGACCCAATCCACCAGATGCTGGCGTGAACAACTAGGCGGTATCATCACACTTGGATATGGAGACTGGTGTGAGCGCCTCGCGCACGGGAGCACCCTGCAGGTTGGCAAGGGCGGCGCGAAGCACGCGCAGGCAGGTTGCCACGTCGTCGGCAGGAATACCCGTCAGCGCAAGCGCATTTGCCTCAACAGCCGCTTTCAGCGCGGCAGGCTCCAGATCCCAGCCTTTAGGCGTAAGGCTGATTATGAACTTGCGACCGTCATTTAATGGCCGCTTTCGGGTCACGAGGCCCAGCACCAGCAGGCGCCGAACTGCCGTCACCATCGCGGCCCCTGCCACGCCCGCGTTGCCAGCAAGTTCGGTCTGCGTCAGGCCATCGGATTCCCAAAGTGCGCGCAGCGCGTACCACTCGCCAATGGTCAGGTCGAGGTGGGCAATCCGAATCGAAAGACCGCGCTGGATAAGGCGATGGGTCTGGCGCAAGTTATGGCCGAAGCTTTCGGTTGTCGGCAGGATCGGCGATTTAGGCAGATTGTCCAGAGCACACCCTCCCTGCTGGTCGCCCGTTTCAGGGGTCAGACAGCGCTTGCACGCCACTGACAGCGTTCAATATAATAAAGACAATATAGCATCGAATCCAAACCTCAAGCTGACGAACACCTGCCTGCGCACCTTGTGCGGGCCTCACAAAGGAGAGATGCATGTCGAATCCAGCCCCGTTGACGCCCCCGGTGGTCTGCGGCACGCCGCAAGAAATAGCACCAGGCGTCTGGGTGATCCCCGATCAACGCGTGCCGCTGGTACCCAATATCGGGATCATTCTTGGTGCGCATTCCGCTCTGGTTGTGGATACCGGCATGGGACCGGCAAACGGTGCTGCCGTACTTGATGCCGCCCGGCAACTGGCTGCAGGCCGAAAGCTGATCCTGACCCTGACGCATTTTCACCCCGAGCATGGCTTTGGTGCGCAATCCTTCAAGGGTTTTGCTGAGATCGTTTACAACCGCGCGCAAGCGGAAGAACTGGCTAACAAGGGCGGGCCCTATCTGGCAATGTTCCGTGGCATGTCCCCGGAAATCTCGGCAGTGCTGGACGGCACTGTTCTGGTCGAGGCAGACAGGCTTTATGACGGCGACCGCCATGTGATTGATCTGGGCGGGCGCCATGTGGAGTTGTTGACCTGGGGTGCCGCCCATACGCTGGCCGATCAGGTGGTTTGGCTGCCCGATGAACGGGTGCTGTTTACCGGTGATCTGGCTGAAGAGCGCATCTTTCCGATCTTTCCCTGGTTTCCCCCCGAAGACGCCGATATCGACGCGGGCGGATGGTTGACCGCTCTGGACGCCATGATCGCCCTTCATCCGGGCATAGTCGTGCCGGGGCATGGCGGTCTGGGCGGTGTGGGTATCGTGAAAGATGTCACCGATTACATCCGCGCGGTCGCGGCGGCGGTGCGGCGGGGTGACAGCCCGGAGGCGGTCACGGCACATATGCAAGGGTTGCATCCGGACTGGGACGCACCTGAATGGATCGGCTTTGCGGTGCGATACTTTCAGGACAGACCCCTGTGATGCAAACCGCCGTCATCGCGCTGCATTATCAAAACGAGGTTCTGCACGCCGACGGCAAGATCCGCCTTGGCATAGCCGAAGGGGCCACGGGCCGCGATCAGGTGATCGAACGGGCCGGCCGGTTGCTGGCAGGCGCACGGTCTGCTGGGGTGCCAGTCGTTTCGGTGCGTGTCGCTTTTCGCCCCGATCATGCCGACGTCCTGCAGAACGCCCGGATTTTCCGCGATGTGGTCAAGTTGGGTGCGATGATCGAGGGCAGTTGGGGTGCTGCGTTTCTGGATGGTCTTGGCCCCTTGGATGGGGAATTCGTGGTGACCCACAACCGGATCGGGGCTTTTCATGGCTCATCGCTGGGTGACGTGCTGCGCGTGATCAGGGCAAGACGGCTGATCGTGGCCGGGGTGGCGACCAGTTCGGTAGTGCTGACCACAGTTGGACAGGCCGTCGATCTTGGCTACGAGGTGATTGTGGCGGAAGATGCCTGTTCGGCCGCAAGCGCCGGTTTGCACGCAGCAGCCCTTGACCTCATGTCAATCGTGGCCGACGTCGTCCGCGTGGACGAAGCATTGGCGCGTCTGTAGCCGCAACAATGCTTCAACAACATCTTGTCAGAAGATTTTTTCTGTCCTAGATTTCGTTCAATAGTAAACGATCCATGACCGCCCCGGTGTGACAGGGAAGCGTCCGGATCGGGGCACATCGCCGACCGGGGCCGATCAGATCACGAAAACATCAAAGGGGAAAACAATGCGCTCTTCTCTCTCGCTATTGGCAGGTGTTGCTACAAGCTTGCTGACATTTGCCCTGCCCGCAACGGCCGATACGATTAAGTTCGGTCTTGTCATGTCCTATAGCGGCTGGTTCCAGCCCATCGATGCCAGCACAATTGACGGCGCGATGATGGCGGTAAAGGAAATCAATGCTCAGGGCGGCGTTCTGGGCCAGCAGATCGAGGTCGTAAGCTTCGACAACAAGTCCGAACCGTTGTTGGGTGCCGACGGCGCGCTGGAGGTGATCGGAAAAGGCGCCAAGGCAATCCTCTTCCCAAGCGATTTCGATTTCGGCGCACCGGGCGCGTTCGTCGCTCAGCAAAACGGGGTTTTAGCCTTCTCCGGGGCGTCGGATCCCAAATGGGGCGTCCAAGGCATTGGCAATCTCGCCTATTCAATGTCAAACGCCAGTCAAGCCCAAGGCGCGCTGCTCGCCGAATGGGCGTTCGAGGCCAAGGGCTGGAAGAATGCCTATGTGCTTCTGGACAACACGATTTTCTACACGAAATCGCTATGCGGCAGCTTTGCCAGCCGCTGGAAGCAACTGGCGGGCGATGCCGGTCTGTTGGGCGAAGATACGTTCCTGAACGGTGATCCCAGCATTGCAGCACAGGTGTCGCGGATCAACGGGCTGGAGACCAAGCCGGATGTGATCATGGTCTGCTCTTACGCTCCGGGTGGGCCAAGCGCGCTGCGCCAGATCCGTGCAGCCGGGCTGAACCAGCCGATCGTCAGCGGCGAGTCGATGGACGGTGACTATTGGGCCGGCACGGTGCCGGGTTTGTCGGATTTCTACGTCGTGACCTACGGGTCGTTCTACGGCGATGACAGCGACCCTGCGATTGCCGATTTCTTCAGGCGTTATGAGGCTGAATACGGCAAGCGCGCCGATGTCAGCTATGGCTTGCGCGGTTATTCTGCGGTGCAGGCTTGGGCCGTGGCGGCAGAGAGGGCGGGTTCGGTTGAACCTGCGGCAGTGGCAGCCGTGTTGGACACGTTCAAGGATGAACCGCTGGCAATAGGGCCGACCACCTTTACACCCGAACTGCACATCTCGACCACGCGACCGATCACGCTGGTGCAGGCGCAGGGCGGCACGTTCAGCGCAGTGGGCAAGGCCACCGTTCGCGAGTTCACGCTGGAATAAGGCCGCGACCGGGGCAACAGAATGTTGGCTGCGCACGGCGTGTCGGTTCATTTTGCCGGGGTCAGGGCGATTGAGGACGTCTCGGTCATACTCGCCCCGCGCGAGATCCTGGGGCTTGTCGGCCCGAATGGCGCGGGCAAAACCACGATGGTCAACGTGCTTAGTGGTTTTCAGGCGCCGCATCAGGGCGGTGTGTCGTTGAACGGCACGACCGTTGCGGGCATGAAAAGCGATTGGTTGGCCCGCAACGGCGTTGTGCGCACGTTTCAGGCGGTTCGACTGTTCCGAAAGCTGACGGTCAGCGAAAACGTCGAAGCGTCGCTGGTCAGTCTTGGCGCGGGGCGCAGCGTCGCACGTCGCAAGGCACGAGAAATCCTCGACTATCTCGGCATCGCCCACCGGGCCGATGTCGAGGGAGAGGCCCTGAATTACGGCGACGAACGGCGCGTTGGGATCGCCCGTGCTTTGGCTCTGAAACCCGCTTTCCTGTTGCTTGACGAACCCGCAGCCGGAATGAACGTGGCCGAGGCAGAGGCACTGAGCGACCTGATCCGGCAAATCCGCGACGATTTCGGCTGCGGGATCCTGGTGATCGAGCATAACATGGCGCTGATCACCCGCACCTGCGAACGCATGCAGGTCATGGCAAGCGGGCGCACGATCGTCACCGGCACACCTGCAGAAGTGTTCGAAAACGCTGTGTTCCGTTCCGCTTACTTGGGAACCGGGGCGATATGACAGCGCTTTTGCAGATAGACGCACTGTCTGTATCGTACGGGCGAATTTCCGCTTTGCGGGACGTCAGTCTGCACGTCAACACGGGCGAGATCGTTGCAATTGTTGGCCCGAACGGGGCAGGCAAATCCACTCTGCTCGCCACTATCGCGGGGCTCGTGCGGCCCTCGACGGGAACGATCCAGTTTCGCGGGCAGTCCGTTACCGGGCAACCGCTGGAGCGGACGGTGCGGCGCGGCATTGCCCTGGTGCCGGAAGGCCGGCATGTGTTTGGTGGGCTGACAGTGTTCGAGAACCTCAAACTCGGGGCCACGATCCGGCGGGACCGGGTCGCTGTGGCCGCAGAGATTGCGCAGTATATGGCCCTGTTTCCGATCCTGTCCGAACGGCGCAACGAACCCGCAGGCCAGTTGTCGGGGGGCGAGCAGCAAATGCTGGTGATCGCACGCGGCATGCTGTCGAACCCCGCCTTGCTGATGCTGGACGAACCGTCGCTGGGTCTCGCCCCCCGGATCACCGATCAGGTGTATGATCTGATCGAATCCGTCCGGCAGCGCGGCGTGACGGTTCTGGCGGTGGAACAGAATGCCGACCGGGCGCTGCGCTCGGCCGACCGCACCTATGTGCTGAACTCCGGGTCGGTCCGACTGTCCGGCCCGTCGGCCGACTTGCGCGGCAAACCGGAATTCGAAGCTGCCTATTTCGGCCTCGGGCAAGCAGGAGCGGACAAATGAACGCGCTGGTACAGATCGTGGTCGACGCGTTGAGCCTTGGCGGCCTTTATGCGTTGACCGCACTCGGCATCGGGCTGATCTTCAGCGTGATGCGGCTGGCGAATTTTGCCCATGCCGAACTCGTCACCTGTGCGGCCTATGCGCTTTTTGCCCTTTCAGCGCATCCATTGGTGATGGCGGTTGCCGGATCGGTGCTGGTTGCGGTGGCGCTTGCAGTGGTTACGGAACGTCTGGCGTTCCGTACACTGCGTTCCGCAGACCCGACCACGATGATGATCGCGTCGTTCACGGTGTCCATGCTGATCCAGAAGATCCTGGTGTTTTCGATTGGTTCGCGGCCAAAGTCGCTTGATCCGGTCCCAGTGCTCAGTCAGGCCGTCTGGATTGGAGGGGCGCAAGTGAGCCTGCTCAAGCTGGTGACAATTGCAGTCTGCGCCGTCCTGCTGCTGGCGCTGACGATCTTTCTGAGGCGCACCAGTTTCGGCCTGCAAATGCGTGCAGCGGCAGAGAATTTCACAATGGCTCGGCTGACGGGCGTCCGCGCCAACGCGGTCATCGTTGCTGCCTTCGCGCTTAGCGGGGTGCTCGCGGCGGTGGTGGCCCTGCTGTTTACCGCGCAATCGGGGTTCGTGCAGCCGCGGCTTGGTGTGCCGCTGATGATTACCGCGTTCGTCGCGACCGTGATCGGTGGCATGGGCAGCCTCACCGGTGCTGCCATCGGCGGCTTGCTTGTGGGCGTCGTGACGACGCTGCTGCAGGCGTTCCTGCCGCCCGACCTGCGCCCCTTCCGCGAGGCGTTTCTATTCGCCTTGGTCATTCTTGCGCTGCTGGTGAAGCCGAACGGTTTGTTTCCGGCGCGCGGCCTGAAAGAACGGATATGACCGGCACGGCATGGCGCGAGATCATCCTGCGCAGCGCCCCCCTGTTGGCGCTTGTCGTGCTTATCGTTGCCATCACATTGTTGGCCGGATTGGCAGATGCCGTGACGGTACGGCGGGTGATCCTTAGTCTGGTGAACGTGGTGGCCGTGGTCGGCCTTTACATCTTCATGGGCAATTCTGGCGTGCTGAACTTCAGCAGTGTTGGCTTCATGGCGATCGGCGCCTATGTCGCCGCGCTTTTGACCATGCCGGCCAATGCCAAGGGCATGTTCTTGCCCGATCTGCCGGGCTGGTTGATGGTGGCGGAACTGCCCGCGCTGGCCGGACCTTTTATAGGCGGTGCCGTGAGTTCCATTTTGGCGCTGGTGGTCGGCCTGCCAATCATGCGGCTGTCAGGAATTGCCGCGGCCATCGCCACCTTTTCGCTGATGTTCATCTGCTACATCGTCCTTGGAAACTGGACCAGCCTGACGGGCGGGCAGATTTCGCTGATGGGGCTGAAGTCTTATGTCGGGTTATGGACCGCCTGCGCTTTTGCCGTGGGGGCGATTGGGGTTGCCTTTGCCTATCAGGAAACCCGATGGGCGCTTGCGCTGCGGGCATCGCGCGAAGATGCGGTGGCAGCATCGGCCTGCGGTTTGCGTGTCGCCGCACTGCGGCTGGGTGCTTTTGTGCTGAGCGCTTTCGTCTGCGGCGTGGGGGGGGCACTTTACGGGCATTTCCAAGGAACGCTGCGGGTCGAAAGCTTCTATCTGGATCCAACCTTCCTTTTGGTGACGATGCTTGTCGTGGGTGGCATGCGCAGCCTGACCGGTGCCGTGATCGGTTGTTTGTCAATATCGCTCCTGACCGAGCTTTTGCGGCTGGTCGAGGTGGGCGTGCCGGTGCCGGGCACCACGTTTACGGTGGCAGCGGCGGCAGGCTTTGGCGATGTGGTGCTGGCGGCATTGATGCTTCTGATCCTGATCTTTCGGCCAAACGGAATAACCGGGGGCCGTGAGGTTCTTGGCAACCTCGCTAGAACCTGGGGCAGAAAATGATCGGTTTCGAAGGGCAAGTTGCGATTGTGACGGGTGCCTGGCGCGGACTGGGGCGGGCTTATGCGCGGGAGTTGGCACGACGCGGCGCGGTGGTTTCCGCCCGGCGGCAAATCGACCGCGACCCTGCCGGGCTGGCTGGCTGGCTGGCTGAGTGGCTGAAACAGCAGCATTCGCCGATGGGCAACGGTTCCAGCCAATTGCCTGCGATGTCGCCGTTGAAGACGGGGTGATGTGACGGGCATTCTGCCGCCCGTCGATGGTGGCAATCCGGCGCAGAAAAGGCTGCAATTTCACATTGGGCCAGCAGGTGAATTCTTGCCTTGTGAATTTCAATAATCACTGACAGACTGTGAAATATGAAACAAGTCACGCAACGTTTCGGCAAATCGGACCTACAGCGCCTCGGGCGCCACTTGCGTGATCTGCGACTGACATCGGGTCGCACGCAGGCCGCCGTGGCCGCCAGCGCAGGCCTGGCAGAAAGCACGGTCAGAGCCGTCGAGGCAGGACGCTCGAACCCAAACCTGCCAACAATACTGGCACTTGCCGCAGCACTGGGAACCAGCATTGACCAGATGCTGGCGTCAGTCGCCGTCACGCCACGCAATGTTGTAATCTCACGCGTGGGCGCTCCCACAGGGGATCTGTCTGCGGGCCTCGACGACCGCGTGCTGCACGCCCGCGAGGTCGTTCTAGCTCAGGGCGTGCAGCACAGCCCACCAGCGGACGCATCGGCAAAAGGGGCGGTCATGGCAATGGTTCTCGACGGCATCGTGCTCGCCATCGCGTCAACCGGCGAACGTCTGCGGCTTGATACCGGCGATACCTGCCACGCGCGGGTCGGCACCTTGACTTCATTGGCAGGTCTGGGCCCTCAGACGGCTCGGGTGCTGTGCATCGCAGATCCGCGGGCGACGCGTTAGGGGAAGCCAAAACATGCAGCAAGCCCCCCCGATCAGCTATCTTGTCGCAACGGACGTGGGTGGAACCTGTACCGATACTATCGTCTTCGGGTCCGATGGCGCGATCCATATCGGCAAGGCACTTTCATCCCCCCCTGATTTCGCTGACGGAGTGCTGGCCTCGATCCTGTCCGCCGCCGCGCCCCTCGGGCTGACGCTGGAACAGTTGCTGGCGCGCACACATCTCTTTGTGCATGGATCTACCGTCGTGGACAATGCAGTGCTTACTCGTGATGGCGCGCGTACCGGAGTGATCACGACGCGAGGCTTTGAAGATACGCTGCACGTCACGCGCGGTGCCTATGGGCGATGGGCGGGGTTGACCGAAGGCCAGATGAAGAACCCCGTCAAGACTGACCGCGCAGCTCCTTTGGTGGCGCGCGACGCTGTTGTGGGTGTGACAGAGCGGGTGGATTGTGACGGGGATGTCGTGCTCCCGCTGGACGAGGCGGCGGTTGCGGCGGCTGTGCGCTACCTCGTACAGGACAAGGGGGTCGAGGCGATTGCGGTCAGTTTTCTGTGGTCTTTCCTGAACCCGGCACACGAAGCCCGCGTGCGGGAGATCATCGCGCAAATCTCGCCAGAAACCTATGTGACCCTGTCATCCGACATCGCACCCGTTCCCGGCGAATACGAACGCGGATCAACCGCCGTGATCAACGCTTATGCTGGAAAGATCACCCGCACTTATCTGACCGATCTTGCGGCGCAGTTGGCAGACCGTGGTTATGCAGGCGAAACCATGGTCATGCAGGGTTATGGCGGGCTTCTACCAGCGGCAGAGGCTGCCGACCGCGCAGTCGGCATGATCGAATGCGGCCCCGCCGCCGGGGTGATCGGCGCGAAATTTCTGGGCGATCTGATGGGTGATGGCGACGTGATCGCGGCCGACATGGGCGGAACCACATTCAAGGTCGGCGTGATTCAGGGTGGGCAACTGGAACATGCGCGCGAGCCGATGGTGGACCGGTTCCACTACATTGCGCCCAAGATCGAGGTGGTGTCCATCGGTGCTGGCGGCGGGTCAATCGTGGCCGTCGACCCCGTCACACGTTTGCCGTCAGTCGGGCCGCGGTCGGCCGGGGCGCGGCCCGGTCCGGTCTGCTATGGTCAAGGTGGCACCGAGGCTACGCTGACCGACGTGATGCTGCTGATCGGCTATATGGACCCGGAGCAGTTTCTGGGCGGCTCCATCACACTAGACCGGGCGGGCGCAGTTGCAGCCGTCTCGGCGCAGGTGGCCGAACCGCTGGGTCTTGATCCCGTGGCGGCTGCCATAGGCATCTACCAGATCGCCTGTGCCCAGATCACCGACCTTATCCGCGAAATCACTGTCGAACGGGGCCTTGATCCGCGCGATTTCGTGCTGCACGCTTTTGGTGGAACTTGTGGCATGTTGGCCGCGACCTTTGGCGAAGAGCTGTCGGTGCGCCGCGTGATCATCCCCTATACCGCCTCGGTCAATTGCGCCTTCGGGCTGATTTCGGCGGACATCGCGCATGAGTATACCACGACGCGAACCTTGCGCGCCCCGGCATCGCCGCCCGAGGTCAACGCCATCTTCGCCGCGATGGAGGCCCGCGCCCGTGCCCAGCTTCTGGCCGAGGGCATCGGGCCGGACCGTCAGCGCATGGAATGGTCGGTTGATCTGCGCTATTGCCGCCAGGTGCATGAGGTGACGACGTTGGTGCAGGCGGCTGTGCCGCTTGACCACGCGGGCCTTGCGCTGCTGGTGGACGACTTCGAGACCCTTTACGAACGCAAGTTCGGCAAAGGATCGGCTTACCGCGAGGCCGGGATCGAGATGACTGCATTCCGTCTGACGGCGCGTGGATTGATGCCCCGCCCCGAACTGCCCGTCGAGGAAGAAGGCCCGTCCAACGCCGATAACGCGCTGATTGGTCGCCGCTCGATCCTCGATCTGACGGCAGGCGGGATGGTCGAAGGGCGGATTTACGATTTCAAACGGTTGAAGCCGGGGAATGAGGTGACCGGGCCCGCCGTGATCCACACGCCGATCACCACTATTGCACTGCATGGGGGGCACCGTGCGCGCATGGACCGCTGGCGCAACATTGTCGTCACCACGGACGGCTGAAAGGAAAGCCCGCATGGACCCGATGACCTTCTCGATCATCCGCCACCGCCTGTTCCGCATCGTGGACGAGGCTGTGATCACACTAAAGCATGTGTCGGGTTCGGCCATCACAAACGAAGGCCATGATTTGATGGTCTCTCTCTATCGTGCGGATGGCACGTTGTTGATGGGGGGCGTCGGGTTTCTGCACCATCTGACCAGCGCGGCCGAGGCCTGCAAAGCGATCATCCGGCGATTTCAAGGGCAGATTGGCGAGGGTGACGTCTATCTGCTGAACGATCCCTATACGGCGGCGCTGCACACATCGGACATCTATCTGGTCGCGCCGATCCACCACGAGGGGCGGCTGGTCGCGTGGTCGGCTTGCTTTGTGCATGTGACGGACATTGGGGCCATGAATCCCGGTGGATTTGCCCCACAGGCGGTCGACATCTTTTCGGAAGGGTTTTCCAGTCCAGGGTTGAAGCTGGTGGACCGGGGCGAGATGCGGAAGGATGTGCTCGACACCATTCTGAACATGGTGCGTTCGCCGGAAATGGTATCGCTTGATCTGCGGTCGATGATCGCCTGCTGCAATGTCGCACGCGACAGGATGGGCGCCTTGATCATGAAATACGGCACCGCGGAGGTGGATGAAGCCTGCGCTGCGTTGATCGAACAGTCGGAGATGTTGTTCCGCGCACGGTTGCGCGCGCTGCCGGACGGGCAGTGGCAATCGCGGCAATACCTTGATGTGCACGGCGAAACTGCCCGCGTTCTGTTGACGATGTCCAAGCTGGATGACAAGTTGGTCTTCGATTTCACCGGGTCCGATCCGCAAAGCCGCCATTCCATCAATTGCACGAAATGGGCCGCCTTGGGCGGGTTGTTCGCGCCACTGTTTCCGCTGTTGTGCTACGATATCACGTGGAACGAAGGCGTTCTCCGCCCGGTCGAGATGATCGCGCCGGAAGGGTCGATCGTGAACTGCATCCGCCCTGCCCCGGTTTCGGTGGCGACGGTCGGGGCGATCCAGTCTGTCAACAACGCCGCCTGCACCACCATCGGCAAGATGTTGGCGGCATCTGACCTTTACCGCGATCAAGCAACGGCGGTCTGGCACGCCAACCACTTCGCAATCTTCAAGTTCGGAGCCAACCAG
>JBBRBJ010000060.1:0-19486 GCA_038205925.1 Rhodobacterales bacterium | reverse complement strand
GACATCTGGATGGCCTTTCCGCCCGTCCTCTTTTCCATCCTCCTGATTGCCGTCCTCGGCCCCAGCCTGACCTCGATCATCATCGCCATCGTGGTCATCGACTGGACCCGCTTTGCCCGCGTGGTGCGGGCCGAAGCCATGGCGCAGGGGGCGATGGACTATGTCGCCTCGGCCCGGGTGGCCGGGCGCGGGCGGGTGGGGACAATGCTGCGGGAAATCCTGCCGAACGTGTTGCCGACCATCGTGGTCCTTCTGACGCTGGAAATGGGGATCGCCGTCATCGTCGAGGCGATCCTGAGTTTCGTGAACCTGTCGATCTCCACCGACGATCCGACTTGGGGCGGGATGATCAGCGAAGGGCGCACGTCGATCCATCAGGCGTGGTGGGTGCTGGTCTTTCCGCTGATCGCGCTTTTTCTGACCGTCCTTGCCTTCAGCCAGCTTGGCGAAGGGTTGAAGGACCGCTTCGATCCGGTGCTGAGATGAGCTTTCTGTCCATTCGCAACCTGTCTGTCCGGCTGAAGAACGGCGCGCCCCTTCTGCGCCGTGTGTCGCTGGACGTGGCGGCGGGAGAGGTGCGGGGGCTGGTCGGCGAAAGCGGGGCGGGCAAGTCGATGATCGGCAAGGCGGTTCTGGGCATCCTGCCACCGTCCGTCCAGATCACCGAAGGCGAGATCTTCCTTGACGGGACCGATCTTCTGCGCCTGCCGCCCAGGGAGAGCCGCCGCCGCATCGGGGCCATTTGCGCGCTGATCCCGCAAGACCCGCTGACCGCGCTGAACCCCAGCCACCGGATCGGGCCGCAGATCACCGACCGGCTGGTCGATATTCTGGGCTGGACCCGCGCTGCCGCCGACGCCCGCGCCCGCGATCTTCTGGCCGAGGTGCAGATCGAAGACCCCGCGCGGGTGCTGCGGTCCTACCCGCATGAGCTGTCCGGCGGCATGCGCCAGCGTATCCTGATTGCATCCGCCTTTGCCGCCGAGCCAAAACTGATCGTGGCCGATGAACCCACAACCGCGCTGGATGTGACGGTGCAAAAGCAGATCTTGCGGCTGATTGCCGGGATGCAGGCCCGCCACGGCACGGCGCTTTTGTTCGTGACGCACGACCTTGGCGTCGTGTCCAAGGTCTGCCAGCAGCTGTCGGTGCTCTATTCCGGGCTGGTCGTCGAAGACAGCCCGGTAACCGATTTCTTTGCCGCCCCCCGCCACCCCTATTCTGCCGCCCTGCTGGCCGCGACGCCGAAATACACCGACCCCGACGCCGGGCTGCAACCGGTGCCCGACGCGGTGATCGACGCCGTCCGGGCCGAAGTTGCCGCCTTTGACAGGGAGGCGGCGCATGGCTGACCTTTACACCGTCACCGACCTGCGCCTTTCGCTGGCCGACATGACGGCAAAGCCGCTGTTTGGCCCCGCGCCGCGGATCGAGATCCTCAAGGGCCTGTCTTTCACCATCCAAAAAGGCGCTGTCGTGGGCATCGTTGGCGGCTCCGGCTCTGGCAAGTCCACGCTGGGCCGCGCGCTGGTCCGACTGCTGGAGCCTTCTGGCGGGGCGATCCGTTTTGTCGGGACCGATATCACACATCTGTCGGACGCCGACCTTCGCCCCCTGCGGCGGCGGTTCCAGATGATCTTTCAGGACCCGATGTCCTCGCTTAACCCGCGCCACCGGGTGGGCACGATCATCGCTGAACCGCTGCGCCTGCACCGGATGGACGCCGTCCCCGACCGCATCGCCCGTGCGCTTGATCACGTCGGCTTGCCGCAGGGCTTTGCCAGCCGGTATCCGCATGAGCTTTCGGGCGGGCAGCGCCAGCGCGTCGGCATCGCCCGCGCCATCGCTCTGGAGCCGGAATTCATTCTAGCCGACGAAATCGTGTCAGGGCTGGATGTATCCTCGCAAGCGCAGGTGCTGAACCTTCTGGAACGGCTGGTGGCCGACCTTGGCCTGACGCTGGCCTTCATCAGTCATGACCTGTCGGTAATCCGCCGCCTTTGCCAGCGGACCATTGTGCTGCATCAGGGCCAGATCGTCGAAGACCGCCCCACCGCCGCGCTGTTCGCCGATCCGCAGGCCGCCTATACACGCGGGCTACTCGACGCGATTCCGCTGCCTGACCCGGCTCAGGTCTGGGGGTGAGGGCCGCCGACCGGCCGCCGCTTGGGCGCATCCATCTACATCAGGCATTCCAGCTTGAACTTCGCCACGTCCGGCCAGGGCATCGAGGTGCGGTTGTCGGAGGGCTTGGGACACATGTGCTGGTGGTGTTGCTGGGACTGGACGCGCATGAGAACGACCCGTTCAAGGGCTTTGCCGTCACCACGCCGGGGTTCGCCCAGATCGCGGCACGTGTCGCCGCGCCGGGCCTGCCAGCCCTGATCGTTCAGGAAGGTGGCTATCTGCAACCCGATCTGGGCCCGAACCTGACCAGTTTCCTGACAGGCTGGCAAAAGGGCTGACGCGGCCCGCTGCGGATCTTTCACATCCAACTTGCTTGACGGCGGATTGCGCGATTGGAAGGGCGATCAAAGGGGTTCGCCGCCCGCTTCATTCTGGGCATTTTGTAGGATCTGCCCAACCCATTGGCGTGATCAGAGCAAGTCAGTAACAGTCCTGAGCACGGCCGCAACATCCGCGTCCCTGGATGACCTTGGTGGCTCTTGTTTGCAGCCCTGTTGCACCCCGCAGTTCGTCGCCGTTCGCACGGATCTTTAGCCTATCGGCATTGTATCAAGGCGTTGCGACACGCAGGGTTTCGGTCTAATCATAAGACAAGTTCAGTCAGGGGAAAACATGGTCTTCCAGCGCGGCGAGGGGGATGGTGGCGACAAGATCGTCCGTCGCAAACTGTCGGACCAGGTCTTGGAACGTCTGCGCGAACTGATCCGCAGTGGCGAGTTGAAGCCGGGTGATGCACTGCCCTCGGAGCGGGCCCTGATGGAGCGGTTTGGCGTCGGCCGTCCCGCAATCCGTGAAGCGCTGCAGTCTCTGCATCAGACCGGCCTGGTCTCGATCACCCAAGGCGAACGCACGCGGGTGAATGCGATCGACGCAGGCACATTCTTTGAGCAAAGCAACGACATCGCAAGGCTGTTGCTGAACGTGGCGCCCTCCAATCTTCAGCATCTGAAGGAGGTGCGCACAATGTTCGAACTGGGTGTCGTGCGGGTCGCTGCCGAACGCGCGACCGGTTCCGATGTGGCCGATCTGCGGGCAGCTATCGACGTGCAGCGGTCCAGCATCGGTGGCGATCCGATGCCATTTATCCATGCCGATATCCAGCTGCACGTCCGGATTGCCGCGATCAGTGCCAATCCGATCATCACTGCCGCTTCGCAGGCAATGCTGCGCTGGCTTTTTGAGTATCACACCGCGCTTCTGCACTGGTCGGGCAAGGAGGAGGTGACGCTGGCCGAGCATACCGACATCGTCGACCAGATCGCAGCGCACGCGCCAGACCGCGCCGTTGCTGTGATGCAGGCGCACCTCAACCGGTCGCGCGACATGATCGCAAGCCCGCGGTGATCCCGCCGGTCAGGCGCGTGGCCCGCCACCTGCTCGTATCCAGCCAAAATAGTCGTCGGTTCCCATCTGTCCGCCCTTGAGCGCAATCTCAAGCCCGTCATGCAGGCCGGTGCCGTGCGCAGAGCACAGGGCAGCGCCGGGAATGGTCGGCGCCAGGGCCACCAGCGCCTGAAGCCCCAACTGCCGCATCCCGTGCCCCGAAGTATCGCCGCCAGAGATGACCGCGCGGCGAATGCCGGTAGCGCGCAGGACAGCATCCAGAATGCGCCCCAACGCCTCGCCAATGCGCCTGTTGGCCGCTTCCGCCGTCAGTCCACTGCCAGAGAACGCGGCACGGAACCGTGCGACTGACGGGTCTTCATGGCCCGCCGCCGAATGGACAAGCGGGCTTTTCCCCGCTGCGGCCGCCGCAATTGCGGCGCTGACCAGCCGCGCCTCTTCCATGGCAAGGCTGGAGGGGTCGCCACAGACGCACGCCGCCTCAAAGGCCAACAGGGCAAAGCCGTTGGCTGCTGCCCAGGCCAGCTGCTGCGCCGTCACCGGCGAGACCGAGCCGGACACAGCCGCAATCAACGGCACCGCCCCTGCCGAAGGGGCAGACGGCGGCGGCGGGATAAGGCCCGTCTCTTGCCAATGCCTCACCAGCGCGTATTCAACCCCCTGGCTGCCAAAGACCAGCCCCATCCTGTCGCGGTTTTGCCAGATCAGCCGTCCGGCAGCGGCCTCGCTGACGGGGTCCACGCAGTCGATCGACAGAACCCGCGCGCTGCGGGACAGCGCCAACTCCAGCCGCGCCTGCGCGTCGGTGGCCAGCGCCTCCAGATCAATCAGCGCGCCCACCATGGAAGTCTGAGCCGCCAGTTGGCGCAACAGGTCCGACTCGGCCATCGGCGTGACCGGATGATGCGCCATCACCGGATGGCGGTCCAACCGGAAAACGCCGTCTGCCGTGCCCGCAAACAGGTGGCCAAAGACCTGATAGCGTCGCATCGCCGGGGCCGCCGTCAGCATCGGCACCGCCGCCGACGGGCGCACGCGCAAAGCCACCTCCATCGCGCGACCGATGCTGCCGATGGTCGGGGCGGAATCGAAGGTGGAACAGATCTTGTAGTGCAGCAGCGGCGCGCCCAGCCGGTGCAGCCAGTTCAGCGGCGCGGCCAGATGCACCGCCATCCAGTCCGGCCCATGGCTGCGGGCAGTTGACGCGATGCCGATGCCCCGTGCCCCTGCAAACCGCGCCGCGAGGGCTGCGTCAGGCACGTCGGTAAAGAGGACCGATGGCAGGCCAGCAAAGGTCAGCACCTCCATGACGGCGGCCGCGCCGGTGAAATCATCGCCGAACCAGGTGATCCAGGGAGCGGCATCTTGTGTCACCGTCACGTCCCTGCCCTTCCCGATGTTGCCCTTGACTGGATAATAGAGTTATTATGAGGTTATACCAGTTGATGATCAATTCACTACCGAAGGAATCGGCGTTCATGACCAGAATTGCGTTGTTTGGGGCCGGAGGTAAGATGGGGGTGCGGCTGTCAACCAACCTGGCCAGAACCGATTTTCAGGTTTCGCATGTCGAGGTCAACCCGGCGGGGCAACAACGGCTGAAGGAAACGCTTGGGTTCGACTGCGTCGAGGCCGATGCCGCCATCGCTGGCGCCGAGGCGGTGATCCTTGCAGTGCCCGACACGCATATCGGCCGCGTCGCGGCGGATGTGGTGCCGCGCCTGAGGCCGGGCACGATGGTGGTGATCCTCGATGCCGCGGCACCCTATGCCGGACACCTGCCGGAACGGGCTGACATCACCTATTTCATCTCGCACCCCTGCCACCCGCCGATCTACAACGATGAGGTGACGCCCGAAGCCAAGGCCGACCACTTCGGCGGCATTGCGGCCAAGCAGGCCATCGTCAACGCCCTGATGCAGGGGCCGCGCGAACACTATGACCTTGGCGACCGCATCGCCCGCGCCATCTATGCCCCGGTGATGCGCAGCCACGAGGTGACGGTGGCGCAAATGGCGATGCTGGAACCGGGTCTGTCGGAAACCGTCTGCGCCTCGCTGCTGACGGTCATGCGGCAGGCAATGGATGAATGCGTGGCCCGCAGCGGTGTCAGCAAGGACTGCGCCCGCGATTTCCTTCTGGGCCACATGAACATTCTGGGCGCGGTGATCTTCGAGGAACGCGTGGGCGTGTTTTCCGATGCTTGCAACAAGGCCATCGCGTTCGGAATTCCGGTCCTGATGAAGGATGACTGGAAGCGCGTGTTCGACTGGGACGAGATCACCGCTTCGATCAAGCGCATCACCTGATCGTCGCAGGGACCGGGGGACTGATGATCACCAATTGGTTTGCGGTCCTCGATGACCGGTTTCGCCAGCTACTGTTGCCGAATGTGCATGTGGACACGCTGCCCGACGGCGGGCGCTTTCTGGGGGGGCCGGTCTCTGTGCCGGCCAGTTGGTGATCAGCATGGAACAGCTACGTGCCGGAGCGATTGTCGTGCATCTGCACGAGGCGGGTCTGGGGGCCGTGACTTGTGACGGGGCCGAGGTTCTGCGGGGTTTGACCATGCCCGTCCGCAATGCCGACTGGGGTACTTGTCTGACCGACACCCTGTCGGTCGAAACAACAGCGACCACGCACACCCGCCGGTTTGCCTGCCGTGCGGGCAGCTTCACCGGCCGATTTGATGTGACCCTGTCTGGCAACCGCTTGGTGGCCGGGGTCGAGATCAGCTTTCCCGAACCCGCACGGATCAACCGGGCCGGGTTCACCCTGCTGCATCCGATCCGGGGCGTGGCCGGGCAGCCGATGACCCTGCACCACGCCGATGGCAGCACAACCGACACCCGCTTTCCCGCGTTGATCAGCCCGGCGCAAGCGGCCCGCAATATCAGCGGGATGGCCCATGTGGTGCAGGGTGTTGCGGTTGATATCGCGATGGAGGGCGAGGTGTTCGAGATGGAGGATCAACGCAACTGGTCGGATGCCTCGTTCAAGACCTACTGCCGCCCGCTGTCGCTGCCCTATCCCTATCCCGTCGCGGCAGGGGAAGTGATCCGCCAGCGCATCACCGTGACGCTGACCGCCGGGCATGGTCGCAACGCAAGGGTGGCGCGCGCAGCCCCGGCCACCTCCCGCCTGCCGCAGGTACTGCTGGCGCATGAGGCGGGGCTGTCGTCCGTCGCGGCCCTTGCCACCTTTCCCGGCCTGCCTGTCCAGTTGCGGCTTGACGGGCAGACGCCCAGGGCCGACCTTGGCGCCGTCGCCAAAATGTCCCCCCCCCTCACATTAGAGATCGTCTTTGACGACTTGCCGGACCTTGACCGCCAGATTGCCCGTGCCATTGCAGCAGGCCTGCACCCGGTCCGGGTGGCAGCCCTGCCGCGTGCCTTCCTCAAAAGCTATCAGCCGGATGCCCTGTGGCCCACTGGAGCGCAGCCCGCCGATGCCATCGCCCCCTTGCGCGCGGCTTTTCCCGATGCTGCAGTCGGTGGCGGCAGCCTGACCAACTTTACCGAGTTGAACCGCTGCCGCCCTGATCCGGGATCGGTCGATTTCGTCACCTTCGGCAACACCGCCATCGTTCATGCCGCTGACGACGTGTCGGTCTGGCAGACGCTGGAAGCGCTGCCGGACATCTTTGCCACCGCCGAGGCGATTGCGGCGGGCAAGCCACTGCACCTTGGCCTCTTCTCGATCGGGATGCGCTGCAACCCATACGGCGATCAGACGGCGCCCAACCCGGACGGGCTGCGCCTGCCGATGGCGATGGATGACCCGCGTCAAAGCACAGACTTTGCGGCGGCCTATGCGGTGGCAGTGCTGGCGGCAGCGGCGCGGGCCGGGGTGAAAAGCCTGGCGCTGGCCATGCCGGACGGACCCGTTGGCGCGCAAGGTGCACTGGCCGATGTGATCCGCGCCGCCCATGCACTGGCCGGGCGTGAGGTCATCATCACCGATACGGGCGGGCTTGTGCTTATCCGTGCGGGCGACGCGGCCCTTGTGGCCAACTGCACGACCGAACCGCAGCACTCCACGGGCCTGCCTGCCCTGGCCCCCGAAAGCGCCATCGCCCACGCCTCCCCAAAGGATTTTGCCCATGACTGACCGGATCGAGGCCGACTATCTGCTGGAAACCTCTCTTCCCCCCGAAAAGGCGGCGGCCATCCTGGCGGGCGAACAATCCTCGGGCACCTTCATGGCCGTGCCGGGCGAAACCGCCGAGCTGAAGGCCCGGTCGGCCGCGCGGGTGGAACGGGTGGAGGATCTGGGCCCCGTCGCGGGCCCGGCCCTTCCCGGCGCCGCCCGCCCCGACGCGCCGCACCGGCGGGCGGCTCTGACCCTGTCCTGGCCACTTGGCAATACCGGCAACAGCCTGCCGAACATTCTGGCCACCGTCGCGGGCAACCTTTTCGAGCTGAACTGTGTGGCCGGGCTGCGGCTGACCGACCTGCGCTTTCCGGCAAGCCTTGTCGCGGCCAGCCCCCGTCCGGCCTTTGGCATCGCGGGCACGCGCAGGCTTTCGGGGGTGGAAGGCCGCCCCCTGATCGGCACCATCATCAAGCCCTCCATCGGCCTGACGGTGGCCGAGACGGCGGCGATGGTCGAGATGCTGTGTGCCGCCGGGATCGACTTCATCAAGGATGACGAATTGCAGGCCGATGGCACGGTCTGTCCGTTCGACGACCGGGTGCGCGCGGTGATGGCGGTGATCAACGCCCATGCTGACCGGACGGGGAAAAAGGTGATGTTCGCCTTTAACCTGACGGGTGAGGTGGATGAAATGCGCGCCCGCCACGATCTGGTGCTGGCGCTGGGCGGCACGTGCGTCATGGCCAGCGCCAATTCGGTGGGGCTCACGGGGCTTCTGGCCCTGCGCCGCCATGCGCAATTGCCGATCCATCTGCACCGGAACGGCTGGGGGTATCTGTCGCGCCACCCGTCGCTGGGGTTCGACTATACCGCATGGTCCAAGCTGTGGCGGCTGGCGGGGGCGGACCACATGCACGTGAACGGTTTGCGCAACAAGTTCTGCGAGACGGATGTCAGTTCGCTTGCCTCGGCCCGGTCGTTGCTGTCGCCCTTGTCAGAGGCGAACCCGGCCATCACGATGCCGGTGTTTTCCTCGGGCCAAACCGCGCTGCAGGCCTTTGGCACATGGGAGGCGCTGCAGACCCCCGACCTTATCTTTGCGGCGGGCGGCGGGATCATGGCGCATTCGGGCGGCCCGGCGGCAGGCGTGCGGTCGTTGCAGGATGCCTGGGGCGCGGCCATGGCGGGGCTGACGCTGACAGAGGCGGCCAAGGACAGCCCGGCACTGGCGGACGCGCTGCGGACCTACGGCTGAGGGGCTGGCACGCGCGCCCCGCGCCGGGCCGGGCTGCGCGCGGCCAACGCCAGAACCAGGATCACCACCACCCCTTGCACCAGATCCTGCGTGCCCCGCGGCAGGGTCAGGATCTGCATGATCGTGACCATCAGGATCAAGAGGATCGCGGCAAACCAGGTGCCAAGCGCCGTGCCCCTGCCGCCGTTGATCAGCGTGCCGCCCAGCACCACCGCAGCGACGGATTGCAGAAGGTAGGGCTGCCCCATCTCCAGGAAGGCGCCGCCGACATAGGCGCCAAGCACCATGCCCATCAGCGCGGCCAGCACAGCGCTGGCCACAAAGGCCGCCGCAAGCACGCCGTTCACACGCACCCCCGCCAGCCGCGCCGCAGCCCGGCTTTGCCCGATAGCCGACAGCCGCGCGCCAAAGACGCTGTGGCGCAGCACCAGCGCCACCACCACGACCAGTGCCAGTGTCACCATGGCAAAGATCGGCACGCCGCCCAGCTTGCCCGCCGCCAGCCACTTCAGCCCCGGGGCCGCTACCCTTGGGCCAAAGTTCACCGCATTGGTCATCAGCGCGGACGAGGCCAGAATATAGCCCGTGGCAAGCGTGGCGATGATCGCGGGGATCCGCAGCCAGATCACCAGCGCTGCATTGACCAGCCCCACCCCGACGCCCAAAGCCACCGCCGCCAGTACGCCCAACCAGATCAGCCCGTCATCCCCCTTGACCACCACCAGAGCCAGAAACGCGCTTTGCGTCAGCACAGCGCTGACCGACAGGTCGATGTTGCCCCGCCCCGTGGTCACCACCAGCATCTGCCCCAATGCCACCACCGTCAGGAACGAGGCTGACAACACGATCCCCGACAGGCTCGACAGGCTCCACCGCCCCGAAACGGCGGACAGGATCACCCACAGAAGGGCTACGCCAATGGCGGTCCAGACCCAGCGGTTGGCCTGTGCATAGTCCTGCAATCGCTTCATGCCGCATCCTCCTTGCGGACAGACAGGCTGCGCACGGCCAGAATGGCCAGCAAGAGCAGCCCCTGCGTGGCCGGGTTCAGATCGGACGGAATGTTCAGCATGCCCAGAAGCGACCCCAGCAGGGTCAGCGTCACGGCCCCCACCACCGCGCCAAGGGGCGAGATCACCCCCCCGATCAGAGAGGCCCCGCCCATTACCACTGCGGCAATACTCATCAACGTGTACGAGGTGCCCGAATTGATGTCGGAGGCTGAATTGACCGCCGTCAGCACGATCCCTGCGGCCGCTGCAAAGGCTCCGGCGATGCCG
This sequence comes from Rhodobacterales bacterium, assembly GCA_038205925.1. Taxonomy (GTDB): domain Bacteria; phylum Pseudomonadota; class Alphaproteobacteria; order Rhodobacterales; family Rhodobacteraceae; genus Pseudotabrizicola. The sequence goes on along the minus strand of JBBRBJ010000060.1, from coordinate 9,325 downwards.
TAGCGGATCAGGGCATAGCGCACCTGCGACCAGCCGGATAGCCGCATCGCCTCGGCGTTGTTGCCAAAGCCACGCAGCGTCACGCCCAGCGGCGTGCGGTTGATCGTCAGCCCGATCGCGGCAAAGAGGCAGATCAGGATGATCGAGGTCGGGATGCCTGGAATCTTCCAGCGGATCAGGGTCCGGGTCCATTCGGCCGCCACACCGCCCGGTGTGGGCTGGATGGAAAAGCCAACGCCCAGCCAGATGAACGACGCCCCCAGCGTCACCACAATGGCCGGGATCTGCCGCCACTGGATCAGCGCGCCAACCAGCGCATAAGCCACCAGCGCCGCCGCAATCGCCAAAAGGCCCAGCGCAGTGCTGTGGGGCAAGACCGTTGCCGCCAGCACCGAGACCAGCGCCGCAAAGGCGCCGACACCAAGGTCGATTTCGCTGCCGCCAATGATGAACATCTGTGCCATCACGATCAGCACCAGCGCCACGGCGGGCTTCAGCAGCAGTTCAAGGCCAAAGGCGCTGGCGGTGATCGGGTTGGCGTTGAACATCAGGCCCAGCACGACGACAAGGCTGGCATAGGGCAACAGCGCCGACACCGCCCGCAGCGCGCCGCGCCCCGCGACGCCCTGATCCTCGGCCACCTTGGGCGGAGCCTTGAACGAGGCCGCCAGCACCTCGGCCGGGGTGATCTCGGCGCCTGCAAAATCGGCCACCACCCGACCGCCCGCAAAAACCAGCACGCGGTGGGCATGATCAAGTTCGGCATCCTCGGTCGTGTGCCAGACGATGCAGCGCCCGGCGGCGGCCAGATCGTGCAGCAGGCGGTAGAAATCCTGCTTGGTCGCGATATCGACGCCGCGCGTCGGGTCGTCCAGCAAGATCACCGGCGCATCGCCGACCAGTGCCCGCGCCACCAGCGCCTTTTGCTGATTGCCACCGCTGAGTTCCAGAATGGGTGACCGCAGGCGCCCCGCATCCAGCCGCAACCGTGCTGCGGGTTCTTCGGCGGCCAGTGCCTCGGCAGGGCGGTCGATCAGCCCAAGGCCAGACCGGCCCGGCAAACGCCCGATGGCAATGTTGTCCAGCACATCCCACAGCGCAAAGACGCCTTCCTTCCGCCTGTCGCCTGCAACATAGGCCACGGGCGCTGAGCGGTCGGCCCCGGAGCGGACTGTGAACAGCGCCTGCAAAAAGGCTTGCTGGCCGCTACCCTCAAGCCCGGACAACACCACAACCTCGCCCGCGCGCAACGCAAGGGTCTGGTCCGACCATGGCGCGCCTGCGCGCAGCATCACCGGCCCCGCGCCTGCAACGTGTTCACGCCGCGCTCCCGCCTCGGTGCCCCCCATCAGTTCGATCAGATGCGCCTCGGACGTGTCAGATGCACCACCGCGCCATACCATCCGCCCATTGCGCAACAGAGCGACCAAGGTGGCGATTTCGGTGATCTCTTTCAGCTTGTGGCTGATGAAGATGACGGCAAGCCCCTCGGCTGCGCGGGCATGGACAAAGGCGATCAACTGCGCCGACCTTCTGGCCGACAGCGACGAGGTCGGCTCATCCAGAATGATCAGCCGCACGCCCGGCGTGGCGGCAGCGCGGGCAATTTCGACCATCTGGCGTTCGCCCAGCGTCAGGTCGCCGATCAGCGCGTCGGGGCTGATGCCATGGCCGGGAAATACCGCCTCCAGCGCCGCTTTCGCCCGGCTGCGGTAGGGGCCTCGCCAGCCGGAGTGCCACCTGGCGGCCTCGGGCGCCTCGACAAAGAAGTTTTCGGCAACCGTCAGATTGGTGCAGAGCGACAGTTCCTGATGCACCATGCGGATGCCATGCGCCTGCGCCGTCGTCGCGTCGTGCAGGTGCCGCACCGCCTGACCGTCCAGCAGGATCTCGCCCGCGCTGGCAGGCACGACCCCGCACAGCACCTTCATCAGCGTGGACTTGCCGGCACCGTTGCCGCCGACCAGACCGATCACCTCACCCGCCGCGATGTCGAGGTCGATACCGTCATTCGCACGGGTGGCGCCATAAGCTTTGCTGATGCCCCGGAGGGCCACGATGGGGGCCGCTCGGGCCGGTTGCAGATCGGTAGCGGCCATGATCGGCAGAAACTTTCCTGATGCAAGCGCGGCTCATGGGGGCGGCGGGCCTGCAAGCGACCGCCCCCATGCCATGAAGCTTACTTGGCCAGCAGGTTTTCCTGAACCCACTCCATCGAATAGCTGGGGCTTATGATCATCCCCGCCGGAAGCTTGGCATATTCGGCAAGGTTCGTCTCATCGACCGTCGCCACCGGCATGATCATCGTCTTCGGGGCTTCGGCCCCACCAAGCATGGCCGCCGCCAGCCAGACCACTGCGCCACCGATGCCGGGCGTGGTATTCATCGAGACCGTCTTGTACCCGCTTTTCGCGGCCTCATCGGCCCACCATTTCACAAAATCGGTGCCGCCACCGCCTTCGATCACCGGCATCTTGCCTTCGTAAGCGCCGCCATACTGCACGAAGGCCTGCGCGATGCCCACGTCATCGCTGCCGCCCTGGGCCAGCACAACGTCAACCTGCGGCAGGCTGGGCAGGACGTTGGCAATGCCCGATTGTGCCACCGCCGCCGTGGCCGAACCGTAAACCTCGGCCACCACCTTGACGTCTGGGTAATCCTTCAGCACCTCCATCTGCGACGCATACATCGCCTCATCCGGCGCCGTGCCAGCCACACCACGGACGACGATGGCATTGCCCTTGCCGCCGATCAGGTCCAGCACCGCGCGGGCCTGGGTCTGCTTGTAGCCCTTGAAGTCGAAATTCAGCTGATAGTTGCAGGGCGCCGAGGCAACCGAGTCAAAGCTGATGACAAGAATCCCGGCCGCACAGGCCTCTTCGATCACGCCGTTCAGGGCGGTTTCCGACGCCGAATTAATGGCAATCGCATCGACGCCTTTCAGGATCAGTTCCGCCATATGCGCCTGCTGCTGCACCACCGACCCGTCGCCGTTCATGACGATATAATCGCCGATCAGCCCCTCGGCCTTGGCGGCGGTTGCAGCCTCTTCAAAGGCCGTCACCATCTGTTGCCGCCAGGTATTGCCGTAGAACGAATTGGTCAGCGCGATCACCGGGCCGTCCTGCGCAAGCACCGGGGCCGACATGCCAAGCCCGGTCACCACGCCAGCAATCGCTGCGTATTTCTTGAACGACATTTTTCTCTCCTCCCACAGGTATTTTGACATCATCATGCCGATAATCAGCTTATCATACCAGTAGGTCATGTGAAGTGTTTTCTCCGCTCCGCGCTGCCTCTCGGGCAAGGGCTACCGGATGAAAGGATGGAATGCGGGAAAGTGCGGCCTGATCGACGTGGGTCGGTCAGAGATCCCCGTCGCTGGCGGATTTCGGCGCTGCAAGCCGCTGGTACAGCGCATTCGCCCGGGTCAGGTGGTCGCGCATCGCCCGTTCCGCGCCGTCGGCATCACGGGCCCGGATTGCGTCAACAATCGTGGTATGTTCCTGCAGGGTCAGCTGCTCGGCCCCGGGTATGCGGACAAGTTCGCGGTAGAACTCGGCAAGCCAGCCCATCAGCGCCTCGCTGAGGCTTGGGAAGATCGAGTTCCCGGTTATCCGCGCGATCTCGCGATGAAAGCGCATGTCGCACTGAAGGAAACGCGTATGGTCAGGAAGGCTGGCATGATGTTCTTCAAGGCGCGTCGAAAGGACCTCGATGTCTTTGTCCGTCGCTTGGGCCACGGCCAGACGGACCATGGTAACTTCAAACAGAAGCCGCGCCTCTTTCAGTTCGGCAAGCCCCCTTTCAGATGCGCGCAGGATACCCGAAGTGGTGATGGACATCGTACTGAGCAGGTTGGCAAAGGTCGGCGCGGCTACCCGGGCGCGTTCGCCCTGCACCAGCCGCAGAAGACCCATCCGCGCCATGTTCTGCAGCGCCTCGCGTACGGCCGGCCGGCCGACCCCGTAACGCTCGGACAGGTCACGCTCGGCAGGCAACGGGTCGCCGGGAAGCAGGCCGTCGTCCTCGATCATGCGGATCACACGATCCATGACCTCCTGGTACAGGCGGCGGCGTTCGATCGGTTCCTGTGCCGTGCGGGTCATCACCAGAGCCTCAAACCTTCAAAATGCCCGGCTGCGGCAGATCGCAGGGCACCGTCCTTTTTCCTTGCATCCGTATGACCGGATGCGACGCAGACCTAGCCGGTCATCGACCGGATCGTGCGCTTCTGCATGGCCTGCATGCGCTTTTCGCGCACCCCGTCTGCAAGAACGGCCAGAATGATGATGGCCCCTTGCATCATCGGCTGGAGGTAAAGATTCACGCCCGTGAAGACAAGTCCAAGCTTGACCGTCTGGATCAGCGTCGCCCCCACAACCGCCCCAAAGGCCGATCCCACACCCCCGAACAGGCTTGCCCCGCCCAGAACGGCGGCGGCAATCACGTCGAACTCGCGCCCCTCGCCAAAGCCAGCATCCAGCCGTCCGATCTGCGCGATCAGCACAAAGCCCGCAAGGGCTGCGCAGACCGAGCAGATCATATAGACCTTCATCTCGACCAGTCTCATGTTGACCCCGGCCTTGCGCGCGGCCTCGCGGTCGTTGCCAAGGGCATAGATCTGGCGGCCAAAGGTCGTGTGTGCCAGCACCACATGCGCAAGGATCGCAACCGCGGCGAAGATCAGGATCGGTGTCGGAATCCCGGCAAAGGACGACAGGCCAAAGGCGCGGAAGTCCTCTTTGAAATCAAAGGCGGTGGAACTGGTCAGCCAGGTGCCGAAGCCCCGGAACAGGAACAGCGTGGCCAGTGTGACGATAAACGGAATGACCCGCAGCCAGACGATGAAGACGGCGTTGATCAGGCCCATGGCCAGACCCGCCCCCAGCGCCACGGCAAAGCCCACTGGAACCGGCACGCCCAGCTCTCGCATGGCGTAGCCTGCGATGAGCGGCGCCAGAAACATCACTGATCCGACCGACAGGTCGATCCCGCCCGTCAGCAGCACAAAGGTCATGCCGATGGCCGCGATGCCGATGAAGGAAGATTGCTTGACGATGTTGGCCAGACTTTCGGGCATCAGGAATGACGGCACCTGAGCCCCGAAATAGATCAGGACTGCGGCAAAGATCACATAGGTCGCGTGACGGACGGCGATATCCATGGCGCGATCGGTTGTGGCCATCATGGCAGCGCCTCGCGAAAGGCAAGTGACAGGATACGCTCGCGGTCGAATGCGGGCCGGGCCATCTGTCCCATGACCTCACCCCGGTTCATCACGACGATGCGGTCGGCCATACCCATCAGTTCGTCCAGTTCGGACGAGATCATCAGGATGCCCCCGCCTTCGGTGGCAAGCCGGTCGATCAACGTATAGATCTCGAACTTCGCGCCCACGTCGACGCCACGTGTGGGTTCGTCCAGCATGAACAGGCGCGGGCCGGTCATCTGCCACTTGCCGATGACAACCTTTTGCTGATTGCCCCCTGACAGAGCCTTGACCGGCTGGGTGCGAATGTCTCCGGCCTTGATCATCAGGTCGCGGCGGGTCACTTCGGTGCGGGTGGCGACTGCTTCGGTGTCCATCACCGCAAGGAGGCCGCGCCCGAATGTGCGCAGCGACACGAGGGCAAGATTGTCGGCAATCGGCGCCTCCATCATCAAGCCTTCCTCGCGGCGGTTTTCGGTAACAAAGGCCATTCCGGCGGCAATGCGCGCGGCGATCCCCTTGGGTACCGGCGCCCCGTTCAAGGCAACGCTGCCCGACGCGCAGGGGTCGAGGCCAAAGAGGATGCGTGCAAGCTCGCTGCGCCCTGCCCCCATCAGACCGAACAGACCGACGATTTCGCCCGCGTGAACCGCAAGCGACACATCCTGCAAGACGCCCGGCTGCGTCAGACTTTGCGCCTGCAGCACGGCGGAGGTGCCCGGCGCGCCGGTGCGTGGAGGAAAAAGCCCGCTCAGATCGCGCCCGATCATCGAGCGGATCATGCGCTGGACCGAAAAATCGCCAACTGGGCCGCTGTCCACCAGCCGCCCGTCGCGCAGTACTCCGATGTCATCGGCCAGCCGCTGCACATCGCCAAGGATATGCGAGATGTAGATGATCGTGCGCCCCTCTGCCCGCAAGGACGCGATGGTTTCGAACAGCCGCACCGTCTCACGCGGGGTCAGCGAGGTCGTTGGCTCGTCAAAGATGATCAGACGCGCGTCGTTGTGCAGGGCCTTGGCAATTTCGACCAGTTGGCGCTCTCCTGGGGACAGTCGGCCTACCTGCGTGTCTGGGTCAACGTTCAGCGCAAGACGCTTGAGGATGTCGGTGCTGCGGGTACGGATGCGTGGCCAGTCGATCAGACCCAGACGGTGCGGAAAACCGTCGATGTACAGGTTTTCGGCCACCGACAGATTGGTAAACAGGTTCAGTTCCTGATGGATGAACGCAATGCCGGTGCGCGTGGCGTCGCCAGCCGTCTGCGGCCGGTACGGTGCGCCCTGCCAGCGCATACCGCCAGCACTGGGCTGCACCACACCGCCGATCATGTTCATCAGCGTGGACTTGCCCGCGCCGTTCTGCCCGATAAGCCCCAGAAGCCGACCTTCGGCCACCTCCAGCGTCAGGTCCGACACGGCAGGCACGCCGAACCAGGTCTTGCCAAGGCCGTTGAGGGACAAAAGTGCTGTCATCGCGCCCGTTCCCGCATGATCCGCGTGCGCAGCACATCCAGCAGGGCCGCGCCAAGGATCACCGCGCCTTTCACCATGTCCACCTGAAATGCCGACAAGTTCATTGCACTCAAGGCGCTGGACAGAAGCACGAAGAAGAACACGCCGAACACGGTCCAGATGATCTTGGCCTTGCCGCCGAAAAGGCTGCTTCCTCCGATCACCGCCGCGCCGATGACATCCAGCAGGAAGGTCCCCTCGCCCAGGGTGGGTCGCCCCGCCTCCAGCCGGGCCGCGTAAAGCAAGCCGCCGATGGCAGCGCAGATGGCCGAGACAACAAAAACCAGCACGATAACCCGCCGTACCGGCACGCCTGATATCTCGGCCGCCTTGCGGTTCATGCCGATGGCCAGCACCTGACGTCCAAAGACCGTGCGGTTCAGCAGGATATGCGCGCACGCCACCACAGTTAAGGCGATGATCATAGGATAGGTGATAAAGGAAAAGACCTCTTTTCGCGGCAGTTGCGAGGTGTCCTTCACCCCGAAATATACCGAGACCAGATCACCCTTCCCAAGGCGCACAAAGCTTTCGGGCAATTGGGCGATGTTTTCCGACTGGGTCAGGTAGATCGCCAGCGCGCTGATCGTCATCATGCTGACCAGCGTGACCATGAAGGGGGGCATTTCCAGCATCGCGACGGCCAGCCCGTTGATCAGCCCAATCAAAGCGGCAATCGCAATCATCACGCAGATTGCAAGGAACACGCCCCCCGTCATTCGGGCAAGGGGACCGCCGGTCTCGGTCACCACGATCCCCCAGAGCGGCGCCTTTGACAGCACCACGGGGTCGGCGACCAGCGTGATCAGCGCGGCCCCGATCACCGAGGTCACGGCGATCACAGACCCTTGACTGAGGTCGATCCCGGCAATGGCCAGCACGAAGGTCTGCCCGATGGCCACGATCAAGAGCGGCCACATGTTCGACAGCACGTTGACGACGTTGCCCGGAGCTACCAGCGTTGGCAGGAACGGCGCGAGAACGGCCACGAAGGCCAGCGACATGTAGAGGATGAAGTAGTCAGACAAGAACAGGTCGGCTGCCCGGTCTGACATGGGCCGTCGCTGAACGGGTGATACGGTCATCGGGGTTGGATCCAGTACTGAAAACTGGCCCGGCCGGGAAAACGCCGGCCGGGCCAAGGGCGACGCTTACTTGTCGAGGAAGCCTTCCGCCAAAAGCACGCAGCCCCACATGTCCATCTCACGCTCGGCAAGGTTCGCTTGGGTCAGCGCAAAGCCCGGATCTGGGATCACTTCGCTGGGCTGGGCATCGCCGTCTTCGACCGCCTTGAGAATCGCAGTCAACGCGGACTCCGCCTCAAAGTACAAGTCCTGCACGCCGGTCGCCGAGACATAGCCCTCCTTGATCAGCTTGCAGGCGGTGGCGTCACCGTCCAGCCCGGCCAGCGGGATATGCCCCTCTTCGCCGGCCTTTTTCCACATGCCGCGCGGTTCCAGGACCGAGCGGATGGTGGGGAACAGAAAGTCGGACGAAGTGAACATCAGATCAATCTGCGGGTTTGCCGTCACTGCCGCTTCAAGGTTGGCAAGGGCCGTGGCCGCGTCCCATTCTGACGCCACTTCGATCACGTTGATCCGGTCGGCCTGCTTGGCTACGGCGGCAAGAAAGCCATCGCGGCGGCCGACGGCATTGGGATCGCCAAGGTCGCCCACGATGATGACGGCGTTCAGCTTGGCATCAGCAGGTGCCTTGGCCATCGCCTCGCCGATCACATAATCGGTCGCGGCCTCGGCGATGGTGGCGTTGTCGGCCACCACGATGATGCCCTTGGACAAGTCGGTCGGCGGGCGGTTGAAGATGGCGATCGGCGTGTCGGCGGCCTGCGCCTCTTTCACGATAGTGACCGCACTTTCACCATCCTGCGGGATGACGATGATGCCATCGACGCCTTGGGCGATGCAGTCACGCACCTGTTCCAGTTGCTTGTTGGCATCCTCGTTGGCGTTCTTCTCAACAACCGTGTGCCCGGCTTCGGTCAGGGTCGTGGTTATGGCCTTGTGGCCCGCGACCCAGAATTCTGTCTCCAGATCCTGGAACGCAAAGCAGATCGTTGCGGCCTGGGCGCCGGACGCAAGGCTTGTCCCGGCGGCGATCAGGGCGAGTGTTGCAGTTGTCCTCAGCAGCTTCATGGTGTCCTCCCAAAGGATGTTGAACGTCAGTGCATGGTCGGCGGCGTGAGCCATGCCGCCGGGTCGTCGTGGGCCCTGTCCACGCCCGGATGGACGAACGCGGACGGTTGGCCAGCCTTGTCGCTTTGCGCGCTTCTGTTGGTCATGTGGGGTCGTCCGGTTTGACCGCCTCGCCGGTTTTTGCAGACCGGATGGCGGCCAGCGTCACCGCAAGCGTGCGCAGATTGTCGGCCCCCGAGGGCTGGCCTTCGGCCCGGCCCTGCATCACTTCGACGGCGTGGCGTTGAAAGGCCACCACCGATTCCTGTACCAGATGCCAGGGTTTTTCGCCCCAAACGGGCACGGCGGGTTCCACGTCGGTTTCGACAACCCGGCCATCCTTGTGCAGGCGCATCCGGTAGCCTTCCAGCAGCTCGATCGAGCTGCTGGAAGGCTACCGGATGCGC
>JBBRBJ010000059.1:0-19756 GCA_038205925.1 Rhodobacterales bacterium | reverse complement strand
CGCGAGAATGTGTTTGTGAATGATCATTCCCTTACCTTGATCGATTTCGATGACTGTGGCGTTGGCTATCGCTGGCTCGATCTTGGGACGGTTCTCTACCACTGTCTTGATGAACCTGCCTATCTGGATATTCGCGCGGCGCTGATCGCAGGCTACGGTTCGACGTGCACAATCAAGGCACCCGAGATTGACACCTTCATATTGGCCCGCAAACTGGCCTCGGTGGGGTGGGCCGCGTCGCGCCTGCCACCCGAAAGCCCACTTCACGCCCTACGTATCGCCGGGGCTGTTCGTTGGACGAAATGGTGTATGGCATGAAGATTGCGTTATGTGAACAATCATTCGATTAAACCTCGACCACCATTTCAGCCTGTTGCCCAACTCCGAATATCCGTTTGTAACGGATGATCTCGTCAACGGGTCCGACCGCCTTGTTCGGATTGTCGGACAGTTTTACCGTTGGCCGGCCATCGGCCGAAACCGCCTTGCAGACGATGCTGAAGGGGGCCAAAGCATTGCCTTTGATCAATCCTCTGAAGTCATTGGTCAACATGGTGCCCCAGCCAAAAGACACCTTCACACGCCCTGCAAACTGACGATGCAATTCCTCGATCTTGTCGACGTCCAGCCCATCCGAGAAGATCACCAGTTTCTCGGTTGGATCTTCGCCCTGCTCTTTCCACCAGCGAATGGCAACCTCGGCGCCGGTGGCCGGATCGCCGCTGTCGATGCGGATGCCCGTCCACTGGGCCAGCCATTTGGGCGCCCGCGCAAGAAAGCCTTCGGTGCCGTAGGTGTCGGGCAGCATGATCCGCAGATTGCCGTCGTGTTCTTCATGCCAGTCGGCCAGCACCTGATAGGGGGCCTGTTCCAGTTCGGCATCGGTGCGGGCGAGGGCGGCATAGACCATTGGCAGTTCGTGGGCATTGGTGCCGATCGCCTCAACCTCGCGGCGCATTGCGATGAGGCAGTTTGAAGTGCCGGTGAATTTGCCCTCCAGTCCCTCCATCATCGCCTGAACTGCCCAATCCTGCCACAAGAACGAGTGTCGCCTGCGCGTCCCGAAGTCTGCAATGCGCAGCCCGTCGATGGCCCGCAAACGCTGAAGTTTGGACCACAGTTTTGTCATCGCCTGCGCGTAGAGCACTTGTAACTCAAACCGGCCCATACCTTTGAGAACGGCGCGGCTGCGCAATTCCATCAGCACGGCAAGCGCCGGAATCTCCCAAAGCATGACCTCGGGCCATTTACCCTCGAACGTCAGTTCATATTGGCCATCACGCTTTTCCAGATGATAGGGGGGTAACTGCAAACCCTCGAACCATTCCATGAAATCGGGGCGGAACATCTGGCGTTTGCCGTAAAAAGTATTGCCCCGCAGCCATGTGCTTTCGCCGCGTGACAGGGTCAGCGAACGGACGTGGTCCAGTTGTTCGCGCAACTCTCCCTCATCGACGATATCCGCCAGCCGTACCGATTTCGTACGGTTGATCAGGCTGAAGGTGACGTTGGTATCGGGTTTGTTGCGAAAAATAGACTGACACATCAGCAGTTTGTAGAAATCAGTGTCAATCAGGGACCGCACGATCGTGTCGATCTTCCACTTGTGATTATAGACGCGGGTGGCAATATCGACCATGGTTTTCTCCCTCTGGTCCCTTCGTGCCCCAGTTTCTGATCAAAGGGCAAGGGGTGTCAGCAAGGTGGGGTTTTCCCTACTTCCTGCCGGACGCGCACATATCTACTTACAACGTAAGTTAATTCAAAGGCACCTGCATGAAAGCCGCACTTTGTCGTCGCTATGGCCCCCCCGAAGTTGTTACGGTCGAGCGTATTCCGCAACCGCGCCCGAATGAGGGCGAGATTCTGGTGCGCGTGCATGCAAGCACCGTGTCGTCTGCCGATCATCGGCTGCGTGGGCTGGATATGCCGCGCGGTTTTGGTCTGCTGGGGCGGCTGATGTTTGGTCTGACCGGCCCGCGTCAGCAAATCCTTGGCGCCGAACTTGCCGGAGAGATTGCGGCCCTCGGCCCGGGTGTGACCGGGTTCCGGCGCGGCGAACGCATCTTTGCCTTTCCGGGCGGGCGGGGCGGTGGGCATGCGCACTATATCGTCTTGCCGATCACCGCAGCGATTGCCCGCACGCCCACCATGCTGACCGCGTCTGAGGCCGCTGCACTGTCGTTCGGTGGGGCCACGGCACTGTATTTCCTGCGCGACAGGGCCGCGCTGAAAATGGGCGAAAGCCTTCTGGTTATCGGGGCGGGCGGGGCGGTTGGCAGTGCAGCGGTTCAACTGGGCCGCGCCTTTGGTGCCCACGTCACCGGAATATGCAGCGCCGGAAAGGCCGAAACCGTGCTTGATCTGGGGGCTGAGCGTGTAATGGCCCCCGGCGATGCGCCGCCGTCCGGTCGCCGCTGGGATGTCATTCTTGATACGGTGGGCGTGATGACGGTGGACCGTGCCCGCGACTGGTTGTCGCCAGGGGGCCGCCTTGCCCTTGTCAGTGCGGATCTGCCGCAGATGATCGCGGGGGCAACGGCGCGCCTCGGTCAGGGGCGCCGCGTGCTGTTCGGCGCTGCCGGCGAAAGGGCCGATGATCTGACAGATCTGGCGGCCCTTGCCAGTGCCGGCCTTTTCCGTCCGCTGATCGGAGCCACGTTTCCACTGGACGACATCGTGCTGGCCCACCACTCGGCGGCAGGTGGCCACAAGTTGGGTTCAACCGTCGTCACCATGGTTTAGCGATCAATCTGCCAACTCGACACCCGCCGACATCATCTTCGACAGCGCCTCGGCCAGAGATCCGTTCAGGTCAATTGCCCGACATGCGCCTTGCAGAACGCGCACGCGGTAGCCCAGACACGCCGCATCGAGTGCCGAATAGGCCACACAATAGTCCGTGGCGATCCCCACCAGGGTCACCGCAGTGATCCCACGCGCCCGAAGATAGCCGTCCAGCCCTGTCACCGTGCTGTGGTCATTCTCGAAAAACGCCGAATAGCTGTCGATGCCGGGGCGAAAGCCCTTGCGGAGGATCAATTGCGCCGGATCGGTCTGAAGTTCTCCGTGAAACGCCGCCCCTTCACTGCCCTGCACGCAATGGGTGGGCCAAAGCACCTGTGGGCCGTAAGGCATCTGCGCCAGACTGAAGGGCTCGGCGCCCGAGTGATTTTCAGCAAAGGACAGGTGGGTGGTCGGGTGCCAGTCCTGCGTCAGGATCACACATGAAAACGCAGGCATTTGCCTGTTAATTCGGTCCACGATCTCATCCCCGCCTGCAACGGCAAGGGCGCCTCCGGGGCAAAAATCGTTTTGCACATCAATCACGATCAGGGCGTCGGTATCTGGTCTCATCGGGGCCTCGGGGGTTGAGAAAAGGCATGATCCGCAGGTTGCCCCGCCACGCCCCCATATTGCAAGGCCGGGCGGCATCGCCTATGGGACGCGTATGCTGACCATCGCCGCCTTTTACCATTTTACGCGATTTTACGACCCGGCCGCCTTGCGTGCACCGCTGCTGGCCTGCTGCATGCAACACGGGGTCAAAGGCTCGGTTCTGCTGGCGACAGAAGGGGTCAATGGCACCATCGCGGGACCGCGCGCAGGCATTGATGCTGTGCTTGCGCATCTGCACGCGTGGCCCGGTTGTGCGGATCTGGAATGGAAAGAGGCCACCGCCCAAACGATGCCATTTGGCCGCATGAAAGTGCGTCTCAAGCGTGAGATCGTGACTATGGGCCTGCCCGACATCGACCCGAAGGCCGGTGTCGGCCATTACGTCGCACCCGAGGATTGGAACGCGCTGATTTCCGCGGCCGATGTTGTCGTGATCGACACCCGCAACGATTATGAGGTGGCCATCGGTACCTTTCAGGGCGCCCTCGACCCAGCCACCCGCAGTTTTGGCCAGTTTCCAAAATGGTGGCAAGACAACAAGGATCGCTTTCACAACAAGCGTATCGCCATGTTCTGCACCGGCGGCATCCGCTGCGAAAAATCGACGAACTATCTGATTTCCCAAGGGGTTGAAGATGTATTTCATCTGAAGGGCGGCATCCTTAAATACCTTGAGGAGGTGCCGCAGGACCACAGCCTCTGGCAAGGCGAATGTTTCGTGTTTGACACCCGCGTTTCAGTTGGCCACGGGTTGGTCCCCGGCGCGAACGAGGCGTGCGGCGCGTGCCGCCGCCCTGTGACCCCTTCGGACCGCGCCCACACAGCCTATGAAAAGGGCACATGCTGCCCCGCCTGCGAAGGGGAACACGGGATTGCAGACCGCGCCCGCTTTCGTGAACGTCAGCGCCAGATGGATCTTGCCTCCGAACGCGGGGAAACACACCTTGGCGGGTGACTGGCTACAACTGTCGGGCGGTGCTTGAAGCCTTGATGAGCCCGGCGATCTGTCAGCCCCCCCCGATCAGTGCCCCCGCCGCAAACACCAATGCCCCGCCCAGCACCACCTGCAGTGCCGCGCGCAGGAAGGGTGTCTCCATGAACTTGTTCTGGATCCACGCAATCGCCCACAATTCGACGAAAACCACAACCATGGCAATGGTGGTTGCTGTCCAGAAATCCGGGATCAGATAGGGCAGTGCATGGCCCATTCCCCCCAGTGTCGTCATCACACCCGAGGCAAGGCCCCGTTTCCAGGGGCTGCCCCGGCCCGACAAGACGCCATCATCATGCGCGGCCTCGGTGAACCCCATCGAGATTCCCGCGCCCACGCTGGCCGCCGTGCCCACAAGGAACGTGGTCCATGTGTCCTGCGTGGCAAAGGCCGTCGCGAAAATGGGCGCGAGGGTGGACACCGAACCGTCCATCAGGCCCGCCAGACCCGGCTGCACCCATGTCAGGATGAACTGACGCTTGGCGGCGCGCGCTTCTTCCTCGGCCGGTTCGCCTTCGACATGGGTTTCAACCAATGCGTCGGCGAGACGCTTGTGCCCCGCCTCGGCCGCCGCCAGATCACCCAGCAGTTTGCGTGTGCTGGCATCGGTGGTGGCCTGCGCGGCACGAAGGTAAAACGCTTCCGCCTGATGCTCCATCGCCTCAGCCTCGGCGCGGATTGTTTCGATCGACAGATTTTCCACCAGCCAAACGGGGCGACGCGCGTAAAAGCCAGCCACATGCTCACGCCGGATCAGGGGGATTACATCACCAAACCGCGTCTGGTGAAGCGCGATCAGCCGTTGGCGGTGCGTATCTTCTTCGGCGGCCATACCATCAAACACCGCAGCCGAGGCGGCATAATCCGCCCGCAAACGCTGTGCATAGCTGCGGTAGATGCGGGAGTCGTCTTCTTCGGATGAAATGGCAAGCGCCAGCACCTCTTGCTCGGTCAGGTCGGAAAAGCGGCGTCGGTTGGTCAGGGAAGACAGCATGAAGCACCTTTTGGAATCATTCTAAAGTAGACATCTGCTGTGCAATGGCAATGGGGAGGGAACTGGAAAAAGTGAACTGTTCTGTTCGTTTCATCTTGCACAACTGAACACTTCGGTTCAGTTTCATAAAATGAACTGAATAGTTCAGTTTTCATCCTATCGGAGCCTTCCATGCGCAGCATCGCCCTTTCCATCCCTCTCGTCCTGGCCTCGCTTCCGGCGATTGCCGGTGGCTTCACGTTCGAGTTGCCTACGCTGACCTGGCCCACGACCGCCACAGTTTCGACCCAGAACTGCGAGCCGGCCCAGTCTCCCTGCAAGTGACGCAGCAGACCACCTGCTTGCCGCGCGCCCCAAAGCTGTCCTATGGTTCGGCGTCTGGGGGGCCACGGGTGGCGTGTTGAATACGGCGGTGCGCAAGGGCAGGAAAATCGGTCAGGTGCTGCAAGGCGCCCGGACGGTCTTTTTGCGAGACGGGTTCGACGGTGCGTCGGTCGATGACATTGCGCGCGAAGCCGGGGTCAGCAAAGCGACGCTCTACAGCTATTTCCCCGACAAGCGCCTGTTGTTCATGGAGGTGGCCAAAGCCGAATGCCGACAGCAGGCGGATGAGGCCAGCGCCCTGATCGCAGATACCGCCCCCGTGGCCGATGTGTTGCGTCTGGCTGCCGGGCGGATCACCGATTTTGTGCTGTCAGAATTTGGCCAGAGGGTGTTTCGCATCTGCGTGGCGGAAAGTGACCGGTTTCCCGGGCTTGGGCAGGCGTTCTATCACTCGGGTCCGCTGATGATCAGGGACCGGATTGCCGACTACCTTCGCAACGCCATGGAGCGTGGCGAAGTGGTGATTGATGATGTGAACCTTGCCGCCGAGCAGTTCTTGCAGTTGTGCAAGGCCGACCTGCACGAACGCATGATTTTTGGCATGGCCGATTGCTGCGGCCCGAAAGATCGCGAGCGCGTGATCGACGGGGCGGTGCGGATGTTCATGGCGCGCTACGGCGCACACTGATCAGCTGTTTTCGCGCAACACAGCGCCCGCCAGATACAGAGAGCCACAGATCAGGATCCGCGCCTCGGGCGTGACTGCGGCTATTTCTGCAACCGCATCGGCCATCGTGGGCGCAGCCCTGGCCGCAATCCCCTCGGCCAGAGCCGCATCACGCGTAACCTCGGCGGGCAAGGTGTTCTTTTCGTCAGGAATAGACACCGCATGCAGGCGCCGAACATGGGGCGCAAGGGCGCGCATGTAGCCCGCAACATCCTTGGTGTTCAGCATGCCACAAATCAGATGGGTCTCGCGGGCGGGCATGCGCGCCAGCGTGGCCGCAACGGCCTCGGCCCCGGCCGGATTGTGCCCGCCGTCCAGCCACATCTCGGCGTGTGGCGCCAGATCCACCAACGGACCCACGCGCAGGCGCTGCATGCGGGCGGGCCAGAAGGCACGGGTCACGGCCGCCTCGCAGGCGACCTCATCCCGGCCCAGATGACGCAAGGCTGCGATCGCCGAGCCTGCGTTTTGTATCTGATGCGGGCCGGGAAGATTGGGCAGGGGCAGATCGAGAAGCCCGGTTTCGTCCTGAAAGATCAGGCGACCGCGTTCTTCGGAAACGGTCCAGTGCTGGCCGCAAACCATCAGGGGCGCGCCCATGCGGATGGCCTTCGCCTCGATCACCTCCAGCCCCTCGGGGCTTTGCGGGCCAACGATCACCGGCACCCCGCGCTTGATGATCCCGGCCTTTTCGCCCGCAATCAGTGCCACCGTATCGCCGAGGTATTGCTGATGGTCGAGTGACACCGGGGTGATGATGGTCAGCAGTGGGTCGGTTACCACATTCGTCGCGTCAAGGCGCCCGCCAAGGCCCACTTCAAGCAAGGTGAAATCTGCTTTTTGCCGCGTAAACGCCAGAAAGGCAGCGCAGGTGGTGATCTCGAAAAAAGTGATGTCGCTGGGGCCATTGGCCGTAACGCATTCATCCAGCAGGGCAGTCAGTGCGGGTTCGGAAATCAACGTCCCGGCAAGTCGGATACGCTCATGAAACCGCGCCAGATGCGGCGAGGTATAGGCGTGCACCACAGCATCCCCGGCTTCGAGCCCTGCGCGGATCATGGCCTGCGTGCTGCCCTTGCCGTTCGTCCCCGCAATATGGACAACCGGCGGAAGGGCGCGTTCTGGATGGCCAAGGACACCCAGCAAACGGTACATGCGGTCGAGTGTCAGATCGATCACCTTGGGGTGCAGGGTCATCATCCGTGTCAGGATGGCATCAGATCCGTGCTGCAAGATCAGCCAGCCGTCGCGGGCGCGGATTCGGGCACCGACGGATCCGCGGGTGGTGGCAGATCGGCGCGCACGGCAGGTGGGTGGCCCATGAGCATCCGCAGAATCGTGATCAGTTCATCCCGCAGCGCCATGCGGTGTGTCACCCGGTCCAGCATCCCGTGATCCAGCAGATACTCGGCACGTTGGAACCCTTCGGGTAGTTTCTCGCGGATGGTTTGCTCGATCACGCGGGGGCCCGCAAAGCAGATCAGCGCATTCGGTTCGGCAATCTGCACGTCGCCCAGCATCGCGTAAGACGCCGTAACCCCCCCTGTCGTAGGATGGGTAAGAACCACGATATATGGCAGCCGCGCTTCCTTCAGCATCTGAACGGCAACGGTCGTGCGTGGCATCTGCATCAGCGACAGGATGCCTTCTTGCATGCGCGCTCCGCCCGCCGCCGAAAACAGGACCAAAGGTCGTTTCAGCTTGACCGCCCGTTCGGCCGCTGCAAGCAGCGCATTGCCCACATACATGCCCATCGAGCCCGCCATGAAGCTGAAATCCTGCGCCACCGCCACCACCGGGGTGCGGCCCATTTCACCCTCGGCGATCAGCATTGCCTCTTTCTGCCCGGTGGCCTTCTGGGCGGCCTTCAGTCGATCGGGGTATTTCTTCTGGTCGCGAAATTGCAGCGGGTCGATGGTCGGCTCGGGTACCTTTATCTCGGTGAAAATGCCTGTGTCGAACAACGACTTGAACCGGTCACGCGGGCTGAAGGCCATGTGATGGTCGCAGTTCGTGCAGACGTTCAGATTCGATGTCAATTCCCGGTGAAACAGCATCGTTCCGCACTCGGGGCACTTTGTCCACAGGTTTTCGGGCACTTCTCTGCGCGAGAACAGCGAGTTGATCGTGGGTCGGACGTAGTTGGAAATCCAGTTCATGCGGGCGGGCCTTTCGGGTGCCTGTAGACGCTTTCAGATAGAGGGGCCGGGCAGAAATTGCAATCACCGGGCAGCGCGCTCTTTGTTTCACCACCCTTGGGCAAATCCACGCCGGCCCCTTCACAACTGGAATGCGTCCTTGGGCAGGCGCAGGATCAGGTTGGGGTCGGGGCAGATCTCAGTCCAGACGTCCCAAAGGCTGGCGTGGCCCACGCCGAAGAAATTGCCTGAAGTCTGGTCCAGCATGTCGGTCATGATCTGAAAATGGATATGCGGCGCCCAGCCTCCGTTCTGGTCCCAGTCGCCCAGATGGCCGATCACCTGGCCACGTTCGATGACATCACCGGCTTTCACCAACCCGAACAGCGAGGGGCCGAGGTGGCCGTATAAGGTGAAGAAGGGCGTGCCGTTCGCCTGATGCTCGACGATCAGCGCATGGCCGTAATCGAGCGGATCGGATTGATACGTGACGTGCCGGGCGATGCCGGAAAGAGGGGCGTGAACGGGTGTGCCTGCCGGGGCGAACACGTCGATCCCCAGATGGCGGGTCCGCCTCTCGGGGCTGGCCGCATCAGCGAACTGCGGCGTGCGGTAAACGGCGCGATCTTCGCCATAAAGGCCGATGCCATACGGAACCCCTTTGGCTGAAAACCAGACGTCAAAGGCCGGATCGGAAAAAGCTGGCATGTCAGGATGCGCGCCGGTGGATGGCAACGCGAGCGTAGGGCTTGCAGCAAGATCGGGGATGAACAGCGGCGCCGGGGTCTGGGTGGCAAGGAAGGCCCGGATTGCCGGGGCGGCGCTGATGGCGGCCCCCCCTTGGCCCGCGCGCAGAATGGCGCGCAGCAGGCCCTGATCGACCGTCCGCAAACGGGTCTGTACCTTTTTATCGCTGGCCGCGACAAGGGCGCCCAGATCTTCGGGGGCGGCCCCGCAGGTGCGCATGGCGGCGTAAAGGTCGGGGGTGTCGGGCAAGGATTGCATGGCGCACCTTCAGGTGAAAAGGTTTGTGTAGGCCCAGACGCCGCTGAACAGCACGGGCTGATGGATCAGATAAAACGCAAGACTGTGCTTGCCCGGCCATGCCAGCGCCGAAAGCAGCGGGCCGGGCGTCGTGCGCATCCGCGCCCAAGCCCCGGCCTGCGCCATAAGGCGCGCGCCGATGATCCCCACCAGCAGCGGCGACAACCAAGGCAGAAGCGGCAGGTAATCGACCATCGGCGGCACTTCGGTCGCAAGGCCCAGCCACAGCAGCCACGGGGCGTTGAACGCCTCGGATTTCAGAAACAACGGAGCGGCAAAGGTGGCTGCGGCAAGTGCCGTGGTCACGATCAGGGGTGCTTGCAGGAAAACCACCCCGATCAGGCTGGCGGCCGCAATGGCATGCAAGATGCCCCAACGGATATAGGCATCGCCCATTCCGGCCCAAGTGGCCACCGTGATCAGTGCAGCCGCGCCCGCTACAACCGCAATGCGCCGCCAGAAGGCGGGCCAGCGCACAGCCTGACCATGCGCCAGCCAGAGCGAGACACCTGCAAGAAACAGAAAGCTGGAGGCAATGCCGCGTGCAAAAAAGGGCCAGAATCCCTGGAAGACAGTGCCGGGCGGGACATGGCCAAACATCATCAGATCAAACGTGAAGTGAAACACCACCATGCAGGCCAACGCCGCGGTGCGCACGAGATCCAACGCCACGATCCTGCCCTGACGTTCGCGCGCTGCCATCGTTCCCCCCGATTTCGTGCAACACTATCCGGCGCATCCGCCATTGCCACCCCCTTTGCCGCACAAAACCCCGCTTGCCCCTTTGGCCCATGCCCATTATCCCAAGACCATCAGATTTTTCGGGGGGAGGGACAGCCCATGAGCACCAACACGCGTTTCGACAAATCGAAACTTCCCAGTCGGCATGTGACCGAAGGGCCCGCGCGCGCGCCCCATCGCAGCTATTTCTACGCCATGGGCATCACCGAGGAAGAGATCCATCAGCCTTGGGTGGGCGTTGCCACCTGCTGGAATGAGGCCGCACCCTGCAACATCGCGCTGAGTCGTCAGGCGCAGATCGTCAAGCACGGCGTGAAAAAGGGTGGCGGTACCCCGCGTGAGTTCACCACCATTACCGTGACCGATGGCATCGCCATGGGGCATGAGGGGATGCGCTCGTCGCTCGCCTCACGCGATGCGATTGCCGATACCGTAGAGTTGACGATGCGCGGGCATTGTTATGATGCGCTGGTGGGCCTTGCCGGGTGCGACAAATCGCTTCCGGGAATGATGATGGCGATGGTGCGTCTGAACGTGCCGTCGGTGTTCCTCTACGGCGGGTCGATCCTGCCGGGCCGCTACAAGGGTCAGGATATCACTGTTCAGGACATGTTCGAGGCCGTTGGCAAACATCAGGCGGGCCAGATGTCGGACGCGGAACTGGCGATCATGGAACGGGTCGCCTGCCCGTCCAGCGGTGCGTGCGGGGCGCAGTATACGGCCAACACGATGGCCTGTGTGTCCGAGGCGATCGGCCTTGCCTTGATGAATTCCAGCGGCGCGCCGGCCCCTTATGAATCTCGTGACCAGTATGGCGAGGCCTCGGGCGTGGCCGTGATGCACTTGATCGAAAAGAACATTCGCGCCCGCGATGTGGTCACGCGCAGGTCATTGGAGAATGCAGCACGCGTCGTTGCATGCACCGGGGGCAGCACCAACGCGGCCTTGCACCTGCCCGCCATTGCGCACGAGGCGGGAATTGATTTCGACTTGTTCGACGTGGCCGACATCATGCGCGACACGCCCTATTTTGTCGATCTGCGTCCGGGCGGCAAATATGTGGCCAAAGATCTGTATGAGGTGGGCGGCGTGCCTGTCGTGATGAAGGAACTGGCCAGGATCGGGCTGATGCATCTCGATTGCATCACCGCTTCGGGCCGCAGCATGGGCGAAGAGCTGGAGTTGATCACCGGCGAGGCGGATGGCCGCGTGATTTATCCGGCTGCAACGCCCTTGACCAAGACCGGAGGCGTGGTGGGCCTGAAGGGGAACCTGGCGCCCGACGGTGCCATCGTCAAGGTCGCAGGGATCGAGACGCAGCATCAGCGCTTTGTCGGCCCGGCGCGGGTATTCGAATGTGAAGAAGATGCCTTCGCGGCCGTTCAGGCGCGCGGCTACAAGGAAGGTGAAGTGATCGTTATCCGCAACGAAGGCCCCGCAGGTGGGCCGGGGATGCGCGAGATGCTGTCCACCACCGCCGCGTTGTCGGGGCAGGGGATGGGCAAGAAGGTGGCGCTGATCACGGATGGTCGGTTTTCCGGCGCCACGCGCGGGTTCTGCGTGGGCCACGTCGGCCCCGAGGCGGCCCATGGCGGGCCGATTGCGCTGCTGAAGGACGGCGACATCATCACCATTGACGCCACCACGGGTGAATTGTCGGTGGATTTGTCCGAAAGCGATATGGCGGCGCGCAAGGCTGACTGGAAGGGACCGCGCCCGACGCAGTATACAACCGGAGCCATCTACAAATTCGCCAAGCTGGTGGGCAGCGCGCGCTATGGCGCCGTGACCCATCCCGGTGCCAAAGGCGAGCGGCATGTCTACATGGACCAGTAAGGCGCTGGGCGTACTCGTGTTGCTGGGCCTTGCGGCCTGTCAGCCGGGTGCGGGCCTGTCGACCCTTGGAATGGCGGCGCAAAAGCCGGTGACGGTTCTGAACGGCAGCCTGCGGGTTGCCGGCCCAAAAGGCTACTGCCCCGATCCCGCCACGGTGGCCGAGGCCGATGACAGTGCGGTTGTGTTTCTGGGCCGCTGTGCAGCCGAGAATGGCGTGCGCCCTGCCGTTCTGACTGTGTCTGCGGGCGCTGCGGGCAGTGGCATAGCCATGGCCTCGGGCGGGGAAAGTCTGGCTGCGTTTTTCAAGACGGATGCGGGCCGGGCGACGCTTGCCCGCAGCGGCAGGGCGCGCGACATCACCCTTGGCACGGCGCTGGCCGACGGTGATCTGTTCCTGATGCGGATCGAGGATCGGTCCGAAGGCGTCTACTGGCGCGGAATGCTGGCGCTGGGGGGGCGACTTGTCAGCATCAGTGCCACGGGCCCCGACCTGCCGCCCCCCGATGGGCGTATTCTGGTCGAGACAACTGCCACCGCCCTGCAACGCGCCAATCCGCGCCCCTGATCCGATTTCGCAAGGCTCTGCTGCTCTTTGGCCGGAATAGGGTGGTGTCTTAACCCTTTTGCAGCAATAAACGAATCGTTTCCATGATCGCGACAATCCGCAGGATGATGCGGAGACGATTTCTGAAAGGCACGGTTGGACGGTAGATGGCAGGCAGGTTCGATGCGCTACTTGACAGGCTGATGCAGCAACGCGTGCAGCAGCGTTGGGGGGCTTTGGCCGAAAAGGCCCGGAACATGGATCTGAACACCCTGCGCGCCTTGCGCGGACGGGCGCGCGCAATCCGGCGTCAGCTCGACCGGGTGATTCATGAGGCCGAACACCGCCTTGCGTTGCCTGTCATCGGCTCGAACGCGATGCGTAAGCCTTTGGGCACCGACTGGGCGTGGCGGCCCGATCTGTGGAAAGGGCCGATCCCGGTGCCGGGCTTTTCCTCGGTTCCCGGGCGGGCGCAGGTGTGCGATGGGGCGACCGTGTTTCACGATTGCCGCCGCAGCGAACTGACCGTGCGCCAGATCCGCAACACGCGCGACGCCGACCTTGCGCCTTTTGGCTTTCGCATGGACGTGTTCCGCTTTGATGGCTCTTTCCTCAGCCTTGTTCTGGACCTGCCGCCCGAGGCCGCCCACGGGCTGAAGCTGCGCCATCTGATCCGGCTGGACGTGATCGTGGAAATGGAAAAGCCGCTCGAGATTTTCGCACGGCTGAACATCAAGCATGGGCCCAACGTTGAGCAGGTCGTGCGCGAGTTGCCGCTGGCCGAAGAAGAGGTGATGGTCGAGTTCGACCTTGCCTATACCAAGGTCAACGAAAAGCGGATCGAGCGGCTTTGGGTGGATCTGATCTTCGAAGGTCCGGAAATGAACCAGGTGATCTTGCGCGACGTGACGCTGAGCCGCCGCCCGCGGGCAGAGTTGTGAGGTGGATATGAGCGAGAAACGGTTGACCAAGACACGGATAAAGGGCGGGATCTGGGAAGGTGTCCTGAGTGGTGTCGCCACCGCGCCGGTGCTGGAGGTCTTGTTGCTGGAACGTCCCATCGCAGGTGTGACGGCCGAGGCCGTTCCGGGCCGCGAGGGTGAGTGGGCCGTGCGGGTTCCGATCCCGGCCGAGGCGTTGACCGAAGGAGTGCAGACCTTTCTGATCCGCGAACTGGGCACGTCTGATGCCTTGGCGCATTTCACGGTGATCACCGGCGTTGCGATGGAAGATGACATGCGCGCCGAGGTGGATCTGCTGCGCCAGGAACTGGATATGCTGAAGCGCGCGTTCCGGCGCCATTGTCTGGAAACGGTGGTTTGACGCTGGGTTGGGGGCTTTGCCCCCGGCCTCGCTTTCAGCCGGACGTCACTCAGGATATTGGCAGACAGATCATGTGGGAAGGCTTGGGTTCTTGCATCGGCGGGCGGGGCGTGAAACGGTCTTCCGGATCACGCGCGAAAGAGACTGATGCTGTTGATACTTCTGAAAACCTTGCCGTTTTTCGCACTGATCGGCCTTGGCTATCTGGCAGGGCGGGCGCGGTTCTTTGGCCCCGAGGCGACGGCTGCGCTGACGCGGTTTGTGTTTTATTTTGCGCTGTCGGCCATGCTGTTTCGATTTGCAGCGAACCTGTCTTTAAGCGAGGTGTTTTCCTGGGGCTTTGTCTTTGCCTATCTGTCCGCCTCGATGACCGTCTATCTGCTCGCTACCGGCGTGGCCCTCTGGCGCGGCACGGGGATCGAGGTGGCGGCCGTCGAAGCGCAATGCGCGGTGATCGGGAATGTGGGGTTTCTGGGTGTGCCCATGCTTGTGCTGCTTCTGGGCGAGGCGGCGGCAGGGCCGGTGCTGCTGGTGCTTGCGATAGATCTGATCGTGTTTTCCAGCGTGATCACTCTGATCATCACGGGTGCGCGCGGCGGCAAGATGGGGGTTCGGACGCTGGGTGTTCTGGTGGTGGGGTTGCTCAGGAACCCGATGATCGTTTCGATCTCGCTGGGCCTTGGCTGGGGGGCGACAGGCTGGGTCTTGCCGATTCCTGTGGATGAATTTCTGGGCACCTTGGGGGATGCGGCGACGCCGGGCGCGCTATTTGCCATTGGCGCGTCTCTGGCGGGACGGGGGGCCGAGCGGCTGGGGGTGGCAACCTGGCTCGCGTTTGCCAAACTGGTGTTGCATCCGGTGGTCGTGGCTGTGATGGCGCTGTGGGTGTTCCGGATAGATCCGGTGGCAGCCGGAGTAATGATCGCGGCGGCGTCGCTGCCAGTAGCGGGAAATGTGTATATGCTTGCCGCGCATTACGGGGTTGCGCCGCAACGGGTTTCGACGGCAATCCTGATCTCGACGGCGTTCAGTGTGCTGACGGTGACTGGGGTGATCGCGCTTGTCACGGGCGGTTGGGAATAGGAGAGGCTTGCGGTGAAAACGGTGTCGGAAAATCGGGCGTTCGGGGGCGTGCAGGGGGTGTACACCCATGCCTCTGTGGCGACGAGTGTGGATATGACCTTTGGCCTGTTCTTGCCCGAAAGCGCCGAAGATGGGCCGGTGCCGGTGCTGTGGTATCTGTCCGGGCTGACGTGCACGCATGAGAATGCGATGATCAAGGCGGGAGCGCAGCGCTGGGCGGCAGAGGCGGGTGTGGCGCTGGTGTTTCCCGATACCTCGCCGCGCGGTGCGGGGGTGTCGGACGATGCCGCCAGTGATCTTGGGCAGGGCGCAGGGTTCTACGTCAATGCCACGCAAAAACCCTGGGCCCCCCATTTCCGCATGTGGGACTATGTCACCGAAGAATTGCCACGCCTTTTGTTTGGGGCGTTTCCCGTGGCCGAAGAGGCGCAGGCGATCACAGGCCATTCGATGGGCGGCCATGGCGCGCTGACCATCGCGATGAGTTTTCCGGGCCGCTTCAAATCTGTCTCGGCCTTTGCGCCGATCTGCCACCCGGTTGCAAGCGATTGGGGCCGCAAGCAGTTTGGCGCCTACCTTGGCCCGGACGAGGCCACATGGGCTGCGCATGACGCCACCCTGTTGATGCGCAAACGCGGGTTTGACGGGCCGATGATGGTGGATCAGGGCACTGCCGATCAGTTCCTCGACCTTCTGATGCCCGAAGCCTTGGCAGAGGCGATGGCCGCACGCAGGCAGGGCGGGGCGATTCGTCTGCAAAAAGGCTATGACCACAGCTATTTCTTTGTCTCGACCTTCATGGAAGAGCACATCGCCTTTCACACCAAGGCGCTTTATGGCTGAGACGCGGGTCTTCATCGACGCTGACGCCTGCCCCGTCAAGGCCGAGGCCGAACGGGTTGCAGTTCGCCATGGCGTGCGGATGCTGGTGGTGTCCAACGGCGGGATCCGGCCCTCGGCCCATCCGCTGGTTGAAAGCGTGTTTGTCGCCGCAGGCCCGGACGAGGCCGACAAATGGATCGCCGACGCCTGTGGCCCCGGCGATGTGGTGGTGACAGGCGATATCCCCCTGGCCGCGAAATGTGTGGCGGCGGGGGCATCCGTGCTCAAGCACAACGGCGAGGCGCTGACGCCTGCCAATATCGGGATGGCGCTGGCCACGCGTGACTTGATGCAGGATCTGCGCAGCGCCGATCCGTTTCGGCAGGGCGGTGGCCGGCCCTTTTCCAAGGCCGACCGCGCGCGGTTTCTGGACGCACTTGACCGTGAGATCCGCCGTGCCAAGGGCTGAAGTCCGGGTGCAGCCAGAGTCGTGCCATGGACAGGGGATTGCACTCTTCTGAGCGGCGGGGCTTTATATATTCTGGCGTGGGACGCGGCGAAAACAGGAGAGTGGATTTGACACCGGAAGCGGTCGTATTTGACATCGGAAACGTGCTGATCGGCTGGAACCCCGAAGCGTTCTATGACCGCCGCATGGGGGTAGAAGCGCGCAAGCGGATGTGGGCCGAAACCGAGATCGAGGTGATGAACCTGCGTGTCGATGCAGGCGCCCCGTTTCGCGCCACAGTCGAAGATCTGGCCGCGCAGCATCCGGCGTGGTCGGATCAGGTCTTGTGGTGGTACGACCATTGGATCGAAATGGCCTCGCCCCGCATTGAAGGCTCGATTGCACTTTTGCGCAGCTTGCGCGCCAAGGGGGTGCCCGTCTTTGCGTTGACGAATTTTGGTGATGACAGCTTTGCCTACGCGCAGACTCAATACGATTTTCTGGCCGAGTTCGATCGTGCCTATGTCTCGGCTCGGATGGGTGCGATCAAACCGGATCCCGCGATCTATGCGATGCTCGAGATCGATTGCGGCATCCCGCCCGCTTATCTGATCTTTGCTGACGACAAGCCCGAAAACGTAGCGGCTGCGATGGCGCGGGGATGGAAAGGTCATTTGTTCACGGATTGGCAGGGATGGGCGGCGCGGCTGGTGGCCGAAGGGGTGTTGACGCAAACAGAGGCAGGGCTGTGATGGATGTGATCGAAAAAGATGCTGAACGGCTGCTGACGTGGGCCGGTTTGCTGGATGCGCTTGAGGCCGGGCATCGCCTTCCGCCCGCCGAGATCAGGGATATGCTTCTCTACCGCGGGGGTGACACGTTGTTGAACCGGGCGGCCTGGATTGATGGTCTGGGGCAGTTGGTCAAGGTCGCCACCATTTTTCCGGGCAACCGAGCGCAGGGGCTTGCATCGGTGAACGGGGCAGTCACGCTTTATGACGATGCCACGGGCTTGCTTCGGGCGCTTGTCGATTTCCATCTGGTGACAAAATGGAAAACTGCGGGCGACAGCCTGCTTGCAGCCAAACGGCTTGCGCGCGGGGACGCGCGGCACATCCTGTTGGTCGGGGCGGGCACCGTGGCACGATCGATGGTCGATGCCTATTCCAGCGTGTTTACTGACGCCCACTTCACCGTTTGGAGCCGCAATCGCGCAACCGCGGCAGGCATGGGCCTGCAAGTGGCGGATGATCTGGAGGCGGCGGTGGCACAGGCTGACATCATCTGCACCGCCACTATGGCGACCGATCCCCTGATCAAGGGTGACTGGCTGCGCCCCGGCCAGCACCTTGATCTGATCGGTGCTTACACCCCCGCGATGCGCGAAGTGGACGATGCTGCCATCGCCCGCGCCCGCGTTTTTGTGGATGCGCGTGCGACCACGCTGCACCACATCGGGGAACTGATCGAGCCTCTGAAATCCGGCGCGTTGACGCCCGCGGGTGTGATCGCAGACTACTACGACGACCCCGCCCTTTTCACACGAACCAGCGAGGACGAGATCACCATCTGCAAGAATGGCGGCGGCGCGCATCTTGATCTGATGACGGCCACCTACATCGCAAAGGCATGGGCCGCCCGCTGATGTGATGCTTTCAAAATACTCCCGCCGGAGGCTTTTACCACGGCAACGAAGCGACGAAACCTCACCAGCACGATACCTCCGTCGTCAGCGAAAGGCTTGCAAGATATAATGATTCAGGGGGAAAAATTGGTCGGAGCGAGAGGAACATAACCCAGTTTCACTTAACCCACTGATCGAGCATAACCTATTGACTATGAGATCATTTTTGTGGCGAGAGTGGTCCGGACTACTGATCCGGGCGGGTGCTCCGGAGCTTGGAATCGAGAGATTTTGTATGGGCCACATTTCGTATCTCTGCAAGAGAGGTTCGGTCTATTACGCGCGGATGGATGTGCCCGAGGATCTACACTTGGCTCTCAAGACGCAGACGAAAAAGAGGTCGCTGGGAACCAAGGATGAAGCGGAGGCGAAGCGACGTCTGTGGCCAGTGATCGCAGAGTGGCAGCGAGAGTTCGAAGACGTGCGGAGCCGGCGTGCGCTTGTCGGTATGCGCCGCCTACGCCCCATTGATTTTCGGGTTGTGTTCAGCCGTTCTGGTGTTGGAACGCAGGTCTATGAGCTCGCCGGGGAGTCCCGGACGAGGTCACTGTGAGGCGATTGCCGGTTGGGCATAGGCCCAAGGCATCAGCGCATCGATGTCCTTGTCGAGGTGGCCGTTGGCCAGGCTGGTGAACAGATCGCGTAAGTAGGCGTAGGGTTCAACGCCGTTCATCTTGCAGGTTCCGATCAGGCTGGCGAAGCGGGCCCAATTTCTGCCACCCTCGTCATGTCCGGCAAAGAGGGCGTTGCGGCGATTCATGGCCGGGCTGCGGATCGCGTTTTCGACCAGATTGGAGTCGATGTCGACGCGGCCATCGTCAAGGAACAGTCGGAAGCCGTCCTCGCGACGCAGCATGTAGGCCATGGCCACGCCGAGGTCGGATTTGCGTGAGACACGTTTGGCTTGGGCAGCCAACCAAGCGAAGAACTCATCGACCAATGGCTTGGATAGTTCCTGTCGCATAGAGCGACGATGATCGGGTTCAGCGCCGCGGATGCTGCCCTCGATCTTATAGAGCGCGGCGATGCGCAATAGCGCCTCGTCCACGATGGGCGCGCCTTTCTTGGGCTTGGCCGTGATCAGTTTTCTGCGGCCATGTGCCCAGCAGAAGGCCAGCCGCAACGGCTTGCCGCCCGTGCGTTTCGGCGTGGCCAGATGCGTGTAGCCACCATAGGCATCGACCTGGATCGTGCCGTTGAAGCCGTGCATTATTTCGGCGGCATATTCACCTTTTCGGCCGGGGCGATAGTGGAAGACGACGCTTGGCGGCGCAGGGCCATTCCAGCCGTTCGCCATTGGGCTCGAACCAATGGCGCCACAATGGCTCACCATCGCGCAGAACGGCCCAGAGATATCCGGTTTTTGTCCGGCCACGCCCGGGATCGAGCACCGGGGCCGTGGTTTCGTCCACATAAAGCCGGGAACTGCCAGACTTCAGCAGCATCGCCATGCGATCCACCACCGGGGCGATCAGCGCGCCCGTCCTGCCCATCCAGTCGGCCAGAACCGACCGCTTGATCGGCACACCGAGCCGGGCCATGACCACCGCTTGCCGGTTCAGCGGCATGTGTTCGGAATGTTTGGAGACGGCGATTTGTGCCAGAAGCGCCTCGGTCGGCCAACTGCCCTCCAGCAGATGTGCCGGGGCCTTGGCTTG
>JBBRBJ010000058.1:0-19797 GCA_038205925.1 Rhodobacterales bacterium | reverse complement strand
TGATTGCCACACCCGGCCCGCCTGCGACCGCGCCCACATCTAGAAACTGGACGCCCCCGGCTTCAAGCGCCTTGCGCAGTGCCTCTACGGTATCATGCCGCCCAGCACATCCAGCACAGAGAGGCCCCGCCCAGCGCGGGGCTTTTTTTTCGTTTCACTCCGACAGGGTTTCGTCAGGCCCTAAAGGTAGGCAAAAGACTGGTGCAGGCGATATTCTGGCAGCGATACGCGCGCGCCCGCGTGGAAGGCGACCGGAAAGCCAGCCCCCTCTCGCCCACTGGTCAATCGGGGCGGGGCTTGTCACTCACTGGGCTGGGCGCTTGTGGCTCGACCTCTTGCGCATCAAGCCATTCCTTCACAACGCCCCACACGTCAGCAGGCCCAAAGCTGCGAAATGACAGAACCACTTCTAAACGGCGGCGAAGGTCGGGCGGGACTTCATTCGGCCATTGCTTCACGGGCAAGCCTCAAGCGTTTTTTCTATGTGGGGTGCGATGATGGGTATGTGAAAATAACTGGAGAATTAATCAACGTTATCAATGGGTGTTGGCGGAGCAGGTGGGATTCGAACCCACGGAACCATCTCTGGTTCGACCGATTTCAAGTCGGTTGCCTTAGACCACTCGACCACTGCTCCGATGGATGACGTAGTCGCTGTATTCGGATTTGCCAAGTCTGATAAGCTGTGCGGGCATGTTTCACGACATTGCACGGGGCGCGCGGTTCATCTCCTGTCTGAAAGAATCTGGCGGCTGGTACCCGAACGCAAGGGTTGCTTCTGCCTGGTGAGAATCGCGACAATGGTCTTGGAACCGTCACATGCGGGGACCGACACGCGTAGCGTTGGGCCCTACAGGCTGGCATCTCGCGCCGACCTCAGAACGTCTTGAGCAACTTGTTGCGGCGTATCAGAGTTTCCATTTCATCATTGCCGCACCATTGTGTCGATACTTCGATTGTCCGAACCAGCCGATCTGGCGTTTATTGAAAGCCGTGACCATGACCAACCCGCAAATTCTGATCTTTGCAGTTCTTGTGGGCACCATGGCCCTGTTCTTGTGGGGGCGGCTTCGGCATGATGTGGTAGCGCTTGGCGCACTCATGGCCAGCGTCGTCGTCGGTTTGATCCCGGCCGCCGATGCTTTTGCGGGCTTTGGTCACCCTGCCGTGATCACCGTGGCGTGTGTGCTGGTCCTTACCCAAGGGTTGCAGAACACCGGCGCTGTGGACTGGCTGGCGCGTAGCGTGCTGCCACGGGCGGCCGGGCGTATGACCAGCATGGCCGCGCTGATAGGTTTGGGCGGGGCGCTGTCGGGCTTCATGAACAACGTGGGCGCGATGGCGCTCTTGATGCCGGTCGCGGTGCAACTGGCGCGACGGCTGGATATGACGCCGGGGCAGGTGCTCATGCCACTGGCCTTCGGCACCATCCTTGGCGGGACGACCACGCTGGTCGGCACCCCGCCCAACCTGATCGTCTCGGGGTTTCGGGACGAGGCGGGGTTGGGGCAGTTTGCGATGTTTGATTTTGCCCCGGTAGGCGTGGCGGTTGCGCTGGCGGGCACTCTTTTCATCGTGGTGATCGGCTGGCGGCTGGTGCCCGCGCGCAAATCTGCGTCGGGTGACGGGTTTGATACCGGCACTTACCTGACCGAGGTCCGCATCCCCGAGAAAAGCAAGGCTGTCGGACTGACGCTGACCGCATTCGAGAGTGAGATCGAAGCAAGCGGCGCACAGGTTGTAGGCCTGGTGCGCAATGCAGTGCGCATGACCGCCCCCCACGGCGGGCGCCGTATCCGGGCCAATGATATTCTGGCACTGGAGGCCAATGTCGATGCGCTGACCGAGGCGCTCTCGGTGTTCGGGATCAAACTTGAAGGGCAGGGGGAAACCCCTACGGACGTAGTCGGAAAGGACAGTGCGGCGGCAAATTTTTCGAACGCCGAAGCGGCTGAAAGCAGGGGCGACGGTGAAAAGACCGGGGATGTCGTGCAAAAAGGCCCCGATCGGGATGAAGACATCGTGTTGCGGGAACTGGCTGTTTTGCCGGGGTCGAACATCGTCGGACGCTCAGCGCGCGAGATACACTTGCGCACACGGTATGGTTTGAACCTGCTGGCCGTCTCGCGCTCGGGGACGCCGCCGCAAAAACGGTTGGGCTCGCTTCGTCTGAAGTCGGGCGATCTGTTGTTGATGCAAGGGCCTGCGGAAGTGATGGCCGATTTCATCAATGACACGGGCTGCGTGCCGCTGGGCGAGCGCGAGTTGCGCATCCCCGAAGGGCGGATGGCCATCATCGCGGGCACGATCATGGTGGGTGCGGTTGGCATCGTGGCGCTCGGACTTTTGCCCGCGGCGCCCGCCTTCATGCTGGGGGTGCTGGCTTCAATGCTGCTGCGCACCGTGCCGCCGCGTCAGGTCTATACCTCCATCGACTGGCCAGTGATTGTTCTGCTGGCGGCGCTGATCCCGGTTGCGGGCGCGATGCAGACGACGGGGGCCGCCGACTCGCTGGCGCGGCTCCTGGTCGATAGCATCGCGCAAGGCAACGCCGTGGCAGCCCTGGCGGTGGTTTTGCTCACCACGATGTTCCTGTCAGACGTGATGAACAACGCAGCCACCGCCGCAGTCATGTGTCCCATCGCCATCGGGATCGCGGCAACACTCGGGGTCAATCCGGACAGCTTTCTGATGGCTGTGTCCATTGGTGCATCGTGCGCCTTTCTTACCCCGATTGGCCATCAGAACAACACGCTGATCCTGGGCCCCGGTGGGTTTCGTTTCGGCGATTACTGGAGACTTGGCTTGCCGCTCGAGGCGCTGATTTTTGCCGTGAGCATGCCGCTTTTGTTGATTGTGTGGCCATTGTAGGGACCCGGCAGGTTCTGCCTGTCAACCTGAATGCCGAGGACCGACCCCGCCGCGCTTGCCAGGCATGTGGTCGGTCAGCGGCTTCGGTGTGCTCAAACAGTCAGACAAGAGGACGGGATTCGCAACGTGAATCCCGAGAGCCATTTGCGCACCAAAGACGTTTCGCAAGCCAGACCCGACGGCCCCAAGCAGACTGCGGGACCCTCTCCCTGGGCAAGTCACACGACCGAAAGCTGGCAAAACACGACTGGGAGCGTTGATCGAAACGCAAAACTGCTGCAACGTGGACAGGATGACACTGCAGGCTGAGACTCTCGGATAAATGAACGCAAATTTCTCGATAAAATAACGGGGGGACTATGTCAGATCAGTCAGTAGCCGCGCTTGCAAGAAACGTGAGTCAGGCAATGCTTGAACTTCGTTCATCAATTGATGCTTTCAGGAAAGCAACCAATCGGCTTCCGGAATGCATCAGTGACGGGGATCTGCAGACTATTCCGTCTGGGGCAACGGCTTCGGCAAAGGTCTACTGCGACCGCAGACACCTGATGATGGATCTTGCAAAGGGCCCGATTGGTGCCGAAGTCGGCGTTCAGGCGGGGAATTTTTCTCGATTTCTCCTCGATACCCTCGAGCTAAGGTCCCTTCATCTTCTTGATATGAATACCGATATGATCCGAGCTGATGTAAAGGCTGACACACGCGTCATCCTGCACAAAGGAGATTCTTCCTCACAGCTTCGCAATTTGCCGCCCAGTTCTCTGGACTGGGCCTATATCGACGGGGATCACCGAGCAGAAGGTGTGATGAAGGACGCGCGCGCCGCATTGAAGATTGTAAAACCCGGCGGGATGTTGATTTTCAATGATTATACCTTGTGGTCACCAAGCGAAGTGATGCCCTACGGGGTGATGAGCGTGGTCAATCGGATCGTCAATGAAGGTCACGACATTGTGGGGGTTGCTTTGAATCCCTGGGGGTATTTCGATCTTGCCATCCGGTGTTAGGCCTTGGATCTGTCAGATTGCTTGCGGGCCTGAACTGCGCGATTACATCGGTTAGCCGTTTGCTCTGCCTGTTCGATACCACGCTGCAAATTTGCAACCGCAGCAGACGCCGCCCACGTCACCCGCTTCTTGGCATATCAACACATTGCCTCGATCAATGATCCATGCCGGTGATTATTCTCTCTACCGCCTCGACCGAGCTTTTCCGTGGGTCAATGTCATCGGCCACCACAGTGCCCAGACGCATGACCGCGATCCGGTCAACCACTTGAAACACGTGGTGGATGTTGTGGGCGATGAATATGCAGGAATGACCTGTATCGCGGGCCCTGCGCACGAACTGCAGCACGCCTTGCGTTTCGGCCACGCCCAGGTTGTTTGTAGGTTCATCCAGGATGATCAGATCGCTGTCGAAATGCATGGCGCGCGCGATCGCGACTGCTTGCCGCTCGCCCCCCGACAGGGCCGAAATCGGCGTCGAGGGGGGGATGTTCTTGCTGATGCCCACCTGTTTCAGCAGGTCGGAGGCAACCCGTTCCATCATTGGCAGGTCCAGCCGGTCGAAGAACCTGCCTCCGCGCACCGGTTCGCGGCCCAGAAACAGGTTGCGGGCGATGGAAAGCTGCGTGACCAGAGCCGAGTCCTGATAGATCGTCTCGATTCCGTTTGCGATGGCGTCGGACGTACCGTTCATTTCAATCTGGCGGCCTTTGATATGTATCTCTCCACCCGTCGTGGGCACGGCACCGGACAACACCTTGATCAGTGTGGATTTACCCGCGCCATTGTCGCCCAGCAGGCCCACCACCTCGCCCCGGTTCACAGTCAGGTTCACTCTGTCCAGCGCCCGCACACGGCCATAATACTTGGTGATGTTCACCATCCGGATCAGTTCTTCGGCCATGGCTCAGCCCCCCGACTGGTTGCGGCGGTCAAGCCATGAAT
Source organism: Rhodobacterales bacterium (assembly GCA_038205925.1). Lineage (GTDB taxonomy): Bacteria > Pseudomonadota > Alphaproteobacteria > Rhodobacterales > Rhodobacteraceae > Pseudotabrizicola. The sequence goes on along the minus strand of JBBRBJ010000058.1, from coordinate 14,974 downwards.
GCAGCGCCATCATCCCCAGGATGATCGCCCCGATAAAGATGTTGTAGGCCAGCCCCGGCACCCCGATCATGACGATGCCGTTGCGCATCAGGCGCAGGATGAAGATGCCGAGGATGGTGCCGATGATTGTTCCGCGCCCCCCCAGCAGCGAGGTGCCGCCGATCACCACCATGGCGATCACTTCCAGCTCATAGCCGGTGCCCGAGTTCGGATTGGCGGCAGAAGTGCGGATCGAACTGATGATGCCCGCAAATCCCGACAGCACTGCGCTGAGAACGAAAAGCCCGACCTTGACGCGTCCCACCCTGATCCCGCGCGCGGCCGCGGCGCTGGCGTTGCCGCCCACGGCCAGGATCCAGTTGCCGGTGCGTGTTCCCGTCAGCACATAGTGCAGCAAAACGGCCACCGTGACGAACCAGAACAGCGACATGTACAGGCGCAAGGGTCCGAACCGCACGTCACCCACCAGCATCGACGCCAGCCATTCGCCCTCGGCACTCCACGTCCGTTGCGGAAAGCCGTCCGTGATGTAAAGCGCCGTGCCGCGGGCCACAAGCAGCATGCCCAGTGTCACAAGGAAGGAGGGGATCTTCAGGGCGGTCACGAACCAGCCGTTGACAACCCCGATCAGCGCCGCGATGGCGACAGCGATCACAAACCCACCTGCAAGCGATGTAAGGTCGCTGTTGAACAGGCTCCACATCAGGACCGGCGTCAAGCCAAACACCGCGCCCACAGAAAGGTCAAATTCGCCCGCCGTCATCAAAAGCGTCATGGCCAAAGCGATGAGTCCGAGTTCTACCGTGAAAGCCAGTGTGTTCGAGATGTTCAGCACCGACAAGAAAGCCGGGTTGATCGCCGCGAACGTGACGATCAACAGGGCCAGAAGGATGGCGGGGCCAGCCTCGGGCCTGGAAAAGAGCCGTTTGGCAAGGTTCTGCGTTTCCAAAGGCTATCCTTCGCTTTGGGACTTTGCGGCTGTGTCGGATGGGTGAAGACGCGGCCCCGCGCTTGGTATGGGGCGGGGCCGCCGCGGACTTATTTGCCGCTCATGATATCGTCATAGACCTGCGCGGTATCCTTTTCGTAAAGCGCGCCGGTGATCACGTCGAAAGCCGCCGGTGTTCCGCCCGCCTGCATCGACGCCAGCGACAGTGCAACATAGCTGGTCGCCTGCGGGTCCTGCCATTGCGCGGCATTGATGTAGCCGTTCAGAACGCCCTGCGTCGTATCCAGCGAGTTGCCCCAGCCGACCACTGGAATCTCGCCCGCCGCGATGCCTACCTGTTCGAACACACGCGGAACTGATCCGGTCACCAGATCCCCCAGTCCGATGATCGCATCCACCTTGTCACGGTTCGCAGTCAGATAGTCGGACATCCGCGTGATGATTTCGGCCTGGTCAAGGGTGGCGTCTGTCACCTCCCAGGTAATGTTCAGCGGCGTGAACACGCTGGAGATGCCCGCCTCTTCCTGCACTCCATAGGTGGCACCGGGCACCTCGACCGGCATCCAGACGAAATCGCCGGATTCCACCAGACCCTTGTCCACCAGATACTGCGCCCAGCCGGCTCCGACCACTTCAAGGTCGGAACCGACATAGGCGTCGAAATCTGCCGTCGGATCCGGAGTGTTCATGTTGATGATCGGAATCCCGGCGGCCACTGCTTCGGCCACCACCTCGACCAGACTGCCCGGGTCGGGGCTGGACGATACGATGCCATTGGCCCCGGTGGCTATTGCGGCGCGCACTGCTTCCTGATGCGAAGGCACGTCGCCGGAATGGAACGAGGTGTTGACCGTGTTGCCGGTGTCGGCGGCCCAGCGGTTTGCACCGTCAAGGAAGTAGGTCCAGACCGGATCGGCGGGCGAGCCATGCGAGATCCAGAAATAGGTCTTGCCCTCGGCCATCGCGACCGAGCCGGTAGCGATGACTGCGACCAGCGCCGTCGTCAGGCCGAAAAATGTTCTTCTGAGCATGGGTGTTTCCTCCACTGACCATGTTTGGGCCGTCGCCCGTTCCGTATGCACACCGCGCCAGACCGGCCGGGTGCTGTGGGCAGTTTCTCCGACCATCGGACCTGCCTTCTTTTCATTGGAAGTGGTGCAGGTCCGTGCCATGCGGCGCAAATCGAAGTTGCATCAGATCACATCACGCATGGCCCACGCGTTACATCGGGGCATCTGATGTGCTAGGGACGACATCATTTGCTGCGACGGCCCGGAGGATAGTGATGCGAAAGGCGACGATCGCCGACATTGCGGGTATGGCCAAGGTTTCCACCGCCACTGTCGACCGCGTGTTGAACGGCCGGCCGGGCGTGTCGGCAGCCAACCGGCAGCGGGTCAGCACGGCCGCGAAGGCGCTTGGCTATCTTCCGACCGAGGGCAAAATCACGCTTCCGTCGCGTCCTGCGCATCTGGAGTTCTTCATCCCGCTGGGCCACAGCGAATTCATGCACAATCTTGCGACCACGATCCGCGATTTTGCGGCCAGTCTTCCGCTTGTTGCATCCTGTACCGTGCATCCTATCGACGGGCTGTCCCCCACTGCGCTGGTCAGTGCGATCGAAAAGACAGCACTGCGCACGGATGGGGTCGGGCTGATCACCGTCGACCATCCAATTACGCGCAACGCGATCCGCCAATTGTGTGAAGCGGGGCTGCCGGTCATCACCATAGCGTCGGACGTTCTGTCCACTCCTCGGTCGGCCTATGTGGGCGTCGACAACCGGGTCGCCGGCCGGACGGCGGGGCTGGTTCTGGGGCGCATGGCGCGGGCGACGACCGGCGCGCTGGGGCTGTTTCTCGGCTCGCGCGCGTATCACGGCCACGAGGAACGCGAGAACGGCTTTCGCGCCGTGATCGGCGAGCAGTTTCCGGGTCTGCACCTTCTGCCCGCCATCGAAACCGACGAGGACAATGCCACGTCATATGCGGCCACAGCACGTCTTTTGCGCAGCCGGTCCGACGTGGTTGGCATCTATTGCGTCGGTGCCGGGCGCTCAGGCATTGCGCGGGCCGTGGCCGAACGGGGTCACCCCCGGCCCTTTGTGGTTTTCCATGACCTGACCAATGCCACGCGCCGCCTTCTGGCCGAGGATGTGATCGACGTGGTCATAGACCAGAACGCCCGGTTGACGGGCGAGCAGTCGGTGATCCGGCTTCTGGGCTCCATCGCCTCGACAGCGCCGTTCCTGACGCTGAAATACATCGAGCCGCGCATCATTCTGCGGGAAAACATCCCGGTGAAGTAGCGTCGTCGCTAAAGATCCAGCCCGCGCACCGACCCCACGTCAACTTCGCGCCCGGTGCGGCGTGAGCGGATTGCGGCAAAGGCCAGCGCCAGGCTGTGCAGGTTCTCTGCCGCGCCGTTGTCGGGTTCAGTGTCATCCTCGATCGCCACCAGAAGCGCGCCCATCGCACCGCGAAAGCCGTCGTTGAACCAACCGCCTGTCAGCGCGGGCCGGGCCTGTCCGTCGCCTGTGGTCAGGGTCACCCCTTGCTGGCCCAGATCAGGCCCCTCGCTGCGCAGACTGCCCAGCGTGCCCGCGACATAGGTCGTGTCGCGCGGCCCGTGCGGCGTTGATCCGTCGAACACCAGCGACGCCTGTCCCCAGTCCATCCGCACCAGCACCTGCGCCATCAGGGGCGCGCGGGCGGTTTGGCCCGGCGCGGGGGCGGCCATTGCAACCACGCTTTTCGGCCGGTCGCCAAGGATGCTGCGCAGAAAATCGAACCAGTGGATGCCGAAATCGTAAAGGATCAGATCTTCGATGCGTTCAAACGGGGTGCCGGCAATCCAGCCGTGGTTCCAGTGCACCGCACAATGGGCGCTGGCCACGTCTCCGATCAGACCGGCGCGCACCGCTTCGCGCATCCAGGCCATGTGCGGGGACCAGCGGCCGTTCTGGTTGACCGCCAGCTTCACGCCGTGGTCGCGGGCGAGCGCCACCAGCGCCGCACCCTGATCAAGGTCCAGCACGAAGGGCTTTTGCGACAAAACGTGCTTGCCCGCCTTCAGCGCGGCTTCAAGGATCGGCAGACGGTCGGCCGGGTGGGGGGTGATGTCGACCACGTCGATCGAAGGGTCGGACAGCACGTCCTCATAGCGGTCTGTTACACGGGCCGTTGGCGCAAACTCGGCTGCCCGCGCTTCGGCCCGGGAACGCGCGCGGTTGCAGATCACCGCCACCTCCCACCCCGCCGCGCGATAGGCGTCAAGATGCGCCGAGGCGATGCCGCCCGCACCGATCAATCCGATCCGCGGGCGATAGTCGCGGGGGGCAGGGGGCTGCCACGGCAGGGCAGGGGCGGGAACCTCGGCCACGGCGGCGGTTCGAAGGGCATAGGTGTCGGCGTCGGGCTCGCTCATGGGATCAGGGCCAGCGTGCGCTTTTCGTGCGCAGACAGCGCCGCAGTATCGACAATACGCTGGCCGGTCAGACTGACAGCAGGGTCCAGCGGACCAATCAGTGCCTCGCCCCGTTCAATGCATCCAAGGACGTATTCGATGGCATTGCGGCGTCCCGGCGGCAAGGGATCAGCGGGGATCGGGTGCGGCTCGGGGCGTGCGCGGGTCTGCACCGTCACATGATCGGTATAGTCCCAGCTGGCGATAGTGCCATCGGTGCCGACAAACACAAAGCCGCATTTCGGCTGCGGTTGAATCGTCCATGGGTCGGTGAAGGTGCCCCAGCGGGTTTCCATCTTTGACAGTCCGCGCGGGTATCGGCAGACGGTTATCGCGTGCTGATCAACCTCGATCCCGGGGGCTTCATCGACGACGCAGGTCACTTCCAGCGGCGCCGCTCCGTTCATGTACCAGGTTCCCAGCGTCGCGCCATAGCCGAGGTAATCCAGCAAGCTTCCCCCGCCCGAAGCGCGCTTGTACCACCACGAGGTGGGCTTCTGCCGCTCTACCTCGTCCGGCGAGACCTCGACCTTGTCGGCAAGATGGTACAGCGGACCACGGTTGCCGCCGTAGAAGTGCAACTCGATCAGGTCGCCGATCACGCCTTCGTCGATCAGGCGTTTTGCGGTGACATGCGAGGGTACCCAAGCCAGGGGCCAGTTGATCGCCAGCAGCTTGCCCGTGGGTGCCATGGCGGCGATCATCGCGCGGGCGTCGGCGACGGTTGCGGCAAAGGGCTTCTCGACAAAGACATGCACGCCGTGGGCTGCCAGCCGCTGGGTATAGCGGGCATGGTCAGCAGTGGCCGCGCAGAGGATGGCAAGGTCGGGCTTCACCGCCATGCATGCGTCGAAGTCGGTGAACACGCGGTCGTCCGGAATGCCGAACTCGGCCACCGCGCTGGCCATTGTGCTGCGGTCGGGGTCAAAAAGGCCCGAAATCTCGGCGTCGGGGTGGTCATGGACCAGCCGCAACAGATCGCCCATATGCATGTGATCGAAACTGATCCCGACAACGCGAAATTTCGCCATGTTCCCTCTCCTTCAATTGCGGTCCGTCAAGCGTATGTAAAGCGCGGTAACCGCCAGGATGATTGCCCCGTACAAGATGCGTCTGCCGCCTTCCGGCATCTGCAACAGTGTCAGCATGGTGGCCAGCACCGTCAGGATCAGTGCGCCCAGAATGGTGCCGCCATAACCGCCGCGCCCGCCAAAGATCGAGGTGCCGCCGATCACCGCCGCCGCGACGGACGGCAGGTCGAGCGGCAGCGCCAGCGACAGCGAGGCCGTCTTGACCATCCCCAGATACAAAAGCCCGGCCAGCCCTGCGATGATCCCGGACAAGGCGTAAAGCGCCAGATGCACCTGCCAGACCCGCACCCCCGATAATCGCGCTGCCGCCTCGTTCGACCCGATGGCGTAAAGCAGACGTCCAAAGCCGGTGCGCCGCTGGGCCCAGAGGATCAGCACCGCAAAGGGGATGAACAGCACCAGCCCGTTCGGCAGGCCCCAGGTCCGCCCGGTGCCCAGCCAGACCAGAAGTGCCGGATACGCGGTGCCGGTCGAGATGACCGAGCGTTGATAGACCAGCAGGAAGCCCGTGGCGATCAGGCCGGTTCCCAGCGTCATGATCAGAGGATGCACCCGGGCGAAGGCCACGCCGATGCCGTTCACCAGCCCGACCGCCAGCGCGCAGGCCATGGCAATGCCGATGGCACCGGGTGCGCCGATGATCGGCGTCGCGGTTGCCGTCACATAGGCCGCGATTGTGGCCACAGTGCCGACCGACAGGTCGATGCCACCTGTCAGCATGGTCAGCGTCTGGCAGGCCGCAAGCATGGCCAGCGGGATGGCAAACTTGATGGTGTTGCCAAGCCAGCGTTCATTGAAGATGCCGGGTTGCATCACCTCCAGCACAACGACAAGGCCGACCAGCAGCCCGATCAATGGGATCAGCGGATAGTCAACAATCAACCGTGCTGCCCGCGCCATCGGGCTGGGCCTCTCAACCGCCGTTGCCATGTCGCGCCCCCCGCATTGCCAGAACTCCGCCGAACATCACCACCGCAACCATGATAAGGCCTTCGACAATTGCCGCCGCGTTGGGATCGACCGACATCAACGTCAGGTCCATGCGCACCAGGCGCAGCACCAGCACGGCCAGGATCGGACCCAAAATGCCACCCCGGCCGCCGCCCAGAATAACCCCGCCCAGCACGACAGCGGCGACCGAGGCCAGAAGATAGGGCCCGGGGATCGGCTCGCCGATGCCGGTGGCCATGGTGACGGCCAACCCGCCGAGTGCTGCGAACAGGCCACAGACGGCATAGGCCGCCACCCGCACCCAGCCCACCGGCACTCCGGACCGGTAAGCCGCCTGCGGATCGGACCCCACGGCATAAAACATCAGCCCCAGCTTGCTGCGCCGGATCGGCCACCAGACCGCCGCCACCACCACCGCGAGGAACACAAATCCGCGCGGCAGCCATTCGGTCAGGGCTGCGGGCACCCCGGGCAGCGTGATCCCGCCCACGATCAGCGCGCGCAGCCAGGGTGCGGCCCCGCCACCCGGCGCGTTCAGGATCAGCAGCGCCACGCCCTGCCAGACGAACAGCATCGCCAGCGTCACCACGATGTCGGGCACACGCGTCAACACGATCAGCGCCCCGTTCAGCGCGCCCATGGCAAGACCGACCAGCAGAACGCCAAGAATGGCAAAGACTGCCTGCCCGTCGCTTGCCCCGTCCATCAGCACCGCCGCCGTGACACTGGCCACCGCCATCATCGCGGCAATGGACAGATCAATACCGCCCGCAATGACCACCACCGCCATGCCGACGGTCGCAAGCGCAAAAGGCAGTGCCGAGCGTGCCAGATTGTCGAGACCGGAGACCCCGAAATCCGGCTGGATCAGCTTGGTCGCCACCAAAAGCAACACCAGCAATCCCGCCAGCCCGACTGTCCAGCCATTTGCCCCGATCAGACGTTTCATGCTGTGACACCCGTCTTTTCGGTCAGGCCATAGGCCGCACGCATCAGCGCGGGCTCATCCGCGTCGGCAGCGTCGATCACGTCCACGACCCGCCCCCCAAAGATCACAACAGCCCGGTCGCAGGCCAGCCGCACCTCGGCCAGTTCCGAGGTGTAGAACAACACCGCGGCCCCCTGATCGGCCAGATCGCGCACCAGAGCATAGATCTGTCGCTTGGTGCGGATGTCGATGCCCCGGGTGGGATCGAACAGAAGCAGCGTCTGAACCCCCTGCGCGATCCAGCGCGCAATTGTCACCTTTTGCTGGTTGCCCCCCGACAGCCGCCGTACTTCGCCTTGCGCACGGGTGTCGATCTGCAGGCGCTCGATGGCGGCACCCACGCGGACCTGTTCATCCCGCATCGGAATGGCGCCCCAGGTTGCGAACCGCGCAAGCAACGGAAGCGCGATGTTCTCGCGCACGGACCGCTGCATCAGCAACGCATGTGCCCTGTCGCCCGGAACCAGGGTCAGCCCGGCCGCGATGGCATCGGCGGGGTGGGCAAATGTCATCGGTCGGCCGTTCACCTCGACCGTGCCGGCCGTGGCGCGGCGGTTGCCTGCCAGCACGTCGAAAAGCTCGTCCTGGCCCTGACCTTCCAGTGCGACAACGCCCAGCACCTCGCCCGGCCGCAGGTCAAGCGACACATCGGTCAGCCGCGTGCCGGTGGCAAGGCCCCGCACCCTGAGACGCGGGATCTCCGCAGAGGCCGTCCTCGCTGTTTTTCGGGCGGCGGCGGCGGTGGTCACGGCGCCGCCCAGCATCATTTCGACAATTTTGTCCTCGATCCCCGGCTCGATGGCGACATCGCCCACTGTCATCCCATCGCGCAGCACTGTGGCCCGGTCGCAGATCGCTGCAATCTCGGTAAAGCGGTGCGAGATGTAGATGACCGACCGTCCGGCATCGGCCTGCGCACGCACCACGGCCAGCACCCGATCGACCAGATCGGTGGGCAGGGCGGCGGTCATCTCATCGAGCAGCAGCACATCCGGCTCCACCGCAAGCGCGCGGGCAAGATCAAGGATGCGCAGGGATGCAAGGGGCAGGGCGCGGATCATCGCGTCCTGCCGCAGATCAGGCAGGCCAAGCTCGGTAACCCAGTGGCGAAAAGGGTCCACCGGCGTGTCGCCCAGACGCAGATTGTCGGCCACTGACAGATCCGGGATCAGTGAGGGTTCCTGATAGACCGGCACAAGGCCCGACCTCCGGGCCCCGGCAGGTGAGGCAACCGTGCTGTCGCGGCCCCGAATGCGGACATGCCCGGCATCGGGGCGCAACGCCCCGGTCAGGATCTTCACAAAGGTCGATTTGCCCGCGCCGTTGGCCCCCATCAGCGCCACAACCTGCCCCGGGGCCACAAGCAACGATGCATCGCGCAGTGCCACCACGGCACCAAAGCGCTTGGCCACGCCGCGTGCGTCAAGCAAGGCCGCAATGGGTGCGGGGTCTGGCGTCATGTCAGGTCTTTCCTGTCGAAAAACTGGCCTGTGCAAAAACTGGCCCCCGAACCGGATCCGGGGGCCGCTTGGGTCAGGCGGTCAGGGTCACGCGCCCAACCCTATTCGCCGGGCAATTATTCGCCGGGGCCCTTGCAGGCGATGATCTGTTCCATCGTGTAAGTGGTCCAGCCATCGATCGAAACGCTGACCGGCCATTCCGGCGACAGGTTCGGGTTCTGACCCGCAGCAATCAGGGCCTTGCCCTCTTCGCTGACGTTGTCCCACAGCGCGGGGTCCACCAGAACGGTCTTTTCTGCCGGCATCTGGCCGTCAAGAATTCGGATCGCCAGTGCCACGCCCGCACCGCCAACCGATCCGGGGTTGGTGACAGCCGCGCCCTGCAGACCTTCTACCGATGTCAACTGGCTGACAAAGCCCGCATTGTCGGCGCCCACGATCGGCACCAACGGCGCACCGGACTCAACAAAGGCATCGACGATCACGTTGTCGATGCCAGAGGTCCAGACGCCATCGAAGGCCACGCCCGCCGCGATCAGGTCATTGATCTGCTGCTTGCCCTGATCCTGCTGCCAGCCGGTGAACACCTCTTGCGCCACAGTCACGTCCGGAAACTCGGCCAGCGCGCGCTTGAACCCGACGTCACGGTCATTGTCGGCCCCAGCCCCTGCGGCACCGCGCATGTAAACGACCGACCCCGATCCGCCGATGGTCTCGAACAGCCACTTCGCCCCCAGATAGGCGTATTCCTCCTGATTGTTCGACAGGATATAGGCCGAAGGCTCGGTCACTGCCTGATCGACAGCCACCACAACGATGCCCGCGTCGGTCGCTTCCTTGATCGCCGAATTGATCCCTTCGCTGTTCGACGGGTTGACGACGATGGCATTGACCCCTGCCTGAATGAGGTTGCGCATATCCTCAAGCTGGCCTGCAGCATCGGTGTTGCGGTGCGCGATGTTCAGACTTTCAACCTTGCCCGAGGCCAGCGCCTCGGCCTTCATGGCGCAAACCATCTGCTCACGCCATCCGTTGCCCTGCACGGTGTTCGAAATGCCGATCTTGTAGCCTTCGGCCTGTGCCATTCCGGCAAGTCCGATGGTCATGGCCAACGATGCGGTTCCAAGCAAAAGTCTTTTCATGATGATCCTCCCAGATCCTTGGTGTGTCTTTCATCAGTTAGTCCGCGTTCTTGCACCTTTGCAGGTGACGAACGTTCTTGCTGGCCGGCGATCCCGAGATGTTGGGCTGATTCTCTGGCTCAACGCTTCAGGCGCAGTCTTTATCAGGATGTAATGCTTTTCATTAGACATGTAAACCTTTACATCGTGGCTGCAACGCTCAAGTATCTCCCACGAAGCGCAATGCCATAAAGGTGAAATCCGACCATGAGCCGACCGACGATCGATGATGTTGCCAGACTTGCCGGTGTGTCGATCGCCACGGTCAGCCGGTGCCTGCACATGCCGGACATCGTGGCCGCAAAAACGCGCGAGCGGGTTTTGAGCGCGGTCCGCCAGACGGGCTACAACCTGAATGCGGCGGCACAATCGCTGCGGCAGCGTCGTTCCAACACGGTGCTGGTCGTGGTGCCGGACATCGGTAACACCTTCTTTTCGGAAATCCTGGGCGGTATCGAACAAGAGGCCTCGGCCGCCGGGCTGACCATGCTGATCGGAGACACCGGGCGTAGCAAAACGCGCGAGGATGCCTATGTGCGCTACCTTTTGAACGGCCGCGCTGATGGCGCGCTTTTGCTGGCCGATCCGCAGGCCGCGTGGTTCGAAATTCCAACCCGGAATGACTTGGGCATTCCGCCCATCGTGGTCATTTCCGAAGTGGGTCCGGACAGCGGGCCGGTTGCCGTGTCTATCGACAACGAAGCTGCCGCACATGCCGCCGTCAACCATCTGATCGGCCAGGGCCACCGCCGGATTGCACATATCGCCGGCCCGCCCAGCAACATCCTGACAGCGCAGCGCCTGCACGGCTATCGCCGCGCCCTGAACGAGGCAGATTTGCCCCTGCAAGCGGAACTTGAGTTTCCGGGCGATTTCGGTCTGCTCTCCGGACGTGCAGCGTTTGACAACTTCAAGGCCCAGACCGAAAGGCCGACCGCGCTGTTCTTCGCCAATGACGAGATGGCCATGGGTTTTTTGTCCACGGCCTATGCGGCAGGCGTCCGCGTGCCGCGCGATGTCTCGGTCGTGGGGTTTGACGACATCCACTTCGCCCAATCCTGCATTCCCGCGCTGACCACCATCCGCCAGCCCCGCGCGGCGATGGGGGCCAGTGCAATGCGCCTTTTGCTGTCGATCATCGCGGGCGAGGCTGCGGCTTCGGTGCGCCTGCCCTACGAACTCGTCCTGCGCGACAGCACCGCCGCGCTGATCCCCACAGCATGACCGGGCCGGGCCTGCCGGGCGGTCACGCGTGGGGAAAGGGCGTTTGGTAGGGTGCATCCGGTTTTTGCTGCTATTTCACGAAAGGGGCAAGCACGTCGCGGGCCAAGGCAAATCCGCGCCTGATCTGGTCGTCCGACCCTTCAAAATCGCGGTCCTCGTGTTCGATGATAATGGGCCCGTCATAGCCCGCACGGTAAAGCCCTGCGAAGAAACCCGGCCAGTCCACCTCACCCAGTCCCGGCATGCGGGGCACTTGCCAGCCGATGCCCGCCGACAGGATGCCGTGGTCATAAAGCCCGTCGCGGTCGATCATCAGGTCCTTGGCGTGAACATGCACCATGTGCGGCCCGAACTCGCGGACAAAGCGCGCGGCGTCGATCATCTGCCATACCAGATGGCTGGGGTCGTAGTTCATGCCCACCCCATCGCCCCACGTCTCGAAAATGCGCCGCCAGATGCGGGGGGCGTAGGCGATGTTGTGCCCGCCCGGCCATTCATCGTGGCTGAAGATCATCGGGCAGTTTTCAAAGGACAGCGTCACGCCATGGTCGCGGGCAAGGGCGACGATGGGGGCGAAGATCTCGACCGCGCGGGTCCAGTTCTGGTCCACCGTCAGGGTCCGGTCGCCGCCAAGGAAGGTATTGACCACCTTGACGCCCATCATGCCCGCCGCCCCGATGACACGGCCCAGATGGCCGATCACCGCCTCGCGGTGGGCGGCATCGGCGTGAAGCGGGTTGGGATAGTAGCCAAGGCCTGACACAGACAATCCTTTAGCCGCAAGCATTCCCATGATCTCGGACCCACGCGCCGGGGTCATATCCTCGATGGGCAGATGCGCTGTCCCGGCATAGCGGCGCTTTTCGGCCCCGGCGGCGGGCCAGCACGCAATTTCCAGCGCCTGAAACCCCGCGTTTGCCGCCCAGTCGGCCACGCCTTCAAGTGGCGTGTCGGCGAATGGCGCGGTCAGAATGCCAAGCTGCATCACATATCCCCCTGTGAGACATCTACCCAACAGCCCTGCGCGGCACTGGCCAGCACCGCATCGCAGAACAGCATTTCGTAGTGCCCATCGTCAAAGGTGGCCCAGGTCGAATCCGGCCCGCGCCCACCTCGCGCCACGTCGCGGTAGATCTGGCCGAAGAAGGCGGTCCAGGTGTCGGCAAAGCCTTCGGGATGTCCCCCCGGCAGCGAAGCCGCCGACGCGCCAAAGGGGTTCATCAGGGATGGGTCGCGCAATAGTATCTGGTTCGCCGCCTCGCGGTGGCCGATCCACAGGGTCTCGGGCGTTTCGGCACTCCAGGCGGCAGAGGCGCGAGAGCCGGAGATATCCCATGTCAGCAGACCCTTGCGGCCATGGCTGATCTGGCTGGTCGTCAGCACACCGCGCCCGCCGTTGCCGTAGCGCAACAGGATCGTCGCCGCGTCATCAGTGGTGATCTTGCGCGTCTCGGTCGCACCCTTGGCGGTGGTGAAGGTCTCCACCGGGCCAAGCGGCTTTTGCCGCTCTGGCACGAAGGTGGCAAGTTCGGCCAGCACGGACACCGGCCGCTGCCCGGTGATGAAGCTGGTCAGGTCCACCCAATGCGTGCCGATATCGCTGACCGACCGCAACGGCCCGCCCTCATCCGCCTCCAGCCGCCAATTCCAGTCGGTGTCCTTGGCCAGCCAGTCCTGATGGAACTGCCCGGTGATCAACCGCAGATCGCCAAGCTCTCCCGCCGCCATCATGCCATGCGCCTGCTGGTTCAGCGGGTAGAAGCGGGTGTTGTAGCACACCGCCGCCACCTTGCCGCTGGCGCGCGCCATCGCCAGCATCTCGGCTGATTGGGCCGACGTCATCGACAGCGGCTTTTCGCAGACCACATGCTTCCCGGCCGCCAGAATCTGCCGGACCTGATCGTAATGGGCCACGTTTGGCGAGGTGACGTGTACCACCTGAACCGCCGGGTCGGCCAGCAGGTCGTCCAGCGAGGCATAGGCACGCGGCACGCCAAGCGCACGGGCCCGTTCGGCCCCCCGCGCCGGGCTGGACCCGAGCACGCCCGCAACCGGCACGCCCAGCCGCCGTAACGCGCCAAGATGCACCGTCCCGATGAATCCGGTCCCGACGACGGCGGCCCCGATGGTGGAAAGATCAGGCAACGGAATACCCTCCATCAATGGCAAGGCAGGTTCCGGTCATGAACCTGGCTTCTTGCGAGGCGAGAAACAGCACCGGCCCGGCAATATCATCAGGCTGGCCCCAGCGGCCCATCGGGGTGCGCGCAGAGACCGCGGCCACATGTGCGGGATCGGTGCGGCTGCGTGCCGATTGCTGGGTGACGATGAAGCCGGGGCCACGGCATTCACCCTTATGCCATCCCCGGCCCAGGCGACCGCAAGTGATTTCGTCAACTGTACCACAGCCGCCTTGCTGGCCCCGTAGGCCGGGTTTCGCGGGCTGCCGAACATTGCGTACATCGAGGCGATATTGACCAGCACGCCCTTGGCGGCCTTGAGCCGAGGATGGAACGCCTCGGCGGTGCGGAAGGTGCCGTTCAGGTTCACGTCGACGACATGCTGGAAGAAGGCGGGGGCCATCTCCTCGCCCCGGGCGGTGATCGCAGCGCAGTTGACCAACACGTCGAGCCTTGGCGTCGCGTCCGCGAGCGCCTGCACAGCGGCGCCGTCGGTCACGTCAAGCTGGGTATAGGTAAAGCGGTCCCGGTCCTCAGGGGTGGGTTCTGGCTCAGCGCCGGTGATGGCGACAGAGGCGCCCGCGTCCTGAAAGGCCCGGGCTATTGCGGCGCCGATCCCTGCACGGCTTGCGCCCACGACCAGAACCTCGGCCCCGGCAAAGTCGAAACGGGTGTGCATCATGGTCTCCTCCCGCCCCGATCCTTGGCGGATGCGCGATTCGATGCAATACTTTTTTCATTTTTGGCGTTTTGATAATTTTCAACTGCGCCCAGCTTGCGGCCCAGCGCCACGATCAGCGCCTGTGCCACCACCATCGCGGGCACCTGACTGCGAAAGTGGCCCAGCCGCGCCTCATTGACGTAGAGAACATGGCTGGCCAGCCCCGCCACCGGGCTGAGCGCATTGTCGGTGATTGCCAGCACCCGCAAGCCCCTGGCGGTGGCAAGCTTCGCCACCTCCACCGTTTCCGGCGTGTAGTCATCAAAGGTCATGACCAGCAGCGTGTCGGCTGGCCCGATGGCCTGCACCTGCATTCCCCGCATCGCGCCGAGGTTATCCACCAGATGCGCCCGCCGGCCGATGCTGCCCAGCCCGTAAACCGTATAGGCCCCAAGCCCGAATGCCCCCCGTGCGGCGGCCACATGCACAACCTCGCTTGCCGCAAGCACATCGACAAAGGCGGCCAGCGCGTCGCGGTCAAGCGCCTCTTCGATCCGGAGAAGCGATTGCACCGCCGCCTGCACGAAGCTGCCGAACACATGGCCCGGTTGGTCAAGGTCAGCGTCGCCGATCCCTGGTTGCGCCATGCGCTCGGCATAGGGCAGACGCGGCCCAAGCAGGCGCTCGCGGAACACCAGTTGCAGGTCGGCGAACCCGGCAAAGCCCAGTTCCTTGGCAAACCGGGTGATCGTGGCGGGCGGCACCTGTGCCTGATCGGCAAGGCGGACGAGGGTGGTTATCGCCACCTCCTCTGGATGGTTCAG
>JBBRBJ010000057.1:0-21423 GCA_038205925.1 Rhodobacterales bacterium | reverse complement strand
GCTTCGTAGCGCACCCCATGGTGGAAGCGAGACTTGCATCTTGCCCTTGGACGTCAGTCCAGACGAACTGGTCTCGACCAGACCGCCGTCATGCAGGCGATTCCTGGATTTTTGATCCCGGGCTTGGATGGTGCAATCTTCTCCATGGAATGGAAAGGAGGCACTACGGGCCGGGTTCTTCACGGCAGCGCCACCACGACTGAGGCAGTCCGTCGAGCAATACAGAATAGTGAAGCGAGCCTGCCCGCCTGGTGGCAAGGCTGGCCAGCCCGGGCCCATGTCCGTCGCTGGCGGGATGATCTTGGATTGAACAAGGACCGGAGCGTCGAAACGGCATCTGAAACCCGAAGGGACCACCCTGCCCCACCCGATGGGTCAACTAAAAAAGATAGGTATTTCTGTTTTATTACAACAATCCCAGGAAATCACTGGCCTCGTGGAAGGTATGAGCAACTGCAAGTGTTCCGGCCTGTTGCGTGTTTTGTCCTCTGGGCGGCCAGAGCCTGCGGCGGCAACCCCGACCACCAGACTGGCGGTCGAAACCAGCCCGTCATTGGCACCCAGTACGGCGGCGCGCAGCCAGCCGGTGCGATGTACCATCTGGACTACGGAATGGGACTATCTGCTCATGTTTTTGGTCCGTTCAATTCAAGCATTGTATTGGGCGCGGCCACAGCCGAAGCCACCCCGCCTGGCGTGATCCGCAGCGCCCTGAGTGCGTTCAGGATCACCGCGACGTCGATCAGTTCCTGCGCCAGCGCGCCTTGCACGGGCGTCAGGTATCCAAAGGCCGCAGCGATCATGCCAAGGATCGACAGGCCGATCCCGGCCACAACGCTTTCCAGCGCGATCCGGCGGCTGCGTTGTGCGACCTCAATTCCCGGCAGCAGACGGTTCAGATCATCGACCAGCAGCACCACATCCGCCGCCTCGGCCGAGGCCGCCGCCCCGCGCGCGCCCATGGCCACACCGACATCGGCGGCAGCAAGGGCGGGTGCGTCGTTCACGCCGTCACCTACCATCATCACCGGGCCCCTTTTGTGCTCGGTCAGCACCAACAGAACCTTTTGATCCGGGGTCAGATCGGCGCGGACGCCGTCCAGACCCAGCCCCTGCGTCACAGCCTCGGCCACCGCGCGGCGGTCACCTGTGGCCAGCAAGATGCGGCTGATCCCCAACCGGCGCAGCCCTGCCAGCAGGTCCGCCGTGCCAGCACGCAGCGCGTCGGCCATCACGATATGGCCCATCAGTTTTCCGTCAACGCCCAGCGATACGACCACCGACCCAGCCTCGATATTGGCAATGTCGGCGTCGGTGACACCAACCTGAGCCAAAACAA
Organism: Rhodobacterales bacterium; assembly: GCA_038205925.1. Classification (GTDB taxonomy): domain Bacteria; phylum Pseudomonadota; class Alphaproteobacteria; order Rhodobacterales; family Rhodobacteraceae; genus Pseudotabrizicola. Next base: position 20,084 of record JBBRBJ010000057.1, on the reverse strand, counting down.
ATGCGGTCCCGCCAACGACGACACTCCGCCCCTCAATGGTGCCTGCAACGCCCTCACCGGGTGTCTCGATCACGTTCTGCGGGATCGCCAATGTGGCCCCCCGCCCCTGCGCCGCCGTGACGATGGCCTGCGCGATGGGATGTTTCGAGGCCTGATCGAGCGCTGCCGCATAATGCAGGATTTCGCCGTCGGACAACTCGCCAAGCCTGACGATGGACACGATCTGCGGCCGCCCATCGGTCAGCGTGCCGGTCTTGTCGAGGATCAGCGTCTTGATCCGTGCCAGCGCCTCCAGCGGTTTGGCGCCCTTGATCAGCACGCCGAAATGCGCCGCCCGCGACAGACCGGCGACCAGCGCCACGGGAACCGCGAGGATCAGCGGGCACGGCGTTGCCACCACCAGAACCGCCACGGCGCGGATCGGATCGCCGGTGAACCACCACGCCGCCGTTGCCAATGCCACCGTGACCACCAGAAACAGCAGCGACCAACGGTCAGCCAGCCGCGCCATCGGCGCCTTTGACGCCTGCGCCGCCTCGACCAGCCGCACGATCCCGGCAGAGGTGCTGTCCGCCGCACGCCGGGTGACCCGCAGATCGAACGCCTCGCCCGCGTTGGTCGAGCCGCTCATCACATCCTGGCCGTGGCTCAGCCGCGCGGGCATCGACTCGCCGGTCAGTGCCGACTGGTCCAGCATCGCGCCGTCGCCCTCGACCGTGCCATCGACCGGGGCCACATCGCCCTGCCGGATCAGCAGCAGATCGCCGGGCGCGATTTCGTCCAGCGGCACTTCATCCAGCGCGCCATTGCGGTGCCGGGTGGCGGTGCGGGGAACGCGCGACAACAGATCGCTCATCTCGCGGCGGGCGCGACCCTGAGCAAAGCTTTCAAGGAACGTGCCGCCCGAATACATCAGCGCGACCACCGCCGCCGCCAGTTCCTCGTCAAATAATAACGCCGCAGACATTGAAAGCGCCGCCACGATATCAAGGCCGACCTCACCCCGCCAAAGGCTGCGCGCGATCTCGACCACAAGGGCCGCAAGAACCGGCAAGACGCCCGCCGTCCAGACAAGGGTGGCGAGGTCGGTCCGCGAAGCCAGCCACAGGCCTACACCGGCCACCAGACCCAACAGCGCAATGGCCATCAGGGCGACGTTCACTCGATCATGCAGGAAGGGTTTCATGGTGTTTGCACCTTGGAGGGTGGTCTGGACTCTACACCACCCTCGAACAGGTGTCCTACGCGCGTTTCACGCAGGTTGGCATCCTCGCGGTCAATGAACAGGTCATCCAGATCCTGTCTACGCGCCGGTGTGGCACCTTCCAGGCGTCCCGTCACCATCAGCGCCGTCGCCCTGGCATCGGCGGCCATACGGGTCTGCGCCACGACAGTAACCGAGGCGGGCGGTGCCGCAAGGGGGCCCCCGCGTCATCGGGGTGCAGGTCGGGATGGCTGGTGCGCGCCAGTTTGCGATGGGCCTTCTTGATGTCGCCTCGCGTGGCAGACGTGGTCAACCCAAGGATTTGATAAGGATCGATGGTCATGCGTCGGGTTTCCACCTTCAGGCAGGGTTCGTGCAATTTCGTATTTTATCGAAATCGGTCGCTGCGTTCCTGATCCAGATCAACCCGGCGCAAAAGGAAACCAGATAGGACTGATGATATGAACCGAGTGTTTGCCGTCCCGTCCGGACTGCTCACGGGCGCGTAGCAGGACATGGGCATGTCAACACCAAATCCAGACTCAGGCGTTGCGGACACGACCGCAGCCACAGCTTTGCAGGCCGAAGAACGCCGATTGCCAGTAGTGCGGGATGCACCCGTCGCCCCGCCGCGCGTCCAGTCCAGACGTCGCATCCGGTTCTGGGGAGTGGGCATGATCCTGGCTGCCGGACTGGCGCTGGTTCTCTATCTTCAGCCTTGGGCATCAGGGCCGGTGCCGGTTGCAATAGAGATCGCGGAATTTGCCCCCGTGACACGGGTACTGGCCGTCAACGGACGCATCGCGGCACTGCATTCGGTGGATGTGCGTGCCCTCGTAAGCGGCCCGCTATCCGCGGTGCTGGTTGCGGAGGGGGACGAGGTCGAGCATGGCGCTGAACTGACGCGGATCGACGCCGCAGCCCAGCAGGCCATTCTGCGCCAGGCCATGGCGGGGCTGGACGCCGCCCTTGTCGCCCAAGAGCAGGCGGTTGCGACCTTTGCCCGGACTGAGGCGCTGGCGGCCAATGTCGCCCGAACTGCGCTGGACAACGCCGCAAGCGCCACGCAGACGGCAGCGCAGGAGGTGGCGCGGATGACCGCGCTTTTCGATCAGGCACAGATCCAGCTTGCGAACTTCACCATCCGCGCTCCGATGGCGGGAACGGTGCTGGCGCTGAATGTCGACCCCGGCCAGATCGTCGATCCATCAACCTTGCTTCTAACCATTGCGGACCTCGGCCAGTTGATTGTCGAGACGGATGTAGACGAGGCCTATGCCACCCAGATCCGCGCAGGCCTGCCCGCCGTTCTGCAACTGGCAGGCGAGACAACTGCGCATGACGGGCAGGTCAGTTTTGCGTCGCAGCGCGTGGACCCAGCGACCGGGGGGCTGGCCGTCAAGCTGAGCTTCGATGAGGCCGTAACCGCGCCTGTCGGGCTGACCGTCACCGCCAACATCATCGTTGATCGGCAGGATGCCGCGATTACTGTGCCGCGTGCATCGATCCAGACGGGCGAGATTGGGGCCGCCGTCCTTGTCGTGGCGGACGGCATCGCCACCCGGCGCGCCGTAACGGTGATCGACTGGCCCGCCGCACGGCTGATTGTGACTGACGGGCTGGCACCGGGCGACGTGGTGATCGTCGACGCCACCAACATCACCGAGGGGCAGCCCGTGCGCGTGGAACAACCCTGATGCTCTATGCCCTGAAGATCGCCACCCGCTACCTGACTGCAAGCAAGGCACAGACCGGGCTGCTGGTGCTCGGGGTCGCGGTCGGCGTGTTCATCTTCATCTTCATGTCGGCACTGATCGGCGGCCTCGCCGAATTCATTCTGTCACGCACTGTTGGCGACATCAGCCATGTCACCATCACCGCAGAAGACCCGGACCCGACCCTGTTGATCTCGGCCGATGGCCACGTTCTGGCCGTGACCGAGCGGGGCCGCGCGCGCACCGCCACACTCGCCGAGGCCGCGACATACATTCCGCTCATCGAAGGCGTGCCCGGCGTAACGGCCGTGTCCCCGCAGATCACCGGCGCAGGGTTCCTGACACGCGGCGCGCAGGTCGCGCAAGTTGGCGTGACCGGGGTGGAACCGGGGCGCGAGTCCGCCATACTGGACCTGGACGGTTACATGGTCGAAGGCACAGGCCGGCTTGGATCGGGGCTGATTGTGCTGGGAAGAACTTTGGCGGATGACCTGTCGCTGAGGCTTGGCCAGACCCTGCGTCTGCAATCTTCGGGCGGGGTGTCGGCGGTGCTGACGCTGAGTGGGATTTTCGACACCGGCAACGGCATGATCGACGGCAGCAGCGTCTTTGTGGCCCTGCCCACCGCACGCACGCTGTTTGCGCTGCCGCAAGGGGTGACGCGGATCGAGATCAAGCTGGCCGATCTGAACACCGCCGATGCCACCGCACTACGTATCCGGGCGTTGACCGGGCTGGATGCCGTGCCCTGGACGGACGGGGCCGCGCAGTTGATGGAGGCGCTGAATGCCCAGGCGCAGACCGGCTATTTCCTGAAGACGTTTGCACTGATCACCATCGTGATCGGCGTCGCCTCGGCGCTCTTGCTGTCCACCTACCGGCGCCGTCCGGAAATCGGAATCATGCGGGCGATGGGCGCCGGACGGGGTTTTGTGATCTTCGTCTTTGTGACCCAAGGCGCGTTGATCGGGCTGATGGGCGGGCTGTCGGGCGCGGCGCTGGGCTATCTTGCGCTGCTGCCGTTTCCATCACGCGATGCGTTCAAGGTTGGCACATTGCCGATGGACATCACGCAGGGGTCGTACGGCCTGGCAATCACGCTGACGGTGATCGGCGCGATCCTGGCCTCGATCCTGCCCGCACGGGCGGCGGCGCGCGTCGATCCCGTGACGGCAATCGGGCAATGAGCGCACTGTTGCAGGTCGAGGATCTGGTCAAAACCTTTGGTCAGGGCGAGGCGGCAACCCGCGTGCTGCGCGGCCTGTCGCTGACGCTGGCGGCGGGCGAGATGGCGGCGTTGCTGGGCCCTTCGGGGTCGGGAAAAAGCACGCTGCTGACAATCCTCGGCACGTTGATGAAACCTACATCGGGCAGCCATGTCATGCTGGAGCAGGATCTGGTGGCCGCCGACGACAAGGCGCTGACGACGTTCCGCAACCGGCACATCGGCTTTGTGTTCCAGTTCCACAACCTGCTGCCCGACTTCACCGCGCTCGAGAACGTCGTCTTTCCGACTGCCGTGCGTGAGGGCCGCGAAACCCACGCCGCCCGCGCGCGCGGGCGCGAATTGCTGACCCGGATGGGTCTGGGCGAGCGGATAGATTTTCCGTCAGCCAACCTGTCGGGCGGGCAGAAGCAGCGCGTCGCAGTGGCGCGCGCACTGATGAACCGGCCCGAACTGGTGCTGGCGGATGAACCTACCGGCAACCTTGACCGCGAGTCTGCCATGCAGGTGATGGACCTGATCGCCGAGATCAACCGCGACGAGGGTACGACCTTCCTCATCTCCACCCACGATGAAAAGATCGCGGGCCTGTGCCGGAGGCAGATCGTGGTGGGGGACGGGTTGGTGACGGGCTGAGGGGTGCGTGGTCTATGCGACTTGCGTTCAAAGTTTCCGCGCGTCATCCACCGGTCGGTCCAGCCCCTCGTCGTGTAAGATCATAGGTCACCCGACTGACCGTTCCGAGAAAACAGGTCCTCTCGCCTTTTGGTGTGACCCGGCCCACCGCGCCGTGGAACGGGATCAACATGCACTCCACAGGGCGGTAATCGCTGAAGCGGCCTTCCCACGCCATCATGACGGTTTCGCCGTCCACCATCGCGCCGCGCGCGTCCACACGGATGCCAGAGATGAACCCGTCCTCACCGAAGCGTATTTCCATGCGCTCTTGTTCCCTGGTCAGTTGGTGCGCGGCGGACCCCCATGTCGCTTAGGTCATTGCGGTCCAGAAAGCGACCTTCAGGGCGGATTGGAACCGGGGCACCAAAGACTGGTTCTTCGAAGTATTCGCGCATTTTCCCGCCCCGTCCTTGATGCACATCAGTGCATGGGTCCATCTGATAGGTCAGAATTGAACCATTCATGGCGCTATCGGGGCGCAGTGTCATCATGGAAGGCGGCCCAATGCCCAAAGCGAAACCCGCAGGGCGGGTGCATGCCGTGCGCGGAGCTGTTGTAGATGTGCGGTATGACGACGGTGCGCTTCCTGCGCTGAACGACGCGCTGCTGGTGGATTGGGACCGCCCCGGCACTCTGACGCTTGAGGTGCAGAGCCACTTGGACCTGAACACGCTGCGCGCGGTGGCCCTGCAGGCTACGGCGGGCCTCTCGCGTGGTGTGGCAGTGAGGTCAACCGCAGCGCCGATCATGGTACCGGTGGGCAAGGCGGTGCTGGGGCGGCTTCTAAATGTGACCGGCGACCTCCGCGATCTGGGCGAAGCGCTGCCCGAAGACACCCCGCGCCGGTCGATCCATGCCGCCCCGCCGCCTCTGGCCGCACAAAGCAGCACGACCGAGGTGTTCGAGACCGGCATCAAGGTCATCGACCTGTTGACGCCCATGGCACAGGGCGGCAAAGCCGCAATGTTCGGCGGCGCGGGCGTGGGCAAGACCGTTCTCGTGATGGAACTGATCCACGCCATGGTCGAGAAATATGAAGGCATCTCGGTTTTCGCAGGCATCGGCGAGCGGTCGCGCGAAGGTCACGAGTTGCTGACCGAGATGTCCGAGTCGGGCGTTCTGCCCCGCACGGTGCTGGTCTATGGCCAGATGAACGAACCGCCGGGCGCGCGCTGGCGTGCCCCGCTGACAGCACTGACCATTTCCGAGTACTTCCGCGATACCAAACATCAAAATGTGCTGTTGCTGATGGACAACGTGTTCCGCTTTGTGCAGGCGGGGGCCGAGGTGTCCAGCCTTCTCGGCCGCTTGCCGTCGCGCGTGGGGTATCAGCCGACGCTCGCCACCGAGGTAGCCGGGCTACAGGAACGCATCGCATCCGTGGCGGGGGCGGCGGTCACATCAATCCAGGCCGTCTATGTGCCAGCCGATGATTTTACCGATCCGGCGGTCACAACCATCTCGGGCCATATGGATTGCGTGATCGTCCTGTCGCGCGCTCTGGCGGGCCAGGGATTCTATCCGGCGATCGATCCGCTGGCCTCTTCCTCCACGTTGCTGGACCCCGCCGTGGTGGGCGATGAACACTACCAGATCGCGGGAGAAGTGCGCGAGATGCTGGCGCGGTTTGCCGAATTGCAGGACATCATCTCACTTCTGGGGATCGAGGAATTGGGCAGCGCTGACAAGCGGATCGTCACCCGGGCCCGCCGGCTGCAACGGTTCCTGAGCCAGCCTTTCGCGGTGACGGAGGCCTTTACCGGAACGCCTGGCCAGTCCGTCAGCCGCGCCGAGACGCTGGTTGGGTGCCGCGCCATTCTGGACGGCGATGCGGACGGTTGGAACGAGGCCTCGCTCTACATGGTCGGCACGATTGCCGATGCCCGCGCGAAAGAGCATGCGGAGGTTGCAGCATGACAGGGACAATACCCCTCAGGATTATAACGCCGCTTGCAATCATGGTTGATGAGCCCGCCAGCAGCCTGCGGGCCGTGGATGCCAGCGGCAGTTTCGGTATCCTTCCCGGACACGCCGATTTCCTGACCCGACTTGCGGTTTCGGTCGTCACCTGGACCGCGCCTGATGGTGCGGCACATTTCTGCGCAGTGCGTGGCGGCGCGCTGACCGTGCGGAGCGGCCATGTCGCCATTGCCACGCGCGAAGCGGTCACGGGCAACGATCTGGAAACGCTCGACCGCGAGGTGCTGGATCGGTTCCGCGCCGAGATGGACGACGAACGGGTGGAACATGTGGAAACAACGCGCCTGCACCTGACGGCCATGCGGCAGATGCTGGCCAGGTTGCAGCCGAGACCACGGGGGGCGGGAGTGTGACAGAGTCCGGAGACAAGGATCCGCTGATCCGCGAAGTGCGGCAGCATCAGGCCCGGCGTGCGGCGTGGCTGCGCGACGGCGAGGCGTCGGTCGCGCGGCGTCTGGGGCAGATCGGTGTGCTGGGCTGGATCATCGTGGCACCGATGCTGGGGGGCATATATCTCGGCCGCTGGCTGGACGGGCGGTTCGAGACCGGCCTGTTCTGGACGGCCCCCTTGCTGATGGTCGGCCTTGGCCTTGGTGGCTGGTTCGCCTGGCGCTGGATGGGCAGCAAATGAGCGATGTTCTGACATTGGCGGTCTGGCTGGCGGGCGGGGTGGTGATCGGCCTGATCTACTTTCGCATGGTGCGCCACAGCGCCGATCTGATGCTGTCGGGGCGGCGCGGAGGGCCATGGTTCGGCCTGGTCCTGGTGTTGTTGCGTATGGCGGGTCTGGGCGGGGTGCTGGTCATCGCCGCTATGCAGGGGGCGGGGCCATTGCTTGCGACCTCTCTGGGCCTGCTGATCGGACGTCTGGCCGTGATGCGCGCCGCGCGGAAGGCGACATGATGGAAAGCCCGCTGGAATCCCTTCCGCTCTTCATGGTCGGTCCGGTTCCGATCATGCCCGCCGTGGTGGCAACATGGGCGATCATGGTGGTGCTGGTGCTGGGGGCCATGCTGCTGACCCGTCGCCTGACAAGTGTCCCGTCAAGCGCACAGGCGGCGGCGGAACTGCTGGTCGACACAGTCGATGGCCAGATCCGCGATGTCACCGGGGCCGCCCCCGCGCCTTACCGCGCCTTCATCGGCACGCTGTTCGTGTTCATCCTGATCGCCAACTGGTCCTCGCTGATCCCGGGTGTGACGCCGCCTACCGCGACAATGGAAACCCCGGCAGCACTTGCCGCGCTGGTGTTCCTGTCGATCATCTTCTTCGGGGTCAGGGGCGGCGGTGTCGGGGGTTTTCTGCGCGGCTTTGCACTGCCCAATCCGGTGATGATCCCGCTCAACATACTGGAAAGCGTCACCCGCAGTTTTTCGATGTTCGTCCGCCTTTTCGGCAATGTGATGAGCGGGGTCTTCGTGATCGCCATTGTCGGCTCGTTGGCTGCCCTTCTGGTGCCGATCCCGTTGATGGTGCTCGATCTGCTGACAGGGGCGGTGCAGGCCTACATCTTTGCCGTCCTGTCGATGGTGTTCATCACCAGCGCTGTTGAAAAGGGCAAACCCCAACCCAAGGAGTCCTGAATGGATTATGTGAATATTGTCAGCATCTTCTGCGCCGCCTTAGCAGTGTCTTTCGGATCACTCGGCCCTGCCCTGGCCGAGGGTCGCGCGGTTGCCGCCGCGATGGATGCCATCGCCCGCCAGCCCGAGGCGGCCAACACCATCTCGCGCACCCTGTTCGTGGGCCTTGCGATGATCGAAACGACAGCGATCTACTGCCTTGTCATCGCGCTTCTTTTGTTGTTCGCCAACCCGATGATGCCATGAGCTTCGATCTGTGGACCCTTGGCTTTCAGGCGGTCAACGTCCTTGTTCTGGTCTGGCTGCTGCAGCGGTTCTTCTGGAAACCTGTCGCCGCGATGGTCGCCACGCGGCAGGCGAAGGCCACAACGCTGCTGGACGAGGCGGAGGCCAAGCGCAATGAGGCCGCTGCGGCGTTGGCTGAGATTGAAACCACCCGCCAAGGGCTGGAAGGTGAGCGCGACGCCATGCTCACCGCCGCGCGCAAGGACGCCGAGGATGCGCGCGCCGTTTTGATGGATACGGCGCGCGCCGAGGAGGACGCTCTGCACGATACCGCCAAGGCCGCCCGCATTCGCGCCGCGGCAACGCTCAAGACATCCGCGATGGAGGATGCGCAGGGGCTGGCTCTGACCATTGCGGGTCAACTTGTGGCGCGGCTGGGCAGCACGGCCACCGACGCGGCCTTTCTGGGCTGGCTGCTAGAGGGGCTCACGGCGCTGTCCGACACGGACCGCAAGGCGCTGGTGTCCGCGGAATTGGAGGTCGTCAGTGCGGCCGAGGCTGACACCAAGGCGCAGGATCGCATCGCCAAGGCCATCGCAAAGGTGCTTGGCGCCCCGGCAAAGTTGACCTTTCGCACCGACCCCGCGCTGATCGCAGGGCTCGAGCTGCACAGCCCGCATTTCACCCTGCGCAACTCGTGGGCCGCAGATCTGGCGCGGATTGCAGCGACACTGGCCAAACCTGACGCAGCCGAGGAAGACAGGGTCGTATCCGATGCCGCATGATGCCAGCTGGATGAAAACTGCCACCGCCCGGGTGCGTGCCATATCGCTTGGCCCGATCACGGAACACCGGGGCCGCGTTGAAGAGATTGCCGACGGCGTGGCGATGATTTCCGGCCTGCCCGATGTGCGGCTGGACGAATTGCTGCGGTTTGACGCAGGTCCATTCGGCTTTGCGCAGGTGCTGGAGCCTGACCGGATCGGCTGCGTCCTGCTGGACGCAGACCATGCCCTGCAAGCGGGCGACGCGGTGCGTGGCACTGGTGATGTGGTGCGCGTGCCGGTCGGGCCCGGCCTGCTTGGCCGGATCGTCGATCCTCTGGGCAGACCGCTTGATGGCAAAGGGCCCATTTCGGCCGAGGCGACCCTGCCTGTCGAGCGCGAAGCGCCGGGCATCATCGACCGGGATCTGGTGACCGAACCTGTCCAGACCGGGGTCCTGGTGGTCGATACCCTGTTCGCCCTTGGCCGCGGCCAGCGCGAGTTGATTATCGGCGATCCGGCGACGGGCAAGACGACGCTGGCCGTTGATACGATCATCGCGCAAAAGGACAGCGACATGGTCTGCATCTATGTCGCGGTGGGGCAGAAAACCTCTGCCGTGCGCCGTGCGGTGGATGCGCTGGAGACCCATGCGGCATTTGATCGTTGCATCGTGGTGGTAGCCGGTCCTGCCACGCCCCCCGGCCTGCAATGGATCGCGCCCTTTGCCGGCATGACCATGGCCGAATATTTCCGCGACAAGGGTCAGCATGCGCTGATCGTGATCGACGATCTGAGCAAACACGCCGCCACCCACCGCGAGATTGCTCTGCTGACCCGTCAGTCACCGGGGCGCGAAGCTTATCCGGGCGATGTGTTCTATGTGCACGCCCGGCTTCTGGAACGCGCGGCCAAGCTGTCGGCGGCGGGCGGCGGCGGGTCCCTGACCGCGCTGCCGATTGCCCAGACCGAGGCCGGGAACCTGTCGGCCTACATTCCGACGAACCTGATCTCGATCACCGACGGGCAGATCGTGCTGGACGCACGGCTGTTCCAGGAGGGCCAGAAACCCGCCGTCGATGTCGGCGTTTCGGTCAGCCGGGTCGGCGGCAAGACGCAGGCCCACGCCTTGCGCGATGCGGCGAAATCCCTGCGGCTGGACTATGCACAGTTTCTGGAGATGGAGATATTCACCCGCTTTGGCGGTACGATCGAGCCGCGGGTGCAGGCGCAACTGACGCGGGGCCAACGCTTGCGCGCGGTGCTGCGCCAGGCACAACACGCCCCCATGCGGTTGGTCGATGAGGTGGCGCTGGTGCTGGCTGTACAGGGCGGGCTGCTGGATCGGCTGACGCCCGGACAGGTTGGCGCATTCCGAGACGCGCTGCCCCAAACGGTGGATACCGCCGCAGCGGCAGGCCTGCGCGCGGTGCAGGCAACCGGCAAGCTGAGCGATGCAAACCGGGCAGCGCTGCTGGCGGGTCTGCAGCGACTTGCGGCCTCATACGACAGCCCCGATGTCTGACGCCGAACTGGGCAGCCGGATAGACGGTATCCGGCAGTTGGGCAGCGTCGTGCGCGCCATGACTGGCATTGCCGGCGCCCGCGCCCGCACCGCCCGCGCCCAGATCGCGGCGGTCGAAGGGTATGCCGCCAGTTTGGGAGATGCCCTTGGGCAGGCAACGGCGGGTGCCATTACGGATGAAGCGCCGCTCACCGCCCGCCCTGCACTGGTGGTGTTCTGCGCGGAACAGGGCTTCGTTGGCGGGTTTTCGCAGCGGGTGCTGGACGGTATCGGTGGCAATCCGGCGACTGCCGATCTGTTCCTGATCGGCAGTCGGGGAGTGGCGATTGCCGCCGATCGCGGCCTCGTTCCGGTCTGGTCTGCCGCGATGCCCTCGCGGTCCGCCAGCCTGCCGAAATTTGCGGATCAGGTGTTGGGGGCGGTGTTCGCGCAAGGTGATGCGCGCGCGGTCAGTGTGGTCCATACGATCTGGAATCGCGGGCAGTCGCAGGTGGAACGGCGCGCACTTTTCCCGCTTGCGCCCGTTGACGACGCGCCCGGGCAAGTCTCGCCCCTCACGAACCTGCCAGCGTCCGACCTCGCCGCTGCGCTTGGCCTTGACCGGTTGCATGCCTTGATGACGCGCGCGGCGCTTCATGCCTTCGTTGCAGAAAACGAGGCCCGGATGGCCGCCATGTCTGCCGCGTCGCGACAGATCGAGGAAGAGTTGGGCGTGCTGGAGGCTCTGGCGCGACGGGTGCGACAGGAGGCGATCACGGCCGAGATCATCGAAATCGCGGCCGGTACGATGGCGGGCCGCTAAATTCGCGGGGGCTCAGGTGGCTTATTTATTGCCGCTTTATTGACCTGCATCAACTTGCCCCTTCCCGATCCCGGTTAGCCTGTTCTCGACACGTCGCCTCAGGGAGCAGCCTCATGCCAGCCAGCGAGAAACCCGGGTTCCGCTTCCCGTCCGCATTTACCATCCTGTTCGCGCTGATCATCCTTGTCGCTGCCCTGACATGGATCATCCCGGCCGGACAGTACGAGCGGGTCGCGTCCGAAGCCTTGGGCAAGGACGTGCCGGTGGCGGGCAGCTATGCGCCCACGGACGCCAACCCGCAGGGCTTTTTCGACATCATCCTTGCCCCCATCGCGGGGTTTTATGACCCGTTGAAATACACCGCCAACGCCATCGACGTATCGCTCTTCGTGCTGATCATCGGCGGGTTTATCGGGGTGGTGACGGCGACCGGCGCAATTGACTCCGGTATTGCGCGGGCGATGGTGCGCCTGAAGGGACGCGAGAACTGGATGATCCCGTTTTTGATGGCGCTGTTCGCGCTGGGCGGAACGACCTACGGCATGGCCGAGGAAACACTGGCCTTCTATGTCCTGCTGATCCCGGTGATGATCGCGGCCAGGTATGATGCGCTTACGGCGGTGGCGGTGATCCTTCTGGGCGCGGGCGTAGGGGTGCTGGGCTCTACCATCAACGCCTTCTCTACCGTCATCGCGTCAGACGCAGCGGGGGTAAGCTTTGCCGACGGTCTGGTGTTGCGGCTGGTTATTCTGGCAGTGTGCTGGATCGTCACGGTGGGTTTCGTGATGCGCTATGCCGCACGGGTCCGGGCCGATCCGACGAAGTCCCTTGTCTATGACAAGAAAGCGGCGAACGAGGCCCATTTCATGGCTGCGACTCCAGCGGACGCAGCAGACTTTACCGGCCTGCACAAGATCGTGCTGATCCTCTTTGCGCTGACCTTTGGCGTAATGATCTGGGGCGTCTCCATCGGTGGGTGGTGGATGGCCGAAATGAGCGGGCTCTTTCTGGCCGCCGCGATCGTTGTCGGCATCGTCGCCCGATTGGGCGAAGGCAAGCTGGTCGAAAGCTTCGTAAACGGCTCCCGCGACCTCTTGGGCGTGGCGCTGATCATCGGGCTGGCCCGCGGCATCGTGGTGGTGATGGACGCAGGCCTCATCACCGACACCATCCTGCATGCGGCGGAAACCAGCGTCGCAGGGCTGTCGCAGACCGCCTTCATTCTGGTCATCTACTGGATCGAGGTCGGGCTGTCGTTCTTCGTCCCGTCCACATCAGGCCTTGCGGTTCTTTCCATGCCGATCCTGGCCCCCGTGGCCGACTTCGCAGGCGTCAAGCGCGAGTTGGTGGTGACGGCCTTCGCCACCGCCAGCGGCATGGTGAACCTGATCACCCCCACATCGGCTGTCGTGATGGGCGGGCTGGCCATCGGGCGGGTGCCCTATGAGCGTTGGCTGCGCTTCGTATGGCCGCTTCTGGTCGTGCTGACGATCATCATCATGGCGGCACTTGCGCTGGCCGTCACCTTTGGAGGCACGACATGACCCTGACCTATGGTGTTCATTCCGAAGCGGGGCAGTTGCGCCGTGTCATGCTTCACCGTCCGGGGTCCGAAATGGCACGGCTGACGCCCGCCAATGCGGCCAGCCTGCTGTTTGACGATGTACTGTGGGTGAAACAGGCGCGCATCGACCACATGGCCTTTGTCGATATCCTGCGCGAACGCGGAGTCGAGGTTGTGCTGCTGCGCGAGATGCTGGAGGCGGTGCTGACCAACCCCGATGCGCGCCGCTGGTTGCTGGAGGCGCGGATCAATGACGATTCCGTCGGCGTCGGCCTGACCGCCGATCTGTTGGCCTGCCTGATGGAGATGCCAGCAAAGCCACTTTCAAGCATCCTGATCGGGGGGATGAGTCGCGCCGAGCTGCCGATTCCGGTGACGGGCGTTGTCGCGCCCATGTTGCGCGAGGATGATTTCCTTCTGGCCCCGATGCCGAACCAGATCTTCACCCGTGACAGTTCTTGCTGGATTTACGGCGGCGTCACGCTGAACCCGATGTTCTGGCCTGCTCGGCGACTGGAAACGCTGAACCTTGCCGCGATCTATCGCTTTCATCCCGACTTCAAGGATGCGGATTTCAAGGTCTGGTATGGCGATCCGATGGTGGATCACGGGCTGGCGACCCTTGAAGGCGGCGATGTGATGCCCATCGGCAACTCCACGGTCCTGATCGGAATGGGTGAACGCACGACCCCGCAGGCGGTGGGTCAGGTGGCACGCGCACTGTTCGCGGGCGGCGGGGCTGAACGGGTCATCGCCTGCCAGTTTCCGCGCGCCCGGTCGTCGATGCATCTCGATACCGTTTTCACCTTCTGCGACCGCGATCTGGTGACGGTCTTTGCCGAGGTGGCGGACGCGATCCAGGCCTACTCCTTGCGACCCGATGACAAGGACGGTGTGCAGGTGACAAAGGAAACCGCACCCTTCCTCGATGTCGTTGCGGGAGCGCTCGGCCTGAAGAAACTTCGCACGGTGCCGACCGGCGGCAATGCTTATGAAAGCCAGCGCGAACAATGGGATGATGCCAACAACCTGCTATGCATCTCGCCGGGCGTGGTGGTGGGTTACGCCCGCAATACCCACTCCAATACCTTGCTGCGCAAGGCTGGGGTCGAGGTCATCACCATCTCTGGTGCCGAACTTGGGCGCGGGCGCGGTGGGTCGCATTGCATGACCTGCCCCCTGATCCGTGACGCGCTGTGACGGCTATGCCTGCATCGCGTCGCGCGGTTGTTCTGGGGATCGCGGTCGCGGTTCCTGTGGTGGCCGCGACCTCATGGTTCGCCCGCAGCACCGCAGACTTTTCCCATGCGGGGGCCGCCTTGCGCCGGCCGCTGGATCTTGCGGCGACAGGGCCTGCGCGCCTGTCCGAACTGGTGCGCTTTGCCACGCTCGCAGCCAACAGCCACAACACGCAACCCTGGCTCTTTTCGGGCGATGAACGGCGGATCACGATCGCCCCCGACCCCACCCGCGAGACCCCCGTCGTAGACCCCGACCGTCACCATATGTTTGTCAGCCTGGGTGCTGCGGCGGAAACCCTCGGGCTCGCCGCCTCTGCCTACGGCCTGACCTCAAGCCCCGCCTTCGATCCGGCCAGCGAAAGCATCGAGATCACCCTAACCCCCGGCGCGATGCTTTCGCCTCTATTGGCGTCGGTGTCGCAGCGCCAATCGAACCGCAGCGTCTATGACGGCACGACTCTGACCGATCCGGAACGTGACGCCCTGACGCAGCCGTTGACGGGACTGGAGGCGGTGCTGCATCTGGTGGAAGACAACGCCAGGAAGGCCGCACTACGCGACGTGGTCATCTCAGGGAATATTGCGCAAATGGACAATCCGGCCTTTGCAAGCGAACTGCGTCACTGGCTCCGGTTCAGCGAAAAGGCAGCCGTGGTCAGCGGTGACGGCCTGTTCGCAGGATGCAGCGGCAACCCGTCGATGCCGCAATGGCTGGGTGAAGCAGTCTTTCCGCTGGTGTTCCGCAAGGCGGCGGAGACTGCGAAATACGTCGAGCAGATCGACAGTTCCGCAGCCCTCGCCCTCCTCGTCAGTGCCACGGATACACCAGCAGCCTGGGTTGAGACAGGCCGCGCTCTGACCCGGCTGACCCTGCAGGCAACCATGCTTGGGCTCTCGCATGCCCATGTCAATCAGGCGATCGAGGTGCCGCAACAGCGCGCTGCGTTGGCACGCCTGATGGGTCTCAAATCGGGCCGTCCTTCCATTCTTCTCCGCTTCGGACGCGCCGCCCGCATGCCCTTTGCGCTGCGCCGCCCGGTAACCGCGGTAATAATCTGACACAACACAGGACAACCCCATGCCCCAGAATCTACACGGTCGCAGCTTTCTGAAACTGCTGGACTTCACCCCCGACGAAATGCGCTTTCTGCTCCGCCTTGGCGCCAGCCTGAAGGACGCGAAGGCCACCGGCACCGAACAGCGGCTGCTGAACGGCAAGAACATCGCGTTGATCTTCGAGAAAGACAGTACCCGCACCCGCAGCGCGTTCGAGGTCGCGGCCTTCGATCAAGGCGCGCATGTCACCTACCTCGGGCCGTCGGGCAGCCATATCGGCACCAAGGAAACCATGAAGGACACCGCCCGCGTTCTGGGCCGGTTCTATGACGCTATTGAATATCGCGGATTTGGTCAGGCCGATGCCGAGGTTCTGGCAAAGTTCGCAGGTGTGCCGGTCTACAACGGTCTGACGGACGACTTTCACCCGACCCAGATCCTGGCCGATCTGATGACAATGCACGAGTTCACCCACAAGCATTTGTCCGACATCGCGTTTTGTTTCGTCGGCGACACCGGCAGCAACACGGGATCGTCGCTGATGGTGGGGGCGGCGCTGATCGGAATGGACATCCGCCTCTGCGGGCCGCAAAGCCTGTGGCCGGATGGAGCGCTGGTGGACCAGTGCCGCAAGCTGGCAATAACCACCGGCGCGCGGATTACCTTGACCGAAAAGCTGGCCGAAGGGGCGGAGGGGTGCGATTTTATCTACACTGATGTCTGGGTGTCGATGGGCGAGCCGGAAACCGTCTGGGCCGAACGCATTTCGCTGCTTTCTCCCTATACCGTGACACAGAAGGTCATGGATCTGTCCGGCAATCCGCACACCAAGTTCCTGCACTGCCTGCCCGCTTTCCACAACCGTGACACCAAGACCGGCGAGGCCACGTTTCAAACCTACGGCATCGACTGCATGGAGGTCACTGACGAGGTATTCGAGTCGCCTGCTTCAGTCGTGTTCGATCAGGCAGAAAACCGGCTGCATTCCATCAAGGCGGTGCTTGTCGCCACCATAGGGGCCTGACATGCGCATCGTGGTGGCCCTTGGCGGCAATGCCCTTCTGAAACGCGGCGAGCCGATGACGGCCGAGGCGCAGCATACCAATGTGCGTATTGCAGCGGCGGCACTGGCCGATCTTGCGCGCGATCACCAGATCATCGTGGCGCATGGCAACGGTCCGCAGGTCGGGTTGATGGCGCTGCAATCGTCGGCTTATGCCCCCGGTAATCCTTGGCCGCTGGATATTCTGGGGGCCGAAACCGAAGGCATGATCGGTTATCTGATCGAGCAGGAATTGATGAACGCCCTGCCCTCCGGCACTGATTGCGCGACCTTGCTGACGCGGGTGGAGGTCGATCCGCTAGACCCGGCCTTCGATCAGCCCACAAAACCCATCGGCCCGGTCTATACCGCCGAAGAGGCAAAACTGGTGCGGGCCGAACACCGCTGGTCGATGGTCCAAGAGGCCAAGGGCGGGTTGCGCCGCGTCGTGCCCTCGCCTTTGCCCATCGCCATTCTGGGCATCACCCCGATCCGGCTGCTGGTCGAGGCCGGGGTCTGCGTGATCTGCGCAGGTGGCGGTGGCATTCCGGTGGTGCGCAAGGCGGATGGCAAGATGGAGGGCGTCGAGGCGGTGATCGACAAGGACCGCACTTCGGCCCTGCTGGCGCAGGCGTTGAATGCCGACGTGCTGCTGATGCTGACAGACGTAGAGGCGGTGTTTCGCAACTGGGACCAGCCGGATCAGGTGGCTATTAGCGTGATCGCCCCCGATGCACTGGACGAGATGAGTTTCGCGGCGGGGTCGATGGGCCCGAAAATTACTTCCGCCGGCGATTTTGTGCGGGCGGGCGGCAAGATGGCCGGGATTGGCCGCTTGCAAGACGCGCGCGCGATTGTTGAAGGGCGGGCTGGTACGCAGGTGCGCAGCGACCGCACCACCACGGACCCCCTGTCGCCCAATGAAAAGCAAGGTCGCACCAAGACAAGACACCAACCCGCGGCAGCGTCCGGCGCCGAATAGGGTGTGAACGTAGGACCCGACGGGGCCGCAGGGAGCCTTCCCGACCCAACGCAGCGCCGGAAGAACCCGCCTTGTTGATTTTCACCCAGAACTGAGCCGGTTAGGCGCATAATTTTCACTGAGAACTGAGCCATGTGAACCTTTCCCCGAAGCGGTGAGCGGAGCGGGCAACGGAGTGATCCACATTGGACTATTGAACATCATCCGACGGATGCATTTGCGGCAGAAGCTGTCGATCCGAGAGATTGCACGGCTGACGGGCGTGTCACGGAATACCGTGACCAAGCATCTGGCGGCGAACACTATCGAGCCAAAATTCGCGACGCCAGAGCGACAAAGCAAGATTGATCCCTTTGCGGGGAAGCTTGCAGGCTGGCTGAAGACCGAAGCCGCGAAGTCGCGCAAGCGGAAGCGCACAGTGAAGCAATTGCACGCCGATCTCGTGGCGCTTGGCTTCACCGGTTCTTATGCCCGGGTGGCAGCTTTTGCGCGTATGAGCCGGGCCAGAAAACGATCCGGGGAATCGTTTTCCCGGCGATTGGGAAGGCGGAACGCCATCGCGAGCAGCAGACGACGGGGCGCGGGACCTTTGTGCCGCTGCAATTTGATCCCGGCGATGCCTTTCGGTTTGACTGGAGCGAGGACTTTGCGGTTCTGGGCGGTGAGCACACGAAGCTGCAGATGGCGCATATCAAGCTGTCGCACAGCCGGGCTTATCTTCTGCGGGCTTGACCTCTTCAGACCCACGAGATGCTGTTTGACGCCCACTGGCACGGGTTCCGGGTCTTCGGCGGTGTGCCTGCGCGGGGCATCTACGACAGTGAGGCTGGGCCGCCATCGGTCCGAGGCCCGGCCGAACGAAGACGGCGGTGGATCGTGTCGGCCGCGGCAAGGAGCGGCAGATCAACATGCGCTTTCTGGCCATGACCAACCACTATGACTATGAGCCGGAGTTCTGCAATCCGGCGGCTGGGTGGGAGAAGGGCCAAGTCGAGAAGAACGTCCGAGACTCTCGTCACCAAATGCTACAAGGGATGCCCGACTTCCCAGACCTTGCCACGCTGAATGCCTGGCTGGAACGGCGATGCGTTGAGTTGTGGCGGCAGACCCCGCATGGCAAACAACCCGGCACCATCGCCGATATATGGGCTGAAGAGCAGGCGGCCCTGATGCAACTGCCCGTTGCCTTTGACGGCTTTGTCGAGTTGAGCAAGCGCGTCTCGCCGACATGCCTGATCAGCTTTGAGCGCAATCGCTACAGTGTTCCGGCGTCCTTCGCGAACCGGCCAGTCAGCCTGCGGATTTATCCCGACCGGCTGCTTGTGGCCGCCGAAGGTATCATCCTGTGCGAACATGCCCGCCTCATCCAGCGCAATCACAAGCTGCTGCCTCGCACGATCTATGACTGGCGACATTATCTTGCGCCTCGCCATTGTCCTCGGACCAATGGCGGACAATGGCTCGATGCAGAGAAAGCCCGGAGCTCTTCGTAACGGCGCACCCTTCCTGAAATTACCGCATGCGTTCAGATAGGTGCAGGACCACATGCTGCACAAGCCCGGCGGTGATCGAGAGATGGTCGATATCCTAGCCCTCGTGCTGCATCACGATGAGCAGGCCGTGCTCACCGCCGTGGAACTGGCACTGACCGAGGGCGTGCCCACCAAGACCCATGTGCTGAACCTGTTGCACCGCCTGAACGACGGCAAGGTGGTGGACGGTCCCCCATTGGACAGCACAGAGGGTTTGAGATCTGCTTGGTCCTCCTTTGGTCGGTATCCTGAATTGTTGTTCCCGGATTCAAGCCGCCGGTCGCGGCATCTGGCAAGCGATGGCCCAGACGAACCCCGCCAGTTCGCGCGCGATTGCGATGGTCACGGTGGTGGCGGGCTTGCCAGCGCAGCTCAAGCTTTCGGTACCGGCCGCACAGCCGTACCTGCGCTTTTCAGGCAGTGTCGCGGATCGGCTTTGGCAGACTTTCCTGTTGGAGTAATTGTTCCCGGCTGATCCTTGCCGGAAAACGATAACTCCAGGCGGCTTCGATCAGCATCCGCCGGGCGGTACTGTTGCCCGCCTTCGTCACACCGTCCCGAATTTGGGCCTGACGCCGGGTTCCGCCGCTCGAATGCTCTGACGGGACCAGGCCGAGATACGCCATGAGCTGGCGAGGGTTGGTAAAGCGGGTGAGGTCACCAAGTTCCGCGATCACTGTCGCGGCGGCCACGAGGGCCAATCCGCGGAGCGCCTGCAGTGCGTGAACGACCGGCGCCAGCGTCCAGTCCGCAAGCATGGCCTCGATCTGTGCGGTCAACCGATCGCGGCGGGCGATTGCGGCTTCGATTGTTGCAATGCAGTCCTCCAGCACAATGTGGTGGGCCGGTTGCTCGAACCGCAACCCGGCCAGCCAGCGCCGATGCATCAGCGTCCAGGCAGAGCGATTATAATGGCAGCCATGGCGCAACAGAAAGCCTGAGAGTTGCTGTCGGGCCTGCCGCAGG
>JBBRBJ010000056.1:0-21464 GCA_038205925.1 Rhodobacterales bacterium | reverse complement strand
TCAGCCAAGGGCCCTACATTCCCAGTTTCAACGCCACCATCTGCCCCACGACTGCCGGATTGGCCTTGCCGCCAGTTGCCTTCAAAACCTGACCTGTGAACCAGCCCGCAAGCCGCGGATTGGCCCGGGCCTTTTCCACCTGATCCGGATTGGCCGCCATCAAGGCATCCAACGCCGCCTCGATCGCGCCGGTATCCGTCACCGGCTTCATCCCATGCTGGGCCGCAACCTGCGCCGGATCGCCGCCGTCGGTCCAGACAATCTCGAACAGATCCTTGGCCATCTTTCCAGTGATCTCGCCCAAGGCCAGCAAATCCAGCAGCCCGCCCAGTTGTGCGACAGACATCGGGCTGGCATCAATGGTCAGCCCCTGCTTGTTCAGGCGGCCGAAAAGCTCATTGATGACCCAGTTTGCCGCCGTCTTGCCATCGCGTCCCTGCGCAACAGCCTCAAAGAACACGGCCGAATCCAGTTCCGCGGTCAGCACCGACGCATCGTAGTTGGTCAGGCCGAAGTCGCCCATGAAGCGGGCCTTCTTGGCGTCCGGCAACTCGGGCATCCGGGCCGCGATGTCGTCGACCCAAGCCTGCTCGATCTCAAGCGGCAACAGATCGGGACAGGGGAAATAGCGATAGTCGAACGCCTCTTCCTTGGAGCGCATTGACCGGGTTTCGCCACGGTCGGGGTCATAAAGCCGCGTTTCCTGATCGACCTTGCCGCCATCTTCCAAAATGGCGATCTGGCGGCGCGCCTCATACTCGATGGCTTGGGTCATGAAGCGCATCGAGTTCATGTTCTTGATCTCGCAGCGCGTGCCCAGATGGGCGAAATCTTGCGAATCGCTATACTTTTCGTATTGCCCGGGCGGGCAGACAGACACGTTTACATCGGCCCGCAGGTTGCCGTTCTGCATGTTGCCATCGCAGGTGCCCAGGTAGCGCAGGATCTGGCGGATTTTCGCCACATAGGCGGCGGCCTCATCCGGGCCGCGAATGTCGGGGCGGCTGACGATCTCCATCAGCGCCACGCCCGTGCGGTTGAAATCCACGAAAGACATGGTCGGGTCCATGTCGTGAATACTTTTCCCGGCGTCTTGCTCAAGGTGAATCCGCTCGATCCGCACACGGCGGGCGATCCCTGGAGCCAACTCCACAAGCACCTCTCCCTCGCCCACGATGGGGTGGTAAAGCTGGCTGATCTGATAGCCCTGCGGCAGGTCCGGGTAGAAGTAGTTCTTGCGGTCGAATGCGCTGAAAAGGTTTATCTTTGCGCGCAACCCAAGGCCCGACCTGACCGCCTGCTCAACGCAGTATTCGTTGATCACCGGCAGCATGCCCGGCATTGCCGCATCAACAAAAGAGACGTTGGAATTCGGCTCATTCCCGAATTGCGTCGAGGCCCCGGAAAACAGTTTGGCGTTGGACGACACCTGGGCGTGGATCTCCATCCCGATGACCAGTTCCCAATCGCCCTTCGCCCCGGAAATCACCTTGGGTTTGGGCGGTTCATAGGTCAGATCGCGCATGGCAGCCTCCGGCATTTGCCCTTGTTGTTTAGGGTCAGCGCGGGCGCGGGGCAAGGGCGTGCGCGGCGGATTGATGCCGAAGCGCGGGCCGGGGGCTTGCCGCAACGGCCGGCGGCAGGCCATTGCAGCGGGGCCGCATATGAACGTGCGGCGCCATGGCACGTGACAAAGTATGAAGTTGAACCGATGTGGCCTGACTTTGGTGGTGACCCTGCTTGCGGGCTGCGCCAATGGACTGACAACTGACAGCAGTGCGGCACAATCGTTCTTGCCCGAGATGGGCTGGGACCACCGGCCAGAGGCCAAACTGTGGACGGCGACCTCGCTTTCTGTCGTGGCCGCCAATGATGCCCGGCTGGCCGATCAGGTGCCGGGCGATATCGCCACCTTCTGCCCCAAATACTCCAAGGCTTCGATGGCCGACCGTCGCGCCTTTTGGGCGGGGCTTTTGTCGGCCACGGCCAAGCACGAAAGCACTTGGAACCCCAAGGCCGCCGGGGGCGGCGGGCGGTGGATCGGTTTGATGCAGATCGCGCCCGGCACCGCGCGCGCCTACAAGTGCAAGGCCCAAAGTGCGTCGGCCCTGAAGGATGGGTCGGCAAATCTGGCCTGTGCAATCCGGATCATGTCGGCGCAGGTTGACCGCGACGGTGTGGTGGCCGGGGGCGGCGCGCGTGGCATCGGGCGCGACTGGGCGCCATTCCGGTCGGCGTCAAAGCGCGCCGACATCGCGGCCTGGACCAAAAGCCAGGACTATTGTCAGGGTTGACTTGCCGCGGCCCCTGCTTGGGATTATCTGCCGACCATGCTTCAGAACCTTCTTGCCCGCCTCATGGCGCCCGAACCCACCCGCCTGCCCGAACCTGACGCGCGCCTTGCGCTGGCTGCGTTGCTCGTGCGGCTTGCCCGCTCGGACGGGGATTATTCGCAAGACGAAATGGGACGGATTGACCGCATTCTGGTGGGGCGCCATGGCTTGTCGCCCTTTGCCGCTGCTGCCCTGCGGGCTGAGGCCGAAGTGTTCGAGGCCGAGGCCCCCGACACTGTGCGTTTTACCCGCGCACTGAAAGACGCCGTCGCGCATGAAGACCGCGCGGCACTGTTACAGGCGATGTGGTCTGTGGCCCT
This sequence comes from Rhodobacterales bacterium, assembly GCA_038205925.1. Classification (GTDB taxonomy): domain Bacteria; phylum Pseudomonadota; class Alphaproteobacteria; order Rhodobacterales; family Rhodobacteraceae; genus Pseudotabrizicola. The sequence goes on along the minus strand of JBBRBJ010000056.1, from coordinate 18,811 downwards.
GTCGGACGGCGCGCGCGATGCCCAGGAAGACCGCTTGATCCGACTGGTGGTCAACCTTCTGGGTCTGACCGATGTAGACAGCGCAATGGCGCGCCAACAGGCGGAACGGGAATGATTGCAAGCCTTGGAATGTATGATCGGCCTGAAACAGCGCCGGTGCTCGACCGGTATTGGGCTGCGATTCGCGATGGTTTACGTGCCCGCGATCTGGCCGCCCCCGACTCGCTTACGCGCGGCGACGACGCCTATTGGCCCGCGTGGGAAGCGCCCGATCTGGTGTTTTCGCAAACCTGCGGCCTGCCCTACCGCGCGCGACTGCACGAGAATGTTGCCTTGATCGGCACCCCTGACAACGGGCTGGAAGACTGCCCGCCGGGTCACTACCGCTCTGTCTTTTTGAGCCGCGCAGACGACGCCCGCCAGACGCCGGATGCGTTTGCAGGTGCGCCGTTTGCGCTGAGCGAGGCCATGTCGCAATCAGGCTGGTGTGCGCCGCTGGCGTGGTTTGGGGCGCGCGGCCTGCGCCTTTGGCCAAAGCTTGAGACCGGCTCGCACCGGCAGTCGGCGCTTGCGGTCCTGCACGGGGCGGTCGATTTCGTGGCCATCGATGCGGTCACCTGGTCGCTGCTTTGCGAGCATGATCCATGGACGGCAGGCCTGCGGGTGATCGGCCATACAGAACCGACACCGTCGCTGCCCTATATCACCGCCGCAGGGGGCGACGCCCAGACCATGTGCGACGCCGTCGCCGAGGCGATAGAGTCGATCGGACCCGCGGATCGCGCCGCCTTGCGCCTGAAAGGTGTGGTGCGTTTGCCGCACGCCACCTACATGGCAGTGCCCATCTGTGCGGCACCTGACCAATTTGCACAGGTCTACTGACCAATACTTGGGCAAATACCGCAGCGTCCGTCACAAAGGGCGTTGCAATGGTTCAGAACTTGCGCCCTATTTGGGCATCCTTCGCCAAACACCCGAGCACCCGTGACAGCCAAGCCCGACACGCCCGTCATCGAGATCCATGATCTGCACAAGAGTTATGGCAGCCTTGAGGTTCTCAAGGGCGTGGACCTGACTGCGCCACGGGGGCATGTGGTATCTCTGATCGGCTCATCCGGATCGGGGAAATCCACGCTGTTGCGGTGTTGCAATCTGCTGGAGGACAGCCAGCAGGGCGAGATCCGGTTTGAGGGCGAAGCCGTGCGCTGGAAAGGTCAGGGTCTGGCCCGCCATCCCGCCGACCGTGCGCAGGTGACGCGGATGCGCACCAATCTTTCGATGGTATTTCAGCAGTTTAACCTTTGGTCGCATATGACGGTCCTGCAAAACGTGATGGAAGCGCCGGTAACGGTGATGAAGCGCGACCCTGCCGAAGTTGAGGAAAAAGCGCGCGGATATCTTGAAAAGGTCGGCATCAACGAAAAGTGTGATGCATGGCCCGCGCAACTGTCCGGCGGCCAGCAGCAGCGCGCAGCCATTGCGCGCGCCCTGTGCATGGAGCCGCGCGCCCTGCTGTTCGATGAACCGACAAGTGCACTTGACCCCGAACTTGAGCAAGAGGTGGTCAAGGTCATCAAGGCCCTTGCCGAAGAAGGCCGCACGATGATTCTGGTGACACATGACATGAGATTGGCGTCCGACGTGTCGGATCACGTCATTTTTCTGCATCAGGGACGGATCGAGGAACAGGGGCCGCCTATGGATCTTTTTGCAAATCCGCGCACCGAAAGGCTTCGTGGCTTTCTTTCGGCCACCGCCTGACGCTACACTTTCACCCATAACACACTGACCCACAGGGGAGACGACAATGAAGAAACTTATGCTTGCAACAGCGCTTCTGGCACTGACCGCAGGGGCCTCGCTGGCCCAGACCGTGCGCATGGGCACCGAGGGCGCCTACCCTCCTTACAACTTCATCAACGACAAGGGCGAAGTTGACGGGTTTGAGCGCGAACTGGGTGACAAGATGTGCGAGATGGCTGGGTTGACCTGTGAATGGGTCACCACCGACTGGGACAGCATCATCCCCAACCTGCAATCGGGCAACTACGACACGATCATCGCAGGGATGAGCATCACCGACGAGCGCGACAAGGTGCTCGACTTTACCCAGAACTACATTCCGCCCGCCGCGTCGGCCTACATGGCACTGACGGCAGACGCCAATACCGGCGAAGGCGCCGTGATCGCGGCCCAGGTCGGGACAATCCAGGCAGGCTATGTGGCCGAGTCCGGTGCGACCCTGTTGGAGTTTGCGACCCCCGATGAAACCGTGGCCGCCGTCAAGAACGGCGAGGCAGATGCGGTGTTTGCGGACAAGGACTATCTTGTTCCGATTGCAGCAGAATCAAGCGGTGCGCTGGTGATGCTGGCCGATGACGTGCAATTGGGCGGCGGCGTCGGCATGGGCCTGCGCGAAAGCGATACCGAGTTGAAGGAAAAGTTCAATGCGACCATCACCGCCATGAAGGCTGACGGCACCCTGAATACCATGATCAAAAAGTGGTTCGGCGACGACTCGACCGTATTCTAAGGCAAAGGCCCGCGCCGGAACCTCCCGGCGCGGGCCAATCTCCATGTTCGTCTATTGCGCTGACCCATCGACACTGGAAGGCCTGCGTTGGCTTTCGTGCTACCTGACCACAGGCAAGCACTTTGCTTTCTATGGGGCGTTCGTCACGGTCATCACCCTGATCGCCATCACCGCCCCTGTCGCCATGGCCTTCGGCTTTGCCGGGGCGATGGCCGCCCGCAGCCGCATCTTGCCTGTGCGCATGATCGGCAAGGTCTACACCGGCATGGTGCGCGGCATTCCCGACATCGTGTTTTTCCTGTTCTTCGTGATCGCGCTCGATCAGGGGATCGAGTGGCTGAACCATCAGGTCCAATGCCCGGACTGGACCGACCCGATCCGTCAGGGACTGGAATTCCGCGTCTGCCCCGAGGCGAAGGTGCCTTTGGGTTCGTCACCTCAATGGGTGCACAAATTCTATGGTTTCGGCCTTGCGGTGGTGACTTTTGCGCTGGTGTTCGGGGCGTTTGCGGCCAACGTGCTGTATGGCGCCATGCAGGCTGTGCCGCGTGCGCAACTGGAAACGGCCGAGGCTTATGGGCTGAGCACGTCTCAGGTCTTTCGCCGCATCCTCGTGCCGCAGATGTGGGTGTATGCATTGCCCGGATTGTCGAACCTGTGGATGATCCTGATCAAGGCGACACCGCTTTTGTTCCTGCTGGGCGTGCAGGACATCGTTTATTGGGCACGCGAGTTGGGCGGCGCCAAGACAAGCGCCTATGAGTATCCGCACGGCGACTGGCGTTTGTTCTATTTTCTGGCGCTGCTGGTCTTCTACCTGACTTTCACCCGCCTGTCCGAGGTGGTGCTGAACCGGGTGTCGGCGCGGCTGTCAAAGGGGCAGGCGACGGCAGCGGGCGAAGCCATGCGAAAGGCCGGGATATGACCTGCTGGGAAACCATTGGCGCCTATGCCTTCCGCTCGCTCGGCTATGGCGAGCGGATGCTTCCACGCAGTGATTTCACGCTGTGCCAGCAATTTACGCTGATCGGCTCGGGCCTTATCTGGAACATCTATTTTGGTCTGATCGCGCTGGCCCTTGGTTTTTTCTTCGCCAATGCCATCGCACTGGCCAAGGCCGCGCGTAGCCCTTGGGCGCGCAAGCCCGCAGAATGGTTCATCTTCATCTTTCGCGGCTCGCCACTCTTCATCCAGTTTTACCTCGCCTACGAGGCATTCGTGCTGCTGCCCCGCGCGGGCATCAACATCTTCGGCCTGACGGTCGAAACCTCGTGGGTGACGAGCGCATGGGCGGGGGCGCTGGTGGTGCTGTTTCTGAACACGGCCGCCTATTCGGCCGAGATCTTCCACGGAGCGCTGAAATCCATTCCCAAGGGTGACCTTGAGGCCGCCGATGCCTATGGCATCTCGGGCTGGAAACGTTTTATCCGCATCCAGTGGCCGACCATGATGCGTCTGGCCTGGCCCGCCTATACCAACGAGGCGATCTTTCTGTTTCACTCGACCACGCTGGTGTTCTTCTCCGGCTTTCCGGCGTTCCAGCAGCGCGGCGACGCGCTTTATTATGCCAACTACTTTGCCGACAAGACCTTCAACCCTTTTGTCCCTTATCCCATCGTGGCCGTTTATTTCATTTGCCTGACCCTGATCCTGATCGGCATCTTCGGGATTGCCAACAAATGGCTCAATCGGCACCTGCCCAGCAACATGGCAGGCAAAATTCGCTTGCGCCCGCAACTGATCCGATAGTAGCGTGCTTTTGATCAAATTTTCCGCGCACCCGCCCGGACCCGGAACCTGTCCGGGCCAAGAGATCAAACCAAGGACAGAGCCGGGGCATGGCCATGCCACCCTCCCCGACCCATACGACCATGATGAAGGACTATCTGCGCAAGCACCCCGAAGTACGCACCATCCGCGTGGCCGCCGCCGACCTGAACGGTCAGGCCCGTGGCAAAAGGATCCCCGCCCGTTTCGCTGACAAGGCGGTCAAGGACGGCACCCGTTTCCCCTTTTCCGTCCTCAGCCTTGATATCTGGGGCGAAGACATTGATGACAGCCCGCTGGTTTTTGAACAAGGCGATCAGGATGGCGTGTTGAAGCCGACCGAGCGAGGCTTCATGCCGATGCCCTGGCTTGAGGCCCCCACCGCCCTGCTGCCGATCTGGATGTTCCGCGAGAACGGCATGCCCTATGACGGAGATCCCCGCCATGCCCTGCGTGCCGTCGTTGACCGCTACAAGGCGCGCGGCCTGACGCCGGTGTGCGCGATGGAACTTGAGTTCTTCCTGATCGACGATTCGGGCAAGACCATGCAGGTGCCCGCCAGCCCCCGGTCAGGCAAGCGACGCAAGGCGGCTGAAACGCTGTCGATCCGCGCGCTGGATGCGTTCGACACATTCTTCACCGATCTCTATGATGCATGTGAGGCGATGGATATTCCCGCCGATACAAGCACCTCGGAAACCGGCCTTGGCCAGTTCGAGGTGAACCTGATGCATTGCGACGATGCCCTGCGCGCCGCCGATGATGCGTGGCTGTTCAAGATGCTGGTCAAGGGTCTTGCCCGGCGCCACGGCTTTGCGGCCAGTTTCATGGCCAAGCCCTACCCTGAATACTCCGGATCAGGGCTTCATACGCATTTTTCGGTGCTCGATGCGGCGGGCGACAATGTGTTTGACAGCGGCGGGCCAAAGGGCACGACAATGCTGAGAAACGCCGTAGCAGGCTGCATGAACGCCATGCACGACAGCACGCTGGTCTTTGCCCCGCACCAGAACAGCTATGAACGTCTGGTTCCCGACAAACACGCGCCGACCGCCATCTGCTGGGGGTATGAAAACCGCACCGCCGCCATCCGCATCCCCGCAGGCAGCCCATCGGCCCGCCGGATCGAACATCGCGTGGCCGGGGGCGACGTGAACCCTTATCTGATGCTTGCCGTCATCCTTGGGGCCGCGCTGGACGGGATCGAGCGCGAGATGGAGCCGCCCGCCCCGATCATCGGCAACGCCTATGCCGTCGACGGCCTGCCCCTGATTCCCGACGGTTGGGCGTCGGCCATCGACGCCTTCGAATCCTCTGAGGTGATGCCACGCTTCTTGCACAAGGAGATCATCCGCAACCTGGTCTCGACCAAGCGGCAGGAACTTCACTATCTTGAGGAATTGTCGGACTCTGAACGGGTGGAGTTGTATCTCGACACGGTCTGATCCGCGCGCACCCCGCAGGCAGTCACTCCAGAATCGTTTGGCCCCCCGAAAAATTGCCCGCGGCGAATGGCTTTGCCAACCGGGGGGCCCCGCGCTAGTCTTTCACATCACGTTCAGCAGGTATTCATGCAGATCGGCATCTTGCAGACCGGCCTTGCGCCAGACGCCCTTGCACCCCGCTTTGGCGAATACCCGCAAATGTTTGCGCATCTGCTGGATGGAAACGGGTTCGCGTTCCGCACCTATGCGGTGGTCAACGGCGAGTTCCCTGCCTCGGCCACCGATTGCGATGGCTGGCTGATCACAGGCTCGCGTCACGGTGTTTATGAGGATCATCCATGGATCCCCCCGCTTGAGGCTTTCATCCGCAGCGCCTTTGTCGCGCATGTGCCGGTTGTGGGGATCTGTTTCGGGCATCAGATCGTTGCGCAGGCCATGGGAGGACGGGTCGAGAAATATGCAGGAGGCTGGGCCGTGGGTGCTACCGACTACGATTTTGAGGGCAAAACAGTCACTCTGAACGCCTGGCATCAGGATCAGGTCGTTGAGGTGCCAGACGGCGCCAAGGTCATAGCCCGCAACGCTTTTTGCGCCAACGCCGCGCTTTTGTATGATACAGATGCGCTGACCATTCAGGCTCATCCCGAATTTGGCCCCGACTTCATCAATAGCCTCATGCAGACGCGGGGGCGCGGGGTTGTGCCCGATACGCTGCTTGCGTCTGCAACCTCCCGGCTGGCCGTTCCGCTGCACCATCATGCCATCGCTGACCAGATTGCCGCATTTTTCAAAGCCTTCCGTTAAAGCCGGCGGCCCCAACCCCCGAGAAATCTCATGTCCGACTGGACCGACAAACTGCCCGAAGCTGCTCTTGACTTCATCGCCGACCGGCGTGTGGATGAGGTGGAATGCATCATCGGCGACATTGCCGGCGTCGCGCGTGGCAAGGCAATGCCGGCTGCGAAATTCGCGCATCAGAAAAGCTATTTTCTGCCAAATTCAATCTTTCTTCAGACCATAACCGGCGAATGGGCCGACAATCCGTTCGACGCCTTCACCGAACCCGACATGATCCTCGAGCCTGACTTCACCACGGCCACGGCTGCACCCTGGACTGCGGATGTGACGCTTCAGGTGATCCATGATGCCAAGGATCAGGAAGGGGTTCTGATCCCGTACGCGCCGCGAAACGTCTTGCGCCGGATCGTCGATCTTTACCGCGCCCAAGGCTGGACCCCGGTTGTCGCCCCCGAAATGGAGTTCTTCCTGACCGCGCGCAACATTGACCCCAACATGCCGGTTCAGCCCCCCATGGGCCGCTCGGGCCGGCGGGCGGCGGGCAAACAGGCGTATTCAATGTCGGCGGTGGATGAATATGGCAAGGTCATCGACGATATATATGACTTTGCCGAGGCTCAGGGTCTGGAAATTGATGGAATCTTGCAAGAAGGCGGCGCGGGCCAGATTGAACTGAACCTTGCCCATGGCGACCCCGTCCGGTTGGCCGATGACGTTTTCTTCTTCAAGCGCCTGATCCGCGAGGCGGCGCTGCGCCACGATTGTTTTGCCACCTTCATGGCAAAACCGATTGCCGGAGAGCCGGGGTCGGCCATGCACATCCACACCTCGATCGTCGAAAGCCGGACCGAGCGGAACATCTTTTCCGGCTCCAAGGGCACGGAAACAGAGGCGTTCTTGCACTTTATCGGCGGGTTGCAGAACCATCTTGGCGCAGGTATCGCGCTGCTGGCGCCCTATGTGAACAGTTATCGCCGCTACGTTCCCGATTTTGCCGCCCCCATCAATCTGGAATGGGGCCGCGACAACCGCACCACGGGTCTGCGGGTGCCAATCTCGACCGCGGCCGCGCGAAGGGTGGAAAACCGCCTTCCGGGTATGGATTGCAACCCCTATCTGGGCATCGCGGCGACGCTGGCCTGCGGCTATCTGGGGCTGATGGAAAAGCGCGGCCCCCGGCCCGAGTTCTCGGGCTCGGCCTATATCGACAGCGATGAAATCCCGGTCAACATGGGCGACGCGCTGGACTTGCTGGATGAGGATCAGGCGCTGAAAGACGTGCTGGGGCCTGAGTTCTGCAAGGTCTACGCATCGGTAAAGCGCAATGAATACAAAGAGTTCTTGCAGGTCATCAGCCCGTGGGAGCGTGAGCATCTGTTGTTGAACGTATGAACCTTTTGCACGCCAACGACCAGGCAGGGGAATACCCGCCGTCCTATTACGCGGCAACTGCGGCGCCGATGAAGCCCTTGCCGATGCTGAAGGGCGACCGACGCGCCGACGTTTGCATTGTGGGCGGCGGCTATACGGGCCTGTCGGCGGCCCTGCATCTGGCTGAACTTGGCCATGACGTGGTGCTGGTCGAGGCGCACCGCGTGGGTTTTGGCGCCTCGGGGCGCAACGGGGGGCAGGTCGGCTCGGGCCAGCGACAGGATCAGGATTGGATTGAACGCGCCATGGGCCGCGCACAGGCGCGGCGCCTGTGGGATTTCGCCGAAGAGGCCAAGGCGCTGGTCCGCAGTCTGATCGCCAGACACGCGATGCCGGTCACGTTCTACCCCGGCGTGGCCCATGCATGCGGGTCTGAGGCCGAGGCGCGCCATGCCCATGTCTATGCAGAGAAACTTGCCCGTGAGTATGACTATGACCAGATCGAAACGCTGGACCGCAACGGCATCCGTCGCCTGATCGGGTCGGACGCATATCACGGCGGCGAGGTTGACCGTGGCGCGGGTCATCTGCACCCGCTGAACTATGCAATCGGTCTGGCGCAGGCGGCAATCAAGGCGGGCGCGCACCTCTATGAACGCTCGGAAGTACGGCACATAAACCACGGGTCAAAGCCCGTGGTCATCACGGGCGCCGGCAAGATAACCTGCGATCACCTGATACTTGCGTGCAATGGCTATCTAGGGCGGCTGGACACCAAGGTTGCGGCAAAAGTCATGCCGATCAACAACTTTATGGTGGCGACCGAGCCGTTGGGCGACCGCGCGAACGGTATCTTGTCGGAACCGGTGGCGGTGGCAGATTCGAAGTTCGTGGTGAATTACTGGCGCCTGTCCGAGGACAACCGCCTGCTGTTCGGGGGAGGCGAAAGCTATGGCTACCGCTTTCCCGACATCATCAAGACCGTGTCCAGACCGATGCTTCAGGTCTACCCGCAACTGAAGGGCGTGGCGATAGACCATGCGTGGGGCGGCACGCTGGCGATCACGATCAACCGGATGCCATGCTTTACCCGCCCTGCGCCGAACACGCTGTCCGCCTCGGGGTATTCGGGGCACGGGGTGGCCATGGCCACAATGGCGGGCAAGGTCATGGCCCTTGCTGTCAACGGGCAGGCGGGGCAGTTCGATCTGATGGCCAGCGTGCCACAGCCGCGCTTTCCGGGGGGGCCCGCGCTGCGCTGGCCCGCGCTCGTTCTTGCGATGTCGTGGTTTTCCCTGAGGGACCGGCTCGGATTATAGGCGGCCATCCGTATCTTCATCGAATTGTCACTGGTGATTTTCCCGCGCAGAGATTAAGCACAGCTTAAAGCATTGTTAAGGAAATCACATGGCGCCCGATGGTCAGATCCTGCGGCTTGATCCCACTCTTGCCCAACCAACACTTGCCCCACCAGCGCTTGCTCCCAATGTCTACGACGCAGAACCCATACCCGAAGCTGCCCGCGCGGCGATCGAGGCGCTTCTGATCTCGGGCGATCTGTTTCGCTACACCGCGACCACGGCTTCGCCGGTTGCGCTGCTGGAGGCCGAGTTTGCGGAGATGATGGGGTCGGCTTATGCGCTGGCGGTGTCGTCGTGCTCGGCGGCGTTGTTCCTTTCGCTGCGCGCGCTGGACCTAGCACCCGGCGCGCGGGTGCTGATCCCTGCCTTCACCTTTGCCGCAGTGCCATCGGCGGTGGTTCACGCCGGGTGTACCCCGGTTCTGGTCGAAGTGGGTGCGGACTACCGCATTGATCTGGATGACTTTGCGGTGAAGTTACCCGGCGCGGACGCGGTTCTGATCAGCCACATGCGTGGCCACACCTCGGACATGGACGCAATCATGGTCCTGACCTTGGCGGCGGGCATTCCGGTGATCGAGGATGCGGCCCATTCGCTGGGCACCAAATGGCACGACCGGAACATCGGCACAATTGGCCGGGTGGGGTGTTTCAGCTTTCAATCCTACAAGCTGATCAACGCGGGCGAAGGCGGCATCCTTGTCACAGATGACCCTGAAATTGCCGCCCGTGCCGTCATCATGTCCGGCGCCTATGAGGAAAACTGGCGCAAGCACCCCGGCTTTTCTGCAACGCATGGCCACTGGCAGAACAAGCTGCCGCTGTACAATCTGCGCATGCAGAACCTGTCGGCGGCCGTGATCCGTCCGCAACTGGCCGAGGTACCGCGCCGTGTGTCCGACGGGCGGCGCAACCATGATCATGTGGCGGCCCGGCTGAACGCAAGCGGACTGATGTCCGTACCAAAAGCGCTGGCGCCCGAACAGCGCGCACCCGACAGCCTGCAGTTCAACCTGCCCGATGACTGGACCGATCCGCAGGCCCTTGCGTTTCAGGCCCGCGCCAAGGGGCTTGGCGTGTCTGTTCAGGTGTTTGGTCTTTCACAGGGAAATGCCCGTGCCTTCTGGAACTGGGAGTTTCTGGGGCCCGCGCCCGACTTGCCCCAAACCCGCGCGATGCTGATGCGCGCCTGTGATACGCGCCTGCCAGCGCGGCTGACGATTGCCGAGTTGGATTACATCGCCGATGCGCTGATTGCCGCCGCACAGCCCTAAAACAGCCGAAGGTGGGGGGCAAGCCAGCCCCAGCGGGCAATCGCAGGGGCGATGACCAGCGCGGCCAGATGCGTGCGGATGGCGCCCGCCACCTCGGCGGGCAAATCCCGCATGACCCCGGCCCGGGCCGACAGGGAAAGGCGCCGCTCCATCGCCACTCCGGTCAGCGGCGCCACGTCCAGCGCATCCAGAAACTGGGCCGCGTGCAGCAGGCCAAGTGGGGTCAGGATAGTCCAGCCTTGCCCTTGCGCAACCATCGCAAGAATGGCGTGGTAACTGTCCAACTCGAACCGCACCGGATGGCGCTGGGGTTGCGCCTCAAGCCAGGCGGCGATCTGGCGGCCCATGACATGGCGCCCTGAATACAGGATCAGCGGCCCCTCGGGCACATCACGCGGCCGTACGGCCACGAACGGATCATTCAGAAGGGGATGCACCTCTCGCCAGCCCGCCTCGGCGCCGTCCACGGCCATGTCGGCGGCCACGACCATATCCAGCGCCCGCGCCTCGAGCCCGTCAATCAGCCGGTGGCTTGGCCCGGTTTCCAATAGAAAGCGGCAATCGGGCATCCGGGCGGCAAGGCTCGATAAAAGGGCGGGCGTCACCGCAGCATCGAAATCCTCGATCATCCCAAGGCGCAATGTCGAGATGCGGGCTGCCCCTGCGCGCGCCAGATCGGCCCGCGCTTCGGCCTCGGCGTTCAGGATGCCTTGCGCATGGCGGCGAAACAGCGCCCCCCCTTGGGTCAGTGCCAGCGGCCGGGCACTTCGGTCGAGCAGCGCCACACCTAACAGAGCCTCAAGCGCACCGATTTGCTGACTGACCGCAGGCGCGCTGACCCCCAGCCGCCGCGCCGCCGCCGTGACCGAGCGTTCGTCCGCCACTGCCAGAAAGACTTCGATGCCCCACAGTGTGACGCGTCCCGCTGCCTCTGACATCGCCGCTTACATCTTTGACAGTTTCTTTTGCAACTCGGCCAGCTGGCGCTTGATCTGCGCCAGTTCTTCGGCGCTTGTCGCAGGCCCGGCCTCATCCGGCGCAGGGCCCGAACCGGCCCATGCAGGAACACCGCCCATCATGGTTTTCATGAACGCCTCTTGCTGCTTGCGCATCATATCGAACCCCGGCATTGCGGCCATCGGATTGGGCAGAACGCCCATGTTTCCCATCATCTTGGACTGGCCTTCGCGCAGCATCTCAAAGCTGGCGGCCAGAAACTGCGGCACGATGGATTGGACATTGGATGTATAGCTGCGCACCAGATCGGTCAGCACCGCGATCGGCAAGACGTTCTCGCCCTTGGATTCGTGCTCGGCCACGATCTGCAGCAGGTATTGGCGCGTCAGATCGTCCCCGGATTTCAGATCCACGATCTGAACTTCGCGGCCTGCGCGGATAAAGCCTGCGATATCTTCCAGCGTCACATAATCGGACGTTTCGGTGTTGTAGAGACGGCGGCTCGCATATCGCTTGATCAGCAGCGGCTTGTCGGTCTCGGCCATGGCCACGCCTTCCCCAGATGTTTCATGTGCGAGGTCGAGCGTAAGCCAGCGGGAAACAAAAAGAAAGGGCGGGTCACTCGGACCCGCCCCCAGATCTTTGGCCCCACAACCGGGGGCCTGACGTGCGGCCTTACTTGGCAGCGCCGGCTGCTTTCTTGGCAGCCGTGGTCACTTCGGTCGTGGCTTTCTTCACGGCGGCGGTCGCGTCTTCCGAGAAGTCCTTGCCAGCGGCGAGCATCAACTCAACCGTTTCCATCTGCACTTTCTTCGCCACTTCGGCAAAGGCGGCCATGGTCTCGGTCGCCATTTCGGCAGCGGACGACGCAAAGTCGGTGGCCGACTTGGTGTAATCGGTCGGCTCGGACTTGGCCTTGCTCATGTCAGCCATCTTGGCGATGGTTTCCTTGGTCCAGCGGGCGGTAATTTCGGTCGACTTTTCAGCCGCTTCCAACGCCACTTTCGACATTTTCTCGGCCATGGCGGCCTGGGTTTTGAATGCGTTCTGCATGGCCGAGTTGTCCATCGGCATCGAGGCCATCATGTCTTGCATCATCTTGGTCATATCGGGGGTCTTGGTCATTTGTCGGGCTCCTGAAAATTACGGGCCGTCCTGCCCGCCTTCGATGTCCCAGATATAGATGCTGCAGCGCAGCATTACAAGCCATTTTTCTGCACTGCAGCATTTTCTTCGGTAAGCAGGCGCTTAACCTTTGCGCGTCAGTCACTTCCCGCGCCGGGCATTGCCGTCACGTAAGTGCCGGGCGCCGGGCAGAGCACCGGATTTGTCGAATCACCCGGTATCCGAGCCTTGATTTTCTTGCCCGACCGCACCCCAAGCCAGGCACACCATTTTGGCCACCAGCTGCCCTTGTTAAAGGTGGCGCCGGCCTTCCAGTCGTCAGGCGCGCCTGCGACGGGCGCGTCACTGGTGTAGTGACCATACTTATTCTTACTGGGCGGGTTGATGATCCCAGCGATGTGCCCCGATTCGGACAAGATGAACGTCTTGTCCTTGCTGCCCATCTGCGCCATGGAGTTGAAGCTGCCGCGCCAATGGGCAATGTGATCGGTCTCGCAGGCAATGGCGCACATCGGCACCTTGACCCCCGACAGGCAAACCTGTTCGCCAAACACCGGGAAGGTGCCTTTGGCAAAGCCGTCGTCCTGACACAGCCCCCGCAGGTATTCGACCGCCATCCTGGCGGGCAGATTGGTGCCATCGCCATTCCAATAGAGCAGATCAAAGGCGGGCGGCGCCTCGCCCATCATGTAGCTTTTGATCGCCGGCTGATAAATCAGATCGTTCGAGCGCAGAAAGCTGAAGGTTTTCCCCATAAACACCTTGGACAGAATCCCGTCCTGCGCCGATTGCCGTTCGATCCCGTCTACAAAATCGTTGTCCAGAAATACGCCCACTTCGCCCGGGTCGGAAAAATCGGCGAGCGTGGTGAAGAAACTGGCGGATTTGACCGATGTGTCGCCCGCCCGGTCCAGATGCGCCAGTGTCAGACCCAGTGTCGTGCCTGCGATGCAGTAGCCGACCGTATTGATCTGCGGCTCGCCGGTGATGCGTCGCACCTCGGCCATCGCGCGCAGGAAACCGTCGCGGATATAATCATCCATCCCCACATCGGCATAGGACGCATCCGGGTTCACCCAAGACACCACAAACAGCGTGAAGCCCTGATCCACGATCCATTTGATCAGCGAATTCGCGGGCTTCAGGTCCATGATGTAGAACTTGTTGATCCACGGCGGAAAAATCAGAAGCGGCGTCGCATGCACCTTTTCGGTCGTGGGCGCATACTGGATCAACTCCAGCAACCTGTTGCGGTAGATCACCGCGCCTTCGCTGGCGCCGATGTTCTGGCCCACATGAAACGCCTCGCGGTCCGAAAGTGTGACCAGCAGGTCGCCCGAATTCGCCTCGATGTCGCGGACGAGGTTTTCAAGCCCCTGCACCAGGCTTTCGCCATCGGTTGCCACCGCTTTTTCCAGCGCATCCGGGTTGGTGCCAAGAAAGTTGGTGGGCGACAGCATGTCCACGATCTGCCTGGTGAAATACTCCACCCGCCGTCTCTCGGCCGGATCGAGCGTGTCCATGTCGCCGATCGCGGTCGAGACCGCCTCGGCGTTCATCAGATATTGCTGCTTTAGGTAGTTGAAGGCGGGGTGTGTATCCCACAAGGGGTTGGCAAAGCGGCGGTCCTTGGGGGTCGGGTCCGGGGGGGCCTTGAATACGCCACTCGCAAGGGCTTGCTGCGCCTCGACATAATGCTTCAGGCTTTTGCCCCAGTAGCTGATCTGGTGTTCCAGAATCTTGGCGGGGTTTTGCATCATCTCGGCGACATAGGCCGTGGCTGCGCGCATGTAGACATCGTTCGAGGGGCCTGCAAGTGCAGCATCGGCCTGCTTCCTTGCGGCAAGGGCGGCCATCAGGCGGGCGGAAAGATCTTCGACCCGCGCAAGATTTGCCTGCATCTTTTGCAACTTTTGTGCAGCGTCGCTATCTTTGGTTGTCATATTTCCGTTTCCACCCTATCTTGCTGCTATGCAGCATTGCGTCACCTGTCCGGGGGAACGCGACGGTTAGGCCGGGCCCACCCCGGAGATGGAGACGCGACGTGAAGTATATGCTGACCTATGACATAATGGAAACAGCGCGAAACACCAATGCGTGGCTTGGTGCCACGGCACGGGCGATGGCGTCTTATCCGGCGTTTTCGCTGTCGATGAACCCCCTGATCCAGCTGACAGCCGCCTGGGGCGACGTCACCGAACGCACGTTTGAACGCATGGCGGCCAGACCCGATTGGGGCATCCGGTCGATCGTGGGGCCAGATGGCCAGGACCACCTTATTGATATCAAGACAGTCGTGGAACGCCCGTTCGGCAACCTGATTCACTTCTTCGTCCGCCGCCGCGAACCGATGAAGCGCAAGATTCTGCTGGTGGCGCCCATGTCGGGCCACTATGCAACGTTGCTGCGGTCCACCGTCGCATCCCTGCTGCCCGATGCCGATGTCTACATCACCGATTGGCACAACGCGCGCGACATTCCTGTCAGCGCAGGCAAGTTCGATGTCGAGGATTACACCCTCTACCTTGTCGACTTCATGCGCGAGCTTGGGCCCGACACGCATGTGATCGCGGTATGCCAGCCTGTCCCGCTGACCCTTGCCGCGACTGCCTATCTGGCCGCGGAGGACCCCGATGCCCAGCCGCGCAGCCTGACGCTGATCGGCGGTCCTGTCGATCCCGACGCCGCCGCCACCGAAGTGACCGACTTTGGCCGCCGCGTGACGATGGGCCAGCTTGAGCACTTCGCCATTCAGCGGGTCGGCTTCAAATACAAGGGCGCCGGGCGGATGGTCTATCCGGGCCTGTTGCAATTGCAAAGTTTCATCTCGATGAACTCCGAGCGTCATTCCAGGGCTTTCCGCGAACAGATCATGCGCGCCGCCCATGGCGAGGCGCGCGACAACGACGCCCACAACCGTTTCTACGACGAATATCTGGCCGTGATGGACATGACGGCCGAGTTCTACCTTTCGACAGTCGAGCGCATCTTCAAGAACCGCGAAATCGCCCGGAACGACTTTGTCGTCGCCGGCCGCAAGGTGGATTTCGGCGCGATCACGAAAGTTGCGGTGAAGATCGTCGAAGGCGCGAATGACGACATCTCGGCCCCCGGCCAGTGCCTTGCGGCTCTTGATCTGCTGACCAACCTGCCCGATGACAAGAAGGCAAGCCATCTGGAACCTGGCGCCGGCCACTACGGCATCTTCGCGGGCCGAAGCTGGCGCCTGAATATTCGCCCGCTGGTGCTGGCCTTTATCGATGCCAATTCAGATGCACCCGACGTGGTAAGCCCAAGGGCTAAACTGGCCGCCGTCTGACGCCTCAGCGCAGGATCATCGGTCCGGCCAGAAAGGCAGTCAGCGCGGCGCTGACTGCCTCGGGCGTCTCCAGCATCGGCAGGTGGCCAGCCATCGGCACCACCTTCAGCACCGACGCAGGCATCAGATCGCGTGCAAACTCGGTGCGGCGCAGCGGCAAAAGCGTGTCGTTCGCGCCGACCAGAAACAGTGTCGGCACGGTGCTGCGGCGCAGGGTCTTTTGCTGATCCGGGCGGCGTTGCAGGGCGCGGGTCTGGCGCAGATAGACCCCCTCGCCCAAACCCAGCGCCATATCCTGCACCAGCGCCAGAACCGCGGCCCGGTCGGACGTGTCGGCAAGCGCACCCTCGGGCACCTCTTCGGTAATCGCGTGTTTCAGGCGCCCGGCCCGCGCCGCCACCATCCGCGCCTCACGCGCGGCGGCCACCTGCGGCGCCTCGGGCAGCGGGTCGGTTGCGATCACCACCATCCGGATCAGGCGGTCGGGCGCCCGCCGGAGCAGATCAAGACCGACGATCCCGCCCAGACCGTGCCCCACCAGCGCAAAGCGCGGAGGTGCATGCGCAAGCAGACCCTCGGCCAGCTTTTCGACCGAGTCGCCATCTGGGATGAACACATGACAGGCATGACGCGTACCCATCTCGACCATCTGCGGCAAGAAGGCCCGCGCGTCCTGCATCAAGCCCGGCACAAAGACAATCGGATCACCCATCACACGGCCCTGGCCATCGGCATGCGTGCGGGAACCACACCTTTCAGCCCTCGGTTCGCCGTCTCAAACGGCAACCCCTTCATGACCAGACACGCCCAAGCCCACCCGAGCACCTTGCCAGCTTCCTGCATCAGGTTTGCCCCTTGACCCGGTCTTGCCCCATAAGGATGTCCTCCAGCGCCACTCCAATCATGGCAAGGCAGTCAGGGGTTGAAAAGCGATGATCGGCGCCTTTCGCCAATGTCAGGCGAATGTCGGGACCCTGCGCGTGGTCCAGCAGGCGCAGCGCGACCGAGGGTGACACGTCCACGTCCGCCGTGCCCTGCAACAGCCGCACCGGAAACGGCAGGTGCAGCGGCGCGCGCAGGACAAGGCGGCCGCGCCCCTCATCAATCAGGCGCCGGGTGATGACATAGGGGTCATCCGAGTAGTCCGACGGCAAAGCCACCTGCCCCGTCGCGGCCATCTCGTCCTTCTGCACGTCTGAAAAGCCCGCCCACATGCTGTCTTCGGTAAAATCGGGGGCGGCGGCGATGCCCACCAGCCCCGCCACACGCGCAGGGAAAGCACGCGCCAGAAGCAGCGCAATCCATCCGCCCATGGATGATCCGACCAGAACCTGCGGCCCATTGGTCAGCGTGTGTAGTGCCGCGAGAGCATCTTCATACCAATCGCCTATCGCGCCATCCAGGAAATCCCCCGACGACTGCCCGTGCCCGGAATAATCCAGCCGCAAAAACGCCCGCCCCGCACTTTGCGCCCATGCCTCAAGGAACACAGCCTTGGTCCCGGCCATATCCGACCGAAAGCCGCCCAGAAATACAACCCCCGGCAGATCCCCCTGCGTTCGGTGATAGGCGATACGGCGCCCTTGCGGCGTGGTCAGAAACTCGGGTGTGGTCATGCGGTCCTCCAGAGTGCCCTTTTTAGCGACCTTGCGTTGACAATGCCATGCCGTCAGCGCAAAACCCGATCCGCAACCGGGCGTTTCGTAGGCGCCAAAATGACGAGGATGCCGAAGTGGCCCAGATTTACCTGACCTTTCCCGATGGCAATGTGCGCGATTATCCCGCAGGTGTGACACCTGCCGAGGTGGCAGGATCCATAGCACCTTCGCTCGCCAAGGCGTCGATCTCGGCGCAAGTCGATGGCGCGCATTGGGACATGCAGTGGCCCATCCGCGCCGATGCGAAAATTGCGCTGAACACGTTGAAAGACGATGGCCCGGCGCTGGAACTGATCCGGCACGACTGCGCCCACATCATGGCGCGTGCCGTGCAGGATATCTGGCCCGATGTGAAGGTCACGATCGGCCCGGTGCGCGATTACGGCTGGTTTTATGATTTTGACCGGGCCGAGCCGTTCACCCCCGAAGACCTGGGCGCGATTGAAGCGCGCATGAAGCAGATCATCAACGCCCGCGATCCGGTGAAAACCGAAATCTGGGACCGTGCCCGTGCGATTGCCTACTATCAGGCGCGTAACGAGCCGTTCAAACTGGAACTTATCAACCGCATTCCAGAGGGGCAGGATCTGCGAATGTATTGGCATGGCCCTTGGCAGGATCTGTGCCGTGGCCCCCATTTGCAGCACACCGGTCAGGTGCCTGCCGATGCCTTCAAGCTGACACATGTGGCGGGCGCCTATTGGCTGGGCGACAATACGCGCCCCATGTTGCAGCGCATCTATGGCGTCGCGTTCAGGAACCGCGAAGACCTGAAAGCCCACATGACCATGCTCGAAGAGGCCGCCAAACGCGACCACCGCAAGCTGGGCCGTGAGATGGACCTGTTCCACATGCAAGAAGAGGCGCCGGGCCAGATCTTCTGGCACCCGAACGGCTGGATGATCTATACCACGCTGCAGGATTACATGCGCCGCCAGCAGCGCCGCGACGGCTATGTCGAGGTGAACACGCCCCAGGTTGTCAGCCGCAAGTTGTGGGAGGCGTCGGGCCATTGGGAAAGCTATCAAGACCACATGTTCATCGTCGAGGTTGACGAGGATCACGCGCGCGAGAAAACCGTAAACGCGCTAAAGCCGATGAACTGCCCCTGCCATGTGCAGATTTTCAACGTGGGTCTGAAATCCTACCGCGATCTGCCGCTGCGCATGGCCGAATTCGGCTCTTGCAACCGTTATGAGCCATC
>JBBRBJ010000055.1:0-21518 GCA_038205925.1 Rhodobacterales bacterium | reverse complement strand
CGGCGCTGCAAAGGCATCGGTCTTGCCGCAGATCTGCAACAGCAACTGGTCCAGATCCTCCGCTGTATAGTGTCGTGCAAGCCCCGCAACTTCGGCAACTGCCAGCCTGTCGGCCATGTCCTGCACAATGTCGTCGCGCATTTGGCGCGCGGAACGGTCATCCATTTCGGAAAAGCCGGGCGATACCCCGGCCTCCAGCGGATAGCGGCGCAGCAAGGTAGCGCAAAAGCTGTGAATTGTCTGGATGCGCAGCCCACCCGGAGTTTCGATGGCACGGGCAAACAACTGGCGCGCAAGGGCAAGCCGGTCGGGTGTCAATGTCGCGCCTTCGCCAAGGTCCGCCAGATCGGCGCGCAGATTGGCGTCCGGACGCATGGCCCACGCGCCCAGCCGTTGGAACAGACGGTTCTGCATCTCGGTCGCCGCGGCCTTGGTATAGGTCAGGCACAAGATGTGCTGCGGCGCCACCCCGTTCAAAAGCAACCGCGCCACCCGGTCGATCAGCACCCGTGTCTTGCCCGACCCGGCATTGGCCGACAGCCAGGTGGATACCTCGGGTCGGGCGGCCGCGACCTGTGCAAGCGTTGCCTCATGCATCGCGGGCCTCCTGTGCGCCTACATCCACCGGCACGGGCGCGTCCGTCATTTCCCATTCGCCAAAGCGCGCCAGATGGTCGTAATCGCCGGGAAATGCTTCGGTAAACACCGCCCGCCGCGCCGCATAGCCCTGTTTGGGGTCGCTATAGGCGCCGATCAGCCGGTCAAGGCCATCTTGCACCTGTGCCAGAATCTCTGGCGTGATCACGGTTTCGGAAACCTTCCCCTTGGTTCCCAACCCGACATAGGTGATCTTCGCCACAGCCGTCGGGCCAAGACTTTCAAACCCGCCCTGCTCGGCCATCAAGGCGCCCAGATGCAGTTGCGTGGCAAAATACTTCTGCTGTTCGTCGCTTGGCGGGGATCCGGTCTTGTAATCCATCAGATGCAAGGCGCCATCGGGCAGACGGTCAATTCTGTCGGGTGTGCCAAACAGCGTAAAGTCCAGCGCCGGAATTGGCAGCGTGCCCTTGCCCTCCAGAATCACCACCGCGCCCCCGTCGCGCGTGTCCACGGTCAGGAAATGATCTGCCGCGCGGTCAAGGCGTGCAGCCCACAGTGCGCGCGCGGCAGGCCACGGGACTTCGGCTTCCAGCACCTCTGTTCCGATCTGCATCAGGCGGATGCGCGCGTCAGCGCGCGACTCCCCGGGCGGGCGTTCGGCAACAAAACGCTCAAGCACCAGATGCACCACCGTGCCCCGGTCGCGCGCATCGGCCTTGGGGCGCATCGGTCTAAGGGGGCGCAGACGCAGGATCTTGTCTGCATAAATGGCATATGGGTCGCGGATCAGCGCCTCGATCCGGGTCAGCGACAGCGCCTTGGGCCGTGCCGTAAGCGGTGGGCGCGGCGCGGGACGGGCGGCAGGGACCAAGTTTGCTGGCGGGTTGGCGAGCGGCCTGTCCATAGCCGCCGCCAGCCGCAACCAATCGGCTCCCCGTTCGCGCATCTCAGCCAACGCCTTATCCCCGCTGCGCGCCGGCAACCCTGCCAACATGTTCATCAGGCGATTGACCCAGCGTGAAGGCACGGTCTCTGCCTCGGCGTTGCGCAAGGCGCGTGTCAGGATCACGCGCGGCGCGGCAATGGCCTGCTGAAAATCATGCGCAGCAAGGCCGATCTCGCGTTCGGGCGCCAACAGCCCCGCCTCTTGGCGCATCTTGCGGTTCAGCCACGGGTCGGGTGCCGGCATGCCCGGCCAGACCCCTTCGTTCAGCCCGCCCAGGATGACCAGATCGGCGCCCTGAACCCGCGCCTCGATTGTGCCCCAGATGCTGATATGGGGATGCGCGATGGCGGGCGTGCGCACCTCTTCGGCTGCAATCAGACTGTCGAACAGGTCGCGATATTCTGGCGGCGACAGAGTACCGCCATGGCTTGCCTCGGCTGCCAGACCGGTCAGAAAGGACAGTGCCTTTTCGCCCGCCGCTTCCGCCCAAAGACTTCCCGACCCCTCCGGCGCAGGACCGCGCGACAACCGTTCGGCCATGGCCAACGTGCGCGCCACCTGTGTGGCCAGCGGCGCAGCACCCACGTCGCCAAACGCGTCGATCACCCCCGCCAGCGCCGTGGCCCAACCCAGCGCCGCCGGATGCCCGTGTGCTGCCCCCCAGGCCACAAGGTCGGCCCCCATGGGAAAGGCAGGCCCCTTGTCGCGCAGCGTAAGTTCCAGATCGCGTGACAGCAGCAGATGCACGCCCCGCTCTATAGCCGAGGCGGTCAGCGGGTGCTTCAGCATCACCAAAAGCGCATCCGAAGACAGGCGCGCGCCGAACATGCGCACCACATGACGCAGCATCCGGCCCGGCGCGGTCTGGTTCAGCGGTATGCCTGCGCTGTCATCTGGCCTGATCCCCCAGCGCCCCAGCGCCGCCGCTACCTGCCGCGTCAGCGTCCGGTCTGGTGAAACCAGTGCGGCCCGCGTGCCATCCTGCGCCGCCTTGCGCAGAATCAGTGCGATGGCCAGCGCCTCATGCCGGGGAGAGGGCGATTCAATCAGGCTGACATCGGCCATGGCCTGCGGCAGATCGGGCAAGTCCTGCCCATCCACCAGCCACTGGTCTGTCACCGGCGCAGGCCGCAGGGCCAGCGTGATCACCGCATTGCGGGTCACACTTGGCGGCGGCAGTGGTATCCAGTTCGGCACGGTATCGGGCGCCACCCCCAGACTGCGCAACAAACTTCCCAACCTGTATTGCGGATGGTCCTGTGCCGTCAGCGGATCGGCAATCGCGTCCCAGATTGCGGCGGGCATGATCGGGTCAAGACCGGGCAAGACCAGCGCCCCTTGCGATAGCCACGCCACCGCCCGCATGAACAGAGCCGTAGCCCCCCGCGATGCCGTCGATCCTGCCACGATCACCGGACCTGATGGCGGAGCCTTTTCCCACAGGGCGCCAAGGGCCAGCGCCACAGCGCGCTGCCGCCCCTCGGCGCTCGGTTCGCCCTGACCGGTGAAGAACGGTGCGATGATGGTCAGAAAGGCCCGCGTCCGCGCCCAGTGTTCCGAGAAATCCGACACGTCAAGGTCAGCAATCCTGTCAGGTGTGACCCCTTCGCCCTGCATTTCAGCCATCAGATCGCTCAGGCTTTTCGCCAGATCGGCTATGGCCGAGCGGGGGGCCAGATCAGGTGCCTGATCCAGCAGCGAGCTTATCAGAACAGCCAGTTGCAAAAGCCGCCTCAGACCAGGAACCGCGGGGGCCAGTCCCGTGCCGACCAGCCCTGCCGGGGGATCCGAGACCAGCAGAAGGCGCGGCAGAAAGGCCGCGCCCGCTCCGGCAAAAATCTCGGTGACCCGGCGGCGCATGCGGGTCGTGTTGACGTAGACCGTCACCCGCGCCATCGCCTCGGGCGGCTGACCTGCAAGTCGCGTGCGCAATCCCTCCACAAGGGCTGCAGGAAAATCGACCCCCGGCGCCATGCCAAAGACATGCGGCCCCGGACCGCTAAACATCCGCCCGCCCCGCTGCCTGCAGCATCTGTTCGGCTTCGGCTATCCCATCGGGGTGGCCCACATCGCACCAATCGCCCTGATGGGTGACGCCAAAGGCGCGGCCAGCGTCTATTGCCACGGTCCAGGGCCCATGCAGCGAAAAGGCGACTTCCGATGACCCGGAAACCAGACGCGGATGGATGATCTGCGCCCCAAGATACAAGACCCCGTCGCGGCCCTGCGCCCATGTGGCGCGGTTATCTGCATCCAGCACGAAATCCGATCGGCCCGTGGCGCTGCGTGCCGATGCTGCTGGCAGCGTCAGGAACAAGACATCCATCAGACCCCCATCCCACGCATCCATCAATTGCGCCAGCGGGTTCGCGCCTGTCCAGACCGCGTCGGTGTTCAGCGTCAGAACCGGCCCCGGTCCCAAGAGCGGCAGGGCAGCTTTCAGCCCACCCCCTGTTTCAAGAATCCCGTCCCGCTCCCACGACAGCGCCGCCTTACCCGCCAGATGGTCGGCCAGTTGGGCACCTTGATAATGCAGGTTGGCCACGACCCTCGTGACACCAGCCGCAAGAGCCACCTCCAGCGCGTGGTCTATCAGCGGCTTACCCGCAACCGGGATCAATGGCTTGGGCCGGTGTGCCGTCAGCGCGCCCATGCGCGTGCCAAATCCGGCGCAGAACAGCATCAGCGAGAGGGGGTGGCGCATTGGGCGGCGATCCTTTCCAGATGCTCGGGCGTGGGTGGCGGCAGCAGTTCAGCGCAGACTGCTGCCAGACCGGCAAGGGCCGGATGGGCCAGATTTTCATGCAACTGTCCCCAGACCCGAGGGATCAGCCGCAGGTATCCGGGCTTGCCGCCCACCACACAAAGCCTTGCAAAAACCCCAAGGATTCGCAGCGCGCGCTGGGTTCCAAGAACGGCAAGCGAGGTTGCGAACGTCTCCGGGTCGCGCCCCGTGCTCTTAGTGAAATGCGCGATGGCTGCGCGCGCCGCATCCGCCCCCACATCGCGCCGCGCATCCTGAACCAGCGAGATCAGATCATACCCCGGCTGCCCCATCTGCGCCATTTGAAAGTCGAGCAGTCCGACCCGTGCCACGCCGTGACGTTCGGGCAACAGCAGCAGGTTTTCCGCGTGATAATCGCGCAGGATCATGACGCGCGGCCCGTCGGCGTTGGCCCGCAGCGCGTCTGTCAGGTGATGCACAAAGGTGGTCGCATCGGGGCGCTGCCCGGTGATGGCACGGGCATAATGCTCAAGTGAGAAAGCTGCGGCCTGCGCCCATTGTCCCGCTGTCAGGTCAGGCAGGCCGGGCGGGACGGGGTGGGCCTGCAGCGTGATCAGCACATCTGTTGCGGCAAGCATCAAATCCTGTTCCAGCCCGGGATCGGCAACAATCAACCGCGCAAACAGTCGATCCCCCAGATCTTCGATCAGCAAGAAGCCATGGCTCAGATCCTGCGCAAGGATGTTGGGCGGCGACAGGCCAAGGTGGTGCAGGTGGTCTGCAACGGCGATAAATGCCGCAGGATCGTCACCCCGGCCCGGCGGCGCATCCATCAGCACAGCCGATAGATCGCCGCGCCGCAGACGGTCATAACTGCGGTCCGAGGCGTCGCCAGCAAGAAAGGTCCTCTGCGCGGCGCCCCATCCGATGCGGTCAAGAAAGGCCTGCGACAAGCTTGCTCGGTCAGACATCAGCCAGCGCCGCCGCAAGGTCGCTCCGGTTATCAAAACAGACGCAGGCTTGTCGCCCGTCGCCGTGGGTGGACAGCACAATCCGGATCGAATCGGGCGGCGCAAGGCCTCCCAGACGGTCAGGCCACTCGATCAGGCAGATCGCTGTCGTAAACGCGTCGTCCAGACCCAACTCGACCACCTCATCAGGGTGGGTCAGGCGGTAAAGATCAGCGTGCCAGATGTCGCCAGAGCCATGTTCATAGGTCTGCACCAGGGTGAACGTGGGCGACGGCACGTCTTCGGCCCGGCCAAGTCGATGGCGGATAAATGCGCGCGACAGGTGCGACTTGCCGGCACCGATGGGGCCCGACAGAAGAAACGTGTCGCCAATGGCCGAATGGTCGGCCAGCACCCGGCCAAGGGCATCTGTCGCGTCAGGGTCGGGCAGGTCGATCTTGTAAAGGGGTTGGTCGGGCATATGCCAAGGTTTACCGCCCCGTGCGCCCGCTGCAAGCCGAACCTGTCAGGCGCGGCGTCTGCGGGCGGGCTGCAAAATCTTTTCGCCATCGTGCACAGGCTGCATCAGGTTAAAACCCACCAGCGTTGCGCCGCCCGAAAGCGGCCGGAACCGGCAGGACAGCATCCGCCCGTCCAGAAGGCGCGCCTGTTTCGTCCAATGGTCGCGGTCGCCGATGGTGGCCACAAACTCTTCCACCTCATCCCAGATCGGATTGGGCGCCGACTGGTTGCGCCAGTGGACGGACAGCGCCCTGATCGTGCCGCCCGACAAGGTTTCTGACGGATCATGCCCCCAAAGCCGGGAATAGGCGGCGTTGGTCATCACCAGATGCCCGGTTTCGGAAAACACCACCACCGCCTCATCTATCGAATCGATCACCGATTGGCCCAGTTCCAGATCGGCGCGATAACGGCGGGTGCGCGAAATCTCATTCGAGATGTCTTCCAGCATCAGGGCAAGTGCCCCGTTGGGGTGCGGGCGCCCGACGACGCGGTAGATCTGACCACCGGGCAGGTTCCACGTCTCTTCATACACGCCCGAAGCTGCCGCACGTTCAAGATCCATGATCTGACGGCGCCAACTGCGGTAGTCCTTGGGTTCAGGCACCATGTTACGATCGCGCAACGCGTCCAGCACCGACAACAGCGAGGGGCGCATTGACAGAAAATCAGGCGGTAGTCCGGTCAGGTCCAGCAGGGCCGGATTGAACAGTTGCAACTGGCGCTGGCTGTCAAAGATCGCAAGGCCAATGGGCAGATGCGCAAACGTCTTGGTCAGTGTCTGCATGAAGTCGCGAAGCGTGGTTTCGGCCTGCACGGCCGTGTCGGCAGGCGTCGCATAGACCCTTCGCCCAATCGGGTCAGGCAGGCTGACCAGATCGAACCACGACACCGACCCGTCCCGGAACCGCAGTTTTTGCCGTTGCCCCGACGCGCCCTGAAGGATGGCTGTCTTCTCGAACAGTTGGGGCAGGGGCCAGCCAAGCTCTTGCCCCGCAGGCAGAAAATCGACCGAACTCAGCAAATAGGCCGCATTGGCCCAGATCACAGCACCATCCGGACGCTCACGCCAGGCCAGAACCGGGGCCTGCGCCAGCATGCTTCGCAGAAAGGCCACCTCCTCGGTCATGGCGCGGTGCGCCATGGGGTCCTGGCTCGAACTGGTTCCGACGGTTTCCGGATCAATCAAGGTGATGTTCGTCAACCCGCCGCGCATCTCAGCCTGCAGCATCAGCGGCTGACCAACGGCATCTTCGGCAGCCAGCGTGACCGAGCCTTCGGTAGGCAGTCGCGCAAGATGGACCTCTATCTCGGGAAAGGTAGGCATCAGATTCGCCATCAGCTTGACCCAAGGTGTGCCGGGCGCGGGTGACGAGGCCAGAACCGCACGCCCGCCCGGCGTGCAATCAACCAGCATCTCGCCATCAAAAAGAAACAGAGTGCCCTTGTTCCGCTCATCAAAGATGCTGTTTCGCGGGCGGACGCGCGCGCCCTGAAAGGCCACCAGCAAAAACAATCCACCAAGCGACGCACAGATAGCTGTCGCCCCAAGCCCCAACCCGAATGCCCAGTTCATGTCCATCGGGCCGTCCCTTGCCAGACATCTCTGGCTACAACCTATGGAATAGTTTGTTAACTGGATATTAACGCGGCGGTTGGATCGGCCGAAAAACTGTGGCGGCAAAACGTCGTAGCATTCCGGTCACAGTTCAATCGGACGATTTTCGCCAAGCGTGGTCTCGGGCGGGGCCATCAGGCGGCCCGCCGTCCAAACCACCTCAACAATGGCGCCGCTGCGTTCGGGCCGCTCATCCGGAGTCAGAAAGGGGTCCGAAGCGTTGGCAAACGTCAATTCCGCGCCGGTTCTTTCCAAAAGCGTCTTGGCGATGAAAAGCCCAAGACCCATGCCTTCGTATTCCGGACGCCGCGCCAGATCCTGTGCAACACGGCGGCTGCGCACGAACGGGTCGCCAATTCGGCCGATGACCTGCGTGGGGAAGCCTTCGCCGTCATCGACAATGCGGATCGTGACCGTGTCTGCCGTCCATTCCCCATCGATCCAGACGGTCGAGCCCGCGAAATCGACGGCGTTCTGCACCAGATTGCGCAGTCCGTGGATCACTTCTGGCCGGCGCAGCACCGAGGGTTGCCGGTCGCCACCATCGCCCGTGGGTGAAAAACCAAACTCGATTGTCTTGCCTCGCATCAGATGCGGCTCGGCCGCCTCTTTCAAAAGCGAGCCAAGCGGCACGGCCCGCATGTGCAGATCATCCTTTCCCGCCCTGCCCATGGATCGCAGGATATCACGGCACCTGTCAGCCTGGTCCCGGATCAGCTTGGCATCGTCATACATCAGGGGGTTGCCGGCCAGATCCTGCATCATCTCGGTCGATACCAGCTTTATCGTGGCCAGCGGCGTGCCCAGTTCGTGCGCCGCCGCTGCCACGACGCCGCCCAGATCGGTCAGCTTCTGTTCGCGTGCCAGCGCCATTTGCGTGGCCAGAAGGGCATCCGACATTGACCGGATCTCTGTCGCGATGCGCCGCGAATAAAGTCCAAGAAACAGGATCCCGATCACAATCGAAAGCCAGAAGCCGAATTCGAACAGCACGGGCACCGTAAGGATCGCCCCGTCGGCGAACCGCAGGGGTACATGGAAAAACGAGATAACGGTAACCAACAGGATCGACACCGACCCCAGAAGCAGCGTCGTGCGCAATTCCAGCGCCGAGGCGGAAATGATCACGGGCGCCAGGATCAGCAGCGCAAACGGGTTGGTCAACCCCCCGGTCAGATACAAAAGAAACGAAAGCTGCGACAGATCGAACAGCAGCGTCGACATCGCCTCGGGTTCCGACAACCGCTTGCTTTCCGGAAACACAAAGACCGAGATCAGGTTCGCCACGATGGATGTGCCGACCGCCAGATAGCAAAGGCCCAGCGGCAACTGCATGCCATAGTAGCGGTCAGCCATGGTTATGGCGGCAAGCTGCCCGATGATCGCCATCCACCGCAATAAGATAAGCGTGCGCAGTCGCACCCAGTCGCCGCGCGCTCCGCGGTAAATCAGCCCGATGTCAGGAGAAGGCATGGCAGCCCCGGTTCAAAGGCGTTATCTAGATCACAAGATTAGGGTGCGACGGGTGTGGATCAATGCGCACCTGTGACAAGGGGGTTGAGCAATGACAAGAACATTCGCCATGTTGGGCGCGGTTACGGTGGCGGCGCTTCTGGGCGCCACGGTGGGTTACATTTACACCTTTCAAAACGATGATCCCTTTTCTCAATGCCGGGGTGGCCAGATCGCGGGCGATATCGGCGGCCCCTTCACGCTGATAGATGGCACAGGAAAGACCGTGACCGACGCCGATGTTCTGGCCAAACCGGCGCTGATCTATTTTGGCTATACCTTTTGCCCGGATGTCTGCCCCCTCGACAACGCCCGCAACGCCGAGGCTGTGGATATTCTCGAAGAGATGGGCTTCGACGTAACCCCGGTCTTCATCTCGATCGATCCCGAGCGTGATACGCCCGAAGTGATGGGGGAAACGGCGGCGAACCTGCATCCAAAGATGATCGGACTGACCGGATCGCCCGAACAGGTCAAGGTTGCGTCTCAGGCGTTCAAGACCTTTTATCGCAAACAAGAGGCCGAAGATGCGTTTTATCTGGTCGACCACTCTACCTTCACCTATCTCATGCTTCCGGGTACGGGGTTTGCGGATTTCTTTCGTCGGGAAGACACCGCAGACCAAATGGCCGAACGAGTCGCCTGTTTTTTGAGGTGAGTACCAAGGTCCGGCGCAGACATGCCCGGAGAAATGAAAAGAGGGTGCGTGATGTCGCAAGAAATCCTGCCGGATCTGGGACCGGATCCAACGCTGCTGCTGGTAGATGACGACGAGCCGTTCGTAAAGCGTTTGGCCCGTGCGATGGAGCGTCGCGGGTTCATTCCCGAAACCGCCGAAAGCGTGGCGGCGGGCAAGGCGATCGCCCTCAGCCGCCCGCCGGCCTATGCAGTGGTGGACCTGCGGCTTGAGGATGGCAACGGCCTGGATGTGGTCGAAGCGTTACGCGAGCGCAGGCCCGATTGCCGGATTGTCGTTTTGACAGGGTACGGCGCGATTGCCACCGCCGTTGCAGCGGTCAAGATCGGGGCTGCTGATTATCTCTCAAAGCCTGCCGACGCGAATGATGTAACCAACGCACTTTTAGCAAGGGGCGAGGCGATGCCCGCCCCTCCTGAAAACCCAATGTCCGCAGACCGGGTGCGATGGGAACACATTCAGCGTGTTTATGAGATGTGCGACCGAAATGTTTCGGAAACGGCACGGCGCCTTTCAATGCACCGCCGAACCCTTCAGCGTATTTTGGCAAAGCGCAGCCCGAAATAGCAGTGCGCTTGTATTGTCTGCTCTCGCGGATTAATAAAGAGCAATAGAACCATTCAGGCGGACCGAAAAATGGATATGAACAAGCTGTCGCTCAAGGAACTCAAGGACCTGCAGGCACAAGCGAGCAAGGCAATCGCCTCGTTCGAAGATCGACGCAAGAAAGACGCTTTGGCCGAGTTGGACGAGAAAGCCAGATCAATGGGCTTTTCGCTGGCAGAACTGACAGGGGCATCGGCTTCGCGCAAGCGGGCCCCTGCCGCAGCCAAATATGCCAATCCCGCCAATCCGGCCGACACCTGGTCAGGTCGCGGGCGCAAGCCGCGCTGGTTTGAGGCGGCACTGAAGTCGGGTAAACGCCCGGATGATATGGCGATCTGAAGCGTCGCAAGGCAGATCAATTGGGCCGCCCGCACGGGCGGCCATTTTCAACTCAGGACAGGGCCAGAAGCGCCGCATGTCGGGCAACGTAATCCTGACGCACCACGGCGGGCGGGCGCAGCTGGATTTCAAGCCCCCGCAAAATCAAGGGGTCGGGTTTGCCAAATAGGCGGTTTGCCTCAATCTCGGAAAATCCTGCAATCCGAACGGCCTCCATCCACGCTGACAGACGATCCGCCGCCTTGATCGACTTCTTGATTGCAGGCGGCAGCGCGGCAGGCAAGCCAAATCGAATATGGATGGCCGCAGTCAAACGATCATCCAGCGCCCCGTAGCCCGGACCCACCGCCGCCTTGACGGGCGAGATCATGTCACCGATGACGTATTCCGGTGCATCATGTAACAGCGCCGCCAGCCGCCATTTCGGTGCCGTCGCGCCGTTCAGGCGGGTGTAGAGTTGTTCCACAAGCAAGGAATGTTCAGCCACGGAATAGGGCCAGTCGCCCCGCGTCTGCCCGTTCCAGCGGGCAACAAAGGCAAGGCCGTGCGCAATATCCTCGACTTCAATATCAACCGGGGTCGGGTCCAGCAAATCAAGCCGCCGCCCTGAAAGCATGCGTTGCCATGCGCGCGCGGGCTTTGCCATTGGAACCCCTTGTTCGGCCTCAACTTGTTCTAGCATCAGCGTGATTTCGGGACGGCCAATTCGGCCCGACCCGGGCTTTTCTGGCAGAAAGTGGAACTATTTCCCCCGCCAACTCGTTGTACTGGTAACCGCAGCAACCGATAAAGCAAAAAAATGCACGTTCTTCCAATCATTGCGCTTTCTACCGTCGCCCTTGGCTTCTTTGGCGGGGTCGACCGCACCGATCGTCTTTTCGAAGCACAGCCCAAGCCGCAGCTCACGTCCTACGCGGCGGGTGCGGAATTGTCTGTCACTGACATGATGGAGCGCGCACCGCAATCTGTTGACCAGCCATTCTGCGACCAAAGCGAGAAAGTCGGCGCAACACTGGCGCATGATTTTGCTGAAGACCGGAAAGATACCTGGACTGAAGGTAAGGATATGGTGCTGCAACTTTGGGGGTCCGAAATCATGGGCACTTGGACATTGCTGCACGTCGGACAAGATGACATCGCTTGTGTGGTGTCCTCGGGCACGGGATGGTCGGGAGACTCAACCCCGGCCGATGTAATGGCCATGACGGATGTTGCGGGATCCTGAAGACCAGCTGCGACAGGCAGTATCGTTGTTCTTTGGCCAGACCGGTGATAAAGCGGCGCCATAGGAACAGGAGCCGCTCGCAACATGACCGATTATATCGTGAAAGACATTTCCCTTGCTGACTATGGTCGCAAGGAACTGACCATTGCCGAAACTGAAATGCCTGGTCTGATGGCCTGCCGTGAAGAGTTTGGGGCCTCAAAGCCGTTAAAGGGCGCACGTATCGTCGGCAGCCTGCACATGACGATCCAGACCGCAGTCCTGATTGAAACTCTGACCGCAATGGGTGCCGACGTGCGCTGGGCGTCTTGCAACATCTTCTCGACGCAAGATCATGCCGCTGCTGCAATTGCGGCAGGAGGAACGCCGGTGTTCGCCGTCAAGGGCCAGACCTTGACCGAGCATTGGGATTACCTCGACCGCTCGTTCATGTTTCCCGAGGGCGCGAACATGATTCTCGATGACGGCGGGGATGCGACGCTATATGTCCTGCTTGGTGCGCGCGCCGAAGCGGGCGAAGAAATCCTTGCCGTCCCAGCCTCGGAAGAGGAAGAGGTGATCAAGCTTCAGATCGCCAAGCGTATGAAGGAAACCCCCGGCTGGTTCACCAAAACCCGTGATGCAATCCGAGGCGTGACCGAGGAAACGACGACCGGCGTACATCGTCTATATGATCTGCACAAGAAGGGCCAACTTCCTTTCCCCGCGATCAACGTGAACGACAGCGTCACCAAATCCAAGTTCGACAACAAGTATGGATGCAAAGAGTCGCTGGTAGATGGCATCCGTCGCGCAACTGACACGATGATGGCAGGCAAAGTCGCCGTGGTCTGCGGCTATGGCGACGTCGGCAAAGGCTCGGCCGCCAGCTTGCGGGGCGCGGGCGCGCGCGTAAAGGTGACCGAGGTTGACCCGATTTGCGCACTTCAGGCTGCGATGGACGGATACGAAGTCACACTGCTGGAGGATGAGGTCGCGTCGGCTGACATCTTCATCACCACGACCGGCAACCGTGATGTCATCCGCATCGAGCATATCCGCGAGATGAAGGATATGGCCATCGTTGGCAACATCGGCCATTTCGACAACGAAATCCAGGTGGCTGCACTGAAAAACCACAAGTGGACCAACATCAAGGAACAGGTGGACATGATCGAGATGCCATCGGGCAATCGCATCATTCTTCTGTCCGAAGGCCGCCTTTTGAACCTAGGAAATGCCACGGGGCACCCGTCCTTTGTGATGTCAGCCAGCTTTACCAATCAGGTGCTGGCGCAGATCGAACTCTGGACAAAAGCGCAAGACTACACGCCCGGAGTCTATATTCTGCCGAAGGCATTGGACGAAAAGGTAGCGCGCCTGCATCTGAAGAAGATCGGGGTCAAACTGACCGAATTGCGCAAGGATCAGGCCGACTACATCGGCGTGGCAATGGAGGGGCCCTTCAAATCCGACCACTACCGGTATTGAGTCTGTCTGTGACCCGCGTATCAAAGGCCCGCCCCCAGTGTGGCGGGCCTTTTCTTCTTGTTCAGCCAAATTCTTGGACGGGTGCACTTTTTCCCTTGGTCTGCCAGGGTCTTTGCGCCTAAGCTTCATGCGGAGTCACGTCATCAATGAACGCGACCAAGATGAATAACGTCTGACAGGGACAATTGAAATGAGCAAACGTGACGAACTGATCGCCAGATATGCCGATGATCTGACCAATAAATGCAAGATGCAGCCAGATATGGCACTGCTTTCGAAAGTGACGATCGGATGCGGTCCTGCGATCTACAATGCAGACAGCGCGACCGTGGCAGGGTCGGACCCGGCCGAGCTAGAGACCGTCAAGAAGAATTTCCTGATGAAGAAGCTTGGCCTGCCCGATGGCCCCAACCTTACCGAAGCGATGAGCGCCGTGATAGACACTTACGGCCGGTCCGAGCGGAACAAGTATCGCGCCGTGGTCTATTACATGCTCACCAAGCATTTCGGCAAGGAAGCCGTCTACAAATAGACCGCCGAACCGCCGCGAGACACCGTTCAAATCCTTGCGGGGAGTCCTGTCGTGTCCGTTAATCAAGAGCGACCACTTTTAGGTAATCGCTGATTGCAGCAAGGTACCGATTGCCCCTAAGGTGGTCAGGACAGGGCAGTATGCCCGGGACCCTTTTTCAGAACACGTGCGGTGCCAGGGGAGCGCGTGGGGTGGATGGAGGGTCCCTTTTGGGGTTTAGGGGCCCTCCATTTTCACATTCGCGAATCAGGCTTGGGCATCATCGGGCAGGCCCGCCATCGCGCAAACGATGTTCCACTCGTCTTCGCTGACTGGTTGAACCGACAATCTGGTGTTCTTGACCAGCGCCATATCTTGCAATGCGGGATGCTCTTTGCAGGCGTCCAGTGTGACAGGTCGGGGCACGGGCCTGACAGACCGGATGACCACGCAATCCCAGCGCGGATCATCGGTGGTGCTGTCGGGCGCGCTGGTGCGGATCACCTCGACAATTCCGACAATGTCTTTCCCGACGTTGGAATGATAGAAAAAACCCAGATCGCCCACCTGCATGGCCCGCATGTTGTTGCGGGCCTGATAGTTGCGCACCCCTGCCCATTCCTCGCCAATGTCGCCGCGCGCGACCTGCTGATCCCAACTCCAGCCATCAGGCTCCGATTTGAACAGCCAGCGATTCATCCGACGACCTTTTTCCATTCCTGCAAAACGACCGTCTCAAACAAGCCCGCGCGGGCATAGGGGTCTGCGTCCGCCCAGGCCTTCGCTTGTGCCAGCGTGTCAACCGACAGGATCAGAAGGCTTCCGACCATCTGCCCTGATCCATCCAGAAACGGACCCGCCATTTCAACGATGCCGCTGACCTCGACGTGGTTCAGATGGGCTGCGCGATTATCAAGCCGGGTTTGCAGATGCCCGGGTTTATCTGTGCAGATGATAGCGACGCGCATAGAGTCACTCCTGTTTCAGGGGGCGGGAAAGTAGGTTGGAAATCGCCTGTGTCAGGCTCGATTTCCCAACTATGATGTCCGCGACGGCAGATGTCACAGGCAAATCGATGCCATGCTGTCGGCCCAAACCCACGGCAGCGCGCGCGGTGGCCACGCCTTCGACGGTCACTGCGGGGTCGAACGTCAGACCTTGCCCCAGCGCATGTCCAAAGCGGAAGTTCCGCGACTGGGGCGAAGTGCAGGTCAGCACCAGATCGCCAAGGCCCGACAGACCGCCCAGTGTTTCGGCCCGCGCGCCCAGCGCCGTGGCCATCCGCACCATCTCGGCGAAACCGCGTGTCATCAGGGCAGCGCGGGCCGAATCCCCCAAGCCTGCGCCGATGACAATGCCTGCTGCGATGGCCACCACGTTTTTCAGCGCCCCGCCAAGCTCGGCCCCTGTGATGTCATCGGTGCGGTAAAGGCGCAAAGTGGGGGTGGACAGCAGCGACTGCAGCCATTCGGCCTCGGGGGCATCGCAGCCAAGGGTAAGCGCAGTCGGCAAGCCCCGTGCGATATCAGCCGCAAAACTGGGGCCCGTCAGAATGCCGGCGATGGACCCGGGACATGCTCGCCGGATCACTCCGGTAGGACCCTCCAGCGTGCCCAGATCGACACCCTTGCAGCAGGACAAGAGGGGAACATGTCCGATCTGCGACCCATGGACGCCCAGAAAGCCGCGCAGGTTCTGCATCGGGACTGCCACCAAAACCGTGTCTGTGAAGGCCAGATCGGTCACTTGCGACGTCACACGCACGCTATCTGGCAGCACAACGTCACCCAGATACCTTGAATTGCGCCGCGTCCGCGCCATTGCAGCCACCTGATCCGGTGATCGCGCCCAGAGCACCACCTCGCGACCTGCCTGGGCAAGCGCGATGGCCAGCGCGGTTCCGAACGCCCCGGCACCGGCCACGCCAATCACGCCTTGGCCCCCTTCTTTCCGGACCCGATCATTGCTGGCGCCGTCGCATCCAGTGGCCACCGCGGACGGGCAACAAGGGTTCCGGCATCAAGCGGGCCAAGGCGAAACCGCTCGATCCCGGCAAAGGCAATCATCGCCGCGTTATCGGTGCACAGGCGCAGCGGAGGCGCAAAGAACCCGACCCCCTTCATACGGCATAGCCCCTCAAGGCCTGTACGGATCGCCATGTTTGCAGCCACCCCCCCCGCCACCGCAAAAGCCGGGGTATCAGGCTCTGACATGGCATAAATTGCCAATGCGCGGCTGGTTTTTTCGATCAACACATCTGTCACGGCCTGCTGAAACGCGGCACACAAATCTCGTCGGTCGGTGCGTGTCAGCCCGCCCTTTTCGGCGATCAACGCATCGCGCGCCCGCAGAACTGCCGTTTTCAGGCCCGAGAACGACATATCGCACCCTGGGCGGTCCAGAAGCGGGCGCGGAAAGGCAAAGCGCCGCACCTCGCCACCGGCAGCCTCGGCCTCGACCGCAGGGCCACCGGGCTGGGGCAGGCCCAGCAGTTTGGCGATTTTGTCAAACGCCTCGCCGGGCGCGTCATCGATGGTGCCGCCGATGCGGTGAAAGGTGTCGGGCCCTTCGGCAGTCAGAAACTGGCAGTGCCCGCCCGAAACCAGCAGCACAAGGTAGGGGAAGGCCAGACCGTCGGTCAGACGCGGCGTCAGCGCATGACCCGCCAGGTGATTGACCCCGACGAGCGGCAGGCCGGTGCCCGCAGACAGGCCGCGGGCCAGCATCACGCCAGACAAAACGCCACCGATCAGCCCCGGTCCGGCGGTCACGGCAATTCCGTCCAGATCCCGCAGGCCCAAACCCGCCTTCGCCAAGGCCAGCGCCACACAGCCGTCCAGCCGCTCGGCATGTGCACGGGCGGCAATTTCGGGCACCACGCCGCCAAAATCGGCGTGCAGGGCCGTCTGACCCTGAACGACTGACGACAGGATCTGTGCGCCACTGCCAAAACCATCGCCCGCCCGCACCACCGCCGCAGCCGAATCGTCGCAGCTTGATTCAATTCCCAGAAAGGTCAGCGTGGGGTGCATTGTAGGCCGTTGCATGGGGCGTAAGGCGGGGGTAACACCTGAGGGATGGCCCTGCAATCCTGTGCCCTGCCCGTCCTGATCACAAGGCCGCATCCGCAGGCCGCACGGTTTGCAGCGCAACTTCGCACGGCGTTGGGCGATTCGGTGACCCCGATGATTTCGCCGCTATTGGCACCCGAGTTCCTGCATGTAACGCTGCCGCCGGGGCCCTTTGGCGCGCTTGTTCTCACCTCCGAAACCGGGGTACGCGCGGCGGCGGCCTTGCGGCAAGAAAACGTTCCTTTGCCTGACCTCGCCTTTTGCGTGGGCGATCACAGCGCCGACGTTGCTGCCGAACTTGGGTTTCGGGCGCAATCGGCATCGGGCGATGCGGGTGCCTTGCTGATGGAACTGATCCGCCACCGCGCGCACGCCCCGTTCTTGCACTTGTGCGGGCGTGAGACGACGGGCGATCTGATGGCGGCCTTGACCACGCACGGCGTGGCGGCGCAAGACTGCGTGGTGTATGCGCAGAAGGAAATGCCCCTCACGGATGAAGCGCTTGCGTTGATCGCCAAACCGGCCCCGGTTTGCGTGCCCCTGTTCAGCCCCCGCAGCGCCCGCATTTTCTGCGCCGCCATCTCTTGCGTTCCGCGGCGCGCGCGGCTGTTGGTGGCCGCGATGTCCCCTGCCGTGGCCGATGCACTTCCGACCGAACTTGCCGCAACCATCTGCATCGCTTCCCGCCCCGACGCGGCATCAATGCTGGACGCCATTGCGACCTGCTGCTTCAAGCCTTGAACCCCTTACCCATGACGGATTAGGGTTCATCCATAGGTCCGGCCGTTTTGTCGGGCACCTTGAGGATGACGCATCATGGCCAAGACCACGCGCCCAAAGACCCAGACGGATAAAGGTGTGGCAGATGCTGCAGAAACGTCCGAGCCGGTGGTGATGCCCCAGCCTTCGGATTCCCCTGCGCCAGAGATGCCCTATTTCGACGCCTTGCCGCCCGAACCCGAGTCTACCACGCCCGATCTGCAGTTGCCTGAACCTCAACCGCCAACGTCCGAGCCAATCTTAGCCGAAGAAACGATCCAACCGGACAGCGTGCCCGAGCCCCCGGCAACACCCCTCCTTCCGCCGCGCGCCGAAGAGCCGAAAAGGGCGTCAGGCTTTGGTGGCATGGTCGTGGGCGGCGTGATTGCGGCGGCCCTTGGCTACGGGGCGGCAACCTTTGCGCCTGTCGCGGGCCTGTCTGGCCAGAATGACCAGACACCGCAACTGGATGCCTCAATTGCCATGCTTGCCGATCGGGTCGCAGCGCTTGAGGCCGCGCCGCCGCCTGCACCGGTCGTGGACACTGCCCTGGCAGACCGGGTTCAGGTGCTGGAACAGGCTACGCCCGCCCCAACAGACACGTCGGCATTGACTGAGTCTCTGGCCGCGCTCGATGCACGGATTGCTGCCATCGAAGCCGCCCCGCAGGCCAGTGGCGCGGCCGCATCGCCCGAACTTGCAGCCTCTGTCGAGGCGCTGCGGGCTGAGGTTGAAGGACTGAAAGGCGCAGGATCGGCCGTTTCTGCAGAGCTTGAAGCGATGGCTGCAGATGCGCAGGCGCGGCTTGCCGAGGCCGGGGCGCAGGCCACACAGTTGAAAGCCGAAGCCGAAGAAACCGCACGCAAGGCCATGGCCCGTGCCGCGATCAGCCGATTGCAGGCCGCGCTGGACAGCGGCGCGCCCTATGGCAGCGCCCTTGCCGAATTGCAGGGGCTGGACGTGCCGCCTGTGCTTTCAGACGCCGCTGAGTCCGGCCTGCCATCGCAATCGGACCTCGAGAACGCCTTTCCCGCGGCCGCTCGTGCAGCCCTTGACGCCTCCCTGCGCGCCAACTCGGGTGAAAGCTGGGCCGAGCGTGTCGGATCGTTCCTGCAAAGCACCACAGGCGCACGCTCGCTTGCGCCGCGTGAGGGGACCGACCCTGACGCAGTCCTCAGCCGCGCCGAGGCGTTGGTCAAGGCAAGGGATCTGCAAGCGGTGTTGATAGAACTGCAGGGCCTGCCACCCGAGGGTCAGGTCGCCATGGCCGATTTCACGGCAATGGTGCAAAATCGGCTGGATGCGGCGGCGGCCGTTGCCACCCTGTCCGCCGCCATCGAAGGGTAGGGAACAGCATATGCTTTGGTCGTTGTTGAAAGTCGTGCTGTTTGTGGTGCTGATCGCCGGGCTGACCTATGCCACCGGAATGCTTCTGGACACCGGGGGAGGCATCCGGATCGCGGTCGCGAACTACGAGATGACGCTTGGCCCGATACAGGCCGTGATACTGACACTGCTGCTGGTCGTGGCGGTCTGGCTTTTGATGAAGGTAGTCGGCCTGATCGTCGCCATTCTGCGCTTCTTGAACGGGGATGAAACGGCCATTTCGCGTTATTTCGACCGGAACCGCGAGCGGAAGGGCTATCAGGCCCTGACCGACGGCATGATGGCACTGGCCTCGGGCGAGGGCAGGCTGGCCCTGTCGCGGGCGCAGAAGGCCGAGAAGTATTTGTCGCAACCCGAACTTACGACGCTGCTGGTGGCGCAGGCCGCCGAGGCGACGGGCGACGGCAGGCGCGCTACCGAGGCATACAAGCGCCTCTTGGCCGGAGAAAAGACACGCTTTGTAGGCGTGCGCGGACTTTTGAACCAGAAGCTGGCCGAAGGTGATACCGACACGGCCCTGAAACTGGCTGAAAAGGCTTTTGCGATGAAGCCAAAGCATGCCGAGACTCAAGACATCTTGCTGCGGCTGCAGTCAGAGCATGCCGACTGGAAGGGCGCGCGCAATACGCTGGGCGCAAAGCTGAAGACAGGTTCCCTGCCGCGTGACGTCTATCGCCGTCGCGATGCGGTCCTTGCCTTGCAAGAAGCGCGGGCAATCATGGACGAAGACTCGAGCATTGAAGCGCGCGAGGCCGCCATCGAGGCCAACCGCCTGTCGCCCGATCTTATACCTGCGGCTGCAATGGCTGCGCGCGGCCTGATCGCCAAGGGAGACACGCGGGGGGCGACCCGTGTTCTGAAAAAGGCATGGGCCGCGCATCCGCACCCCGATCTGGCCGGCGCTTTCGCCGAGATCGAGCCTGACGAGAGCGCCCTGGCCCGGCTGAAACGGTTCAAGACTCTGACCTCGATCAAGCCCGAGGATGAACAGACCCGCCTGCTTCAGGCCGAACTGATGGTTGCTGCCGAAGATTTCCCCGGTGCGCGCCGCGCGCTGGGCGACATTGTGATTACCCATCCGACCCAGCGGTCGCTGGCGATCATGGCGGCGATTGCGCGAGGGGAGGGAGAGGATGATCAGGTCGTTCGCGGTTGGCTGACCCGCGCCATGACTGCCCCGCGCGGGCCGCAGTGGTGCTGTGACAAATGTCACGCCGTCCATGCCGCATGGCATCCGATCTGCGACAATTGCGGCGGGTTTGACACGTTGTCGTGGCGCGAGGCGACCGAAATGACAGGCCCAAGTGCCACCGGGACTGAGCTTTTGCCCCTGATCGTCGGCCCAAAGCCCGCGCCGCCCGCCGCCGCCGAAGTCATTGATCCCGATGCCATGCAAGAGCGACCCGTTACGGACGTCCCGCGCCCGTAAAAGGGCACACGCTTTGTCCCGGAGCGGGCTTGACTTGGCCGGGGCGGGGCCATAACAGGGCCTTCACCAGAAAGTGCCGCTGTAGCTCAGCTGGTAGAGCACGTCATTCGTAATGCGTGTGATGATGGTCTAAAATTGTTTTGATAACAAGTGGTTAGGCGACCACGAGTCGCCTCGTTACAAGGATCTTACAAGGCGCGACTGGGTGTCTTGAAAAGATCGCAGCGTGGCGGTAGAAGGCCTGAGATGCCCCAAGAGCTCAGCTGGTAGAGCACTTCATTCGTAATGAAGGGGTCGGCGGTTCGAATCCGTCTTGGGGCACCATCCATCTTCGTCCTTGCCAAATCACCCCGGCTTGCTGCACGATTGCGAACAAAAGAAGAACAGGCGGCGGGCATGAGGCGATGAGTGGCGCATACGATCCGAGGGCAGTAGCGAACCTCATGCTTGATGAGGCGGAGCGGCGCGGGATCAACATATCCAACCTCGCCCTTCAAAAACTGCTCTACTTTGCGCACGGCATCTATCTTACGAAGAACAAGTGCCCCCTCGTTTCTGGCTACTTCGAGGCTTGGCAGTACGGCCCGGTTCATCCCGCTGTCTACCGCGCCTTCAAGGTGTCTGGATCGGACGCCATTGCAATGCGCGCCGTCGCGAAAGACCCGTTGACAGGCAAAGAGCGCGACCTGCCTCTGCCAACAGACCCGGACGTAATCGACCTGATTGAGGAGGTTGTGAAGCGTTACGGCAAGTTGTCGCCAGCCCGTCTTGTCGATCTGTCCCACGCGAAAGGTTCGCCGTGGGCAGTGATCGTGGACAAATCAAGAACGGACGTTGCTTTTGGGATGCGGATACCTGATAATGTGATCATGGACCGATTCCAACACCACAAGGTGTCGGTCGACGCAAATCCTCGTGCAGGAGAACCACCCAGTGACGATACGCCTTTTGCCTGACATTGACCTTGCGCGGATCGCACCGCAACCGACCGACATGAAGCGCAAAAGCCTTGAGCAGATGCGAGGTGGTCGCCCGCCATTCTCCTACAACCCCCTCCGGTCGTGCTTTGACGACATTTTCAATATTCAGCCGGGCCTTGCTTTTGGCTCAACGCTACCGACGCCTTGGTCAGTGATTGAGGCCGCTTTGGAT